>JAAXJX010000015.1:0-3805 GCA_012269595.1 Planctomycetia bacterium | reverse complement strand
GGGGTGGTGCAGCCGTCGTCATCAGAGGCAAGGCATGCATCGCCAGCGACAGGGCATGCAGCACCGTCGTAAACGATCAGCACTGTGTCATCGAGGGTCCCTGCAGATCCGCAGGTCTCGAAGGTGGCAGTACCGTCGTCAAGAGCGGTGTACGAAAACCACATATCGGCGGCCATGTTGCTGTCACAATCGGACGGTCCATCAGCCACGGACCCAGTGTTATCGAAGGGAGTAATCCCGTCGGTAACCACGGTCGCCTCAGCACAGGTATCACCCTGGGCATGGACCGGACCGCCGATCCAGAGAAGTGCAGCCACTAAAGCTGCAAGCCAAGTACATCGAGAAGCGTTCATAAGGAAGCCTTTCTCCTTTTATCCAATGATCAGTTTTCCGAAGCGACATAGAGCAACGGAAACCGACTCACACCTCACAAAAATTTCAGACAAAATTCAGAACACAACATTTACAGGAATGTTTGCAAGAGCCACCCACACAAGATGGTGATCTGCAAAACGTATCCAGATATCTAATTTTTTCTTAAGCCCATTCAGGAATCCGGGGATAAGGCCCAGAATCCATTCCCTCGATATTATTGGACTATCGGTAGGCACGCAACCTAGAGAATCCACGGCTCAAAAAACGGTAAATTCTCCCTTGCCGGACAGTTCTGACAGGTCTACAGGTCGGAAATATATGGGCAGGTTGTTTGGCAGTAACAACTTAGGGACATTTTTGTAAAAGTGCGGATTCTGGATCCCGGCATGCTGGGCGATACCAGTCCGGAGCAGAGATTCAGGGCTGAATGATCTGAATCCTTGAGCCGGCGGACACATCGCCATGTTCCGAGGTTTCCCCATTGGGCCAATGAACACGGATGCTCCTCAATGCCGATTCTCCTCCCAACCCAATATGCAGAAGGGGAGAATTGGAGACACAGTAGGAGTAATGACGCGTTGCCTGACGGTGAATCTTGAGATCGCCAAGCTGCCCCTCGACCCGCGCACCCTCCGCCTTCTGGCCATTTTTCTGGATCAGTTCAAGCGAAACAGAGTTTCCTGGAGTTTGGCACTGATTGACAAGGAGTTTTGCGGGGCCATCGCAGTTGATGACCAGAACGTCAATGTCTCCATCGCGATCCAGATCTCCAAAAGCAGCACCTCGACCGGTGTAGGAAGTTTGCTGGTTCCAACCACCCTTGGGAAACACCTCTTTGAAACGATAGTCCTTCTGACCACTGAAAAGTTGATCCGGTTCCGCATAGGGATCTGATCCGTCGGTTCTGTTCTCTGTTCGAATGACACCACCGTTGGCGATGTAAAGATCGAGAATACCGTCGTTGTCAAAATCGAAATAACCCATTCCAAAGCCGGTGGCATCGCGACTGGCGCGGGCGAGACCTGTAGTAACGGTGGCGTCAGTAAAAATCCCATCGTCGTTACGGTACCAGGTATTGGTTTCATTACGGATGTGGGTCATGAAGAGGTCGAGGTCTCCATCGACATCGACGTCAGCGGCCTGAACTCCCATGCCCGCTTCCGCAACGCCCATCATGTTGACGGCACAACCCATGGCGACCGCCTCATCCGTAAAACGCAGATTTTCCTTTTGAATCCACAACTGATTCGGCGATCCATCATTGGCGACGTAGATATCGGTCGAACCATCAAGATTGAAGTCTCCAAAGACCACTCCAAGTCCGTTGCCGTATGCGGTACGCAATCCCGCTTCTTCGGAGATGTCCTTGAACTTGCCTTCGCCCAGATTTTTGAAGAGCCGATCAGGAGCAGGAGCATTGTAGTTATTGGGGGAGCAGTAATCGGAACCGAGTCCTGTTCCGCACTTCAGTTCTTTCTCGGTGCTCCAAAGGATGTACTGGGTGACGTAAAGTTCGGGCAGACCATCACCGTCCAGGTCACAAAATCCTGCTGAGGCAGAAAAACCATCTCGAGTCAGATCCGGACTGTCCGGAGCAATAGAAAAGGTTCCGTCTCCATTATTCAGGTAAAGAACGTCTGGACCCCGATTGCTGACGAAGAGATCCACATCGCCATCTCCATCGACGTCGGCACAACTGGCCCCCATCCCATATTCCTGATCTCCAACCCCTGCGGTTGCAGTGATATCAGTAAAGGTCAGGTTTCCATCGTTGCGAAAAAGTTGATTGCCGGGTGCAGTGCTGCGATCGCCGCCACAGTCACCCCCCGCCTGGACACAATAGATATCGAGATCGCCATCGTTGTCGAAGTCAAAGAGAGCGCCGCCTCCAGTCACGGTTTCGGGGATCCAGTAACGACGTTCATCTCCCAGGGAGTGTTGGAATGAAAAACCTGAGGAATCGTTTAACGGTGCAAAAACCGGGGGCCCCGCAGGAACATCCGATTGTCCTGTTAGGTCAGGAGCAGAAGCCGATTCGGTGGAGCAGCCACCGAGGATGCTCACAGTTGCGAGCAGGAGCAGGAGAAGAGGGTGGGGGATCCGAATTGAAATCATGGCTGTCGACTCCTGGATTTGAAATTCTTGCGAAGCTTTTGATAGGCGTCCACCACGCGGGGGTGTTCGTTGGAATCCTTGAGAAGTTTCTTGATCAGTGCTTCAGATTCTTCAGGCCTGTTCATTCGCATCAAAAGGAAAGCCTTGTTTACCTGGGTCGGAAGATACTCCGGTCTCAGAGCGACGGCCTTGTTGAGATGTCCTTCCGCTCGCTCATTTTGGCGAAGTGCCATGGCCGCTTCGCTGGCAGCCGCATGGCATTCAAAGTTGTCAGGTTGCAGGCGCAGGCTTTCTTCAAATGATGTCAGTGCTTCCGCATAACTACCGGTTCGTACCAGCCCCATACCCAATAACCGGTGGCTCACCGAATTTTCGGGAGCAATCTTGACGGCTTTCCTTGCTGGTTCAATCGAGCGCTCGGGACGATTCATTTCGAGGTGAAGAACGGCAAGATTGATGTAGGTGGGGAAGTAGTCGGGGTCTGATTTACGAGCCAACTGCAGTTTCTCGAGTGCTTCCTCGTAGCGCTTCAGTTTTTGTAACGCAATTGCCAGAGTATTGAGTGCGTCTCTGTTCCCGGGTTCCAGTGAAAGCACTCTCAACATTAATTGTACTGCGCGTTGATGTTGTCCGACTTGAATCAGATCTGAGGAAAGGTTGATCTGCTTTTGGGGGGTGGCGAAGTAACCGGACAGTTTTCGCATGCCTTCATCCGGGAACTGAAGGGGGCGTGCTCCTTTACCCATCTCCAACTCGACGGCGGCCTGATCCCGTTTCCCCAATGCCTGAAGGGCGAGCCCCTTTGCCTGTCTGACTGCAGGCTGTCCCGGAGCCTTGATCATCGCCTGCTCAGCATGGAAAAGTGCACGCTCAGCATTCCCCACGAGCAACTCCAGTCGGGAGAGTGCCAGATGGGTTGCCGGCTCGCCGGTTTGAAGCTGCA
Organism: Planctomycetia bacterium; assembly: GCA_012269595.1. Classification (GTDB taxonomy): domain Bacteria; phylum Planctomycetota; class UBA8108; order UBA1146; family UBA1146; genus UBA12191. The sequence continues at coordinate 372 of JAAXJX010000015.1, read as the reverse complement.
GGCTTCGGTCGAGGAGTTCGCGTGCCCCTGAGAAATCACCATCCTCAAGCCTCAGCGATCCGAGCGCATAGTTGAAGGGGGCGTCTGCAGGGAAGCGCGGAAGCAGCACTTCCATCCGATCCCGTTCTCCGGAAGAACTTCCATGTGCCAGTCGGCACCGATGCAAATGAACCTGCCAGAGTGAGTTACCCGGGTCGATATCACAGGCATTCTGGAAACTGCGAATCGCCGGTTCCCAGATTTCGTTGGCTTCGTACATCAATCCCAGAGTGCCATGCAAATCCGCTTCTCCCGGCGAAGATTCGATGGCCTGTATTTGGGGCTTGATCAATTCACTGACGAGAATGTGTATCTTGCTGACCGGTTTGGCAG
>JAAXJX010000016.1:13661-33002 GCA_012269595.1 Planctomycetia bacterium | reverse complement strand
TGGAGGGGGGCTGAACAAGGGGAGACCCGATTTCAATGACACTTTCCCGGGGGATCCCGACTTTCAGGGGTTTGGCCAAAATCGAAAATCCGTGAAGGAATTGAGCCCTGATTCAACATTTCCCGCTCCCCTGTGGCATACTCCTGCCAACCGGCAAAAACACACTTTCAGGAAAGGTCACCGATGGCAGATTCCGACGCCGATGATTACTGGCCCTTGGAGATCCCCCTGCATGTGACCTGGGGTGACATGGATGCCCTTGGTCACGTCAACAACACCCGTTTTATCGGCTGGTTTGAAGAGACCCGTTTCGAGGGGTTTCGCAGAATCGGCAGCGGAAATCTGGGCCCCGGAACCGTCAGTGGTCCCATCCTCGCAAAAGTCGAATGTATCTTTCGGGCGCCAGTCGTCTTTCCGGAGGAATTGCGATCTGCCATCCGCGTCACCGACATCGGCACCGATCGCTATACCCTCGAACACCGCATCCGTTCCATCACTCACGATCGCATCGTCGCCCTCGGCTCTTCGCGCATCGTCGAGGTGGAATATGCGACGGGCAAAAAAGTCCCCCTCGCCCCCAACGTTCTCGAAGAGCTGAAAAAGATGAGCGCCGATCAACCCTGATCGAAAAGGGAACCGGGCCCATCGACAAATAGATCCGGCATCGGTGGCACCTGTGGATCACTGGCATAGGCCTCCAGATCCGTGATCCCCACCCGTGCCAGAATCTCCTCATCCAGCAGGAACTGCCCCGTCACTGCTCCGGGGTCCTGTTGCACCAGTGCATGCCAGGCGTCTGCCATGATCTGCGGCTGGCGAGTCGCCCTGCGATCCACTCCGGGAATCATTCGCAAGGCTTCGGTGTCGATCACGGTTCGTGGCCACAGTGCATTGACCGCAATTCCTGAGGATCGAAACTCTTCTGCCATGCCCAGCACGCACATGCTCATGCCGTATTTGGAGATGGTGTAGGCGGTATGACGGGCAAACCAGACCGGGTTCAGCGAAAGCGGTGGCGACAGGTTGACGATATGTCCCCCCGCCTTCATCGCCGGTGCCGCTGCCCGGGTCAGGGTGTAGGTCCCGCGGACATTGACATCAAACATCAGATCCACACGCTTCATCGGCGTCGCTGAAACCGGTGTCAGGTTGATGGCACTGGCGTTGTTGACGAGACAATCGATCCCGCCAAACTCTTCCACGGCGCGGGCCACGGCCGCATCGACCAGATCGTCATCGCGAATATCCATCTGTACCGGCAGAGCCTCGCCGCCGGCAGCACGCACCTCTTCCGCAGTTTCGTGAATCGTTCCCGGAAGCTTGGGGTGAGGATCGACCGTCTTTGCCGCGATCACCACCCTGGCTCCGTCCGCCGCCGCCTTGAGGGCGATGGCCTTGCCGATCCCGCGACTGCCCCCGGAAATGAACACCACCTTGCCCGCCAATGGGGCTCCTTCTGCTGCGCTCATCCCTGACCTCCGGATCTCCTGGGGTAATCGGGTCGACGTTTCTCCAGAAAGGCCCGAACCCCTTCAGGGAATTCTTCTCCCCCGGCACATTCACTGAAGTTGCGCGCCTCTGCTTCGAGAGCGGCTGCCAGATCATACTCCGGCGAACGGATCAGTCGGCGGGTTTTTGCCAACGCCCCCGCGGGTCCTGCCGCGAGTCCATGGCACCATTGCAAGGTTGCCGCTTCGAGTTCCTCAGCGGGAACTGCGCGGGCGAAGAGCCCCCACTCTTCTGCCTGCTTACCGGAGAGTCTTTCATTCAACAGCGCCATCTGCATCGCCCTCTGGCGACCGACGCGTCTCACCAGTTGATAGGTCGATCCTCCATCCGGACTGGTGCCGATACCGCTGTAGGCGAGGGTGACCTTGCAGTCATCCGCACACACAACCAGATCACAGGCCATCGCCAGACTCAGACCGAACCCGGCGCAGGCCCCATGAACCTGGGCGATGACGGGAATCTCCATCCGATCGATGGCGAGGATGCTGTCGTGGACCTTGCGAATCTCTTCGAGAACCACCTCGCGACGCTTTACCGGGTCGGTTTCCGCTTCAAACATGCCGGCAAACCAGCGCAGGTCTCCTCCGGCCATGAATCCACGGCCCTGTCCCTTGATGCGCAAGACACGAACCTGGGGATCCTCCCCGATGGCGGTGAGAGCGGTCGACAACTCCGCCACCATGTCTCCATTGAGGCTGTTGATCGTCTCCGGGCGATCGAGGATCAGGGTCTCCACCCCGTGTTCGTCGATGCCGGTTCTCTGCAGTGTTTCCAAGGTTGCTTTCCCCTCCCGGGCACAGGTTTTCCCTACGGCAAATCAGCCCCAACAGTCCACAACTGGAGCCTCGTGGCGTTTCCTTGCCGATTTGGCGCCATGTTGCGGTCCACCCACTGCCGGAACAAGGGATCGCCAACAAGGGGGTTGCGATGCGAACAGATGTTCGCAATGATCATCGCCCCCCTGAAAAGGATTGCTGATGAAAACCGACTTTAATCCCACTGCCAATTCCACTCCCGACCTGAATTCCACTTCTGAAACCGGAAAACGACGTCACTCCCTGATGCTCCACGTCGACATCGATGCGTTCTTTGCGTCCGTCGAACAGATTCGCAACCCGCGCCTCGCCGGACGTCCGGTCGCTGTTGGCAGTGGCGTCATCGCCTCCTGCTCCTATGAAGCCCGCAAACACGGGCTCCGGGCTGGCATGCCCCTGGGACGAGCGGTGCGCCGCTGCCCGACCCTGATCATCGTTCGCGGTCGTGAATCGGTGTATCGGTCCTATGCGCGACAACTCTTTGACCTGTGCGAAACCCTCTCCCCACGACTGGAGGAGCATCTCGACGAAGCGTATTGCGATCTCTCCGGCACCGAAAAACTGTTTCCCGATCCGGTCGCCGAAGCACAAAAGCTGTGCCAACAGGTCACCGACAACACGGGGCTCACGGTCACCGTCGGCCTCGGTCGCAACCGCATGTTCGCCCGCCTCATCGGCCGCCAACACAAACCGAATGGCATCGGACTCCTGGACCCGACACAAGAGGACGCCTTGCTGAGAGCGTTGCCCATCATCGAACTGCCGGGGATCGGCCCGCGCAGTGCCGAACGTCTCCAGCGCCTCGGCATCGCCACCGTTGATGAGCTGCGGCAATTGACACTTCCCACTCTCAGCGGACTCTTCGGTCGTCAGGGAGAAATTCTTTTTCAACGCTGTCGGGGGGAAGATCATCGCATCATTGGAGGCCGCGAAGTCCCCCGTTCCCTTCAACGGGGCACTTCCTTTGATGAAGATGTCGCCTGTCCCCGTACCCTCGATGCGATGCTCGAATATCTGACTGAAAGAGCGGCGCTCGAATTACGCCGTCGCGGACTCCTCGCCAGAGGGCTGACGGTACAGATCGCCTACAGCGACCACATCCGCGATCGCCGCCGCCTGAAACTGCGTCACCCCTGTCAGGATGATCCGACCCTGATCACCACTGCCCTGGGTTTGCGCGGAGCCCTGCAGCAGCGGCGCACGGCGGTACGTTTCATCGGTGTGATCCTCGATGGAATCCATCTCGTTCCTGAGGCCTCGCAGCCAGAACTGTTTTCCACTGATGACAGCCCGGGGGAAAGCTCTCCGACCTGTGAAGAGCCACAACAGCAGAAGTGGCAGAAACTGCTTCCACAGGTCGATCGCATCCGCGAACGCCATGGCCATGGATTGCTGTTGCGAGGCAGTGCTCTCGCCCTGCAACAGGAGAGCGAATCTCAAAACAGTGGACAGAAAACTCCACCCATCCGCCGTGACCGACAGGGATTGATCCTGCGAACCTCCTGCCTCACACGCTGAAAGACGATATGCTGTTTTCAGCAAGTCCAACGAGGACTGCGGAAGGAAGACCGTTGCTTTACTACGCCGCCTGCTGTCAGACCGATCATGCCCATCCCCGTCACCGCGACGAGATGGAAGGAGTGACCACCCGGTTGATCGAACAACTGGAAAACACGGTGGTCGGTTACCAGCCCTTTCACGATGTCCGCCTCGTCGTCTTCCCGGAGTTTGCCCACGCCGGTCCCATCTACGAAACGGTCGAAGAGCTGGTAGAGAAACTGGCGGTGGAAATCCCCAATCCCCACACCGATCGCCTCGCCAAAGTGGCACAGAAACACAAGGTATGGATCCAGAGCGGATCCTTTCTCGAGGTCGACCCGCGTTGGCCCGATGCCCTCTTCAACACCACCGTGCTCATTTCTCCCGAAGGAGAAATCCTCACCCGCTACCGCAAGGTCAATCCGTGGATTCCGTGGGAGGTTCACACCAGCCCCCACGATATCCCCGGCTACGACGAACCCCTCTTCCCCGTCGCCGATACCGAGATCGGAAAGTTGGGAGTCGCCACCTGTTACGACTGGCTCTTCCCGGAAACCTGCCGCGAACTGACTCTCGGTGGAGCCGAGGTGCTGATCCGCATCAGTGCCTACATGGATCCCTGGGGTGCCACCGAACCCCTCGACTGGTGGACCCTCATCAATCGCAGTCGAGCGGTCGAGAATCTGGCGGCAGTCGTCGCCTGTAATCAGGGGGCATCCGCCGATCACTACCCTCCCTTCTCATGGCCCGGAGCGAGCATGATCGTCGACATGGATGGAAGGGTGATGACCCAGGCTGCGGCAGGTCCCGGTCAGGCGAGTGTCGTCGGCCCCGTCGCATTGGGTCAACTGCGAGAGGAGCGAAGACGGAGACAGGGTCATTCGATGCCGATGCACCTGCGCACCGAGGCCTATCCCCTGCAAAGGGAGACTCGCTATCCCGGAAACCCGGAAGCAAAGCAGCGGCAAATCAGAGCCCTCAACGACAGCATCCGTTCAGCAAAAGAGGAGCAGGGCTGGTAAATCACTACCGGGGTTGAGATCTGAACCGCTATACTGCACCCCGATGGCCGAATTAACGATTCAGGCCGTGAGCCCGTAATGCCCGTGAGAATCAGGACTGAAGTCAATGAGCAACTCCTCCCCCGAAAAGCCGGATCTGAACAGGCTGCGCATCGATCGCACTCCGACTGCCAAGTCATCCAGAGGCCCGTTCATGCTGATCCTGCTTGTCTTGATCAGTTACATCGGCTGGAAAGAGTGGCCCAGCGTCACGGAAGATTCGCAGGCCCAGTATGAAACCGCCCGGGTTCAAAGGCGTGGAGGAGCCAAGGCCAGAGCCGGCACAGCGGCCAATGGCTATATCGTTGCCCGTCGCCGTGCGGCACTTTCCACCGACATCCCCGGACGCCTCGTCGAATTGAATGTGGAGGAAGGCTCCCGGGTTGATCAGGGTGACGTGGTCGCTCGCCTCGACACCCGCGAACTCGAAGCTTACCGCGATCGACTGCAGGCGGAGATCCGTGCAGCCCAGGCGAACGAAAAGCAGACCCGTCTTGCCATGGAACGTCAGCGTAAACTCAGTGAAACGGAAGACGTCCCCACCAGTGCGCTCGACAGCGCAGAAGCAACCCATGAAGGAGCCATCGCACGGGTGCAATCACTGCAGGCATCCCTGTCAGAGATTCTCGTGCGACTCGACAAGTCCACGGTCTACGCACCTTTCTCCGGCGTCATCGTTCAAAAGAATGCTGAAGTCGGGGAAGTGGTCGTCGCCAGCGGTGGCGGTGCCAACGCCCGAGGATCGGTGGCCACACTGGTCGACTTCGACACGCTGGAAGTTCAGATCGAACTTTCACAAACCGCCCTCGAAGCCGCTCGGGTCGGTGCACCGGTGCTGATCTACCTCGATGCCTACCCGGAGGAGGGTTACCGCGGCCAGGTACGCCAGGTCTGGCCCACCGCCAGTCGAGCCAAGGCCACCGTTGAGTTGCGTGCCGAATTCCTTGAGCGCGATGAAAGACTTTTGCCGGAGTTGGGTGTTCGTGTCGTCTTCGTTCCCGAAGAGGAGAGCAACCCCACCCCGCCGATGGTGCTGTTGCCGAAGAGTGCATTGTTGCCAGGAGAAGGAAATCAGGTTTTCGTGCTCGTCGATGGTTTTGTCGAGAAGCGCTCCCTGACCTTGCGCGATGACTTCGACAACGCCCTGATCGAGGTCGGATCGGGATTGATTGGTGGCGAAACGGTGATCGTCAATCCCCCCGCAGACCTTCAGGAAGGTGATCCGGTGAAGATCGGAGGAAATCGATGAGCCAAGACTCCTACATTCAACTGAAATCTGTTTCCAAAAAATATTCCCGGGGTGGCGAGGACCTGATCGTCCTCGATCAACTCGATTTGAACATCCCGGATGGAGATTACGCAGCTCTCATGGGCCCCAGCGGATCGGGCAAGACGACGATCCTCAACCTGGTCGGCGGACTCGATGTCCCCGATTCGGGCACGGTGACCGTCGCTGAAACTGAGGTCAGCAGTATCCCGACGAGACAGCTGCCCGCCTGGCGTGCTCGCCATGTGGGTTTCGTCTTTCAGTCCTTTAATCTGCTGCCGGTCCTCACCGCCCATGAAAATGTCATGCTGCCTTTGCAGCTGACTCCCCTCTCTGCTGCTGAGCGCAAGAAGCAGGCAGACTTCGCCCTCGAAATCGTCGGGCTTTCCGACCGGGCCGGTCACCGCCCTTCCCAACTCTCCGGAGGTCAGGAGCAGCGCGTGGCCATCGCCCGTGCCATCGCCACCGATCCGGACGTGATCATCGCCGACGAACCGACCGGAGATCTGGATCGCAACAGTGCCGATGAAATCCTTGAACTTCTGAATCGACTCAATGAAGAGTTGGGCAAGACGATCCTGATGGTCACCCACGACCCGGCAGCGGCATCCAATGCCCGAAGAATTCTGAAACTCGACAAGGGCCATCTCGTCTCCGACGAAATCAACCGTCAGGCCTCCGGACAGACCCAAGGGGAGGCGTGAGTTGAACTTTCCCGTGCGTCTCGCTTTCCGACACGTTTTTTCCAACAAGACCCGCAATGGGCTGACGATTCTGGCGATCACCATCGCCGTCTTCCTCCTGTGCTTCCTGTTGGCGGTGGTCCGGGGCATCGATGCAGGGGTTCGCAGTGCATCTTCCACCCGTCTGGTTACCCAATCGGCGGTCAGTCTCTTCGTCACCCTGCCGATGTCGTATCGCCCGAAGATCGACGCCCAGGAGGCGGTCACCGTCACCAGTGAGTTCCGATGGTTTGGCGGATACTATCAGGATCCATCCAACTTTTTCCCCCAGTTTGCCGTCAACAAGGACCGCTTCGTCGACATGTACGTCAAGGACTTCGAGATCATCGAGGGACCCAACGGCATCACCGGTCCGGGTGCGAGGGAAGCGGTCAAAAAAGCTTTCGCTACCGAGAAGCGTGCCGCCATCATCGGTATGGGTCTGCGCGACGACGAGAAGTACAACTTCAAGATTGGCGATACCGTCCCCATCATTCCGGCGATATACCAGCGTGCGGATGGAGGAGCGTGGGATTATGTGATCGTCGGTATCTTCAAGCCGCTGAAAGCACGGATCCCCGACAAGATCATGTATTTCCGCTCGGACTACCTGAACGATTCCATCGAGAGCGGTGAAGCCTTTGGAGAAGTTGCAGCAGGGGTCTACTACGTCAACATCGACCAGGGCAGCCAGTCAGAAATGATCGCCACCTCCATCGATCAGGATTTCCTGAACGGCCCCCAAAGAACCCAGACGGTGACCGAAGCGGCCTTTGCCAGTTTCTTTGTTTCGGCCATCGGCAACCTGCCCCTCTTCCTCGGGACAGTGGGTGGAGCGGTGCTCTTCTCCATCTTCTTCTCGGTGGTCAATGCCATGCTCATCGCCGGGCGTCAGCGACTGAAAGAAGCGGGCATCCTTCAGGCTCTCGGTTTCCCCCCCATCACCAGCTGCCTGCTGTTGATTATCGAAGGTCTGGCAGTGGCTCTTATCGGCGGAGCCCTGGGACTGGCTCTCGCCATCGGCACCCAGGATCTGGTGGTCCTGAACTTTGGTGACAGTATCCGCAATTACGAAATCGATTCGGGCCTGATTCTTCTGGCCATCGGGACCTCCTCCGTACTCGGCATCACTGCCGGGTTGTGTGCCGGGATTCCTTTCCTTCGCTATCGACCCACTGAGGCATTGAGGAGTATGGGCTAATGGCACTCCCCACCGGATACACCACCCGCAATCTCCTTCGCCGTCGTGCGCAGGTCGCCTTCACGGCTCTCGGAATCGCGCTGACGACCGCCGTACTGTGTGGAGTACTCTCCCTGCGCAACGGATTTGAGCAGCTCTTCCAACCGTTGGGAGCGGATGAAGTGGCGGTCTACCTGAGACCCGGCTCCACCTCCGAGGGTCAATCGGGAATCCCCCGTGAAGCGGCCCGCATCATCATCAAGGAAAGACCGGAGATTCTTCGCGACAGCGAAGGTCGCCCCATGGCTGCTGCGGAATGCTTTCTCGCCCTGTACATGGAGAAACTCGAAGGCGGCCTCGTCAATGCGCCTCTGCGTGGCATCGAACCGGCTTCACTGACCCTGCACCCCGATCCTCCACGACTGCTGGAAGGGCGTTGGCCCAATTGGGAGACGGATGAAGTGGTCGTCGGTCGACCTTTGGTCAACCGGATGAAAGATTGTGCTCTCGGGGACACCCTCAAACTCAACACCACCCCCTTCAAGGTGGTGGGGATCTATGAGTTTGACAACGCCCAGGGCAGCGAGATCTGGGGCCCCGTGGATCGCATGCTCGAGGCACTCGATCGTCCCGCCTACAGCCGGGTCATCGCACGCATGAATGACGGCGTCGATTACTCCGTCATCAATGAAGAGCTGGAAGAAGACCCGCGTCTCAGTTTTGAGATCAGTTCCCAGAGTGAGTACCTTGCGAAACAGACCACCGGCCTGAGTGGTGCGCTGTTGGGACTGTCCGTTTTTCTGACTCTCATCATGGGATCTGCGGCGGTGATCGGCACCATGAACACGATGCTCGCCACTGTTTCCGCCCGCAATCATGAGATCGGCATCTTGCTGGCCATCGGATACAGCCGAGCAGAAATCTTCCTCTCCTTCCTGCTCGAATCCGCTCAGGTGGGACTGATCGGTGGCTTGCTGGGACTGTGCCTGGTCGCTCCCTTCCATGGCATCGAAACCGGTGCTGCAAACTTCAACACCTTCACCGACATCAGTTTCTCTTTTCAACTCTCCCCCACCATCGCCGTTACCGCTCTTGTGCTCTCATTTGGTCTGGGATTGATCGGTGGAGCGATTCCTGCCTGGGTCGCCTCCTCCCGCTCTGCGGTGGATGCCCTTCGCCGGTAGATTCTGCGAACGGATCCCCCGGTCCCGTTGCCGTTTTTGCTCTTCTCCGATAGCATCCTCCCTTGAACCCACACAGTTCTTCGAGGGAATGAAATGACATCGACCGAGACACTTGACATCTCCGTAGTGATTCCTGCCTACAACGAGGAAGAGGCGTTGCCTCCTCTCCTCGATGAGGTGTTTGAGGTTCTCGGGTCACTCGGTCGCCCCTTCGAAGTGATCGTCATCGATGACGGTTCGAATGATGGCACCCCTGCTTTTCTGGAGAGAAGGCGGGAAGTGACGCCGGGTCTGCGGATCCTGACTCTCGTCCCGAACAGCGGACAGACTGCCGCCTTCGAAGCCGGCTTTGCCGCCGCCCGTGGCGAATTCATCATCACGATGGATGCCGACGGCCAGAACGATCCCGCAGACATTCCCGCCATGCTTGAGAAAACTGCGGGTGTGGATGCGGTTCTCGGCGTGCGTGCCAACCGACAAGATCCGTGGATTCGCACCTTTGCCCAGAAGTTTGCCAATGCGGTCCGCAATCGACTGCTCGGAATGACCTTTCAGGATGTCGGCTGTTCCCTGAAAGTCTTCCGCCGTGAGATCATCCAGGGGGTCACCCTGTACAACGGTCTGCACCGTTTCTTCCCCTACATCGTTCACATGCGTGGAGGACGCACCGTCGAAGTCGATGTCTCCCATCGCTCCCGTGAATTGGGAACGAGCAAGTACTCCCCTCTCGGTCGCGGGATCCCTGCATTCCTCGATCTGCTGATGGTGCGCAGAATGATCCGGCGATCATTGCGTTACACGGCGAAGGAGAGTCAGTGATGGTGTGGAATCCGTTCCCGATCCTGACCTTTGCCATCGCCGAGATCTCAGCGGATGCAGGCTGGTTCGAAACCCTTCAGCACAAGCTGACCGCCGACCTTTGGGTATGGTTCGGCCTCGGAGCTCAATCCATCTTTTTTGCCCGCTGGCTGGTTCAGTGGATCGCCAGCGAAAGAAAAGGGGAATCGACGATTCCGGTGGCTTTCTGGTGGTGCAGCATCGTCGGTGGCGTGGGTCTGTTCGTCTATGCGTGGCGCAACGTCGATCTGCCCATCATGCTCGCACAGGCCGCAGGAATTATGATGTACAGCCGCAATCTGTACCTGATTTACCGACCGAAGGCGGCTCAGCCCCCAAAGGTCTGATGAATCAGACGGGTCGCCACCTGCGGCATCATCAAAAGGGCCACTCCGGCGACCGCCAGCATCACTCCGCCAAACGCGAGCAGGGCCATCTTCTGTCGCAAGGCGACAGCCACGATCAGCACCATGAAGACCGGCGTCATCGACATTTGAGTCGTCGCCACTGCCAGGCTGATCGCATCCACGGACACATGACTGAGCCAGATTCCCAAATAGGTGCCGATGAAACTGGCGATCAACAGCTTGGGAGCAATCTTCCAATCCTTGATCGGGGCGGTCCACGACTTGAGCTGACCGACACCGGCAGCAAAGATCAATCCGCCAATGACCGCTGTACTGATCCTGACCGCCGAAACTTCCAGTGCCCCGAGTGATGACATCATCACCACCTTTGAGAGAGCAATCCCCGAGGCCTGACACAGTGCTGCCAACACGCCTAGGAGAATCCCATCGACCACTTTTCCTTCACGAAACTTGCCCCGATCCGAGGCCAGTCGCTGGTCTCGAATGACGACAAAGACCCCGACGAGAGTGACGGTCATTCCGAGAATCTGACCGGCTTCGAGGACCTCTGCGAGCCAGAACCAGCCGATCAGGGCGGAAACGGGAGGAGTCAGGGTCGTCAACACCAGCGCACGGCGCGGACCGAGGATCTGAATACTGCGGAAGTAGGCCGAATCACCGATCAGAATGCCGACAATTCCACTCAGGATCAAAAAGGTGTAATCGGTGGTCGTCGCCCCCTGCCAGGCGGCAAGGCCAGATCCGACGAAGGGCAGACTGAGAACGAGAAGAGTTCCGGCGAAAACATTTTTGCCCAGATTCAGAGCGGTCGCCGGGGCATCGATGCGACTGAAGAGATAACTTCCCGTTGCCCAACAGGCCGCAGCGAGCAATCCGGCAATTTCTTCAAATGACAAGAGGCCCCCTATCGGGATGGATCCCGGTTCCAGAGGGATGGTACTTCCCCTTTACCCAAAGGGGGAGCAAATCTCGATCGGTGAGCAGTAGACAGTGCGATTGGCACATGCCATCTTCTGTGCATGGGTTCTCCCTGCGGGGGGCATGGCGTTGCCATGGTTGGGAGATCCTGTTCCCCTCCAACATGAAACCACTGGAAGAATCAGGATCAGGACTCACCGACGTGCGTACACTTCTGCTGTTTCTGGTTCTGATGGGATTTTGGCTGCTCCTTTCGGGTCAGTTCGACAAAACCTTTCTCGTCGTTTCCGGCATCGTCTCCTGCCTGCTGGCGGTCTACTGCTGTCACCGGCTGAAACTGATGAACGAAAATTACCAGCCAGTGGAATCTTTGCCCCGATTCATCACCTACCTGCCCTGGCTGATCGGACAGATCATCCTCGCCAGTATCGATGTCACGCGGAGATCGTGGGGAGCGTCTTCCGCTATCCAGCCGCGCTTCGTCAAGGTTCCGGTGAAGATTGATCACCCGCTCGCAAAGACCCTGCTCGCCAATTCCATCTCCCTGACTCCGGGTACCGTGACCGTCGATGTGGAGGAGGATCACTATCTGATCCACGCTCTGACAGATGAGGCGGAAGAAGGCGTCCTCGACGGTTCGATGGAGAAGCGTATCTCGGTGATGATCCCCGGCTACAAGCCTGAGAACCCACCGCAGAGTGCGGAGGATTCACCGTGAACTCCGCCGAATTGATCACCGCATTGCTGATTCTTGCCGGGGCTTTTCTGGCGTTGATCCGGGCTGTCAAGGGACCCACCGTCTTTGACCGGGTCCTCGCCGTGAACGTCTTTGGAACCAAAACGGTCATCCTGCTCGCCCTGCTGGGTTACATCGGCAACCGCAGTGGCTTCCTCGATATCGCCATCCTGTACGCACTGGTCAACTTCCTTGGCACCGTCGCCCTGCTGCGATTTGTCGAGTCGAGGAGGTTCTTCCAATGATGGAGCACATTGCCCATGCCCTGATGATCCTTGGCGGCTTCTTCGCTTTCAGTGGATCCCTCGGCATCCTGCGCATGCCCGACTTTTACTCGCGCCTGCACCCGGCAGGCACCGCCGATACCCTCGGGCAGCTGCTCGTTTTTACCGGCCTGGCCCTGAAAATCATCGCCGTCTCCATCGCAGATGAAGTGCCGGTGGATGGACTCTCCATCGGCAAGCTGGTCGCCATCTCACTTTTGCTCTTCGTGACGACTCCCACTTCGACCCATGCCATTTCCCGTGCCGCTCACCTGCGTGGTGTCAAACCGTGGACCGGAGAAAAGGAACGGGAGGACGCCGATGAGTGATCCCGTTCTGTTGATCAACGTGATCCTGCTGGTGATCGCCGTCGTTGCAGCCATCGCAGCGATGTGGACTCGTGACCTGCTCGGTGCCGTCATGCTGATGGGCATTTACAGCCTGCTGCTCGCAGTCGAGTGGGCCAACCTGTTTGCCATGGATGTCTCCTACACGGAAGCCGCAGTGGGCGCAGGAGCGGCGACGATTTTGCTGCTGACCGCCCTGACCCGCACCGGCACCCGTGAAAAGGCGGGTCCCAACTTTCACCCCACTGCCCTGCTGACCGTCATCGTCACCGGTGCGCTGTTGATCTACGGCACTGCCGACATGCCCCGCTTTGGTGATCCGCAAGCTCCGGCCACGGTGAACGTGGCCCCCGAGTACATCGCCCAGAATGTCGGCAAAGTGGATGCCGGTGAAGACGGTCCGGAAAATGACTTCGGCGACCACGTGCCCAATGCGGTAACCGCCGTACTCGCTTCCTATCGCGGTTACGACACCATGTTTGAAACCGCGGTGATCTTTACCGCCGGCGTGTGCGTCATCCTGATCCTGAGACCTCTGTCCCCTTCGGCACGGCGAGAGACTGCCCAGAGTCAGGAGGGCGCATGAGCGATAGCGTCGTCCTGCGTACCATCGGTGGCATGCTCTTCCCCTACATTCTGGTTTACGGTTTGTACGTGCAGATGCACGGAGAAATCGGACCCGGTGGAGGCTTCCAGGCGGGAGTGCTGGTCGCGGCTGCCTTTATCCTTCACGCCCTGCTCTTTGGCAAAGAGCTGACCGATCGCCTGTTACCCACATGGCTGGTCGATCTCGCCATGAGCCTCGGTGTTCTGCTCTACATCGGCGTCGGCATTCTCGGTCTCGTCAAAGGACGTTACTTCCTCGACTACAGTGTGCTCGACCCAACCCACCCCGCCCCTGCCGAAGCCCTCGGCATGACACTGGTGGAAGCGGGAGTCGGACTGACTGTTGCCTCCGTCATCCTGACGATGGTGCGCAAGGTGAACGGAGAATCTTCATGAGTCTCTTCGCCACCTTCAACAGCATCGCCTTCGTCATCATCATGATGATCGGCCTCTACACCCTGATCGCACGCCAGAATCTGGTCAAAAAAACCCTCGGCCTCGGTCTCTTCCAGACCGGCATCTTCCTCATGTACATCACCCTCGGGGTGAGGGATGGCGGCAGTGCTCCCATCCTCCAGGAAGGTGCTGACCTCGCCTACTCCAACCCGCTGCCACACGTGTTGATCCTGACGGCGATCGTCGTCTCACTCAGTACCATGGCGGTGGCCTTGGCTCTGATCATCGGAGTGCGTGAGGAGTACGGCACCATCGAAGCGGATGAGATCGCCACCATCGATCGTGCCGAAGCAAAGGAGGATCATGAAGCCTGATCCTTCCATGCTGCCAGTTCTGATCGTGCTTCTGCCGCTGGTCGGCGGAGTGCTCGCCCCCATCCTTGGGCGCGGCGTCTTTGGCTGGTTGTTGGCCCTCATCACCACGGGCCTGACCACCTTCGTGTGCGCCTCCCAGCTGTTGCTGATCCAGGCGCAGAATGCACTGACCCCGGGCTTCTCCGTCAGTTACCCCCTTGGGGGCTGGCCCGCCCCCCATGGCATCGAACTGAAGATTGACCTGCTCAGCGCCCTGTTGGCGACCCTTGTCTCCGGCATGGGCTTCATGGTCACCCTCTTCTCACGCCAGGGAGTGGACGACGAGATCCCATCCGATCGCCGGCGCTTCTTCTGGTCGCTGTGGCTCCTCGCCATCACCGGCCTGCTCGGCATCCTCATCACCGGAGATGCGTTTAACGTCTATGTGCTGTTGGAGATCTCGTCGCTGACCATCTACGGCCTCATCGCCATGGGACGACAGCGCACCAAACAGGCGTTGACCGCAGCCCTCAACTATCTGGTGCTGGGATCGGTCGGAGCGTCCTTCATCCTGATCGCCATCGGCCTGCTGTACGCCAAAACCGGGACCCTGAACATGGCGGACATCCACGCCAAACTGTTGCTCGCTCCCGTCGATGCCACCGTCCTCACTGCCCGCGCCTTCCTGCTAGCAGGAGTCGGCCTCAAAATGGCATTGTTCCCGCTGCACCTGTGGATGCCCGCCGCGTATTCGACCGCTCCTTCCGCCGTCGCTGCCCTGCTCGCCGCCACGGCGACCAAGGTCGGCATCTACATGGGTATGCGTTTCATCTTCAGTGTCTTTGCCGTGCCTGGAGATGAGATGCTCAGCGGTGGCAATGTACTGATCATCGGCAGCTGTTGTGGAGCGGCAATCTTCTTCGGATCTCTCGGTGCAGCGCGACAGCCGAGCCTTTCGCTGCTGCTCGCCTATTCGAGTGTGGCCCAGATCGGCTACATCGTCGTCGGTATGACGGTCGGTCACATCGATGCAATGACCGGTTCCATCCTGCACATGGTCTTCCATGCACTGATGAAGGGCGGGCTCTTCCTCTGTGCGGGCATTTTGATCTACCGTTTGGGAACCACCCGCCTGGAAGATCTCGCTGGACTGGGGCAAAGGATGCCCTGGGTCAGTGCTGCCATCGTCGTCGGAGGACTGGGCATGATCGGCATCCCCGGGACCGCCGGCTTCGTCAGCAAGTTCTACCTGCTCAAGGGATTGATCCTGTCGGGGCACCCGGTTCTCGCCGGAATGGTGCTGCTCGGATCGGTGCTCGCCGCCATCTACGTGTGGCGCTTTGTCGAGGTCGCTTACCTGCGACCTGCAGGCGACATCCCCCTGCGCAATGGCCTGCCCTTTGAAAAATTCCTGCCGGTCCTGATCCTTCTTGGAACCAGCATCGTTCTCGGAATCCAGCCCGGTGTCGTGGTCGATCTCGCCCGCGACGCCGCACAGCAGTTGATGGGAGTGACACCATGATCTCTCCCCTGCTTTTGGCCATCCTGATTCCCGCCTTTGGTGCACTGCTCGCCTGGCTGTTGAAGCCGATGCGACCGCTGCGCAATCTCTTCAACCTGGTGATCCCGGCGGGACTGTTGGCGGTCGTGCTGTCGATCCTGCCTGAGGCTTTGGCCGGCGAAGAGATGACCTTCACCATCGGTGAACTGGGATCGGGGCTCTCCTTTGCCCTGGCGCTGACTCCGCTGGGTATGATCTATGCCCTCGTCGCCGCATCGCTGTGGATCCTCAACACCATCTACTCCTACGGCTACATGCACGGGTTGTACGGAAAAGATTTCGAGGGGCAGGAGCGCTACTGGTGCGCCTTCGCCATGGCCATCCTTTCGGCGATGGGCATCGCCTTCAGTGCCAACATGCTGACTCTTTTCCTCTTCTACGAGGTGATGACCTTCAGCACCTGGCCTCTGGTGACCCACACCCGCAAGCCGGAGGCGAAGCGTTCCGGTCGCATCTATCTGGGAATCCTCGTCGGCTCGTCGACCCTCTTCATGCTCACCGCCACGGTGCTGACGTGGGTGTGGACCGGAACCCTCGATTTCAAAGATGGCGGAATCCTCAACGGCTCGACCACTGCGGGTCAGGCGGCGGTGCTGATTCTGCTCTTCTTCTTCGGCACCGGTAAAACCGCCATCTTCCCGCTGCACCAGTGGCTGCCCAATGCCATGGTTGCACCGACCCCCGTCAGTGCCCTGTTGCACGCGGTCGCCGTCGTCAAGGCCGGAGTCTTCACCGTGCTGAAGATCTCTACCGAACTGGTCGGAACTGAAGTGATGCGGGGCAGTTGGGGGGCGGAAGTCGTGGCCTGGTTTGCAGCAGGCACCATCCTGCTGACGTCCATCATCGCCCTGACCCGCCCGGAACTGAAAGCACGCCTCGCCTATTCGACCATCGGCCAACTGAACTACATCGTTCTCGGTGCAGCAGTGGCGTTCCCGATGGCCATCGAAGGCGGCGCCCTGCACATCGCCATGCACGCCTACGGCAAGATCACCCTCTTCTTTGCGGCGGGAGCGATCTACGTCGCCAGTCACAAAACCCGGGTCGATCAGCTCGACGGCATTGGCCGTAGAATGCCGTGGACGATGACCGCCTTCATGATTGGCAGCCTCAGCACTCTGGGCCTGCCCCCCATGGGCGGCACCTGGAGCAAATGGCTGCTGTGTGTCGGCATGATCGAGGCGCACCAGTGGGCGTTCCTCATCACCCTGCTGCTGTCGACTCTTCTGGGCCTTGGCTACCTGTTGCCGATCCCGGTGCGCGCCTTCTTCGCCAAGGAACGCGCCGACGCTGGAGTGAAAGGTCATGAGGATCATGGCGAATCGCCGTGGGCGTGTCGCATTCCGCTGATTCTGAGTTCACTGGCGTGCCTGATCCTCTTTTTCTGGCCCGGGATTTACGCCCAGCTGGCCAAGATGATTGAAGGGAGCGCATCATGAGTCACGACACTCATCACGATGGCCCCCCATCGCGGATTCACTGGCTGCTGGTCGCCCTGTGCGCCATCGCCTTCGCCGCCGATTTCATCTATTCGCGCAAACTGGAAAAAGGGGTCGAAGAGATCGAGGGAATCCCCGGCTTCTACCCCGTCTACGGCTTTGTGGCCATCGCCCTGCTCGTCCTTCTCTCCCGTGGCCTGAGGGCTGCGGTTTCGCGAAAGGACGGCTACTACGATGATTGAAGGCCTGTACCCGGTGCTGCCCTTCGTCGTCGGCGCCCTCCTCTGCTTCCTGCTCGGAGGCATCGCCCGCAAGGTGATCGCCATCGCCACCCCCGTCGTCGGTCTGCTGGGTCTGCTCGGACTGCCGTACGGCACCTCGTTCCCGGTGTCCTTCTTCGGCTTTGACCTGATTCTCGTCGACCTCGACAAGCTCTCTTACCTCTTTGCCCTGCTCTTCCACATCGCCGGCATCATCGGCGTGCTGTATGCCCTGCATATCAAGAGCCGCGTCGAAACCTCCGCCGCCCTGCTGTATGCGGGCAGTGCGGTGGCCACCGTTCTCGCCGGAGATCTGGTGACCCTCTTCATCGGCTGGGAGATGCTGGCGCTGACCTCGGCATTCATCGTCTGGGCCCGGGACAGCGAGAAGGCGCTCGCCATCGGATCACGCTACCTGGTCTTCCAGGTGCTCTCCGGTCTGTCACTGCTGGCCGGATTGCTGATCCACCACCAGGCGGGCGGATCACTGCTGATCTCCGAGCTGGGAGTTCTTGATCTGGCGTCGCCGGGAGTGCCGTGGATCCTGCTCGCCTTTGGCGTCAAGGCCGGCTTCCCGATGCTGCACACGTGGATCGTCGATACCTACCCGGCGGCGAGTGCCACCGGCACCGTGTTCCTGTCGGCGTTCACCACCAAGACCGCGGTCTACGCTCTGGCCCGCTTCTTCCCCGGTACCGAGGAGTTGATCACCATCGGTGCGGTGATGACCTTCTTCCCCATCTTCTATGCCGTCATCGAGAACGACCTGCGCAAGGTGCTCTCCTACAGCATGATCAACCAGATCGGTTTCATGGTCGTCGGCATCGGCATCGGAACCGAGATGGCGGTCAATGGAGCGGTCAGCCACGCCTTCAACGACGTCCTCTTCAAGGGACTGCTCTTCATGTCGATGGGTGCGGTGATGCACGTTACCGGCAAGACCCGCGGCACCGATCTCGGTGGCCTGTGGCGAAAGATGCCGATCACCACCGTGCTGTGCCTGGTGGGGGCAGCCTCGATTTCAGCGGTACCCCTCTTCAGCGGATTCGTCAGCAAATCGATGATCATGTCCGCCGCACTTTATGAAGGTCACGTCTGGCTGTGGTTCCTGCTCCTCTTCGCCTCGGCGGGAGTGCTCGAACACGCCGGCATCAAGATCCCCTACTTCGCCTTCTTCGCCCACGATTCGAAACTCGAGGCGAAGGAGCCGCCGGTCAACATGCTGCTGGCGATGGCGGTCGGAGCGGCGCTGTGCATCTTCATCGGCTGTAATCCCGGGTGGCTCTACGGCATGCTACCTTTCACCGTCACCTACGAACCCTTCACCACCAGCCACGTGCTGACCCAGCTGCAGCTGCTGCTCTTTGCCTCCCTGTCGGTGGTGGTGTTGATGAAGACGGGCACTTACCCGCCGGAACTGGTGCGCGAAAATCTCGACTTTGACTTCTTCTACCGCAAGGGCGGCAGACTTCTCGGCTGGATCGTCGACAACCCCATCGGTCGCGGAGCCGCCGGCCTCTCACGCTTCATCCTCGACGAAGCCCCCGCCAAGGTGTTGGGTCTGGTGCAAAAGATCCCCGCCCATCTCCCGGTGCACTGGCAGATGGTCCTCCCGGGCCTTCTGTTACTGCTGGCTCTGCTGGCGTTCCTGCTGGCTAATCTATTCTGAGCCGGCACTCTTCCATTTGCGACAGAGGCGGACGGTCCACCAGATGCCCAGCGCGGTCGGGGCAACACAAAAGAGGAACCCAAAGATCAGGATCGCAAGATATGGGAAGGGACAATAAGCCAGGGCTTATCCGAGACCCTCGACATCGAAGCCCCATTTTTTCGTGATCCAAAAAATATTCATACTGGGATCTCTGCCTGGAAAGAAGTCCTGAATGCTGGGGAACCAAAAGTCGAGGAACACATACAGGTTGTACCAGAAGAGAAGAATTGCCCAGCCGATGAGGGACTGCTTGCGTGGATTCATTTTTT
>JAAXJX010000016.1:2026-13561 GCA_012269595.1 Planctomycetia bacterium | reverse complement strand
CAGAAGAGAAGAATTGCCCAGCCGATGAGGGACTGCTTGCGTGGATTCATTTTTTGTCCCCCTTCAGATCAGTTGTCGCTTCTGCGGGTTCCGAGAGGGCTTTCCACTGCCGCCAAATTTTGACCGTGTACCAAATGCACAGACCCGTTGGGCCGAAAGCGATCAGTAACCAGTAAAGGAATGCGATGGGCAATAGATAGATGGGTCCAAAGACCAACTCCATAAAAAGATTATCGTATCCATTTCCAATGAGCATCTCCGTGATCCAATACGGTTTTTCCCGAAGGAAATCTGGGCCTCCCTGAACAACCGATCGTGGGATTAAATCCTGATCCCCCATTAAGGGAATCCAAAAGTCAATGAGCAAATAAAGATACGCCCAGGAAAGAAACACCGCTCTTCCGATGAGGGACTGCTTGCGTGAATCCATCCCTGTCTCCATCTCCCGGCCGTTCGGTTACTGGGGAATCACTCCATCGGAGCCGGCGGCGGCGTGGCGCTGAAGGGCGTCCGGGGCCATGTCGACGATGGCCTGGGCCCAGCGCGGATCTGCATTGAGGCAGGGAATCATTTCAAACTCCTTGCCACCTGCTTCGATGAAGGTCTCCCGTACCTCCATGTCGATCTCTTCGATGGTTTCGAGGCAATCCGCCACAAAAGCAGGGCAGATCAGTTTGAGACTGCGGATGCCTTCTTCTGCCAGTTTTTCGGTGGTCGGTTCGGTGGATGGTTCGAGCCATGGATCATTGCCGAGGCGGGACTGGAACGCCACGGACCACTTGTCCTCGGCCAGTCCCAGATCCTCGGCGAGGAAACGGGCGGTGCGACGACACTGGGCGCGGTAGCACATCGGTGTCGCCGGGTGATCGGTGAAGCAGCAGTCTTCCGTCTTCAGACAGTAGCAGTCGCTGGGGTCGCGCTTTTTGATGTGCCGCACCGGAACACCATGGAATGAGAAGAGCAGGTGATCCCATTCCTTCCCCTCCAGATACGGTCGGGTGACATCGGCGAGGACCTTGCGATAGATGGGGTGATCATAGAAGGGATTGAGGAAGTGAACCTTGATCGGATCCTTCATCCGGGGCAGATCCTCCAGCACCTTGGCGACGACGGTTTCGTAGGAACTCATCGAGTAGTGCGGATACAGTGGCACGACGATGGCTTCGTCTGCTCCCGCCTCGCGGATCTCTTCCATTGACTGGAGAATCGATGGATTGCCGTATCTCATTCCCAGAGACACCGGTCCATCCCAGAGCTGGCGCACCTCTTCCTCGAGCTTGCGGGAAGTGACGATCAGCGGCGAACCCTCATCGGTCCATACCTTGCTGTAGGCTTCCGCAGACTTCTTCGGTCGAGTGTTGAGAATGATGCCGCGGACCAGCAGGTTACGCAGCAGGACGTTGACGTCGATGACGCGCTCATCCATGAGAAACTCATCGAGGTAGCGGCGTACTTCCGGTTTGCGCGGGGCATCCGGAGAACCCAGGTTGATCAGGATCAGGCCGGTGGAACTCATGTCGGGGCTCTTCCCTTCCGCTGTTACGGACCAGAGTAGCCGAGACCGACAAAAATCGCCTCAGAAAAGGTGCTGTAACCAAGATCGATGACCCAGTTTTCCGTGGGGTTCCACAGCGCTCCCACCGTCGCCTCCAGGCTCAGGTCATCTCCGGTAGAGGTGTGGTAATAGCCGTTATCCCCCGTCGACAGGGTTCCGTCGAAACGTTCGATCCAGGTTTCGGTGTAGGCCAGCCCCAGTCCGCCGTAGAGGGTCCACTTCTCTTCCACCTCCCAGGTGGTCCCTGCGGCCAGAGACCAGCCCAGTTGTTCACGGGCCACTTCGGGATCGAGGCCCCCTGCGGGCAGTTGAGACAGTTCCTGTCCCCCCACCGCCCCATCGCGAACACTCTGCAATTGCACGAAGAGTCCCGGCTGGGAAGGTCGACTGAAGTAACCCGCAAATCCGACCCCGCGCCCTTCCAGATCTCCCCCGGCTTCAAAGGTCTGCACGGTGGTGGCGGAGGATCCGCCGTCGATGGGCAGGACGACACAACCGGGCAGCAGCGGCCAACCCAACAACCCGAGAATGATGGTCAGCCTGCGCAGATCCATGCGGTGTCCTTCCCTGATGCCCGTGCCCTACACGGTCAGCGGCATGGTAACCGCCAGAGACCCGGTGGTCACTGGTCCGTCACCCCCCGCCGGTTATCTTGTGGGCATCCCCTTCATCGATCAGGAGGCCACTTGCGTATCTTTCCTTCCCTGTGCCTGACACTTTCCATCCTGCTCTTCTCTTTGAACCCTGTCTCGTCTCCGCAGGTGTATGCCCAGACCGGCTGGGAAGATCTCTTTGATGGAACATCTCTTCAGGGCTGGAAAGGGGATGAGGATCTTTGGCGGGTGGAAGATGGTGTGATCATCGGTGAGGGCCCCGAGGGAGGGCCCGTCCCCGCCACCCGTTTCCTCTGGCATGAAAAGAACTTCGACGACTTTGTTCTCGAGGTCGAATTCCGCATCACCGGTGGCAACAGTGGAATCCAGTACCGCAGTCAGGGACTGGCGGACGGCCGAGCCAAGGGGTACCAGGCAGACCTGGATGCGGGACACACCTATACCGGCATTCTCTACGAGGCGAGTGGGCGTGCGATCCTCGCACCTCGCGGGGAGGTCTCGCAGTTACAGGCGGATGGCAGCCGCAAAACGGTGGGTTATCTGGGGGAGACGGCTGATCTCATCGACAAGTTTGATTCCACTCAATGGCACACCTATCGCATCGTCGCCCGCGGCAATCGGGCCATGCATGAATTGGACGGAGTGCAGGTCTGTGCTTTTGAGGATCTTCACGCAAGTCACCAGCCCCGTGGTCAGATCGGACTGCAGATTCATGCCGGCGGCCCCATGCGCATCGAGTTCCGCAAGGTTCGCATTCGTTCGTGGAAACCTCTGGACGGGGATCCCTACCGTGATGTCAGTCGCAGTGTGGAGGTAGTTGATGATGCGGGTCCACAGTGGATCTGGAGTACCGACCCCATCGGTGAAAAACAGGAGGTCGTCCTTTCGCGGCGCTTTACCACCGGGTCGGAAACTTCGGCCCGACTTCTGCTGACTGCCGACAATTTTTTCATCGCCTTCCTCGATGGTGAACCGATTCTTCGTGGCCATGACTGGAGTCAGATCTACGACCACTCTTTCCCCCTGTCCGCCGGTGACCACGAACTGGTGGTTCGGGCGGCCAACGAAGGAGGCCCTGCCGGGATCGCGGGGTCCCTGTCCTGGAAAACCGCCGATGGCCGCGAGCAGCGGATCGATACCGACGGAGAATGGCGATCGCGAAAGTGGAGCCGCCCACCTGAAACCGTCAACTCGGGAGTCGCTTACGCTGGGGAGATGTCGTGGAATCTGGCCGGCCTGGATCCTGAGCATGAAGCCGCCGTCCAGATCATCGGGGCGACCGGTGATCCTTCCCTCCCCTGGGGCAATGTTCGCTTCCCCCACACCGCCCAGCAGAGCTGGAGCCTTCCCGAGGGCTTTGCCGCAGAGATTCTTCATGAAGTCGACCCCAAGGATGGATCCTGGGTCTGTATCGAACCGGAAACCCCCAACAGTTTCATCGTCTCACCCCAGTACTCTTCCCTCAAACGCCTGCGTTTCAATGCGGACGGAACCGTGTCGGTCAAGGAGTGTGCCCGCATCGGTTCTGCCCAGGGTTTATTGATCGTCGGCGATGAACTGTGGGTTCACGTCAATGGTGACGGCAAAAAAGAGGGTGGCCTGTGGGTCCTGACCGATACGGATCACGATGGATTCTTCGAAACGGAAGAACGCCTTTCCCGAATGGGGCCCGGTTGGGAACACGGAGTTCATGCATTGGAAATGGGACCGGATGGTCATGTGTGGACCGTCGTCGGCAATCACATCATCGTCCCGGAGAAGATCCTCGATCGAGACCGTTACCGTCGTTGGCAGGAAGACCTGATCGTGCCACGCATGTGGGATCCTTCCGGTCATGCGGTCGGCTACCTTGCTCCCGCAGGTCAGATTCTGAAGATTGATCCCAAGACCCGTGAGTGGGAGCGCGTCGCCGGGGGATTCCGCAATCCCTACGACATCGCTTTTCACCATGGGGATGCGCTCTTCACCTACGACGCGGACATGGAATACGACATCGGATCACCGTGGTACAAAGCACCACGGGTGGTCGAAGTGGTTTCCGGAGGAGACGCCGGCTGGCGTGCGGGTGATGGCAAATGGCCTGACGGCATCCCCGATGCTGTCCCCCCCGCTGCGGAATCGGACCTGTCCTCACCCACCGGTGTCGAATCAGGATTGCAGAGCACATTTCAGGGACGCTGGCGTCACGCCATCTACATCGCCGACTGGGCTTATGGTCGCATTCTGGCCTTCTTCCCCGAGGAGAAGGGATCCTCCTTTGTCGGTGATATTCTTCCCTTCGCTTCGGCACCGGCACTGAATGTTGCCGATATCACCTTCGGTATGGATGGGGCGATGTACGGAGTGACCGGTGGACGCGGTACCCGCAGTACGGTTTTCCGCATCCGCAGTGAGAGATCGGCGGAAGCGATCGCCGCTCCCCTTTCCAAAACCGGGGAATCGGCACGTCGCCAGAGAAAGATGCTCGAGGCGGGTCATGTGGAATCACGACCGGATCTTCTGGGAGCGGCCATCTCCGCTCTCTCCAGTACCGATCCCTTTATCGCTGCGGCTGCCCGGATCACCCTGGAGGAGATCGACCCGACTCTCTGGCGACAGACCATCCTTGAGGGAAAAGAGCCGGGAACGGTTCATGGGCTTCTGGCCCTCGCCCGCCTCGGAGACAAAGAGGATCGGGATGCGATCCTGCAAACCCTGTGCGCGCTGCCGCTTCCCGGAAACCGGGCGGAGGAACTCGCCCAATTGAGATTGGCCACAGTCGTCATCGCGCGTATGGGAGATCCGGAAGATTACCTGCGCCAATCCCTCCTGACCCGCTTTGACCGTCGCTTCCCGCGACGGGATGGAGCGATCGATCGCCTGCTGGGAGACCTGCTCGTAAGGCTGAAGGCTCCCAACCTCGCCCCCCGTTTGCTCTCCTGGCTGGAAGAGGGGCTCTCCGGTGAAGATCGGATGGCCGCACTACGCGCCTTGCAATGGGTCCCCCTTTCAGAGGGAGACCGGACCCGCATCGCTCCTGCTCTTAAAACCTTGCGTTCACTTTCAGGAGGAAACAGCTACACCGGATTTATCGATGGAATGGCCCGACAATTGGATGACGGCGAAGGAGACTTGATCCCCTCTCCCGCACCCCCACCCGTGATGCCCCCCTTTGTTCAACGGTGGGACCGGGAATCGATCGTGGAAGCCCTGTCTGGCCCAGCCGGGAGAGCGGACAAGGGGCTCCTCGCCTATGAAAAATCGCTCTGTTCCCGCTGCCACCGATTCGATGGCCGTGGCGGAGGTGCGGGTCCCGATCTCACCGGAATTGCTTCCCGTTTCACATCCGACGATCTGATCACAGCGATCCTCGAGCCTTCCCGGGATATCTCCGATCAATACAACTGGAGTGAAATCGAGTTTGGCGAGGATGGGATGGAGTGGGGCCGGGTGCTCCTCAAGGAGTCGACCCATTGGGTGATCAACACGGATCCATTTGGATATCAGCCTCTGAAAATCCCGGGACCGATCCGCTCCGCCGAGCCCTCTCCCGTCTCCCCCATGCCCGGAGGGCTCCTCGACGGACTCACCGCGGAGGAGATTCGGGATCTTTGGCAGTTTCTCGGCATGACTTCCCGGCAATAGATTCCTGAGACATTACTGTCTTGCCTGACAGCCTGATCAGGCGACAATAGAGGAATGGATTCGGGCTCTTAGAATCCGGACTGACATACATCATCTTTTAGGCGAGTTTTCGCTGACTTCTCCCGCAAGTAGTCAGCGGAGACGGTGACGATTGGTTGTTACACCATGCGCACGTCGCAGTTCATTCTGTTGTTCCTGTGTTCCCTGATCGGTTTCTCCGGAACCGTCCATGCACAGGATTCTCTCAAGCTGGTTCCCACTATCTCGGTGGATTCCCTGGACCTGCTCGCTCTTCAAGTGGAAGACGACCTCAGGGACCAGCAAGGCCTCGCACCGCGCTACGCGGTTCCCAATCTGGTCGAAATCACGGCCGCGACCCATGGTCACTGGGAAAAGCTTGATGACAAGCTGGCGATGTGGCGATTGCGCTTCACCTGCAAAAACGCGATCAGCATGAACTTTGGTTTCCAGCGCTGGTTACTTCCCATCGACAGTGAGATGATGATCTACAACGTCGAGGGAACCCATCGTATTCGTCCCTTCACCATCGACGACTACAACGACAGTGGTGAACTGTGGACTCCGGCCGTCGCCGGCGGCGATGTCATCATTGAGATTCGCTGCCCGCAGAATGCCGTGACCCTGATCAAGGAAGAGATCAAACTCACCAGCGTCAACGCCGGTTACCGCGGTTTCCATGAGGCCTTTGGTCAGCAGCCGCTGCCAAACAACACCCCGAGCCTCTCCGGATCCTGCAACATCGATGTGGCCTGCCCCGAGTCCGTGGGTTGGGAAAATGAAATCGACTGTGTCGGAGTGATCTCCACCGGTGGATCGACCTTCTGTACCGGTTTCATGGTTAACAATACTTCCCAGGACGGCACCCCCTACTTCATGACTGCGGATCATTGCGGGATCTTCTCCGGAAACGCGCCCTCCCTGGTGGTGTACTGGAACTACGAGAACTCCTTCTGCAGACCTCCCGGAAGTGCTGCTTCCGGCGGTCCTGGTGACGGTGTCCTCAACCAGTTCAGCACTGGCTCAATCTACAGAGCAGGATCCGCCACCTCAGACTTCACCCTTGTGGAGTTGAATTCGCCTCCGAATGCGGCCTTCGGCGTGTCCTTCTGTGGTTGGGATGCCAGCACCTCTGCTCCCACCAGCGCAGTCGGTATTCACCATCCGGCGACGGATGAGAAGCGCATCTCTTTCGAGAACCAGCCGCCTTCACTCAGCACCAACTTTGTTACCGTCAATGACTGGGACGCCGGAACCACCGAACCCGGTTCTTCCGGGTCTCCCCTCTTTGACCAGAATCATCGTGTCATCGGACAGCTTTGCTGCGGTGGTGCGGCATGCGGAAACAACCTTTCCGATGACTACGGCCGCTTCTCCCGCTCCTGGAATCTCGGCCTCTCTGCCTGGCTCGATTCTGCGGGAACCGGTCAGCTCTTTGTCGACACCCTTCCCGCCGGCGGTGGCGGACCGGTGGAGCAGTGCTCCAACGGCACCGACGACGATGGCGACGGACTGGTCGACTGTAATGACCCGGACTGTGCCCCCAGCCCCGCCTGTGGCGGTGGTGGTGGCCCAGGTGCTCCGGCCAATGACCTTTGCTCCGACGCCCAGGCTGTGGGAGAGGGTGTTTTCGCTCTCGACAACACCGGTGCCTTCCTCGATGGCCCGAACGCCTGTGACACCAACATGGATGCCGACGTGTGGTTCGCCTACACCGCAACCACCAGTGGAACCGCCACCATCGAGACTTGCGGATCCGCAGGATCCCTCGATGACACCGTCCTGATCGTTTACGACGGTGGAGCCTGTCCTCCGAGCCCAACCTGCCTGGCCAGTGACGACGATGGCTGCACGACTCCGAACTTCAGTTCGACCGTTTCCGTCCCTGTGGTCGCCGGCAACACCTACCTGATTCAGGTCGGTGGCTGGAATGGCGCTACCGGAAACAGTGACCTGAGTATTTCTGTCGGAGGCGGTCCTGCACCGACTGAAGACTGTGCCAACGGTGTTGACGACGACGCCGATGGACTCGTCGACTGTGCCGACCCCGATTGTGCTGCCAGCCCCGCCTGCACCGGCGGTGGTGGCCCGGCCAACGACGCCTGTGCCAACGCAATCGCCGTGGGTGAGGGTGCCTTCGCCTTTGACAACACCGGTGCGATCCTCGACGGTCCAACCGCCTGCGATGGCAACATGGACACCGACGTCTGGTTCGCCTACACCCCGTCTGCCAGCGGCACCGCCACCATCGAAACCTGCGGCACTGCCGGCACTCTCGATGACACGGTTCTCATCGTTTACGACGGTGGTACCTGCCCGCCTTCTGCAACCTGCCTCGCCAGTGATGACGACGGTTGTACCGCACCGAACTTCAGTTCCACCGTTGCAGTCCCCGTGACCGCCGGTAACACCTACCTGATTCAGGTCGGTGGCTGGAATGGTGCCACGGGAACCAGCGACCTCACCATTTCTCTCGGTGGCGGTGGTCCCCTTGTGGAAGATTGCACCAACGGAGTGGATGACGACGGTGACGGACTCGCCGATTGTGCCGATCCGGACTGCGCCACCAATCCTGCCTGTGGCGGTGGTGGTGGAGGAAACGATGAGTGTATCGGAGCCATCGCCATGTTCGACGGCCCCAACTTCTTCGACACCACTGGTTTGACCAACAGTGCAGATCCGGTTCCGACCGGTTGTCCGAATGCCTTCGGTGGCATGAACAATGACGGCTGGTTCACCTACACTGCAACCAGCACCGGTGACGCCATCTTCAACACCTGCGATCCTGCCGGATTCGACACCGACCTTGCGATCTACGCTGGAGATTGCTCCGCGTTGGCCCTTCTGGGTTGTGACGGTGACGGCTCCACTCTGGCAGGTTGCCAGGCCTTTGACTCGGAAGTGATCGTCCCCGTGATTGCCGGAGAAACCTACGTGATCCGCGTCGGTGGATTCGGAGCGACCACTGCCGGACTCGGAACTGTGACCATCACCGTCGGTGCGGGTCCCATTCTTGAGGATTGCACCAACGGTGTCGACGACGACGGTGACGGACTCGCCGACTGCGCCGACCCGGACTGTGCCACCAACCCCGCCTGCGGCGGAGGTACCGGCCCGGCCAACGATCTCTGCCTCGATGCAATCCCCGTTGCCGAAGGCGTCTTCGCCTACGACAACACCGGCGCATTCCTGGACGGTCCCATCGACTGTGATGCCAACATGACCACCGACGTGTGGTTCCTTTACACCGCAAGCTCCACGGGAACCGCCACCATTGGCACCTGCGATGCCGGCGGCAGCCAGGACGACACGGTCCTCATCGTTTACGACGGTTCATTCTGCCCGACCGCAGGCGATCCCTGCATTGCGTCCGCAGACGACACCTGCGCCAACACCGCCGGTGGTGCGGCCTTCATGTCCCAGGTGGACATTCCGGTCACTGCAGGCAGCTCCTACCTGGTTCAGGTCGGCGGCTGGAACGGCACTGAGGGTAACGGTGATCTGACGATTTCTCTGGGCACCGGCCCAGGCCCTGTTGAGAACTGCTCCAACGGTACCGACGACGATGGCGATGGCCTCATCGACTGTGCTGACGACGACTGCATCGGTGACCCCGCCTGTGGTGGTGGAGGAACTGGCCCTGCCAACGATGACTGTGCCAATGCACAGGCCGTCGGTGAAGGAGTCTTTGCATTCGATAACACCGGAGCCATTCTGGACGGTCCTACCGACTGTGACACCAACATGGATACGGACGTCTGGTTCGCTTACACGCCTTCCGCCAGTGGAACCGCCACGATCGAAACCTGCGGAACTCTGGGCAGCATGGATGACACCGTGTTGATCGTCTACGACGGTGGCGCCTGCCCGCCCTCCCCCGCATGCCTTGCCAGTGACGACGACGGCTGCACCACCCCGAACTTCAGTTCCACGGTGGCTGTCCCGGTGACCGCCGGCAACACCTACCTGATTCAGGTGGGTGGCTGGAACGGCGCCACAGGTAACAGTGACCTGAGCATCTCCCTCGGTGGCGGACCCGCCCCGGTGGAGAACTGCACCAACGGTACTGACGACGATGGTGACGGATTCATCGATTGTGAGGACACGGACTGTGATCAGGATCCGGCGTGTACTCCTCCGCCGGTGGAGAACTGCACCAACGGAACCGACGACGATGGAGACGGTCTTGCTGACTGCGCCGACCCGGACTGCAGCAACGATCCGAGCTGTATCACCAATGGCTTCAGCTTCATCGCCCAGGATGCTTCGGGAACCTACTCACCGGATACCGGAACCGGCTCCTTCACCGGCACCGTCTCCGCCAGTGAGGATTCCGCAGCACCCGGTTACCCGAATGAGACCCAGGGCTTCTCCTTCGGTCTCTCCCATGACGCGACCCTTCTCAGTGCCAACGGCTTTAACACCGGCGCAGCACTGAATGGGCTCAACTCCGGGTCCGGGCCTGATTTCCTTGACGTCAACACCTACAGCGACGGCGTGACTGTCGGTTGTGTCTACAGCTTCTCGAGCCCGGGCACCGTGGTCCTGCAGCTCACCTCCGAGACGATCCTCGGTACCATCGATTACGACACCGTGCCTTCCGGACTGATCGGCAACACTGCCGGCACCACTACCAGCCTGAGCTGGAGCAACGCCCTCGGTGTGCCTCCGGTGATCAACATCATGGTGGTCGGTGGTCAGGCCAATCCGGCCAGTCTCATCGACGGTACGGTGACGCTGGACGCAGCTGTTGGTGGATTCGTTCGCGGTGACGTCAACGACGACGCCTCGATCAACATCGCTGACGCGGTCTCACTGCTGGCGGGTCTCTTCACCGGTGGAGCGATCCCCTGTGCGGATTCCGCTGATGCCAACGACGACGGCTCAACCAACATTGCGGATGCGGTGTATGTCCTCGCCAACCTGTTCTCGGGTGGACCAGGAATGCCCGCGCCGACCGGTCCGTCCTGTGGTCCCGATCCGACTGCAGATGGCCTCGACTGTGCCAACTACAACTCCTGCCCCTGATCTTTTTCAGAGCTGAGTTGAAAAGAGCCGGGAAGCGTTGCTTCCCGGCTCTTTTTTTGTCTTCACTTCGATTCCGGTTCCCGCCAGGGGCAGTGACGACAGCCACTGTGGCAACACTCTCCCCTTTTTCGGTGGGCGATCTCGGTCCATACCCAGAACCCGGTCACCGGATCACTGTAACCCTCCGCCCCCTCCTGAAGAGCACGGGCATGTGCTTCCTTCCAGGGAGGATCCTGAGCCGGTTTTTGTGACCGATTATCGCGGGGCATCCTTCAACTTTCCTGAATCCCGTGGCTTTTGGGCGGTCTCAGTGTGACCGCCCTTCTCCGTTGGGCAAGCGATCCAACTGCCCCCTTGATAGCGAACAGATGTTCGCTATGCTCATTCTCCGCCCTGTCTGCTGTCGGAGAGAAACGTGACGAACCCTGCTGCCAATCCACTCGCTGCCAACCCACTCACGCCCAGAACTCACTCTGTACCACTGCTTTTCTCCCTGCGCTCCTGGGGCTCTCTGCTGCGGGGTCATCAGCCGATCGAAAAACTGATCGATCAGGCCCGGAAACAGGGCTGGCAACGCTTTGCCATCACCGAGATCGCTGAGTTGGGTACCTGTGTCGAAGCGGCCCGACACGCGGGGGAATCTGCGGCCATCGTCGGCACGCAACTTCCGTGTCGACAGCGGCATCGTTCTGATCG
>JAAXJX010000016.1:0-1926 GCA_012269595.1 Planctomycetia bacterium | reverse complement strand
CGGCATCGTTCTGATCGTCATCATTCTGATCATCAGCGTTCTGGAGGAAGACAAGGATCCGACGCAACGCCGTTGGTCATTGCCGAAACTTCGGTTCTGCTCCTTCCCATCGACACCCGTGGTCTCGGTGAAGTGCATCAAACCGTCAGTGACTGGCGACTTGCCGCAACCACCTCTCCAGCAACAGAGACCGCAGTGAAAGACATGTCGGAGGAAGACACCTGTTCCGGGCCCCTCTCAGAAACCGGCTCGGGAACTCACCACCTGCCGATACCTGACAACGATCTCGAAATCCTCTGTGCCCTTTCCAGCTGTTGGATCATCACCGGTGATCCCGCTCTCGCCGAACACCTGCTCCAACGGAACCCGGAGTTGACCTCGCGGTTGTGGCTCGAGATCGATCGCTGGGGCTCTTCCATCGGTCGCGAACGACAACTTCTCGAACTGGCTCAACAACACCGGTTGCGCCTCGTTGCCGGCAGTCGATTCGGAGGATCCCCCACCCTCACCGCCCACCAGACTCATCTGCTCGATGCCCTCACCCACTCCTCCACCGTCGATCAGATGGCGGATCAGCGCCGGCAACAGCACTCGATTCCCTTTTCCACCCATTTTTCCCCTGGGCAACTGTTACCGATTCCCACCGTGACCGAATGGCGTCAACGCTACCGCGATCTCCCCGAAGCACTGGCCGGAACGGAGTTCCTCGCCCGCAACAGCTGTCCCTACCCGGCAAAAGCGGCAAAGACCATCTTTCCTCCTGTGGAGGAGGTGAAGGGACAGACTGCTTACGGTCAGCTCTACCAGCGCTGCCATCAGGGCCTTCTTCGACGTCATGGTGAAGTGCAACGACCGATGCTCGAACGCCTGACCCGCGAGTTGCAGGTCATCGATGAGATGGGCTTCGTGCCCTACTTTCTCGTCGTCGGAGAAATTATCGACGAGGCCCGACGTCTCGGCATCGCCAGTGCGGGGCGCGGGTCGGGAGCCGCTTCCATCGTCGCCTATGCTCTCGGCATCACCCAGGTTGATCCGATCCGCCATCAGTTACGCTTCGAACGATTCCTGCACCCCCATCGCAGTGACCTTCCCGACATCGACATCGATTTGTGTTGGCAGGGACGGGAAGCCCTGATCGACCATGTCTATCAACGTCACGGAACCTCACGAACCGCGATGATCTGCACGCGGCAAGTCCTCCAGGTCCGTTCCGCATTACGCGAAGCCGCCCGTGCCCATGGGGTTGCACCTCTGGAGATCGACCGCCTTTCGCGGAGACTGCCCCACCGTCTTGAAGGAAGCATCGGTGCATACCTGCGCAATGATCCGGTCCTCGCCTCGCTGTCGTTGTCAGCGAAATCGAAACGAACTCTCCTCGAAGACGCCGAATGGTTGCGGGGGCGCCCCCACCACCGCTCGATCCACCCGGGTGGTATCTGTATCGCCGATCGCCCCATCGCCCAAATCGTCGGCCTGGAGCGCGCCCACCGTGGCATCACCATCACCCAGTTGGACATGTACTCCATCGAGCACACCGGATTGATCAAGATCGATCTTCTCGGCAATCGCTGCATCTCCGAGTTGGGTACCGTCCGTGATCTGATCGAGGAACGGAGTGGTGAATCCCTCGATATCGACGGCATTCCCGAAGAGTGCTCCCAAACCGCCGATCTGGTCCGGGAAGGGCGCACCCTCGGCTGCTTCCAATTGGAGAGTCCCGGAATGCGGGCCCTGCTGATCCAAATGCAGGCACAGAACGCCAGTGATGTCATCCAGTCGGTGGCACTGATCCGTCCAGGCCCCTCGGCAGGTGGGCGCAAGGATGACTACTGCCGACGAATCCGTGGCGAAGAGGCACCCCGTCCCCCGCATCCCGCTCTCGACAACCTTCTCGCTGACCAACAGGGTCTGCTCCTCTATGAAGAA
>JAAXJX010000057.1 GCA_012269595.1 Planctomycetia bacterium | reverse complement strand
GATTTCACTCCAGCCCGAAAATTGCGCGAAGAGATGAGATTGCTGGGAGCCGCGATCAGTGCCCATCCGATGAGCCTGTTCCGCAGGCAGGTTCAACAGGAACGCTGTGTACCGATGACGGACTTGCGGCGCTGGTGTGGGAAAACGATCCGCGTTGCCGGTATTCGACTGGCGAGTCGACAACACCCGACAAAAACGGGACCGATGGGATTCATCACTCTCGAGGATGAAGAAGCACTGTGTGAGGTGACCTGTTTCTCACGGTTGTGGCCTCAGGTCAAAAAAGTGCTTCTGGAAAGACCGGAAGTGATCCTTGTCCGCGGCAAAGTCGACATGCGCATGGGCGTGCTCAGCATCATCGCCGATCAGGTGAGACCGCTGCAGCGCGAGCGTGCCACAGGATAAGACCAAAGGGCACCCACCAAAGGATGTCATTGGCGAGAATCGTCCATCCAAAGGTCAGGGGAACCGTCTCCATCCACAATCCCTGAAGGAAACCGATGGGACCAAAGATCTTGCCCAGAAAACCGACGAGAATGATGGGCCAGTGGCGCAGGGGATCGGCAGCAGCCGCCCAGTATCCCAAACCATAGACACCCACGATCATGCCGATGCATTGCCAAAAGACAAAGGTCAGGGGATCGAGGGTCAGCAATCGCTGTTCATCGATCAACCACCCGAGAGACCATTCGGGAAGAAGAATCGTCAGAGCACCCCAGATCAAGTTGTAGATCGCAGCAATCTTCAAAACGGCTGGAGCCCAGTCGGGGCCTTTGGGTGAGATCCTTGAATCCTGCATGAAAACCTTCCCGCTCGGAATCAGCGGTACAACAGGCACGACTCCCGTTGCTCCAGAAACATCTGACGCTCCGTCTCTCTGGAGTTCAACAGATCCAACAGGGCTGGGGCAGGATCGGTGGTCGAATTACACAAGGCATCGACGGTTTCCCTGAAATCTGCGGCTCCCCAGAGCAGATCGATGGCCAACGGGTCTTTCACAAACTCGTACTCCTCTGTCCGCCATTGGAAAGCTTTCCCGGAAGTCAGGGCAGCCGCAGTGACAACGACCATTCCCAGCATTAGGGAATGCAGCTGCTCCGCATTCGTGACATGGACCTGAATCCCCTGACACGATTCTCCACGGTGCTTCTGGATATGGGGCACAAACGCAGTAGGACGGAAAGTCACACCGGAGAGTTCCACCTCCCGGGCCAACTGCGATGCCACCTCCGCAAAACGATGACCGTCGAGGCCCGGCGCTCCCACCAGATGGAAAGGCAAAGTGGTCCCCCGACCTTCAGAGAGGGTGGTCCCCTCGACAAGGCACATTCCGGGGTAAATCAGGGCGGTCTCGGGGGTCGGCATATTGGGAGAAGGCAGTACCCAGGGAAGATCGATGTCGCCCTGAAGTTGAGACCTGTTCCAACCGGTGCAGGGAATCACTTCCAGGTCTGCATCGATGTTCAGAAGAGAAGTCATGAACCGGGCCAGCTCGCCCATCGTCATGCCATGGCGGACAGCAATCGGCAATGCTCCGACAAAACTTTCAAATCCTGGCTGGACGACCCCACCTTCGACCTGCATTCCGCCGATGGGATTGGGTCGATCGAGGACGATCACGCGAGTTCCAGTACCAGCGACCGCCTCAAGCAGATATCGCAAAGTCGCTGCAAAGGTGTAATAGCGAGTGCCGATATCTCGCAGGTCAAACAGGATGACGTCGAGGTCGGCCACCGCTTCCGGGGTGGGCCGAAGGGAATCTGCAGAATCCCCATAGAGACTCACCACCTGAGGTGAATCGGGGAAGACTTCTTCCATATCCTGCAACTGGCCCAGCAGTCCATGCTCTGGAGCAAACCAGCGTTTCACAGAGATACCCCGCTCCCGAAGCAGCTGGGGTAATCCACGAATCTGGTGATTCACAGAAGCCGGATGACAACAGACTCCCAGACTCGCTGTCTTTAACTCACCGATCTTCTCGGCGATGAAGTGATCGAGACCGGTCTGGACCCGTGGTGCCATGGTCAGGAATCTTCATCTTCAGACCCCTGCTCGCTGCCCGGGGTTCTGGAATTCATGGCCAGAATCAGAAATGCTCCGATGGAGGCGAAGAAGGAAACCCCTCCCAGAAGAAAAATCGTCGACTTTGCAGCATCGATCACGGCAGTTGGACTGTTACTGCCACTGGATTCGGCTGTCTTAATCGCCGATTCAACGATTGCCCGACTGAAAAAATTGAGTGATTCGAGATCGGGAGCATCTGCGGATTCTTGCAGTGAACTCAGGTCGATCACGTAGGCATTGACGCAACCGATCAAAATCAGGCTGGCGACCACTTCAATCACGATTGCCAAAAAAAACAGTGGCGTCGATTTGATCGCGGGGTTCATTCTCATCGGCAGACTCTCCAATCAGGATTCAAGACTCTTCCTGAAATTTCAGTTTCTTGGCGAAGAAACCCATAAGGAATCCTGGCACAATCGACGTCAATACTGAAACACACCCCAACAGGAAAATAATACTTTTGGCTTCCTCAAAATCATTGGCAGAGAAACCGGAACCTTGCTCTTCCTTGCTGGCTAAAATCTGTTCAACGACCCAAGTCGACAATGGCAACATTTTCTGTTTCTCAGGAGATAAACCCAATTTCTCATAACCCTCAAACTCACGATAAGATTGATAGCAGGACACCGTCACAACGCTGAGGAAAAACATGGCTATCAACGCCACTCCCAATCCCAATGCATGGTAACTCATGTACGCCTCCTCCCGGAAAACTCCAGCGCTTCACTCAATTCTTCCGTTGCTATTCTGACACCTCTCTCATCAGCAAGAATCGCTCCACCGATGAGAATCATCACATCCGAGCCATAATCAGCGAGCATCTCAGGGACCCTCTCTGGACTCATCCCGCCAGCGGGTACAGCCCAACCTTGAAGCAAATTACCCAAAGGTTCTTTCAGTTTTCGGGCGACGCTGCGCCCCTCTTCCCGGGTCGGTGAAAAACGGCCCCCTGCATTGACGAAGACTGAACCATCGATTCCCGCAAGGCGGGCAAAGGTGCCATGAACCAGGCGCGAAGCAATGCCACCCCCGCTGCGGGTGTAGACACCGCTCATGGAAGGATGCCCCAGATAGACTCCCGGGTGATCAGCAATCAGTTTTCGGGTGCGATCAAGACCGAGGACCCATGGCGCGACCAATCCCCCATCTGCACCTGCATTCAGGGCATCTTCCAGGCGGCGATCGAGTTCCTCCGCCGGTCCCATCAAATTGACGAGATACAAAACACGCCGCCCACTCTCGGAGCTGCGAATACTCTCCACACAGGCGACCACCCGCTCGAGAAATTGTTCGTGGGAATCATCGATGAGGTTGTGATCATCCTTGATCACATCTCCACCCCCCTCGACAAAATCTCGACAGATTTTCTGAAGGTCAGAGACGGGGGCTCCCCGTGGTTTGAGCGCCGTGGCCAACAGGGGGCGATTCGGAACGGAGACAAGTTGGCGAACACCTTCAACTCCGTAACGGGGGCCTGCGAACCCACCCAGCAGTCCTTCCGGGATTTCCAGATCGACGAGAGTGACTCCCGGCAACATGGAACAGTTCCCCAGCAGCAGATTGAGCCAGCGTGTCAGATCAGTGCCGGGCAGGTCTCCGGAAAAGGAGAGAACGATCTCGTATAGATTGCTGGAAATCGAATCGATACTTTCAACCTTCGCCACCAACTCGTCATGAAGGTATGGATATCGGTCGATTACCTTTTCCGGAACTTCGACGGTCAGTTCGACCGCCATCGCCCGGGCGAGATCATGGATTTCCCCGGATTTGGCCTCTGCGGTATATTTCGCCAACAATCTCAAGGGAGCCTCTTTCCACCGATTCCGGTCGATTCAGGTTCTGCCGCCAAATTCGTGGCAGGTTTCGCTATTCTGGCACCGGGAAAATGTCGATACCACCGATAGCGAAAGCAACCCGAACAGATCGGGGGAGGTAGAGCATGAGTGTCAGGGTCGGATTGATGGGCTTCGGTCGTATCGGCCGTAATATCTTCAGAGCCATTCATGGTCGAGAAGATATTGAGATCGTCGTCATCAATGAACTCGCCGATATCGATTCGATGGAGTACCTGTTGCGGTACGACTCCCTGCGAGGTTCCTTTGAGGAACCGATCAGGGTCCATGATGGTGCACTCTATGCCCGCGGCAGGCAGATTCCTGTCCTTCACCACCGCGAACCCGGTGATATCCCCTGGTATGACCACGGTGTCGACATCGTCATCGAAGCCACAGGGAAGTACCGTTCCAGGGCAGACCTTCAAAAACACCTCGATCAGGGGGCCGATCGGGTCATCCTGTCGACGCCCCCCACCGACGACATCGATCACTTGCACATCAGTGGAGTGACCACCGGGGAGATCGATCGATCACACCGGATCATCTCCGTCGGCTCTTCAACGGCTAACGCAACAGCGATCATGATCAAGGTTCTGGAAGATGCCTTCGGTATCGAGGAAGGATCCTTCACCTCAATTCATGCCTACACTTCAGACCAAAGCCTCACAGACGTCCCGGCTGCGGGAGATCTGCGCCGATCAAGGGCCGCCATGCAAAACATCGTTCCGCAAACGACATGGACCGATGAAGCTGTCGCTGATCTCTTCCCTCACCTCCGTGGGAAATTCACGGGCATGAAGTTGAACGTTCCCGTCGCGGAGGTTTCCTGCACAGACTTGACGGTACAAATGAAGCGCAAGGTCACTGCCGGAGAAGTGAATGCTGTTTTCCGCAGTGCCGCAGAATCCCATCTTTCAGGGGTCCTCGATTTTACGGATCAGCCCATCGTATCCAGTGATATGAAGGGCAATCCTGCATCGTGCCTCTTCGACAGCCTGGCCACTCTGGTCACCGACGATGTTCTGTTGAAAGTCATCGGCTGGTACGAACAGGGCGGTGGCATTTCCAACCGGATTGTCGACCTGATCGCTGAGGTCGGACCCCGAGGGGCCCGAACCGGTGAAAGGAGGAACGGATGAAAATTGCCATCAATGGATTCGGCCGCATTGGCCGCAGTGTCTTCCGGATTCTCGCTGAGAAGGGAGATCACGAGATTGTTGCGATCAACGACATCTCCGATCCCCAGTCACTGGCCTATCTCCTGAAATACGATTCCGTCATGGGGCCGCTGAAGGTTCCTGTCACTCTGGAAGACGGCGTCCTCGAAACCGGATCCCAGAAATGTCGCATGCTGGCAGAAAGAGATCCCGCCCAGCTTCCGTGGAAAGAACTGGGTGTCGATGTGGTCATCGAATCGACCGGTCGCTTCCGTTCCAGAGCGGAATGCCAAATGCATCTGGATGCCGGGGCAGAGAAAGTGATCCTGACGGTTCCACCCAAGGATGAAATCGATTGCCTGTTGGTACTGGGAGTCAACGACGATCTCCTCAAGCCTGAGCACCGCATCGTCTCCAATGCCTCCTGTACGACCAACTGCCTCGCACCGTTGGCCAAGG
Organism: Planctomycetia bacterium; assembly: GCA_012269595.1. Classification (GTDB taxonomy): domain Bacteria; phylum Planctomycetota; class UBA8108; order UBA1146; family UBA1146; genus UBA12191. The sequence continues at coordinate 4,771 of JAAXJX010000057.1, read as the reverse complement.
TCCTCAATGATTCCTTTGGTTTGATTCGCGGGGTCATGACCACGGTGCATGCCTACACCAACGACCAGAGCCTCGCCGACTGGTACCACAAGGATCTTCGACGCAGTCGGGCCGCAGGTGAAAATACCATTCCAACTTCAACGGGTGCGGCCAGGGCCGTGGGCAAGGTTTTGCCTGAACTGGCTGGCAAACTGGACGGCATGGCGATGCGGGTTCCCGTCATCGATGGTTCCGTCGTCGATCTCGTGGCGACCTTTGAAAAATCGGTTACCCGTGAAAACATCAATGAAGTGGTCCGTGAAGCTGCGAAGGGAAAACTGAAAGGGATTCTGGAATACTGTACCGATCCCATCGTCTCCTCCGACATCATTGGCAACCCCCACTCGTCCATCTTTGATTCGGAACTGACGAGTACTGTCGGAACCCACACGGCAAAACTGCTTTCGTGGTACGACAATGAATGGGGATACTCACAACGGGTCACCGATCTGATCGATCGTGTGGGAGCCTGATCCACAAGAGAGTTAACACAATAAAACGGGCCCGCAGGAATCCTGCGGGCCCGTTTTCATTTCACGAAGATCTGCAGATCAAAGGTACTTCTGAATCTCCTGGAAACGGATCTCCGCCTCCCTCTGAGCTTCGGTTCCTTCAAACTTCTTGGCCTTGGAAACCTGACCGTAGATCTTGGCGGCACTCTTGTACTTGCCACGCTTGACCAGGGTTTCAGCCTCTTCCAGCATTTCGGCACCGGTGATCTCCGCCTGAATCTTCTTGTCTTTCCTCCAGGCTTTGAGTTCGTTTTCGAACTTCTTGGAGATGTCCATACCCTTGAAGGCGGCAATCTCACGCTGCATGGCAGCCATGCCGTCCACGTAGCGCTTGGCGGCCTTCATGTCGGCGATCGCCTTGAAACGCTTCTCGCCGTACTCTTCGAGGCTCTTCATGCTCTTGCGAGCAGACTCTTTGAGCTCGTCGGACTTGGCACGCTTGGCCTGCTTCTCCAACTCACCGTAAGCCTTGCCGATGGCACCCTTCTCCAGGTACTGGCTCGCCTTTTTGAACTCGGGATTGACTTCAAAGCGGGGGCCGATGCGTGCACCGACGATGTGCTTCTCGATGATGGCATTGTTCAGAGAGGCCGGGTGCCCCTTCCAGACGATCATGCCATCCGGGCCGACCAGCCAGGAGTGGGGAATGCCACGGGTCTTGTATTCCTTGGCACCACCCCCGTAGGCCACGGGGTATTCCATTTTGTTTCTGTCCACGTAAGGCTTGGCGACTGCTTCTGCTTCATCGGTGACCCCGATGACGACCAGACCGCGCGACCCGAACTCTTTATTGAGTTTGTTCAGGTGCGGGATCTGACCCTTGCAGGGGCCTCACCAGGTCGCCCACTTTTCGATGAGGATCAGTTTGCCCTCGAGATCTTCCCAGGTGGTGCCCGCCTTCATGTTGAACCAGCCGCCGGGTGTCATCTTGGGAGCCTTGTCTCCCACCTCTGAACCCGCGTGGATCGGGGCGGCCACCAGAGCAGCCAGCAACAGGGTTGCGATGAACCCCAGTCCCTGACGCTTTCCGATGGTTGTTGCCATGACATTTCCTTTCGAGTGTTGAACCGGGCCGGTGAACGGATCGAGGCCTTGATCTGCACCTCTCCACCTGCCGGCACTTTCAAGATAGTGGCCCTCAGATGGGCTTGCAATCGTGCATTCAACGAAACAGCCCCTGAAATCGATCCTTTTCGATCCCCCGGTGGGACGGAATTGTTGCCAAGGAACTGATTCGCTCCTAGCATCGTCCATTAAGGTTCAGGCCAGAGAGATCGTCTCCCAGGAAGGTGTGGAATATGTTTCGGCAGTTCAGCGGATCGCAATATCGGATGAATCCCGCATATTTCATGTTCCAAAGGCCGCACTCAAACCCCTTCTCCTCTCTGTTTGCCTCCCTCCCTGCAACTGCCTGCCTGCTCTTGACCCTCCTTTTGACTCTCCTTTTGACACTCCTGGGAACCCCCTCTTCAGCCCATGCGCAATCCGGTGATGAACCTCCCGCCCCTCCCCTCTTGCCAGTGCCCGTTGCGGTGCTCGAGACCGATGAGTTCGATTGGGGAACGCTGATTCAGGGACAGAAGATCAAGCACAGCTTTCTGATTGAAAACCGGGGTCGCTCACCCCTGAAAATCCTCAAAGTGGTGGCGACTTGCGGTTGTACGACCACCCGATATGACGAGGAGATCGCTCCTGGAGAATTCGGTGCCATCGATCTGGAGATCGACACCTCCGAGTTTGCTGGAGGCAAACCGCGCCGGAATGCAGTCATCCAGACCAATGACCCGATGAAAACGGAAATCAATCTGTGGATGACCGGGCTGGTTGAGCCGATCCTCAAAATGGATACCTCTGTGATCCGGCTCAGTGGGCTTCTGACCGAAGACAAGACACTCGCTCTCCAGTTTCTCAAGGCGGTCCCGATGAAGGTCGAGATCCTGGGAGTCAAATCGGAGAATCAGCAGTTTGAGGTCGTCGACCTTGAAGCCGTGGACGAGGAATCATGGAATCTGATCCTCTCTGCAGGAACCGCAGACCAATCAAAATCGCTGCGGGATGAATTGAAGGTCCGGGTCCGGGTCGACGGAGGAGAACCCTTTGAATACCCGATTCCCGTGGTGGTCCAACACCAGGATCTGTACCGATTCAGTCCGGGAGGCAACATCGTCTTCTACCGGCGCCACACCGCCCCCCTCGATGGGCCGGTCAAAAGGGAAGTGGTGCAGTGGCTCGATGTGCGCAGTTCCAGACCGGACGTCAGCATCGATGCATTCAGGGCACGCCTTGAAGACGCTCCTGAGGGGCTTTTCGATCTGCAGATCTTCGAAGAGACTCCGGGTCAGCATTACCGGCTTCGAATCGAGGTATTGAAGACCCACCCGACTCCACAGGCACAGGGAACTCTGGTCATGGAACTGGGAAGAGGGCAGATCCGGCAAAAAACGGTAGTTGCCCAATTCAGACTGCGCCCTGTACCGAAATAGGTCGCACAAGGGGGTGGAAGACTTGACCGTATCCCATGCACCCAGATATTATTGAACATGGACCCAAAACTTGAAGTTTAAGGGATTTACGAGAGTGACTGCTGACTGATTGACGGAGGATTCCTCCTCATCCAGACAGTTCCAGCCACCAAAATGAACCCGGCACCAAATTAAACCCAGTGGGAAGAATGGATTGGCCATGACCACAACTCTGAACAATCACCCATCAGGACGGCCGGTGCAGCACCCTTTAATGTGGGTGCTTTCCGCGTGGGTGCTCCTTTGCATGTCGTTGATCGTATCAGTCGGCACTTCCTCTGCCGATTCTTCGACAGCACTCGCACAGGCCCCTGCCAAGAACCGACTCGTCGCCAACAAGGACGATCTGGGCCCACCGGCGCCCCCCGCTCCTCCCGCAGGAGGAGCAGGTCCCTCGATCCAATTCGAAACACTGGATCATGACTGGGGAACCGTCTTGCAGGGAACCGTCATCGAGTACACCTACAAGTTTCGCAATATTGGCTCTGAGATCCTGCGGATCACCAACGTCAAACCTGGCTGAGGTTGCTCCCGCGGGGATTTCACCCGCGAAGTTCTCCCCGGCGGGGAGGGCGTCGTCACCATCAGTGTCAACACCACCAGTCTGCGTACCGAAGCGGTGCGCAAATACGCCACGGTCAGCTGCAATGATCCCAAAAGACCGACGATCCGCCTGAATATTGGTGGAAAGTTGCTTCAGGTTCTCAAGGTTCAACCCACCGCATTGAACCTGCGCGGTCCTCTGGGCAGTGAGCACAATGGAGAGTTCACCGTCTCCAAGGGAACGGATCTGGACATTACCGTCATCGGGGCAACCGCCCAGAAAAAACAGGTCTCCGTCGGTGAAATCCGTGAAGTGGAAGCGGGCAGTTCCTACGCCATTGAGGTCTATGCTCCCTCCGCTCTCGTCCCGGGAATGGTTAGGGATGCCCTCACCGTCGAAGCGATGTGCAGCGATGGAAAAGTGCGCACCACGGTGATTCAGGTGACCATCGATCACCAGGCTCCCATCACCATGATTCCCCGCGGCAATGTGGTCTTCCAGAGAAGGGACACGGCCCGTCTTGGTTCGCCGGGCGCGGCACCGGTCAGGCGCGATCTCCAGTTGATGGGAACCGATCCGAAAACCCCCTTCACCATCACCGGTATTGAGGTCACGGATGCCCCTGAGGGTCTCTTCAAGATTTCCCAGCGGACGATTCAACCGGGTCAGCGCTATGTGGTTTCCATCGAAGTCACGGAGCAACGCAAGGAGCGCTCGATTCGGGGACAGTTGAAGATCAAGACCGATCACCCGGACATGCCGGAGGTGGCGGCCAGAATCTACGCCCAATTCGGCGCAGCTGCGGCCCTCCCGACTCCGCGCCCCAATCCGGGTGCCCAAAACCGTCCGAAGCAGGGCTCCTCCCCAGTGAAACTGGACAAGAGGCCGACACCGAAGACCAAGCCGGCCCCTGCACCGAAAGTGAAACCGGCCGGTTAATCCTGGCCTGCAGCGAAAGAGCCTCGGTTGAAAAAATGAAAAGTTTTTTCAACCGAGGCCTTGTACAGAAGGCTTATTTTGTACGGCGCATCCGGAAACGGCTGCGCCTTTTTTCGTAAACCAATGCTTGTGAACGACTTACACCTCTTCAGTCCTTCTCTGCACTCTCCTCTTTATCCCCTGATTACCCCCCTGTGCCCACTCTGTGCCCACTC
>JAAXJX010000012.1 GCA_012269595.1 Planctomycetia bacterium | reverse complement strand
CCCCCCCCCCCCCCTCGCAGCCTGAGAGTAGCAGCGTGATGACCACAAGAATCGCGATGCTCCACTTTGCCTGGCAAGAACAGTGGGCCTTCGAATGGTAGAGCTGAACTTCAGGTGACAATTTGAGAACCGCCATTCCGCTGGGGTGTTCCGTTAGAATATAACGGATCCGGCGATTCAGTTCTTCACTTCTTTAATCATCTTGTCAGGGTAAATCGCATGCAGAGTTGACGACAGGGGCGGGGGCTTCTCCGCCAACGAAGATAAAGCTCAACCCGTAGATCGCATCGGCAATGTCGATATTGGTGTCAGCATTCAGGTCTGCAGCACGTGGGCAATTGAGGGTGCTGTTTCCAGAGAAAAGGTATCCCAGAATCGTAATGACATCGGCGACGTTCAGGGTTCCATCCATGTTTGCATCACCGATGGGAACCAGTTGAATGGGTTCGCCGGAGAGAGTGTTGCTTCCGCTGGAGTTTTCAATCGTCAATGTCGGAGTCCAGGGCCCGGGAGAATTGGGGCTGACCCCGATCTCATAGCGGTGCAAATAAGTCTGACCGGGAATCAATCCGCTTTGAATCGATCCATCTCCCCAATCGATCTGCAAGGTTGCGAAAGGATCGTTGCCCGGATCGGAACTGTCAATCAGGGTCACTTCTGCGAATTCTACCTGCACTTCGCCATTGGAGATCTGCTCCATACCGGCTGTGGGAGGGATGATGGGGGAGGTGGGCACGCACTCGATATTGAGATTGGTTGTCGCAGAGTCATTGGTCCGTTTACCAACTCGGACATGCACAGGAGTACCGCCACTGACGGTCACCGAAACTTGAGCGTCATTTGAAGAACATCCACTCGCGCCATCTTCTGCACAGGCAATGGGTGGAGTCGTTTCAATGCTGTCGCAGGAACCGGTATAGATTTCCAGAAGTGGATCCTCACCGTTTGCAGAGCAGGTACTGATTTCCAGAGTGCAATCGGCAACAGGATGAAGTGTGAGCCAGGCATCTCCGAGGAGTGGGCCATTGGCTGCACAGGAAGGATCTGCACTGATTCCCGGTGCGAGGGTGTAATCGGTGAGATCGAGGAAGGTATTTCCCGGACCGATGGCAATCGGGTCACAGGGCAGGTCTCCGGAAATCTCCTGGGAGAGAGTCAGGGTAGAAACGCCCTGTTCACCTGATTCCCAGCCACCGACACGGATCAGGAATTGATCCCCTGCATTCACAGGAAAATCGGAGATTCTCGAGAAGTACTGCTGACAGACTCCACCCAGTCCGTTTGCCGAACCCGGGGCGTCGCCATTGCAGGCCAACTGGAGGGGTGATTGGCAATCACCGGAATAGATGGCGAGGTCTGTGTCCCAACCATCGAGGTCACAGGTACTCAAGGTCAATTTGCCATAGCTTTGTGCCGTGTAGGTGAACCAGACATCGTCCTGCATGTCGCCTGCGGCTCCCTCACCACAACTCGGATTCCAGGGTTCCGATCCACTGGTGGCAGAAGCGGTATCGAGAGTGTGGATGCCCTCTGTCAGGGCGATGGCCGCTTGACAGGTGTCGTTGGGAGGAGGTCCAAGACACACGTTGGCAGACCGTGGTGAATCGCCCCCGGAAGCGGGATCCGCAGGGCCGATGGCAAAGGGCGCATTGCGCTGGTCCGGACAGCGTTCAACGAGGAAGGGCATCGTCGAACCCATGGGACCGACTGTGGTCATTCCATAGATCCGTGGACCAGAAACGGGTTGGCCCCCCTGAATGGCTAGAGGTTCCCGCAAAAGTGAGACGCTGTCGACGATTTGACCCCAACCGATGAGATCGATGGTGCCGTCGTCATCCGTATCCAGATCGGTTCCCTGAGGGACGGTCAAAGACTGTACGAGGAGAACCGTCAGGTTGGTGTTGTCTTCCAGACCGAGTTCTCCCTGACCCAATACAAGGTCGGCGGGAGCACTCATGAATCCTTCTTCAGTAGTGATGTGATAGTTCAATGGAGTGATGGAAGATCCTGCAAGATCGATGACGGAACGAATGACACCGCTGCCACCAACGGGGTCTGAGCCGATGGTCAAGAGTGAAAGACCATCGAGATCCTGTGGCAATCCAGCCAACTCAATGAACTCTTCAGGATCAGACCCGAATTGCTGAGCCCGGATTTCGCTGATGTATGGAAGAAGTGGATTCCACTCGAGAAGAAATTCGCCACTTCCGAAAACTGCTGGCTGTGATGCTCCGAGACGGAAGCGATAGATTTCTCCACCGGTCACCGAAACTTCAGGAGTCATGGCACTTCCACCGGTGCAGGGGGTTCCGTCACAAGAAGCGGAGATCGCTTCCAGTGAATCACAGGAACCGCGATAGATTTCGAAGTGGCCTTCAAAGCCGGTGAGGTTACAGGTTGAGAAGCGCAGAGTTCCATCACTGGGCGGAACATATCGATACCAGCGATCGGAATGGAGTGTCAGTCCTGCGCAGGCAGGGTCTGTCGATCCATCAAAAGGGTTGGGGCTGTCAGACATTCCCGTGGTCTCAAAGGGATTGGCTCCACGGGCTGCAGGAATGGCAGACTCACACTCATCTCCTGAGGGGCCGGGTCCCTGATCATCGATCACGACGCTCAGAAGGGGCTGCTCCAACAATCCGATATCCGCCAGTGTGCGATAGTAGATGCCGCACTCAGGGGCCCAGAGCCAGGTATTGCCACTCTCTCCTGCGGAATTGCCGCCCGGTCTGAAGATGTTACCCGTCCCCGGACCGCCGCTGTCTGCGACCCAGAAGCCGACTACCACTTGTGCCCCGTAGGGGATCAAAGCCGGCTGGTCGAGTGCGATTCCCTGAATCGTTCCGGACATCGATTCCGTCACCGTAAACAACTTCTCATCGATCAGTTGCATTTCCGCATCGGGAGCACCGCCATTTTCATCGATGTACAGACGCAACGCAGTCGTCAGTCCGTTTCCGACGAGGTAGTCCACTTGTCCGATACCGATGTTGATTCCTATGACGCGGACACCATCGTTGCAGGCAAACTGACCTGTATCAAAAGACCTCAGTAATTCATTCTCGGTATGCTCTGGAGTCCAGGCACAGATCTGAACAATCTGAGAGGCATCGTTGGGGTCATTGTTTTGAGTCAGGATCGAAGGGCAATCTGCGCAATCTGTGGAGGTGTCGCAATCCCAGTCTGCGCAATCGACGAGACCGTCCAGATCGTTGTCGATGCCATCTCCGCAATTTCCAGATTCAGTACAAGCAGGGGTGCCGAGGCAATCAGGATCGTAACAATCGGCAAGGCCATCTGCATCTTCGTCACCCGGCTGAGTGCAATCTTCCGGAGCTTGTCCAGAGTAGTAGATGAAAAGTTGTCCAGCGCCAGCTCCGAGATTGTAACTGCCAACACGGATCAGATAGCGGGTTCCCGCATCGACGGGAAGGTTGAGGATCTCGGATTGAACCGAACTGCAGTCTGATCCATCACCATTGCAGCTGATTTGTTGAAGATTGTCGCAATCCCCTTCGTAGACGATCAGGTCCGTGTCAAAGAGAGTGTTCTCACAGAGCGAGATATTCAGGGGACCTGTTGAAGGAGCAACAAACTCAAACCAGATGTCCTGATTTGCCAGCCCGAGACCGCTTCCCGGGCATACCGAAGAGTCGGGGACAGGAATCGGAATGGTGCTGCTGGTCATATCGCTGGTGTCAAATGCGGTGGGCCCCAGAGACGCATTCAATGCGGCAAAGCAGTCGTCTCCAGGAGTTGAGTACTCAAATCGCAAGGTGCCGCTACCCCGAGCTCCATTGAAACCACCCAACCGAACAAGGTAGTCGACGCCGCCGACGACGGCTGTTCTGGAGATTTTGGAACCGAATCCGGCATTCGGACCACATGCGTCTCCGTCACATGCCAGTTGATTCGGGGAGGTGCAGTCTCCGGCGTAGAGGAACAGATCGGTATCCAGACCCGCATTGCCCCCGGGACAGGTGGTCAGTTCGACGAATCCATTTTCGGGGACGGAGAATGAATACCAGAGGTCATTGAAAGCGCCACTGGCATCACAGTTTCCCAGCAGGGAAGTGGGGCCGCCGGTGCTTGCCAGGGTGTTGTCGAAGGGGGTGAAGCCCTCTTCAAGGGGAAAGGCACTGTCACATTCATCCCCGAGACACTCCGGAGTCCCCTGACAATCAGGGTCGGCACAATCGGCGAGGCCATCGAAATCCTCGTCTCCCTGACTCGAACAATCTTCCGGATCATTGGCGGGGGTCAGCGTGAGCTCGAGGTTGGCACTTCCCGTGGTGCCATTGAATCCTCCAACGCGAATCAGATAAGTCACGCCTGGATCGACAGGTTGACCGACGATCGTGGAGGCAAAGCCAAAGCATGCATCTCCATTACAGGAGAGTTGACTGAGGTTGCCACAATCACCGCCATAGATGATCAGGTCCGTATCAAAACCTGCGGGGCAGGTGGTGACATCGAGGAATCCATTTTCGGTGGCGGTGTAGGAGAACCAGAGATCGCGGGTAGCGGTGCCAAGAAAAGATCCCATGCACTGGGATGGGTCCGTGGGGAGCCCGCTGTCTGTGGCGGTCAGATTGTCGAAGGCGGTGACACCTTCGAGGATCGCAAGGGCTCCGTCGCATTCGTCATTGACAGGCTGGGCGGCAACCCCCCCGGAGAGGAGAATCAGCAACAGAACCAGAAGTGTGAAATCCCTGGATTGAGTCACGTTGACCACGTCTCCCGACAAGAAGTGGGGGGAGCGTCAGTCAGGCTGTCGCCTGCACCATCACGGATCCCCGGTCACTGGATGCGGCAAAGCATCAGGCGGAGATGGCCGCTGAACTCTTGAATACCCCGCTACGGCTATTGTATTGAGTTTGTTAATACATACAAGTGCGGAAACGAAGGCCTGAAGCCCCGAGCAACTTGGCGGGGCTTTTGTAAGTCCTTTACTGGAAAGGGCTTGCTTACTGCCTGGCCAATGCGAAGGCCTGGACCTTTTCGCGAATCGAGTCCGCATCGAGTCCGCAGTGGCGGTAAACCTCTGAAGAAGGCCCGCTGGGTGCGTAGTTCTCGACACCGATTCGCAGATGGGGCAAGGCACTTCCGTGATCGAAGAGGGCCTCCGCCAGGCAAGAGCCGAGTCCCGTATTCACCGAGTGATCCTCGACCGTCACCACGAAGGGCTGGCGGGCGATCTCGGCGAGTGAGCTGGCATCGATGCGATCGGGAGTGGCGATGTGTGCAAGGCCGACATCGAGGCCATCCGCTCGCATGGCATCGACAGCGGCCACCGCCTGACCGGTCGGAGTGCCCATGGCGACGACCAGTCCGGAGTTTCCACGGCGAATGAAATCGACCTGTCCCGGTTCAAAGGTGTATTCACCTCCAAAGAAAGGATTCCCCGATTCATCGAGGATCGTCGGCAACTTGGATCGACCCATACCAATGAAAGCCATCCCCGGTGTGGTCAGCGCATGACGGACGACCCGGTCAGTCTGATTGGGGTCCGCGGGTACAAAGATACGCATTCCAAAAATGTTGCGCAGCAGACCGACGTAATCGATGCACTGATGGGTTTTTCCATCTTCTCCCACATCGAGTCCGATGTGAGTGCAGGCGATTTTGATCTCTGCGTGATTGATGTCACTGAGACGATGCTGGTTGTAGGTCTCGCAAACCCCAAACACACCGAAGTCTGCGAAGACGGTAGTCACACCGCAGGTCGAAAGGGCTCCGGCGCAGGTTGCCGTGTGATGCTCCTGGATTCCGGCCTGGAAAAAGTGGTCAGGGTAATCCTTGTGAAACGCATTCAGTTTGACGGAGCCTTCAAGGTCGCAATCGAATGCGGCGATGGGAGGATTGCTTCCATCGGTTGCCTGTGCCACCTCATGAAGTGCACGACCAAATGCACTGCGGCAGTCGGTTTTGGTCTCTGCATCGTAGGTGACAGCGTTACCGGGATTGAGATTCACATTCACCCGGGGAAGGGTGGGGACGGTACTCTCCATACGACGGGCGCGGCGCTCCTCAAGGGGGGCCATGTCCCACAAGTCAGTGGGCTCACCGAGCTCGGCGACAGCCGCTGCCAACTCTTCCTTGTTGAGGGCTCGGCCATGGAAATCGGCTTTGTCCTCCATGAATGAGACACCCTTGCCCATCACCGTATTGGCGATGATGCACCATGGTTTGGAGGAATCTTCGCCCGCCTCGCGCAGGGCACCATAGATGGCGGCAGCATCGTGACCGTCGATCTCAACCACATGCCAGCCATCCGACTCCCAGCCTGCTCGCAGGTCTTGAGGCATGATGTCATCGGTGTCGCCGCCAATCTGCAGTCGATTGCGGTCGATGATGGCAGTGATGCCATGAAGGTTGTATTTGACGGCGAAGCGACGGGCTTCACTGATCTGTCCCTTTTGTTGCTCACCATCTCCCATGGGAACAAAGGCTCGAATCTCACGCCCGTGGATGCGATCTCCCAAAACCATTCCGCATGCGGCAGAGAGTCCCTGTCCAAGATTGCCGGTGGTCCACTCGACACCGGGGATCTCACGCTCGATGTGACCTTCGAAAAGGTTCTGCGTACTGCGGAAGGATGAGACGGCTTCCTGATTGTCTACGAATCCCAACTCGGCGAGCACCGAGTAGACTCCGGGAGAGGTGTGTCCATGACTGACAACGATGCGATCACGTCCCTCTTTCCAGGGATCAGCGGGATCGACATTGGCACACGCCCACAGGGTCAAATAGGTATCGAGGGATGACATCGATCCACCAGGGTGTCCTGATCCTGCAAGACTGGTCATCTGAATGATGGCTCTGCGACAGCGACTGACCGCCTCAGAATGCCAGGTGAGGAAGTCTTCTCCGGGGGTGGAGGGTTCGAAGGTGTGCCGGACCATGGGGTTCCTTTCCGGCCCGTGAAGGGCGGAGGGGGATCAGAGCAAAACCGCAACGAAAACAGGATCGAAATGTCAGTGTGATTTGCGGCCGAGCCGCCGCTTAACTGCGTAACATAGGCACGGGAAGCGGGGCCATCAAGGAACCCCGGGCGGTTGATTTTTTTTCACCGTGACGACACTGGCTGAGGCATGATGTCGGCAGCTTCAGAACGGGGTGATGAGGAGAGACGGATGAGCAACGAACAGGCATGGCAGCGGATTCGGGACATCGCCGAGCTGGCGGTGGGGGCCCGGTCCAGGATCGCTGGCACCCTCCTTCAGACCCCACTGCGGCGAGTCCTTCCCAACTCCATGCCTGATCAGGGTTTGGAAGTCTGGCTCAAGATGGAATGCTGTCAGGTTTCCGGCTCTTTCAAGGCCCGGGGAGCGACCCATTTTCTTTCGCGCCTCATGGAGGAGTCCGATCCCAATGGAGTCATCACCTATTCGAGTGGCAACCATGGCCGGGCCCTTTCGGAAGCGGCCGCAAGACTGGATCTGCCAGCTGTCGTCGTCGCCCCTTCGACGATCGATGCGGTCAAGGCGGAAGCGGTCCGGGGAGCCGGAGCGGAGTTGGTCCTGGTCGGTCCGACCACCGATGAGCGCCGTCAAAAAGCGGAGGAGATGGCACAGGAGCGTGATTGGGTCGTCGTCCCGCCCTTCGATCACGACTGGATCATGGCCGGTCAGGGAACCATCGTCCTCGAAGCCATCGAGCAATTGGGCAAAACACCGGACCATCTGTGGCTGCCGGTGGGCGGTGGGGGCCTCTCCGCCGGTTGTGCGGCTGTGGCCCGGGTTCATGCTCCCGACTGTCAGATCCACGTCGTCGAACCGGAGGGAAGCGATGCCCTCGCCCGCTCGCTGGATGCAGGGGAGCATCAACGCTGTGAAACCCCCCGATCCGAGGCGGATGGTCTGCTGCCGCAATCGGTGGGTCTCGGAAATTGGCAGATACTCTCTGCCGCTGGTGTGATTTCCCATCGAATCAGCGACGCCGACCTCCTCTCCAGCCTGCGGATTCTGCATAGCCAGAATGGGGTTGGTGCAGAGCCCAGTGGGGCATGTTCCATCACCCCCCTGCTGACCTCATCGGTCGGTGAGCCTTCCGAGACCCATGTCGCCGTCGTCAGTGGTGGCAATGTGGCCCGCGACCGCCTGGAACGACTTCTGGCTTCCTCATAGCTTCCTCTCAGTTACCTCCCGGCCACCTCCTGAGGCCAAGGCCACCGATTTTCCTCCAGTGCACTCTCCCCTTGCCAACTGGCAGCGGATTGCCTAGGGTTCAGGGACTTCGCCCCCTGCGGGGGGACGACCGTGGGTTTCTCTGCCTGTCGCAGGCACCGATCTCACAGACAATTCCAAAGGGGGAATCAAGTGGAACAATTCTGGAGCAGCATCGAAGCCATCGGCGGTCTCATATGGGGCCCCATGACCTTTATTGGCCTGCTGGGTGCGGGCATTCTTTTCACTCTGTGGACAAAGATCACCCAGTACCGGGTCATGACCCACGGGATCGATGTCGTCAAAGGGATTTACGATGACCCGGATGATCCCGGGGCGATCAATCACTTCCAGGCATTGTCCGCTGCCCTTTCTGCCACCGTCGGACTGGGCAACATCGCCGGAGTGGCCCTCGCCATCGGTGCCGGGGGACCCGGGGCACTGGTGTGGATGTGGATCGTCGGTTTCTTTGGCATGGCACTGAAGAATGTCGAGATCACTCTGGCGATGATGTATCGCGATACCAGTGATCCTGACAACCCCAGCGGTGGAGCGATGCATGTGGTCAAGCAGGTTCTGGGAGACAAGGGACCCTTCCTGGCCACCGTCGGAAAAGTGGCGGGTGCGCTCTTCTGCGTGACCCTGATCATTTCGACCATCACCGGAGGCAACATGTTCCAGGCGTGGAGTGTGGCCGGTCTCTCCGAGTCATACTTCGGTGTTCCCAAACTGGCCACGGGGATCATCCTCGCCATGGTTGTCGGCATGGTGATTCTGGGCGGCATTCGCCGAATCGGAACAGTTGCCGGCAAGCTGGTTCCCTTCATGTGCCTGCTTTACCTCTTCAGTGGAATCGCCGTTCTGGTGATCAACGCCGGCAAAATTCCTGAAGTTTTCAGCCTCATTTTCAGCAGTGCATTTGGGGAGACGGAAGCTTCAGGGGCCTTTATTGGCGGCACACTGGGATATGCCTTCATGGTCGGAATGAAGCGGGCCCTCTTCTCCAATGAAGCGGGACAGGGATCCGCACCGATTGCCCATGCGGCTGCAAAAACGGATGAGCCTGCACGGGAAGGGATCGTCGGCGGACTGGGGCCGTTTATCGATACCATCTGTATCTGCACCCTGACGGCTCTCGTCATTCTGACCACCGATACCTGGAACCGTCCTGCTGTTGGAGACCTCGGGGCTCCCATCGCTCTGACTCAGAGTCTCGCTGAAGATGGAGAGACCCTGGTCGTCAGCGTGGATTCGGAGGCCTCGGTTGCGAATCTCCCTGAGCAGCGTCTGGATGAATGGTCGATGGGCGACAAGTTTTTCCTGCGCGCGCGAGTCGAGGGGGCGACCCATAAGGATCGCAACAACAATCTGGTTCTGGTCCGCGGCAAGGTAGTGAGCGGAGAAGTCGATCCGGAGCGACCGGATGCTCCCACGACTCTCAGCATCGCCTGGGACTCCTTCGAACTGTCCGAATCGGATTGGCAGGGTAGCACTGGCCTACCGACTCTTGAAAAGTCGGAAGCGGGAGGTCACGGCATCTTCCGTGATTACGAAGGAGCCCAGCTGACCGCCTTCGCCTTTGATCGGGTCTTCGAAGGGCTCGGCAAGTGGCTGGTGACGATCGCAGCGTGGCTCTTCGCCATCTCGACGATGATCTCCTGGTCCTACTACGGAGAAAAAGGAGTCACCTATCTGGTCGGGCCCGGGGGAGTGATCCCCTACAAATTGATCTTCCTTGTGCTGATCGTCATCGGTGCTTATGGCATCGAGTCTGCCAACGAAATGCTGTTGCTGGCGGATCTGGGAACCGGATCGATGCTGGTGATCAACATTCCCATCATTCTGGGACTGGGTGGGCTGGCCGTGAAATGCCTGCGCGATTACGACCGCAAATTCCTCGCAGGAGAGTTCAAGCGTCACGACGGCAAGGAATAGGGAGAAGGGCTCGAAAAGGCCCGTTTGGCCCAACGAATCCTGAGTCGCCCAAAAAAAGCCCCGCGGATTGTCCGCGGGGCTTTTTTTGGGCTTCTGCGGTCGCCAACCCACTTGTCAGCCAATCCCCAGTCAAAGGGGGGGAGTGATCATTGGGGTTGCCGTAAACCCTTATTTTCAGGGAGGTTACGAAAAAAGGCGCAACCGTCTCCGGATGCGCCGTATAAAATAAGCCTTCGGTACAAGGCCTCCGCTTCAAAAAAACAAAAAAAATGTCAGCAGGGTTTTCTGGGAAGGAGATCAGGCCAACAACAAGGCCTGAATCTCACACGACAGAGGGGAGATCCAAAAGCCAGACCAGGGGGAGCGGCCGTAAATCCATATTTTGACTTGGTTTACGAAAAAAGCGCAGCCGTTTCCGGATGCGCCGTACAAAATAAGCCCTGGGTACAAGGCCTCAGCATTGAAAAAATCTGAAAAAGGTGATTTCGCTCAAAACAGGAGCTCCATGCCGGAGAACTCCGCTGAATTAGCGCCGAGGGGGCACAGAGTGGGCACAGGGGGGTAATCAGGGGATAAAGAGGAGAGTGCAGAG
>JAAXJX010000046.1 GCA_012269595.1 Planctomycetia bacterium | reverse complement strand
AACGGGGGATGGATGAGGCCCGCGCACGAGAGCTCTGTGAAGGGCTCGAAAGCGATGAGGGAGCAGTCTACTGTCACGAGATTGTGATTGACGCCGCATCCCTTGAGCCTCTGGTTGCACTTCCCGGAGATCCGGGAAATGGACTCGAGATTTCCAAACTGGATGAAACAGTGCGCATCGACATCGCTTACGGTGGTTCCTGTACTGCCGGTAAAAAAGAGGACATGGATATGTACGCCCTTGTTCTCAAGGCGGGCCTTGAGCGCGGAGAGCGTGTACCCGAGGGAGTGGAGTTCTGGATTCAGTTCGGTTCACAGGAGGTCAAGGAGTACTGCCGTGAGCAGGGTTATCTGGAAATCTTTGAAAAGGCCGGTGCACAGGTGATCGAGCCCTCATGTGGGGCCTGCATCAATGCAGGGCCGGGAATCAGCCGATCTCCGGACCAGGTCAGTGTCAGTGCCATCAACAGAAACTTCCCTGGACGATCCGGCCCTGGTCAGATGTACCTGGCGAGTCCCCTGACAGTGGCTGCGAGTGCACTGGCCGGAGAAATCGTCGCTTTTGAAGGATAATGACGGGCACTGGCCTGTCTTAATTTTCTTCATGGTCGGCCGACACTCACGGAGTGCCGGCGATGTGACGAAGTTCCATTCGTTTTTGGACCTGCTCCCGTATTGGCTTGATCAGGTCCTCCCAGGATCTTCCATCATGAATCGAACGGTTCCTGAAGTGCATCTGGGGAATCTGAATCGTTCTTTGAGCAAGAAAATCCCTGACTACCGGGAAGCAGCGAGGATCTTCTGAACTGAACACCGGGTCCAGATCCTGCCACCAGAGTTCACCCCGGTGAAGGATGAGTTGATCCGAATCAGCTACTGGTGAGTGGAATTCGTTTTCAAGTTCATGAATGATGTGGCGAATCAGGGGGAGTGAGCCCTCGGTGATTCGGGTTTCCACCCGTCGCATTTGTTCCAGTGCATGCATTTTTTTCTGCAACGAATCTTGATCCATCGGAAGATCCCTTTCTTCGGGAGAGCCATGGACTGATCGCAATGAGGGTTTGTAGGAGGGGTTCAATGTTTGAAGGAGATTCCGGGGTTCGAATGGGAACCTCCTCCTGGTCCGAGAAAAGTTGGGTCGGGTCCTTCTATCCCGAAGCAACTGGCCCTGCCGACTTCCTCAAGCATTACTCACTGCGTTATGACACAGTAGAAATTGATTCGACCTACTACGCCACCCCCCGGGATTCGACGGTCAGGAATTGGCGTACACGAACTCCGGATCAATTCCTGTTTACAGCCAAGGTTCCCCGAGAGATCACTCATGAGAGAGTTCTGGTCGAGGCGAGGGAATCGATGGAGATCTTCGTTGAAACCATGCAGTGGTTGGGGGAGAAGATGGGCCCCTTGCTCTTGCAGTTTCCGTATTTCAACCGAAATGCCTTCTCGGGACCTGCGCCATTTCTGAAGCGTCTTGAGCAGTTTTTGCCTCACTTCACCCGTGAGGTTTCATTAGTGGTGGAAGTTCGCAATCCGACCTGGATTCATCCAAATCTGGTCGAGGTGGTAGAGGGCTGCGGAGCCTCTCTCGCATGGGTCGATCAGGGTTGGATGCCGCATGCTCAGGAATGGGTTGAGAGACTTGGTCCGCCTCGAGGACAGAATGGCTATTTCCGGTTTCTGGGAGACAGAAAGGAAACGGAGGCACTGACCCAGACGTGGGATCAACAGGTGTTGGATCCCAAAGAGCGACTGCAACCCTGGGTAGAAATCATGAAATCATTCAGGGTCAGCGGAGGGGACGTATTCGGATTCTTCAACAACCACTATGCTGGTCATGCACCCGCGACTCTGGAGGACTTTCGCACCCTGTGGTCGTCCGATCACTCATCCTCATCCTCAGGGGAGTAGCCGGTTTCCAGTCCCGGCCAGGATCCAACCCTGTAAACGAGCATCAGGTTGGTTCTGCCCATTTTGTGAGTGGGGGCGCCCATAAGCAGAACGAGCTTGTCTCCGGAGACTGCCAACCCGTCTTCTTGCAAAGTTCTGTCTAGGATCTCGATCAATTCATCGGTCGAGGTCGCAGGGCGGATTTTATAGGGTCTGACTCCCCATACGAGGCTGAGTCTGTTTCGCACTTCAGGATGGGTGGTGAACGCCATGATCGGGCGTTCCGGCCTTCTTCTTGAAGCCAGGAGTGCAGTGGAACCTGACTGGGTGAAGGCCACCAGAGCATGGGCATTGACGTGATGGGCCAGTTGGCAGCCTGCGTCAGTAACTGCTTCAGGTGTCGAGTCTACTGAACGCTCCCGACGTCTGCGCTGGGTCATTCTTCCCGAGTTGTTTTCCGTATAAGAGATCACGTCTGCCATCATCTGTACGGACTCCACTGGATATTGGCCAATGGCTGTTTCTGAAGACAGCATGACGGCGTCCGTGCCGTCAAGGACCGCATTGGCGACGTCGCTGGCCTCTGCCCGTGTCGGTCGGGGATTGTAGGTCATGCTGTCGAGCATTTGTGTCGCAGTAATGGTGGGTTTACCCAACCGCAAACCTTCAGCAATGATCTGCTTTTGAAAGAGAGGGACCTGTTGGGGAGGAATCTCCACACCCAAATCGCCACGTGCGACCATCGTTCCCCAGGACTTCTGCAAGATCTCATGGAGATTGGTCACCGCTGCCGGTTTCTCGATTTTCGAAATGATGGGGATCTGTACTCCCTCACCATTGAGAATGTCATGAAGTTTTTGGACGTCCTGTTGTTTTCGAACAAATGAGAGTGCCAGGAAGTCGACTTTTTCTTTGACTGCGAATAGAACGTCTTCCTGATCCTTGTCAGTGATCGCAGGAGCCGAGACTTTTGTCTCGGGGAGGTTGATTCCCTTGCGCGGATGAATCAGCCCAGAGTTGAGAGCTCTGGCGATGACCAATCCTGATTCCACGCGAATCGTTTCAAGGGCGATGTTGCCGTCATCGATAAGGATCGGTTCTCCAGCCTTGAGGTCCTGATCGAGAAGATCGTAGTCACTGCCAATCTCACCCTCCTCGGGTTCACGATTGACCGCAAAGGCGACCTCGGCACCGGACTCTACAGAGATCGGGTCACCTGAAAACTCAGAGACTCTGATTTTGGGACCCTGAAGATCGTAGAGAATCCCCACCGGTTTGCCCACTTTTTGAGAGACTTCACGAACCAGCGTCATAGTTTGTCGATCACGGTCGTGGGCCCCATGGGAGGCGTTGATTCTGATGACGTCGAGCCCCGATTCCATCATTCTTGCGAGGATCTCCGGATCGGAGGAGGCAGGGCCCAGAGTGGCGACGATCTTCGTCTGCCTGAGGGGTTGTGGTGCATGTGTCATGACTCAAGTTTCCAGATTGTGCCCTCAAGTGTAAAGGGAACCTCACCAACTAAAAAAAGAACCCGTGGATCCGGTGGATCCACGGGTTCTTTACCAAGTATTCCCAAATAGGCCAATTCAGGGGCAGGCTGAGAAGTTGGCACAATCGATGGCATCGGTGTCGGTAGCGTCAAGACCACAGTCCGGGTAGGGGGCTGGGGGATTGTTGCCGTTGCTGAACAGGTTGCTCAGGAGGAAGACCGGGTCACTGATGTCAAAGGATCCATCATCATTCAGGTCACAGGCATCACCACAGAGGGGAGTGCCAGCTCCACCAAAGAGGAAACTGAGTGCGGCGACGACGTCCGCGATGTTGTTGTTTCCGTCGCTGTTACAGTCTCCACGCACGAAGGTCGGTCCTTCTTCACAAAGGAGGGAGCAGGTGAGTGTGTTGACTGAACCACCGCAGATATCGACCGCTTCGACAGTGAAGTTTGATCCAATGGGGGAGAAGGGCAGAGAGCCACTGCTGCTGGTGGCATTGCCTGCAAGTGTGGCCAAGAGTACTCCGTCAATCGAGACATTGATCGCAGAGTAGGGACCCGGGCCTGTCCAGCTCAACAGGTATTCACAACCGGTTCCCGGAACGTTCGAGGTCAATTCACAGACCAGGCTAGCAATCGGAGCGGGTGGGGTGAAGACCGGGCAGCTGTCGACAACACAGGCATCTGCAGAGGCAGTACCGTTAGCTACACCCCTGACGCAGATGGAATCGCTGGAGAGAGGGAGTGTCACCATCGCTGTGGTTGCCGTCCCGCTCAGGGTCTGGACCAGTGCTCCAGCGACTCTGATTTCAATGCTGTCATAGTTGGCATTGTTGCTCCATGAAATCATGGCATTACAGGTACAGACATCCGCATTGCTGACCACCGGAGTGGACGGAGCGGGTACCGCGATGCTGACGTTTCCACCAGTGGTGCTGGGGAAGACACTGACTCCACCGACGGTGAAGACGATGTTGGTCGGCGGGTTGCCCAGTGTGGTTACCGGAGTCAGAGGAGTACTCGTTCCGGGGTTGGCTGCAGCACTCACGGAATAGTTGAGCACTGCCACTTCCTGGCCAGTACCGACTGGAATCGAATCCAGAGATCCACCGAAGGTGGTGATGCAAGCGAGGATCACTCCAGGGCCATTGGCAGGGGCGAGGTCCTCGAAAAAGTATTCAGCACCGATGCCGCCATTGAGCTGAGAGGTAATGGCACCCTGATCAATCCCCAGAGGAGTCAATACCGATCCATCGTGGGTGACTCCGAAGGAAAACCCGAGCACGGGTGCGGCGTTGTCGATATTCACGGAAACCTGAGTGTTGCTTCCGGCTGCGGAAACAATGTTCGTGACGTCCAGTGAATACTGACCATGGACGGATCCCGTGATCACTGACGCGAGAATGAAAGCAAAGATCACTCGAAAATTCATGACAACTCCTGACCTTTAAAGGTCATATGAGAAATCCGGTAAGGGTGGTTGCCCGGAAAAATACAAATCGGGAAGCCCCGATTTCGACCGCTTCAGCGGCGGAATCATAACGATCGAATCCTACAACCCATATTTGAACCATGAATTAGGGCAGGGGCAAGATCGTCAGTGGGTTGCTGGGGCTAATTTTGGGCGGAAATCTGCGTGGGAAAGGGGCACGTTGGGCAATGGGAGAGCTTTGTATCGCTTTCAGTGATCTGGTCGAAACGCTAACATCAGGACATGAAACGATACGTCCCCCGTTTTTGTTTGGAGAAATCCTCTCAGACCTCACACCGGGACCTGTCAGTTGAGAACGATGAAATCCACGGGCATGTCCTGTGAAATCAGAGGTGATCACCGATGAGCGAGATGATGAAAGCTTTGGTCAAACCCGGCCCTGAGCCAGGTTTGCGATTGGAAGAACGTCCTGTCCCCACGATGGAGGCTGGAGATGTCCGCATCCGTGTGGAAGCGACTTCCGTCTGTGGAACTGATCTGCACATTTACAATTGGGATCGCTGGGCACAATCCAAGGTTTCCCAGCCACTGATTGTGGGGCATGAATTTTGTGGAGAAGTCATCGAAGTCGGTTCTGCGGTCAGTGGAATCAAAGTCGGGGACAAGGTTGCAGCAGAATCCCATGTGTTCTGTGGAACCTGTCGTCACTGCACTGAGGGACAGGCCCACATCTGTGAGAATGAAAAAATTATTGGCGTCCAGAGAGACGGCTGCTTTGCAGAACAGATCGTCATGCCGGAACGCTGTGTGTGGAAGTCTCCAGAGGGCTTGCCGATCGAGATCGCGACCCTTCAGGAGCCTCTGGGAAATTCGGTTCACGTGGCGATGTCCGGAAGTGTTGCAGGCAAGGACGTACTTGTCACAGGTTGTGGTCCTACCGGACTTTTCAGCATGGCCATCGCCCGAAAGTGTGGAGCGCGCTCGGTGACCGCCGTGGATGTCCAGTCCTACCGTCTGGATCTGGCCAAAGCATTGGGGGCCGATGAAGCCTGGAACCCGATGGAAGTGGATCTGGTTGACGCCTACATGAAAAAGACGGGCGGCAAGGGTGCCGATGTGGTCTTTGAAATGTCCGGAAATGACAAGGCCATCGAAGATGGCCTCCGTTGTTTGGCCCGGGGAGGGGACTTCCGCTTCTTTGGCGTACCTTCCGATCGGGTTTCCGTCGATCTCGCGAGAGATGTGATTTTCAAGGGTTCCCGACTGCAGGGGATCATCGGCCGCAAGGTTTGGGATACCTGGAAAGACATGAACCGGCTCCTTGAAGAAGGTCTGGATCTCTCTCCGATTGTGACGCACAAGATTGCCCTCGAGGATTACGAGACCGCCTTCGAATTGATTCGTGAGGGCCAGTGCGGAAAAGTGGTGATGTTCCCCGGTGAAGGGGTTTGAGTCACCCGTGGTTTATGACGACGCCCACAGAATGATGTGTAAGAGTGCCCCGGCCTTGTAAGGGTCAGGGAAGGAAGAGAGTGACAGATGTTTTCTGCAAGAGACCGTTTTGTCGAAGAACTGCAATCGATTGAAGAAGCGGGTCTTTGGAAGCGCGAAAGAGTCATCACTTCCCCCCAGGGGTCACAGATTGCCACAGTAGAGGGCGAAGCCCTGAATTTTTGTGCGAACAATTATCTGGGGCTCTCCAGTCACCCCGAAATCATCGGAGCGGCAAGAGAAGCTCTCGATTCCCATGGGTTTGGCCTGAGTTCAGTACGATTTATTTGCGGGACTCAGGATATTCACAAGCAGTTGGAGGAACGGATCTCCAGATTCCTCGGGACCGAGGATACGATCCTGTACACCTCTTGCTTCGACGCCAATGCAGGTCTTTTCGAGACGATTCTCGGGCCTGAGGATGCCGTGATTTCTGATGAGTTGAATCATGCTTCCATCATCGATGGTGTCCGTTTGTGCAAGGCTTCAAGATTTCGATACAAACACAGGGACATGCAGGATCTGGAAAGGTGTCTGTCCGAATCGGCCAGCTCCAGAACACGTCTGGTTGTGACGGATGGTGCGTTCAGCATGCACGGTGTTTTGGCACCGTTGGCTGATATCGCAGAACTTTGTGACCGCCATGATGCGATATTGGTCGTGGACGACAGTCATGCGACCGGTTTTATCGGAGAAACTGGCCGCGGCACACCGGAGTACTTCGGTGTTCAGGATCGGGTCGACATCATTACCAGTACCCTGGGCAAGGCTCTTGGTGGGGCCAGTGGGGGATTCACCAGCGGACACCGTGAAATTGTCGAGATTCTTCGCCAGAGATCGAGACCTTATCTCTTTTCCAATACTCTGGCGCCGACCATCGTCACCGCTGGAATCCGTGTCCTTGATCTCATCGATGCCGAGCCGGAGAGGGTACGCAAGTCCCGCGAAAATACCCTCCAGTTCCGCGACGGAATGTCCGCAGCCGGCTTTGACATCGCTGCCGGAGACCATCCCATCGTACCGATCATGATCGGTGACGAGCGCAAGACGATGGAAATGGCAACAGCGATGAACGAGCGCGGTATCTTTGTCGTCGGTTTCTCCTACCCTGTTGTACCCAAGGGGCAGGCACGGATCCGGGTCCAGATTTCAGCGGGCCATACCACTGAACAGATCGATCATGCCATCGGTGTCTTTACCGAAGTCGGCAAGGATCTGGGGCTTTTACGCTGAGTGTCGTGCCCTGATCACAGGCCCTGAGGGTGTCGACGATCGTGATAATCTCCTGAATTCTTCCCCGGGGGTGGCTTCCACTTGCCCTTGGCCGGGCTTCTCAGGATAGTGTGCCCATAGGATCTGGAGGATCGATGAAGGTTCAGTGCCTCAAGGGATTCCGGGATTATCTCCCCGGGGAAATGCTGCAAAAAGAGCGCATGTTGGCTTCTGTAAGAGATGTCTTTGAGCAGCATGGATATCCTCCATTGATGACCCCTGCCCTCGAATATGCTGAAGTCCTGACAGGCAAATACGGGGACGAAGGCGAAATGTTGCTGTATCGCTTTCGCGACAATGGGGATCGTGATGTGGCTCTGCGATATGACCTGACCGTTCCGCTGGCCAGAGTTCTTGCAGAGCACGGTGATATCGGCATGCCGTTCCGCAGATATCAGATTGCTCCAGTCTGGCGAGCCGAAAAGCCTGCTCGCGGAAGGTTCCGGGAATTCATGCAATGTGACGTCGACCTGATCGGGGTCGACAGTGCTGCTGCCGATGCGGAGATGCTGGTCATCGGCGCTGCAGTCATGCAGCGATTTGGCATCGAGTCCTACCGCTTGCGGATCAATCACCGTGGAATTTTGACAGCTCTTTGTCGGCTGGTGGGCCTTGAAGGTGCGACTGAGGCAGACTTTTTGCGAATCCTCGACAAGCTCGACAAGATTGGTGAAGAGAAGTTTCGCGCTGAGGTTGCAAAAATTCCGGGTTTGGATGAATCCGGCCTGGACAAGGTTTTGGAGGTGGTCCTCTGCAACCAGAAGGATCCTGCAGAGGTGCTCGATCACATCCGTTCCATCCTTGGAGATGACGAACTGGCAAATGAGGCCATAGACCGGATGCACTCGATTCTTGAAATCGTCGAGGCGGCTGGAATCGCTTCCAGTTGCCAGATCGACCCATCGATTGCCCGTGGGCTGAGCTATTACACGGGTCTTGTTTACGAAACATTTCTCGATGAGCTGCCCCAGGTCGGATCGGTCATGAGTGGCGGGCGTTATGACGATCTTGTGGGCATGTTCTCTGGCAAGGATCTGCCAGCCATCGGGATCAGCCTAGGAATCGATCGTCTCTTTTATGCTCTGGGTGAGCTTGATTTGCTCTCGGGAGAGAAGCAACCCGCCCAGATGCTGGTCGTGCTCTTCTCAGATGAACTGGCTCCTGCCAGTTTTGCTGCTGCTTCACGATTCAGGAGTGCAGGGATCGAAACCCTCGTTTATCCAAAAGCAGCCAAAGTCAAAAAACAGCTGCAATTCGCCCAGAAGTCAGAGATTCCCTACGTTGCTGTCATCGGTGTCGAGGAATCCCGTGCCGGAACGGTTCAGTTCAGGGATATGGAAGCGGGATCACAGGAAGAGCTGTCGATTGAGGCCGTGATCGAGAAGGTCCATGCGGGGCAAAGTCCCTCATGAGCTCACCGACTTCCTTTGCCAATGGGGAATTGCGGGTCACTCCCGATCGAACTCTCCGGCTTTCCGTTTTTGAGCCTGAGGAGGTCAGGGGAGAAGCTGTCACCATCGTTTTCATACCCGGATTCAAGGGATTCAAGGATTGGGGCGGTTGGCCCTGGTTCTGTTCAATGATTTGCAAGGCGGGATTTCGAGTGGTCTCGATGAACCCGACGATGTGTGGGGTGGGTCCTTCCCTTGACGAGTTCGACGAACCGAAAAAGTTCTCTCGACAAACCCTGACCCATGATCTTGAAGATCTGAATGCTCTTTTCCACTCAGAATGGATTCCAGCCGCCAATCCCGTGGTTTTGCTCGGTCACTCCCGCGGGGGGATTGTTGCTGCGCTGGGGAGTGCAAGAGAACAAAACAGATCTGGCTCAGACGAGGTGGTCGACTTGCGGGGAGTTATTACTCTGGGAACCCCCCATGACCTGATGCGTCTGTCCCAGGACGAACTGGATCTTTGGAAAAAAACCGGGTACCGGGAAATCGTCAATGCCAGAACAGGAGAGGTCCTGAAGCAGGAAATCTCTGTACTGGAAGACTACATTGCCAATACCGAAAATTACGATCCTGTACGTGCACTGGCCTCCAGTGGGATCCCGTTTTTGGGAATTCACGGAACAGAAGATCCTGCGGTTGGGACAGAATCTCTCGACCACCTGTTCGCAGGATGTTCCCATCCACTCTCACGTCGCGAATTGATTGAAGGTGCAGGACATACTTTTGGCATGGCCCATCCCCATCAGGGGGGGCATGAACATGCCGAAACTGCGATCGCGCTGATAACTGCCTGGCTTGGAGAGGTGATTCAACGATGAAGATTTACCCCGCTTATGATCCGCCCGAGTACCGTGAATGGCAGCCGGACCCGAAAGTGATGGCCGATTATTCAGCACGTATGGGTGAACCTGAGATTGAAAAGAGCCTCCAGTCATTGGGTGAGCAGGGGCTTGAAAACCTTTATCGCGGTTTGATCAGGGCCCGAATTCACGACATCACACTCAAGCGTTGGGTGAGAACCGGTGTGATCACCAAAGCCTGGCTGGGAACCGGAGAGGAAGCCGTGACTGTGGGTGCATGTCATGCTCTCGGGGATGGAGACGTGGTTGGTCCGATGATTCGTAACGCCGCAGCCACGTTTGAGCGTGGTTTGCCGATGGAAGAATCATTCCGTTCCTATCTGGCGACGGGAGATGGGGTCACCAAGGGACGTGACCTCCACTTCGGAGATTTGAAATACGGCGTGGTCGCACCCATCAGTCATGTGGGGGATCTGGTTCCTGTCTGTGCAGGGTTTGCACTTTCATTTCAGCTTCGCCAGGAGCAGAAGGTGGCTTTGACCTGGGTGGGGGACGGATCGACACGAACCGGAGCAGTGCATGAAGGGTTGTCTCTGGCTTCCGCGAGAAGGTTGCCACTGATCGTCATGGTTCAGGATAACGCCGTTGCACTCGGGACTCGCAGGGACCCCCGGTTGGATGACAGTCTGCGCGGAATGGCGGCCTCCTACGGGGTGACCGGACTGGAGTGTGATGGCAATCACATTCTCGACGTCCATGCCTGCGTGCGTCAGGCTCGTGAAATAGGGGGTGACGGTGAGGGGCGGGTCGTGTTGCTGGCGTGAGCCGTCCTATTTGGCGGACACTCCACGCGCGCCGAGGGCGAGGTCCGTACGGCCTTTGCGGCACAGGCGGCGGATGACTGGGAGCGCATCCTGCTGGGCCGCGCTGC
>JAAXJX010000022.1:1455-34274 GCA_012269595.1 Planctomycetia bacterium | reverse complement strand
GATTCAGTTCAGCGAATGAACTCCGGATCAGCGACCGCTGGCACCGCTCCCGCTTTTTCACCCATGGCGAGGAACCTTCTGACCGCCTCACGGCCATCATCCTTGTAGTCGAGTGTTCGCTGATTGACATACATGCCGACAAACTTGTCGGTCAACTCGCGGGTCAAACCACGGTTGTACTTTTCAGCGTACTGCAGGGCCTCTTCGCGGTGGTCGAGGGCGTAAGCGATGCTCTCACGCAAAATCCTCGAAATCTCGTGAATGTGCTCTTCCCCCAGATCTCTGCGGATTGCATTTCCGCCCAGTGGCAGCGGCAAACCATCCTGAGTTTCAGCCCACCACTTCCCGAGGTCGACCACAGGGTAGTAACCCTGATCCTGATAGGTGACCTGACCCTCGTGAATGATCACCCCGGCCTCGAATTCTCCGGAGCCGACCCGTTCCATGATCTGGTCAAAATCAACGGAGACGGTTTTCGCCTCCGGATACCAGAGCTTGGTCGCAAGGGTGGCACTGGTCCAGTCTCCGGGGACCGCAATGGGAACTCCGGCAAGATCTTCACGGGTTTTGGGCTCACGGGAAATCATCACCGGACCGTAGTTTTCACCCATGCTGGCACCGTGGTTCAACAGTGCATAGCGGTCGGAGAGATGAGCATAGGCATGGATCGAGATGGCGGTCACTTCGTGTCGCCCCTCGACAGCGTGCTGATTCAGGGTCTCGATGTCGGCCATCATGTGATCGAACTCGTAAATACCTGTATCAATCTTGCCCTCGCCAATGGCGAAATGCATGAAGGCATCGTCAGAATCAGGACTGTGGGCGATGACTACTTTCATGGTCTCCTCCGTAGATATCCGTTACTGCAGGCAGGAAAGATCTCCCTGTTTTCACGAATCACACAAAACCGCTGTTATCACGTGAATATTCAAGATAAGGGCAAAATCGACCACCTGCCAGCAAAGCGGGGCCATAGTTCACTTGCCACGATCAGTTCAGGATCCTATTCTCTGTATTGTCAGGCCTCACGGAGTCATTTTCCGGTTGAGACCTTTCCTGGCGGCAGATTCCAGGGGGAATGCCGACACCAACAAACTGAACAGAGATGAATCAGCAGGAGGCCAAGATGGCAGATCCCGCAAACAAGGTCGAAAGCAACATTGCAGGCAAGTGGTACGTCGATGACGAGTGCATCGACTGCGATCTCTGCAGAACAACCGCTCCTGACAACTTCAAGGCCAACGAAGACGAGGGCTATTCATTCGTCTTCAAGCAGCCGGGGTCTCCTGAAGAGGAAGAACTCTGCGAGCAGGCCAAGGAAGAGTGCCCCGTCGAAGCCATCGGCGACGACTGCGACTAAAGGGCAACTCCCTCACTTCCGAAAAAATCCTGTAAGAGTCTGATCCTTTCCAGAATCAGACCCCTTGCAGAGTTTTGGCACTGGGTGCCGGGAGAAGCCTCCTGCGCACCACCTGCATTCCCGTGGGCAACTCACCGTCGAACAGCTGAACGAGGACGTCTTCAGGCTTCGTAAGGTGATCCCCCTGAAGGCAGATTCGCATCGACAGCAAACTTTCTTCCGGGCGACAGGTCTGCAGACCCTGTACATCGGAAGGAACCTCTGCAAGCCAACTCAGATTACGAATCCCTGGACGGATATCGACCACCTTCGGTTTGCCTTTTTTCGTCAATCGGTCAATCGGGATTTCTTTGCGATCGAGAAGTTTCTGCAAGACTTTTGTGGGAATCCGTTCTGCGACCTGATTCGGCACAAAGATGAGAAAGTCTGCCCATGTGCTGACGACGGAGAGCTTCGGAGCGTCCGGCCCCAGAGCGTGCAGGGATCGAATGACGATGCCGTCCGGGCACTGCTTGGTCAGTTTTTCGAGAACCACTTCAGCGGGAACGTCTTCCTGAAGGCGTATGTCGACGACTTCTGAAAGCCCTGCCATTCCCAAACGCAGCGGCGGACCAAACGACATTTGGGGAATCGGGTGAAAACCCTTGGAGTATGCCGGAGAGAATCCGGCTCTTCGAATTGCCCTTGGAAGGAAACGGTTCAGATCCAAATGGCTCATGTAGCGCGCACGACCCAGCTTGGCGTATCGGATTCGATATCCATGGCTGGCGTGATCCAACTCCTTCCGCTCTGGCGGAAGCTTGGGATTTTCGCGCTCTGCAAAACGCTTTTTGGCTTCTTCCCTGACCTCTTCAACCCCCGCATCGGTTTGTGAAGAAGCCTTGCCCACTTTTTTCTCTTTGGCGTCGAGGAAATCGAGGAACTCGATGCGCTCTTCTTTCATTCGACTGAGATCACATTCAATTCCACAGTCGTAACAAACCAATCTGCGCTTGTCTTCACTCGCCTCTGCCACATTGGTGTAGTGGGTCAATCTCTTGCCAGGTTTGCCACACGGATGGGAAGTCCGATCCTTGAGCGCTCTCTGGTACTCACGCTTGAGGAACTTGGGCTCTACTCCACAATCGAGGTGATCCCAGGGGAGCCTTGCGTCGATGGGAATGGTGCCGAGGAAACGGTAGCGGTCGATCTCATTCTCCTCGATCGCTTCCATCCAGTAATCAAACCTCATCCGATCGGACCAACCGTCGAATCGGCAACCCTTCCGCCATGCAGTTTCGATGACATTGGAGATGGTCCGGTCTCCCCTGCTGAGGATTCCCTCGAGGTGACTCGTCGACGGATCGTGCCAGCGAAGTTGAAGGCCCGGATGTCGGGTCCACTTCCTCAACGCTTCGTGTTTCAGTTCGATATCCGGGAGATCATCCATCGCTGCCCACTGGAAGGGAGTGAACGGCTTCGGCACATGGCTTGAAACGGAGACGGTCACTTGAGCTCGTCCTTTTGGGAGATACTCCCGGGCGATATCGAGCATGCGCTTGCCTGTGTCAGCGATACCGCGAATGTCACTCTCATCTTCTGTGGGCAGGCCGATCATGAAATACAGCTTCATCCTGCGCCAACCTCTGGAGAAGATCCTGTGCGCACTCTTCGCGATGTCATCCTCAGTAATGTTCTTGTTGACCACGTCACGCATCCGCTGAGTCCCTGCCTCCGGCGCGAAGGTCAGGGAGGTATTACGGACACTCGACATCTCTTCGAGCATTTCATCGGTCAAGCCATAGGCACGAAGAGAAGAGACGCTGAGAGAAATATTCTTCTCCCGCAACTCTGGCATGATCTTTTTGACGAGTGGCTCAATGGCGCTGTAGTCCGCCGTCGAGAGGCTGGTGAGAGAGACTTCATCGAAGCCTCCGCACTTGACCGCATCACGGACCACTTCCTGAATATCTTCAGGGGGTCTCTCCCTGACAGGGCGGTAGATCATTCCCGCCTGGCAGAAACGGCAACCCTCGGTACAGCCCCTTGCGACCTCGATGCTCGCACGATCAAAAACCACTTCCGTATTGGGAACGGGGGATTTGGCCGGGAATGGATACTCGGCAAGGTCGGGTACGTGCGCCCGCTTCACAGAGGCAGGGACTCTGTCATCAAGTGGTGAATCGACAACAGTGAACCCTGTGTCCGGCTCCACCCGAGTACTGTATAGCGACGGCACATAAACTCCGTCGAACCCACTGATCTGGATCAGGCGATCTCTTCGGGAAACACCCAGTTCCTTGAGAGATTTCCAATGGTCGACCACCTTGTGAAAGTGTCCTTCACCATCTCCGATCAAAAAGGCATCGATGAAGGGGCTCATCGGTTCCGGCTGGAATGCCACCGGTCCCCCGGCCATGACCAACGGACAATCGTCGTCGCGATCACTGGAACGAATGGGGATACCACCGAGATCGAGCATCGTCAGAATGTTGGTGAAGGTGAGTTCGTACTGCATCGAGAAACCGACGACGTCAAAATCTCGCATCCTTCGCCAGGACTCCAGACTGACCAATTCAAGGTCACGGGCCCGCAGCTCTTTTTCACAATCGATCCACGGGGTGTAAACCCGCTCGGCACGAACATCCTCGAGGCCATTCAATTGGGAATACAGAATCTTGAAGCCCAGGTGGCTCATCCCGATTTCATAGACATCCGGAAAGGCCAGCAGGAAGGAAAGTCGGGCATCCGTCTTCGTGACAGAATGCAGCTCTCCACCGGTGTAACGGCCGGGCTTTTCAAGTCGATGGAGAAATGCCCTGTATGGATGACGGGCGATATCGTGGCTGTCGGGAAGAATCGAGAGATCTTCGCCCTCGGCTGCTTCCGAGGCACCGCTCTCAAAACCGACTTTGCCCATGGAATCCCAGAGGGAATTTTCGTCAGACACCTTGTTTTCTCCCACCCTCAATTTGGAGGTATTGATCCACTGGACAAATCCTGAGGCCAAGGATCGAGAATCAAACTGGATAATATCATGCCGGAATCCGCTGCACAGTTTTCTCTGCTCGCCGCTCCCGAATCACACAGCGGAGGGATCACTCCCCTTTTGGACCGTTTCTGCGATCGTTCCGGGAAGGGATTCGGACCTTGGTGGGTGTCGATGAGTTCTTGCGAGCGGGGATCCACTGAATGGCCAGAGCCACGATCAGGGCGGTTGTCAGGAAGGAAGGATCGGTCCAGAACATCTACAGTTTCCCCTCGTCGATCAGTTGCTTGATTTCTTTCAGGGATTTCCCCTGCTCCTGCAATTCCGCCATTTTGGCCAAACGCTCAAAGATCCATTCGGCATAGAGGCGGTGGCCAGCGGGGGTTCGCTCCTCCTCCTCGATGAATCCCGAGACGGTGTAATCGTGAATCGTCTGACGGGAGATCCCCGTCGCCGCCATCACTTCACCGATCTTGAAGAGTTTTCTCGGCACCTGGCCTGCAGAAGGCTTGGGCAAGCGTCGTATTCCCCTCTTGGATATCAAAATGCACACCGGACCTGACGGCCGGCTTCCCCGCGCGCTTTATACTTTATACTTTATAAACCACAGTTCAAGAGCAGATTTCTCTTCTTTGACGGAGATTCATTTCAGGATTTGGAGGGAGGCTCCGGAACCGGGTCGTACCCGCCACGGGAAAAGGGGTGGCAGCGAAACAACCGGTGAAGGGTGAGGTAAAGGCCGCGCAAAGCTCCGTGGCCCCGAATCGCGTCCGCCGCATAACAACTGCACGTCGGCTCGAAGCGACACAAAGGCGGCAACAGTGGAGAGATCCCGCTGCGATAAAAGCGGATCAGTCCCAGAAAGCCTCTCGCAAGCAGACCCGGATTCCCGGCTCGTTGATCGCCAGTCCCCGGATCCGTCATCGGGGCCCTTTGGAAGATTCGACGGAACGGGAGATCAGATCGATGACTTCCAGTCTCAACTTCTGAAAATCGAGATCGGAGCAGCCTGGACGGGGAATCAGAATCAGATCCCTGTGTGCAGGAGCCATAGAGCGTTCAACCCGAAAGATTTCCCGCAGCCGCCTCTTGAGACGGTTTCGAACGACTGCGTTACCGACCTTGCGACTGACAGCGAGCCCCAGACGACTCTCGTCACGACCCGCTTCATGGACCACCGCACGGAGGTGCCGGGTACTCCAGCGAATGCCTTTGGAAAAGACTTCCTCAAAATCCGCCTTGCGGCAGATTCGTGAAGATCTGGGAAACTGGTGACCACTCATGTGCCCCCTTCCACCTCCTAGGAGGTGGAATCAGCGACCGACTGACCATTCATTTGGCGGGCTTCTTCAAGGCGGTTCTCGGCGACCCGGTACGCAGCTTCTGCAGGTGTCAGATTTTCCCGACGGGAGGTTTCAAAGACTTCGCGGAGTCCGTCGTAGATGTTCTCAATCTTGGCGACAGCGGTGCGCTCGTCGTAACCTTCCGGTCGGACCTCAACCGAAACATTGATAATTCCACCGGCATTGATGATGAAATCCGGAGCGTAAAGAATTCCACGGTCGTGCAATTCCGCAGCATGCTCTTCACCCAGAAGCTGATTGTTGGCCGCACCCGCAACCACTTTCACTTTCAGGCGAGGAATGGTGTCACCATTGAGAATTCCACCAAGTGCACACGGAATGAACACATCTGCATCCACATCGTAGATCTCATCACCTCGAACCACTTCGACTCCCGGAAGTGCCGCGAATTCCATGCAACGGTCTTCATTGATGTCGGTCACGGTCACACGAGCCCCCAGCATGGAGAGACAGCGGACGACGTCTCCTCCTACCTGACCCAGACCCTGAACCGAATAGTGAAGGCGATCCAGGTGACTCGTGCCAAACTTCTCTTCAGTGCAGGCGAAGAGTCCACGGATTACTCCGCGTGCTGTGAAGGGAGATGGGTTTCCACTGGAACCGGACTGACGACTCAACCCGGTCACGTACTGGGTCTCCTTTTGCAGCCACTCCAGTTCCTGGATTCCGATGCCCACATCTTCTGCTGTGATATAGCTACCGCCGAGGGAATCGACGAATCTGCCCATGGCACGCATCAGGGGCTCGGTCTTGTCTCTTCTCTGGTCACCGATGATGACGGCCTTGCCACCGCCGAGACCGGTATTGGCGCAGGCACTCTTGTAAGTCATGCCTTTTGAGAGACGCAGAACGTCAAAGATCGCCTCTTCTTCTGTGGTGTAGTTCCACATGCGGAGTCCCCCGAGGGCAGGCCCAAGGGTGGTGTCATGCACTGCAATGACCGCTTTCAATCCCGTTTCGGGATCGTTGGCCATCACGACGTTTTCATATCCATCGGCTTCAATTTTATCGATCTTCATGTTTCCCCTTGGTCTCTGTGGGTTTGGTGGGACTTCCGGCAAGTTACCGAAGCCGGGCTCACACCCTCGACATGGGCTATCTGGATCCCAAATTCATCTCACCTCCGCCTGCATGGTCCCCGAAAACCGTCGAAGGAACGATCCGCTACTGCGAGCCGTTGCAGGGAAGAGGAGATAACGGTCCCGCATGTTTCCCCTGAGGCCACATGCATGGATCATCCTGATTGTAACCGTTCCCAAGTCAGTGCAGAAGTGAATCGGAAACCTGTGCCAGCCCTCTGACCGTTTCCACAAGTCATTATTTGACATGGGTTTGCAAAATAGGGTCTAACCTGTTCCAAGCCTTGCAATCCCTTCTGGCAACAAGTAGACATAGACGATCCCCAATCCACGGAGTTCCGTTGAAGTACCACGACTACCTGACTCGCCGTTATCTCAGCAGACGCTGGGCCCCCTGGGCCGCCACCGTGGCGGTGGCCCTGGGAGTCTTTTCGTTGCTGACAGTTCTGGCAGTCATGGAGGGCTTCAAGGTCGAAATGCGGGAAAGGATTCGAGGAACCCTCTCCCATCTGGTTATCGAAGCCGACCCGTTCAGGGGGCTCGTCGGTGAAGATCAGCTACTCAGAACGATCGCAACCATCGACGGAGTCAAGGCTGCTGCGCCACATGTGACCACCCTCGCCCTCTACAAGGTAGGCGTCATGGACCACTGTGTGCTCAGGGGAGTTGAGCCCGCGGCGGAGTGCGAAGTCTCCGATCTCGCACGCTTCGTTCTCTCTGATGACGAGATCAACGAAATGCTGAAGGATCGCTTCATGCTTTTGCCGGCAGATCGCGAGCCGATGCCGGTGGAACAGGTGGAACAGCTCTTCTCACTGGAACGCAGAAGAGATGTTCTGCGCTGGCGACTGCAGGAGGATCCCGGATCCGGCTTCTCTGTGGACGCTCCTCCCAAACCCTTCATCGTCGGTATCGAAGCACTGCGAAGTGGCAGGCTGAGCATGGGCGATGTGGTTCAGATCTCCTCCTACTCCCCTATCACCCTTGAACCGTGCTCAGACAATTTTATCGTCGTCGGCGCATTCCAGTCCGGTGTCTATGAACAGGACCTGCGATGGGCATACACCCACATCCGTTCACTCCAGGACACTCTTGAATTGTGGGACGATGAAGCGGAGGACATGAGACTCTCTGGAATCTCCATCAAACTTGATGACTATTCGCAAGCGGACAGAATCAAGGGAGAGATCCGCAGGGAAGTGGACCGGCGAATGTTCCTCGACCAGGATCATCCGGACAAGATTCCCCTGCGCAGTCCGTCCTTCGAAACATGGGAGGACAAGAGGGCAAATCTGATTCAGGCCGTGGAAATCGAAAAACGTATCATCTCGGTTTTGATGTTGCTCATCGTTGCATTCGCCGCAGGAATGATCTTCCTGATTCTGATGCTGCTGGTGATTGAGAAAGAACGGGATCTTGGAGTCCTCCGTGCCCTCGGAGCGACCCGCAGTGGAGTCGTCTCTCTTGTTCTTCGTCAGGGAATGTTCCTGTGCACGGCAGGAGCCGCGGTTGGCCTCTTGGCTGGCTGGGCTTTCCTCGAGAACATCAATGCGTTCCATGATCTGGTCTATCAGATGACCGGGCTGAGACTCTTTCCGCCAAATGTCTACTATCTCGAGCGCATTCCAATGGTGTTACGTTGGCAGGACGTTCTTCTCGTCAGCCTCCCGACCCTGATCTTTGGCTTCTTTGGCAGCATTCTCCCGGCTATCCGGGCGGGCCGCCACGACCCCATCAAGGCGTTGCATCATGAGTGATCTCTCCTCCTCCCTTCCTGTGATCAATGCCAGAAAACTGGTGAAGTCATTCCCCATGGCGAATGGCTCCGAACTCAAGGTCTTGCAGGAACTCGATCTGCAAATCGACGAGGCGGAGATGGTCGCCATCGTCGGAATGAGTGGAGTGGGCAAAAGCACACTGTTGCATTGCCTCGGCCTTCTCGACACCCCGACCACTGGCGAAATCACTTACCGGGATGGTGACCGTATCTGGCGCTCAACAGATTTGAGCGAAGATGACCGCTGTCAATTGCGTAATCACTTCATTGGATTCGTATTTCAATTTTTCCACCTGCTGCCCGACCTCAACGTTCTTGAAAACGTCATGTTGCCAACGGTCATCAGTCAAGAGACGGGCGAGTGGAATCGAAACCGCAGCAGTCTCGAAAGCCGGGGTGAAGGTCTGCTGGAGCGAGTCGGACTGAAAGGTCGTGAGCGTCAATCTCCCGGAACCCTGTCTGGAGGAGAACGCCAACGTGTCGCCATTGCCAGAGCATTGATGATGTCACCCAAGCTTCTTCTCTGCGATGAACCCACCGGCAATCTGGATTCACGAACCAGTGAAAGTATTCACCAGTTGCTTCGGGAACTGCATCAGGATCTGTCGACGTCGATTCTGGTCGTCACCCATGATCCCGACCTCGCTTCGCGAGCAGACCGAAGATTGCAAATGATCGACGGACGCTTCCAGAATGATTCCGCCGATGACCAGGAGACTTCCTAGCAGTCGGAACCAATTCCGAGCGGGATGGCTTCGATGTCAGGCAATGCTTCATGGATCGCCAGCAATATCGTTCTGCCAGCCTCCAACTCCCTGTGAAGAACCTCCAGAATCCGCTCCCGTTGTTGGCTATTCTGTGCAGAAAATGGCTCATCCAGAAGCAGCAGGGGGGCGCTCCCACAAAGGGTACGCAAGAGTTCCCCTCTTTGGGCCTCTCCACCGGAGAGCTGGTCCGGACGGCGATCCAACAGAGTTTGAAGGTCGAGGGCTGCAGCGGTCTCTTCCAACTGGCCTGCGGTTTTCTGGCCGGAAAGCAACTGGGCTTGCTCACGCAGGGTCATGTGTGGCCACAGACCCCGCTGTTGTCCGAGCCAACCGATTCCCCTTTGCCACGGCTCATTCCCAGTACCCTCGTCTGAGATGGTTTTGCCGCCAATCCGGATTGTTCCTGACTCGACCTGAAGGAATCCGGCGACCGCTTCAAGAATACTGCTTTTTCCTGAACCATTGGCGCCGACCAGTGAGCTGCACTCTCCCCGTTGAATCTTCAGGGAAACCGGTCCCAGACTTTGCGCTCCCCTGCATACGACGACTTCAGACAATTCCAGAGTGACTTCACTATTCATCGGTCACTCCTCTCCTGCGAATCATGGTCGTAAAAAACAACGTCCAAAGGGTACTGATGACAACCATCGCCAGTGCCAGTCTTGCGGCTTGTTCATCATTGCGAAAGTGTAGCAATTGATGCAACTCCAGCGCTGGTGATGGGTGCCCCGGTGGGGCCAACAGCAGTGTCGATTGAACTTCTCCCATGGTGAGCAACATTCCGAGAATCGCTCCCGGAAGCAGTACTGGAAGGGACCGCGGGAACAATGCTTTCCAGCGGGCAGGGCCGGGCGGTAACTGGAGTGCTGCTTTCATTTCGGTCTCGGGAATCATCCAAACGGACAACAAGGAAGTGATCACTGCCAGAGAGCCCAACTGAGCGATCTGGGCCAGCGAAAGCAACAGAGGTGTGTGATCCAGAGCGAGAGGAATCCATGGCCTGATGGATGTGGCCAACGACAACCCGACCAGACTCCCCGGCAGAAATGTCGGCAGGCACCACAGCAACAGTGACTTGCGTCTGCGAGTCAGTGCCAGAGCCCAGCAGGACAAGAAACCGACGGAGACGATCAGCAATGCCCGGGGCAACTCTCTGAACCCGTCCCAGACCGCTTCCAAAAATTCTGCAGTCGCCTGTTCAAATTGGGAGGCCTGCGGCCAAGCTGTGAAAATCAGGACCCCAAGAAAGACCGCCACAGGCAACAATCTCGGAATCCACCAGAGAGAAACCCATTTCGTTGCGGGCAGGCCCACCGTCGTCGGCGCCTGAAAAGAGCGCCCCAACCACAGCCCTTTGGGTAAAAGCCGTATCACCCATGGAAACACAAGCAGTATCAATCCAGCTGCCAACCACCAGCCGGAAAGCCCATCGCCAATGGTCAATCGAGCCATGATTCGCCGACCCACACTTTCCACACCGGTGTAGGACGGAATCTCCGTCGCTGGCAACATCAACAAAAACAGCAGCAGAAGACAACTTCTGCGCCAGGGCTTTTGCATTTGCCAGCGAAGTTTGAGTGCCGCTCTGGGAGTCAGGGTTCTCAGTGCCTGTTCCTGTGCCACAGGAATCGTGAGAGACAATCCGGACAGAAGCAAAAACGCCACCGGAGCCCATCTCATTGTCAAAAGGAGCACTGCCCCCAACTCGTCACTTGTACCCGCCAACAACAGTGATGATCCGATGGTCGCCTGAATCGCAGAAGCGATGGCAGCAGGTGGAGTCGTAAAGGTGATCAATAACCCTGGCAACAACCAAAGAAATGCCCCTCGTGGCTGGCGGAACGCAGAAAAGACCAGAGCGTCGACTCCGCCAATGAGAGTGGCGAAGAACGCTGCTGCCAGAGCCAAAAGAGCGGTTGAGAAAAACAGGGGAACTGCGGACCATGCACTGTCAGCGGCCTCAGAAAAATTGCCGCTCAGGGTGTCCTGATACACCGTGAGAAAAACAGGAATATAAAATCCTGCGAGCAACACCCACAGAGGCCAGGTTCGGATCAAAATAGATATCATCAACGATCCAGCAAAGCTCTCTCCACATCCTTGATGGCACCCGGCAGAGTCTCGGCAGCGGCACTCCAGTCGATGGTCATGACGTTACCCAGTGAATTCAGATCCAGTCCCCCGGGCCCCACCTTTGTTCCTTTTCCCAGAGGAACCTGGCGACTGGAAGAAGCGGCCAGCATCTCTTCCACGCGGGGACTGAGCAACCAGCGAGCCAATGCTTCCGCTTCCTCCGGATGGGGTGAGCCCTCGATCAAACCCACCACGTTGGGAAGAAGGATGACCCCGTCGTCCTCGGTGAACCCTTCACCCAGATCGATGCCACGCCTTCTCACCACTTCGATATCATCCGTATCCGTCAAACCGATCCAGACTTCCCCGGTGATAACACGGTCCCGGGTGGCAGAATTGGAGGCGGCAATTCGAATCCCGTTTTCTTTCAAGCCCTGTAACCAGGCGGTGAAATCGGCTTCACCCCATGACCACTTGAGAATCGCCATATGGGTTCCTGTCGTTCCCAATCGGGGATCCGCCAGAGCGACCTTGTCTCGCCACTGATCGTCCACCAGCTCGCGAACCGAAGTCGGAGGCTTGATGCCAGCGGGCGATTGCGGGTCCAGAGCCAAAGCTCTCACCCTTCCTGCAAATCCACACCAACGATTTTGCGGATCTCTCCATTTTGCAGAGATTCCGGGAGCGAATCCCTCCGGCAAACTTCGGTAGATACCCTCGTTTGCAAGTCGAACAGATCGCAGTGGTTCATTGGACCAATGAACATCACAGCGAGGCCTCTCCTTTTCAGCCCGAAGCCTCTCAGCCAGACCCACCGTCTTGCTTGCCTCCGTGTCATAAATCGCCTCGACACGGATTCCTGTTTCTTTCTCAAACAGATCCAGAATCTGCTCGGAGTGTGCCCGGTCATGAGCGCAATAGATGGTCACCACCGGGCCACTCTGCCCCTGACAACCTGCGAAAAAGAGAAAAATCCAAAGCCAGTTTTTCACTTGGCCTCCTGCTGCCAACGCCCATCGAAAAGAGTCAGCGTCCTGTCTGCTCTGGCAGCCACCTCCCGGTCATGGGTCACCAGAATCAGGGTCGTCTGAAAGTCTTCTCGCAATCCTGAAAGCAGATCGAGGATCTGTCGACTGTTTTCACTGTCGAGGTTCCCCGTGGGCTCATCACAGAGAAGCAGTTCCGGTTTCTTGACCAGTGCTCTGGCGATGGCCACCCTCTGGCGCTCACCCCCACTCAACTGTGATGGGCGATGTCCACTGCGATCTGCAAGCTGAACCCGCTGCAACACCTCTTCCGGGTTTCCATGATCTTTGCTGCCCCTGCGATACTCGAGAGGGAGGCGCACATTTTCCAGGGCACTGCGATCTCCCAATAGATGGAACGATTGGAAGACAAACCCAAGGGTCTCATTTCGAGCCCGTGCCATTTCTTTTTCAGACAGGGAAAGGACATCCTTGCCGGAAAGAAGGTAGCGCCCCCGGGTCGCCCGATCGAGGCAGCCAAGGATCTGTAACAGGGTGCTCTTGCCACTCCCTGAAGACCCGACGATGGCCACAAACTCACCTGATTCGATCTGCAAGTCGACTCCTGCAAGAGCAAGAACTCCCGTTTCTTCGTCACCGTAACGGCGCTCGATCCCCTGCATGTCGACGATCAGTTTTTTATCTGCAGCAGACATTACAAATCTCTCCGTCCACAAAGCACCGGAGCAGGATCCAGTGTGGCAACACGCCAGGCAGGAACCAATGCAGAGAGCATCGCTGTTCCGATCAATGCACCGAAGGTGCCCACCAGAGTTGTTGGCGGGAGCCATGCCTGCCAACCGAGAACCGGAACGATCCCCACTTCGATGACTTTCAATCCGAGCCAGTAACCGGGAGCCAGTGCCAACAATGCAAGAATTCCGGCCTCGAGAAAAACCGGTGCTGTCACTTGTCCAATGGCAGCACCCTCAGCCCTGCGCAAGGCAACCTCTTCCAGACTTTCGTCGATGGCCAAGAGCGAAATCGTCGCTGTCAGAATCAGGACGATGACCAGATTGAGAACCCAAATGAAGTGCCCCAATCCCCGAAACCGGTCGACCATTTCGAGAATGACCCCGGTCCATTCTTTTTGAACATGCAGGTAGACACCTTTTTTGTTTTCCCCGATCCACGAGGCAACAGTGGGTTCAACCGCAGCGACAGTGTCGACATCCCTGACGTCCAGGATGACCACGGAAGGCTCATCGACGCCGGTCCGCCAAGGCATGTAAAGATTCAGAAACTCGAGCCTTCTTGCAGGGACCGATCGGGCTTTGGATGTGGCATCAAAGGAACTCATGTGCTGACGCAGCAGCAGGGGATCCTTGACGACGCCGACGATTTCGCAATCGATCGCCTGACCCTTGCGGATCGATCGGAAGGATTTTCCCAGTGCGTCTTGCGCCTGCGGATAGAACTTCAAAGCCAGGGCTTCGTCGATCACCGTCGGCACGGGCTTGCCCGGATCTTCCGGCCAACGGTCACTGTCTGTAAGAAATCTTCCGGCCAGCATTCCTGACCGAAGGACTGACTGAAAACCGGGAGTGGTGGAAACCATGGTGTGTTGCCACGACACATCCTGGTGGGTAGTCAAGCCCAGATCGATCACCAGCGGTGACATCGAATCGATCATGGTTCCCACCTTTTGGAAAAGGGAATCCAGATCCGCTTCCGCCACCGGTACTCCCTCTGTACTGGTTCCCAATGAGAGCGTGCCAAGGGAGATCGGATTGACGAGGGCAACCAGATCGGTTCCGAGTGCTTCCAGATCATGACCGATGGCTTTACGCCCACCTTCGATGGTCCCCACGATGCTGACGACGGATGCCAATCCGAGAACAAAGGTCATGACCATTAACAGTGCCCGGACTTTGTGGCGAATGATTCGAGAGAGGGCTTCAGAGATCATCGATCAACGCCTCTCACTCAGAAGGGACGCGGGATCCACTCCACTGACTGACCATGCAGGTCCGGCAGAGGCCAATGCGGCACCGATGGTCACGATCAGGGTTGAATCAAAAATCGTTGCCCACGGCCAAGACACTTCCAACAGGACTGAGGGATCCATCTGCGCCCGAACCACCGCCAGAATCATGGCGACGATGGTTCCCAGGACTGCTCCCGTGAGGCCGATGAGAATCCCCTCCCAGAGAAACTGGAAGAAGATGTCGAAGCGTGTCGCCCCCTCGGCTCTTCTCAAGCCCACTTCTCCCCGTCTTCGCCTTCCGGTCAAAAGAAGCAAATTGGCGAGAACAATAAATCCGGTGATCGCAGAGATCACGAAGAAGACATCGTGAAGGACCAGATAACCATCCAGCTCCGGACTTGCGAGAATGGCCCATGCAGCATTGCTGTATACGAGGGGCGTACAGCCTCTGATCAGCAGCGTCTCTTCAGCAAGATCGCCAATGCTCTGGACCTCTGAGGGGTCGGTCTTGATGACGACCCAATCGATCTCCCCTTTGGCAGCGGCGAAATCAGACCGGTCGACGTGGACCGAAAGCCCCGCTTCAAGCCAGGGAGCAGAATCGGGCGCCACTCCGAGCATTTTGAGAACACCCTCAACCATCGACGAAAAGGTATGATCCTTGCCAAACCCGAGGGGATCGATGCCGGCTGTCGGTGCCATCACG
This sequence comes from Planctomycetia bacterium, assembly GCA_012269595.1. Taxonomy (GTDB): domain Bacteria; phylum Planctomycetota; class UBA8108; order UBA1146; family UBA1146; genus UBA12191. Next base: position 19,228 of record JAAXJX010000022.1, on the reverse strand, counting down.
CCCACGATCCGGAATACCTGAGCATCCGCCCTGTCGCTTGGCCCCAACCCTGATCGCCAACTGCCAAAGGATCCCGGGGCGATCCAGACTTCTTTTCCGAGAAGTGTGCTGACAGGGTCCCCCATGATCCCGTCTCCGTCTTTTTTATCTCCCGTGGAGAGCCAACGATCCGCAAGGGCGGACTCCACCACCACCTCCGGCACCGATGCTCCCCCTTGAAACCAACGACCGGCCTGAAGCTTGAGCGACCGTGCATCGGGTTGCCGGGAGTCACCGGCCAGAACCCACCCCGAGGTCGATCGGGAAGCAGAATATCGGGCGTTGAAAGATGTGATGCCGGTGACCAGTACCTGCGGATCAGCCTCGCTGAGACGACGATTCAGGGCTGCAAGATCTTCAGTGTCCAGCGGTCTGGGAGAACCGTCCTCCGCCTCCAGTTGGATCCGGTCGGTACCCAACTCCTCTGAGCGGTCGACCGCTGCCGAGCGGGATCCCTCCAGAATGGCTGCGGGGGCGACCATCAGCGTCATCGCCCACAGGATCCCCTGGCAGATCAGCAGGGTACGGATCGGGTGGCGGATCAACTCCCGCATTGCACCTGACATATCCGGTCTTCCTTACTGCAATTCGGGGGTCCTTCGAGGTGTCTGCTGTCTGCCGATTCAAGGTCGGCTGACGGGTCCGGGGGAGAGGAAATCCCATCTCCATACCAATCTACGAGAATCGAAAGCCGGTTCTCGCCTCCGGGCCTACTTCGGATTATCCTCCGGGGAGGTGCAGAGGCAACCGCACTCGATCTTGCCGCTCGGATTGTGTGCTCAATTGATCAAACAGGAGTTCACCATGACCCTATCACTGCTTTCAGCAAATCGTTTCCAGCGTTCTCTGACAGGGATTTCACTCGTGGTCCTCGCCACTCTCTTCATCAGCGGGTGTGCAGGGCTCGTTCCCCCTGAAGAATCGATTCCTGTGGTTGAACAGCACCAGCCCGATGACATTCCCGCTCCCTTCGGATTCGACCTCGACCCCAACTCCTGGTCCTACCTGAAATTTCAGGATGCTCCCCTGCCGATGCGCTCTGTGGAGGTGATTTACTGGGGTGATCGTCCGATAAACGAGATTTCTGCCTGGTATCAGGAGCAAATGCCCAACCATGGCTGGGAGTTCAAATCCGACAGTATCGATGCAGGAGAAACCCAGTTGCGTTATTCTAAGAACGACGAGTACGCAGAAGTGCTCGTAAGGCGCATGCCCGATGAAGATGGCAAGCACTACGTTACCAGGCTCATCGTCAGGATCGGTGTCGAATCCTGACGCTCCAGTAAATGGAGTTGAGGGGAAGTCACCACCATGGCAACGACAGGACCAGGTCGCCCGGAAAACAAGAAAGCTCCCACCACTGATGGCGAGGGAGCTGATTTGGAAAAAACCCTCGAAGACGCCACCGCCGGTGTCGTCGAAACGGCGAAGAGTAATTCCAATCTGATCATCATCGTCGTCTTGGGAATTGTTGCGTTACTCGCACTCCCCTCTGTCCTCGACAGGGTCGAGGAACAGAAACTGCAAAAACTGAATAACGAAATCGACTCCTGCCTGAATCAGGAGACGGAAGCAGTGGTTCAGTCCTACCCTTCCCTTCTTGATCAGTTATCGGGCACACCCGTCGAAGCCTACGCCTACACCCGCGTTGCCACATGGTTGTGGGAACAGGACGATGAAGCCCTGCGCGATTCCAGCGTGACCGTTCTGGAGCAGGCGAAAGGCAAGTTCCCCAATGATGCCCTGATCGAGAGACGCATCATGGAATATTCGACCGCCATCGCCTCCGGCAAGACCTTTGTCCTGCCCGAGATTCCGGTCGATGAACCGGAAGTCGTTGAAACGACCATCACCGCACCGGAAGTCACCCCCGCCGCCCCGACGATCACAGAGGAACTTCCCGATTCAGTCCAAAATGAGGCAGCAGAATCCGATGGAGCCGCTGCGGATCCCGCTCCTGCAGAAGGTGAAGAATCCGGAGAGACCGGTGGCTCCGGTCGCTGAGGGCCCTCCTCCTTCCGATCCCACCGGTTCGGGGCCCGGTCATTCGGGGTCCAATGAAGCGGCCCCCGACCAGGACGCCACCCCCCGAGAGCTCCCTGTCACCGGGGCCGAGGCCGGTGAGCGCCTTGACAGTTGGCTGGCGAAGAAACACCCCGACCATTCCCGATCGGTCCTGAGACGCTGCGTCGAAAAGGGTCGAGTGACCATCGATGGTCAGCCGGTGAAAAAAGCTTCCCGGAAACTGAATGCGAACGAAAAGGTCTGCTTCACCCCCCCTCCACCGCCTCAGGTCACTCCCCTGCCAGAGAATGTCCCCCTTGAAGTGCTCCATCAGGATGAACACATTCTGGTGATCTCCAAGGAAGCGGGCATGATCGTTCACCCATCTCCGGGGGCTCCCCCTGAAGGCACTTTGGTGAATGCCCTGCTCGGTCATTCCAATGGCATCGCCCAGGTCGGAGAAGAAGATCGACCCGGCATCGTTCATCGGCTCGACCGTGAAACTTCTGGGGTCATGGTGATTGCCCGAACCAATGCGGCCCACCGGGAACTCTCCCGACAATTTCATGATCGCGAAGTCTCGAAGGAATATCTGGCTCTCTGTCACGGCGAGCCCACGGAAACTTCTGGTGAGATCGACCTGCCCCTGGCGAGGTCTTTCACAGACACCAAGAAGTGGACGGTTCGCCATGATCAGGATGCCCGCCAGGCCTTTACCGCCTGGAAGCTGAGCAAAACCTTTCCAGAACTGCGATCGCCCATCAGTTGGATTCATTGCTTCCCGCGGACAGGAAGAACCCACCAGATTCGTGTCCACCTGAGGGCTATAGGACATCCGATTCTCTGCGATTTCCTTTACGGTCGAGAAAAGAGACTCGATCTGTCCCAACTGGGTCGTCAACAGCCAGAAGCGATTCTCGAACGTCATGCTCTCCACGCATGGAAGTTGCACCTGCGACATCCGATCGAAGGAAAATCGATGCAATTCGAGGCTCCCCTGCCCCCGGACCTCAGCCCCTGGTGGGATGCCGCCTCAAAATGGTCCTCCTGAGCCTTGTCAGACCGATTGAACCCCGAAAACCGTACCGCAGAATCTTTGCTGACGTTGCGATGGTAACGGGGCCCGGATACTCTGAAGATTCGTCGGATATGCCTTCATGGCCATGCCCTCTTCAAAAGGTATGGTGCCGAAGGCGTCCAGAATCCACATGGGAGATATCATGACCGAATACACCGAGAGCTTCGAAAAGGTGCCCCTGTTTGAGGGATTGGCCCCCACCGAAATTCAGGACCTCCTGAAAATCGCTGAGGATATCGAGGCCAAGAAGAGTGACACCGTGGTTCTCCAGGATACTCCCGGGGATGGCTTCTACATCATCAGTGCCGGAGCCTTTGAGGTTCTCAAGTCCGGAAACCGTAATGAGGTTCTCGGTCGCCTCGAGCAGTTGAGCTTCTTTGGTGAGATGTCCCTGATCAGCAGCGAAAAACGCTCCGCCACCGTCATGTGTGTCGAGGATGGAAGATTGAAAAAGATTCCATCTGAGCCGTTCAGCAAACTTCTCGATGAAGGAAACATTGTCGCCTACAAGGTGATTCTCAATATGGCCCGAATCCTCGCCAAGAGACTCGCCGCTTCCGACAACCGTCTCGTCAACTAGACGCGCGTTACAGGGTAACCCCGTCACCATGCCCCGACATGGAAACATCCGCTTGAGCAGTGGCTCCCTAAAAGGACGCACCCTTCGTGTTCCCGAAGGGCTGGTGGTCCGTCCCATGCGTACTCGGGTGCGCGAATCCCTTTTCAATCGTCTTCAGGATGAAGTTCCGGCAAGCAGGGTTCTCGATGTCTTTGCCGGTTCGGGTGCTGTGGGTATCGAAGCGGTCTCCAGAGGTGCCCGTCAAACGGTGCATGTGGAGAACACCCGTGAAGTGGTGAGTCTTCTCAGAAGAAATCTACGGGACCTGGGGATTGAAGCCCAATGCAAGATCTACGAAAGGGACGCCTATAAAATGGGTCCCACCCCACCCGGTGAACCCTTTGATCTGATCCTGATCGACCCGCCCTTTCCCGATTATCACGGTCCCCTGTCGAAACCATGGAAGCTCGCACAGGATTTGGCTGCGGGAGAGTGGTTGAAACCGGGAGGCTGGCTCGTCATGGAACACCCCTCACGAGAAGAAACAGCGCCACCCCCGCCGGGAGTTGAAGCCCGGGAGGGACGGCGCTATGGGGATACCAGCCTGATCTACTGGTTCAAATCTGAAGAGAGAACTCAGGAGTCGTAACTGAGGTCCACTTCATGGGCGTTGTTGAGGAACTCCGTCAACAATGCCACGGTCGCCTCAAGGTCCACCGAGTCGATGGTCTCGACCACGCTGTGAACGTAACGGCACGGCACCGAAAGAGTGATCGCAGGCACCGCAGATCCCCCTCGCTGAATGCCTCCCGCATCGGTTCCACCGGCGGTCAGGATCTCCATCTGGAATGGAATCTCCTTCTCTCTGGCGAAGTTTCTCATTGCCCGCACCATCTTCGGGTTGGAGATGCTCGAACTGTCATGGATTTTGATCGCCACTCCTTTTCCGAGAGCGGAGATCTGTTCGTGATCAGTGGCTCCAGGAATGTCGCAGGCGAGGGTCACGTCGATGGCGACGCCACAGTCGGGTTCAATCCGGTGAGAAGCGGTCATCGCTCCACGCAATCCCACCTCTTCCTGAGTGGTGGCCACAGCGTAAACGGAAACATTTTCATTACTGAAGCGTTTGACCGATTCGATAAGTGTGTAGATGGAAACGCGGTTGTCGAGGCTCTTGCCGGTGCAACGGCTACCATGGGTTTCGAAGTTCTGCTTGAGAGTGACCGGATCACCGATCTCGATCTTCTCGCGAGCTTCATCGGCGGTCAGGCTGACGTCCACGAAGAGCTGCGGAACCGTCGGCATCTTCTGACGATCTTCAGGTGTCATGATATGAATCGGCTTGCAGCCAATCATCCCGGTGATCTGCTCTCCGTGACTGGTGTTCACCAATACGCGCTTGGCGATCAAGGTCTTCGGATCGAAACCTCCCAAAGGAGACAGGCGCAAAAAACCGTTGTCATCGATGTGCTTGACGACGAAGCCGATCTCGTCGAGGTGACCCGCCAACATTACTTTGGGGCTGCCCGGCTTGCCTTCCTTGATCGCAATACAGTTGCCGATACCGTCGACTTCGATTCGATCGACGAAGGGTTCGATCTCGCGACGGAAGATGGCTCGGATGTTGTCTTCAAAACCGGGGGCACCGTGGGCCTCGCACAGTTCTTTCAGAAGTTCCATGGGATCCTCATTTCAGGCTGACAGATTCTGTACCTGCGGCAAACCGTGATTCGGTTCGAGCCGCACGATCCTTTATGGTCGCCCCGGCACCCCGCTCCGGTCAAGGAAAAGACCCGGGAGGTTCTCCATCTCCGCCCTTCAGGCGACTCAGATTGAGTGATCCGGCCCGTTCGAGGGTTTTGGTGTGGAGGTCATATCGCCACCTTTCCGCCACCAGATGGTGCTGCTTCGAAAAGGGGTGAGGCCGCGGATGTCGCAGAATCTGAAAGACGAAGGCCTTCAGTTCTTCATCAACTTCCAGTTCCACGATATCGCATCGTCCCCGGTGATGCATTTTGAGGGAGGTTCCGCGGAGGTTTTCCTCCGATTCGAAAAGCTTCAGCAGTTCACGACGGGCCTGCTGGCGGAGTTTTCGCTGGCGAAAAAATCGCTTCAGTGCGGCAAACCAGGTCAAGAACTGTCCCTGCGTTTTTCGCCGATGCGACGCAGGTCTTCCCGCTCCTGATCTGTCAGGGAGTCTATCCCCGAACGGCTGACCTTGGTCAGCAATTCATCGAGACGCATTTCTTCATCAAGGTCCCGTTCTGCAGGAGCACTTTGCTGGGGATAATAATCGGATGGAGCTCTGCCGGTCGCAGACGTCATACGCCGTACAGTCGTATTCCCGGAACCACCCCGTGGTAACAGGTTGCCTGCAACGACACCAATGACGATGAGGGCAAACACGGTTCCACCCAGATGTGCGGCATGACCAATATTTCCGCCTCCACCGCCGGCCTGATCGATCAACCCCTTGATATCAAAGAGAGCAAATCCACCGACGAGCAACCACGCTGGCACAGGCAGGATTCCCCAGAGGTAGATCACGGCCTTCGGGTAGTAGATGGCAAACGCAGTGGTCATGGCACAGACCGCTCCAGACGCACCCAGTGCAGGAACATCCCGGAAACCGAAGAATGTCATGCTGCAGTGAAGAATCGACGAGAAGAGCGCTGCTCCAAGATAGAAACTGAGATACCTGCGCTTTCCCCAGCGGGCTTCCAATGGCCCCGAGAATGAGAAAAGCACCAACATGTTGATGAGAAAGTGCCACAAATCCATATGGGAAAACGCAGCCGTCAACAAGGTCCACAAATATAACTCTTTGACATGAGCCATACTCGTCATGAAGTGGTAGGCCATGACCTCACGGGGCAGAAGATACCAGCCCAGAAACACGATGACGTTGATCCCCAATACCAGTTGCAACCCGGAGAGGCGACTCAGGGTTCCACTGCCCGATCCACTGCCACGCATGTAATCACGATCAAAGATGCCCACTCAAACCTGCCCTCAGTTGACAATCACTTCCTGGTAAACGTCCTCATGGAATCCGACCAGCATCTTCTTGCCCACCACCAGCGTCGGTGCTCGCAGATTGCCACTGGGACCCATGATGCCCTTGGTCAATTCCTCATCCGAAGGACGATCCTTCTTCATGTCATGCTCCACGATTTTTTTACCGCGGGCGACGATCACCTTGTTCGCCTTGGAGGCCAAATCCAGGGCCTCATCCACTCCCAGACGAACCTTTTTGGCATCGACCTGTTCCTTGACCTTCACTTCTTCACCCAGGAACTCCTGGGCTTTCTTGCAGGACGTTCAACCGTTGCGGTGATACCACCAGTCAATTTTTTTCATCGTTTCTCTCCCGGTCTGTAAGGACTCCAGAGGGTTTCATTTCAGATCTTCATTATGCCCGCAGAAACGAAATTTCCCACAAGGCCCTATGCAGTTCCCGTGGAAACTGAACAGATCAGTTGCCTCAACCGGCGCACCCCCTCGACGATGCGCGGCCCCGGCCTTCCCAGGTACGCTTCCGGAATGCCGAGGACCTGCCCCTGACAGACAGCCGTGACCGATTCCCAACCCTTGCGGGTGATCACCTTCTCCGGCTTGTACTGATGGGCATCCACTCCACACCAGGAGATCACCACCGCCTGGGGATCTTTGGAGGTCACTTCTTCCGGGGAGACTTCCCGGCTGTGCCCTTCCGACTGTGCCCACGGATTGAACCCGCCAGCCAACTCCAGCATCTGGTTGACCCAGGAATGACGCGCCGGAACGTAAACAGGTTTCGGCCACCATTCGACCAGCACCGGGACCGGATCGATCCCGCTCTCCCTTGGCTCGAGTCCTTTTTTCATCCAGTCGATCAGCGCCTCTCCCCGGGAAGGAACTGCCAGAAGATCAGCGATCTGACGAATGTCGCGATAGATATCATCGATACAGCGTGGATCCGGTGCGATGTGATCGAGACCGAGCTGCTGGATTCCCTCGACCACTTTTTCATGACCCGGCACCGTCAGTGAAGCCAGAGTCAGATCCGGTTTCAGTTCGGCGAGGCGATCCAGGTCTATGGTAAGATCCGGCCCCAGACGGGTCAGTCCCTCCAGAGCGGCGAACGGATGATCGGAATGATCATCGACACCGACCAGTTGATGGGACAGGCCGAGGGCGCAGACGATTTCAGTGTTGGAACAGGTCAGGGAAGCAACTCTCATGGCTACAGGATAACCGCTGAGAGTTCCAAGATCAGGGTTTTGCAGGAACCGCCTGAGTACGGGGCAGAAGGAAACCCAACAGACCGCAGTGGGCTTCCAGAACCGCCCGCCCCTGTACTGAATCCACCCGGCGGCCGTCCAAATCGGCAATATAAAGCAGAGCCCGAATAGAGCCTTCAGCTTTCAGGGGCATGACGCAAAGGCTGCTGACACCATTGCGATAAAGGCATTCCAGTGTCTGGGTTCGTGGGTCGTCCACAATTCTGGGGGCCACAAGGCCCTTTCCACTGTTCCAGATCTCCTCCACCAATGGCAGCGCAATCCGCTCCTGATGGCCCTTCAGGGGTTGGCCTTTTCCATCCACTCCACAAGCAACATGAATGGCATCCCCTTTACGGATCAGGATCCAGCCCTGCTTTCCTTCGAAAGCGCGCACCAGAGCAGCCAAAGATTTGGGAATCATGACCCGAGGCATCGGCATTGCTGCTGCTTCAGACAAGAGGCGGCTAACACGAACCAACTCCGTCGACTGAAAGTCATCTGCAAGACTCCGGGGTTTTTCTGAAACAGGTGATTCATAGATCTCTTCAACTGCTTCACAGGAGTCCTCGCTGGAAACATCCGCAGAATTCACCTCGGGGACCTGATGTCCACCCTCCAATGGTGCTACCACTTTTTGACTCTCGAGATAAATCGGCCTCAAAGGCCCTGGCAGTGATTCTGAAAACGCCTGATGCAATCGATCACATCGGTGATAACTCTGACGAGCCTCGTCCAACTGGCGCAACTCAATTTGAAGTTCTGCGAGTTTTGTCAGAATACGGATTCTCAAATCGAGTGCTGAACGATCGCGTGCTTTTTCCTCAAGCTCTTTCAATCGCGAAATCAACTCTTCTGAGCTGGTTCCCCTCAGCTGATCACTGCAAATCTCCAAATAGTTTATTTCAAGTGCCAGGGGAAGGTTGGACTCTACCCCTTCCACACGCTGAATGTGCTCGAACATCTGCTCAGTCTTGGCTGCATCTGAGCGATCGATATGAAGTGCGCACAATTCAATCATGCACTCCAGCAGCCAACTGCCCTTGCCACTTCTTGAGTAAACACCGAAGGCTCTGAAGAGATCACTCTCCGCGCCCTCAAGGTCTCCCATCAGTCGTCGAACTTTCCCACGCAGAAAATGATTCCGATTACGCAGGAAACGCATCTTCAGTTGCCCACTCATCTCGGCGGAGGCTTCTGCCATTTCATATGCAGATTCAAGATCACCACACCGTAACAGAGCTGCCGCATGCTGGTGGAGGCACATCGCATGCCCAGCCTTGTCACCGGTTTCTTCAGACGACTTCAAAACCTGATCAATCAGATCGAGTGCTTCGTCGATATGACCTGCAGCCAGTTTCGCACCACTCAGGGCATTCATCGTGCGTCGAATACCCGCAGAATCCTCGAGCCCCTCATGAATTTCCAGAGCCCGGTTTTGAAAATCGATGGCCTGGTCGTACTCGCCCCTGCAATGGGAAGCATGACCGATCGTGGTCAGAAATTGTGCCTTCTCAGCACTCGAATCATCTTCCTCCATCAGTGCGAGACCTTCAGCACTGATACTGAGTGCCTTCTCATGGTCACCGGTACAATGCTGAATCCACGCCAGAGATCCAAGTACTCGCAACTGCTCACGATGATTGTCTTCGGGATCGAGTCTCACCACCATGTCCGCAGATTCCCTCAGCCACCGTAGTGCTGCAGGGTAATCCCCCACGATCTCTTCTATCTTTCCCAATTTTCTCAATGCTCGGATGCGATAGAGATCTGTTTCACTGCATCGCAACTCACGTTCGACTGAGTGTGATTCCATCCGCTGGAACGATTCTCGGGCCAGATCCAATTGACCCAGGGCAATCGCGGTATCACCGATCTTTTCACGGATCGCCAAATACTCGAGGGGTTGGTCCTCTACTGATTGCAACCTTTGCAAACCCTGTTGGAAGTGCTCCAGTGCTTTTTCGTGTGCATGGATCTTCTGCAAAGCCTCCCCCGCAGCGAGGAGATGTTTCATCGCTTTCCCTGGATCGTCGGATCGCTGGTAATGGAATGCGAGTTCTTCATGGACGGGAGACAGATCCTCTTCATGAAATGCAGCGAGGCTGTCTGCCAACAAACCATGAAGACGTCTCTCTTCTGCGGGAGGCAAGTCACGGAGAATGATTTCCTGAAGTTTGGGCTGGGGAATCGAGTAAGTCGGTCTGCCGGTCTCCAGACTTCTGGATACCATTCCTCTGGAGTCCAGCTCCCTCAGGTCGTCGCGCAGCGATTCGCCCAAACCCTCCACAGAGTCGAGCAGTTTCACAGGTGCGGGGCGACCATAGAGTGCCAGCAGCCTCAGCAGGCTTCGTGTTCCTCCATTGAGAACCCGAATACGACGATGCAATACCTGGTGAATCCCCACCGGCAATTCCACCCTTGAGAGTTCTCCACCGCCACGAATGCTCCAGCCCTCGGAATCACGATGAATGATCCCCTCTTCCTGTAACACTTTGAGCATTTCAACGATGAAAAGGGGATTCCCTGCTGTGCGCTCCTCCAGGCGATCGAGGAAGGTCGATGGCACTGCATCAATTTGCAAAACATGTTGAATCAGCTCTGCAATCTGAGGACGGCCAAATCGCTTGAGATTCAGTTCATCCAGCGACCTCGCTTCAGAATTGTCTTCGAGAAATTCCAACAGGGGTTTGGATCGATGATCGTCATCGCGCATCGTCAATACGATCAGTAAACGACTTCCTGAATCTTCGTGACGAACTCTTTCGACGAGCCTTTGTAAAAGTGCGACAGTCGGATCATCAGCCCAATGCAAATTATTCAACACCAGGACGCATGGTTTGTCCCGTGAACACTCTTCCATGAATCGTGCGAGTTGGTCTATGAATTGGAAACCGATGGGATCTGGGGATTGCGAGAAATCTGCTTTCGACCCCGGCAACTTCTGACAGATTCTTTGAAGCAGTGAGGCATGCTCCTGATATGCATCCGAATCGAGTCCTGTTGAAAGGGCCATCTGCTCGAGAATGGTTCGGAAAGGTTGATACGCTTCCTGGCATGCCTCAATGCAGTGCCCCGTGAAAACGGGGATTTCTCTCAGCTTCAAGTGGTGGGAGAATTCATCCAACAGCCGGCTCTTGCCAATACCGATCTCACCAGAGACAAGAAGGACCGGCTGGCTGCGATCGATAGTCGGGATCTCCGATCCCTCCCGAAGAGCAATCCCCGTAGCCCTCTCAACTCCGTCTCTCAAATGCTCCAGTTCAAATCTCCGACCGATCAGACGATTTGAATAGAGATATGAGATCTGGGTCTCTTCAGTTTCCACTTGCCAGTGACGACCTGCTCCAGCACTGACCGCCTGGATGATCTCTCGGGCACTGCCAAATCTTGCCTGGGGATCCTTCTCCAACAGGCGAACGATTATCTCGATGAGCCAATCTGATTCGCCGGAAAGGTCTTTTCGAATCTCGTCACGCCAACGACCGTCATTTCGTCCCACCGCTTTTCCATCCGGTGAAACAAATGGCAATCTCCCGGTCATCAACTGGTAAAGGGAGACTCCAAAGGAATAGAGGTCCGCACGACGATCCGGGGTTCCACCGTCGATAATCTCAGGTGCGACGTAATGCAGTGTTCCCTTGATGGCGAAATCGAAGGTCCCACTGATTTTTTCTGCGAGACCAAAGTCGATCAATTTGGCAATCGGTGGCCCCAGGCAACGATCGGTCGATCCATTGGCCACATTATCCTGAATCACCTTCGAGGATTGATCTGTCCCCATCTGCCGTGTTCGGGTAACCAGTATGTTGTCAGGTTTGATGTCAAAGTGGACATAACCCTGGGAATGGATGTATTCGAGGGATCGACAAATCTGAACGACAACATCGAGGAATTCAGACTCTTCAAATGAAGTGGAAGCCGCAAGAAAATCATCACCACGGATGAATTCACTGACGATGAACCAGTCATGGCTCTGCTGAACTCTTCCGAAGTCGTAGACTTTTGCAAGATTGGGATGGCGCAACCGGGTCAGGGCTTCGTATTCGACCTTGGACCATTCTTCGGAGTCTTCGAGACGATCGGAACGCAGAACCTTGAGTGCGACCTTGCGTTTCACACGCGTCAGATCTTCACACAAAAATACCGTTCCCATCGCACCGGCTCCGAGTTGACGGAGGATACGATAGCGCCCGTTGATGCATTCTCCGGCTTGCACAGAAGCCATCGCACTTCCCCGGGAACGGGGCTCTTTTGCGCTTTTGAGGTGCGTCTTCCGTTCCCAGATAAGGATACGACGAGGTACGAATTTCGACCGCTGCGGTCGGCGGATCCTTTACCTGAGGGGGTTATTGGGGATTTCAGGCACTTCGGGAAAAAAGCCCATCCACCGATGAGGTCAAATCAGCGGACCTGGCGGAAAGGGTCTTCCTGTTGGATCTGCACCTGAAGAGTGTCGATTTGCAGAAGGTACTGCTGTGCGCTGTCGAGAATTTGCACAGAAGCATTCGGGTCTTTGCGCAGGTTATTTTGTATGCGCTTCAGATCAGCCTCTGCCTTGCCAAGGACTTTCTTGGCAGCACCTTGCCAATAATTCTTGATGGAATTGTCGTCGGTAGCCCTGGATCGCTTCATGTAATCCTTGGCACGGTCGTCAATCCAGAACTTTGAACGATTGAGAATCGTGACCGCTTCCCCATCGGTCATCGGCGGAACGTGCTTGTCGAGCCCCCGATAGACATCCGCCTGCTGACTGTTCATTTCAGAAGTCCCCCCGAAGGGCATTCCCAAAAATGACAGAATCACCAAAGTCACCACCGGAAGTCCCACCAGAGCAACGAGACCCACGATGAGATCACCCATGTCGATATCATCATCCTCTTCCGGGCGAACGATCTTTTGTGGTTGCCTGGAAGGTGCTGCGGCTCTGGGGGCCTGCTTCCCGGATCGTGGTGTTCTGCGTTGGGACAAGACTACTCCTCGTCATCCGTAAACATCGGTGCCACTTTGGCCAAGTCACCGATGATCGTCTGAATGCGGGTGAAGTCGGAGTTGTATCCGGAGTATTCTGGCGGCAGTGTGCCGTCCTCATTTCGAACTTCAGCCAGCATCTCGCGCAACTTTTGCTGCGTCGCACTGGAGAAATCCATCGCCTTCTGCCACTTTCTGGAAAACTCTTTAGATTCCCAGTCATTCCTGTTTTGAACCACTTCTCTCGCGAGAGAGTTGGAGCGCTGAATGTCCTTCTGAATTGCCCGATACTCTTTATCGTTGGTCGATTCCTCGATCACCTTTACCGGTTCGGTCGGACGGTTGATATAGCTGAAAGCAAACATCGAAACGGTCCCCACCAGAAGAACCAGGGTCACCACCACAACGGCGGGGTGTGCCCCCTTCTTCGGTTGCGGGCGGTAGGGCTGTCTCTCATCGGGGTCGCGGTCGTTGCCGCCCCCGGTGCGCCCACTCTGGGGTCGCCGACGGGCTCTGTTCATTGGGATTGCTCCTCCTTGGGTATCCCGGGCTCTTCATGGACCTTGCAGCGGGACAGGCTGAAGGTCCTTCCCCGTGAACCCCGGGTAAACGGTGATGGTAGCCACTCACCGCTCAGCGGTCAACGAGGCCGCTTCTTGGGGAAAACAGCGCAAACCACCCCTCTCCCCCAGTCTTGAGGCTGAGAGAAGTCGTTCCCGGCAGAATCAGGCGGACATCACCCGCCCTGAGAATTTCCTGCCCACCCTCAATCCCGGTGCCCAGCGAAGCCTCTCCAGAGAGGCAAGTGAAGATGGAGCACCCCTCCGCCGGAAGTGGTACCGGCCCGTTCCACTCGCCATGGAGTTCGGTGATCTGATAAGCAACAGGGGTCACTCGCTGGTGCCAGACATTTCGGGAGAGTTCTTTCTCCTCGCAATATTGAGGCGACCCGGTAGCCGAGGTTTTGACAGCCATATCGAGGTGCAACTCCCGAGGTTGACCATCCAGCCCGAGTGTTTCTCCATCGTGAATACGAAAGGTGACATCACTCGGCTGCTGAATCTCTGCAAGTAGAACTCCTCCTCCTATGGAGTGAACGGTGCCCGGGGGGATGTGAAGAAGATCCCCCTTTTGCACCGGGTACCGCAGAAGGGATTCAGATATGTCTTCTCCAGCAGTGACCGCATCTGCGAGGCGCGTTATATTCCAACCACTGGAAAATCCTGCACGAACGGTGGCCCCGGATTCGGCTTCCAGAATCATCCAGGTTTCTTCCTTGCCATTCTCACCCAAACCCAATTTCCGGGCGAGCGAGTCATCGGGATGCACCTGAACTGAAAGATCTTCACAGGCATCAATCCATTTGAAGAGCAGCGGAAAATCACCGGCTGGCAGCTGCTGTGCGAGACTCTTCCCAAGAATCCTCTCGGGGTTCCTGAAAAGACATTCCCGAAGAGTCAGTCCCGAATGATCACCCCCGACAATCTTCGAATGGCAATGTTCTTCACCGACTGTCGAAACCAGCCAAAGTTCACCAAACTTGTCTGATGGCAGATTCTGCTCCGGGAAAAATGTTTTGAGACGGGTCCCACCCCATGGCTTCTCAATTGCCACAGAGGACAGTGTCAGCATCGGCTCGACCCGGTTACTCAAGCGTTCTCCAGTGATTCCGCTTCGGAGAGCATCTCCCGGGCTTCATCCAGAGAACGTGTGGTCGCACGGTCACCCCTGAGCATGGAAGCGATTTCTTTAACGCGTTCCTCTTCCGTCAACTCCTGAAGAGAGGTGCGGGTCACTCCCGATTCCACCGACTTCAAAACCCGATGCTGCCGACTGCCATGGCAAGCGACCTGAGGAAGATGGGTGACACACATCACCTGATGGCTTTCGCCAATTTCGCGAAGCTTGCGACCGATGGCAAAACCCATGCGCCCACCGACATTGCTGTCGATTTCGTCAAATACGAGAGTGCCTGTACCGGAGACAGAAGCGAGGGTCTTCTGCAGTGCCAGCATCACCCTTGAAAGCTCACCACCACTTGCCACTTGTGAAAGAGGTTGAACAGGCTCACCGGGGTTGGCACTGAAACAGATCTGAAAACGATCAAGACCCGATTCGTTCATGCCCTTCCAACTGTCCTTTTCCGACAACGGCTCGAGCAACCCTGTCAGTCTCGCCTTTTCCAGACCAAGATCCTGTAATTCAAGGGCGCAATCACCGGTCAATCGTTCGATCACCTTGAGCCGAGCCTGAGACAGCTCCTGTGCACCACTCTGGAGACTCTCGATGCACCTTTCGAGACCTTCTCGCAATTGGGGCAACTCTTCCGAATCCCCTGAGATCTTCGACAACTCTTCCCGGCACTCTTCGAGATACCGGATCAAATTTTCTTCGGTGCGATGAAACTTTTCTTCAAGAGTGACGATGGCATCCAAACGCCGCCGTTTGCGATCGAGAGCCACCGGATCCATATCGAGATCGGACTCCAGCACCGAAACTTCACGCATTGCTTCTTC
This sequence comes from Planctomycetia bacterium, assembly GCA_012269595.1. Classification (GTDB taxonomy): domain Bacteria; phylum Planctomycetota; class UBA8108; order UBA1146; family UBA1146; genus UBA12191. The sequence goes on along the minus strand of JAAXJX010000022.1, from coordinate 3,799 downwards.
GAGCAGGGTTCGTGAATGGAGACTGGCTTCCCGCAGACTGGCAATCCCGGGATGCAAAGCCTCGAATCCCTGCAACTCCCGTTCGGTGACTCCAAGAGTGTCGAGAACTCCGCCGTCATTTTCGAGAATGCTCCCCCTGGCTTTGGAAATTGTCGCCAGGACCCGATCCCGTTCTTCCAGAAGTTCCAGTTCCTGCTCCAGAGAAGCACGCTGGCCATTCTCCAGCTGCGCCTCTTCCAGCTCCTGAATGACGTGTTCCAGAAAAAGAGCCCGATCCCTGCGCTCGCGATGATTTTCTTCCAGAGAGTGAATGCGTTCTTCCAGCTCCCTGGCTTCATGCCATGCAACCGCATGTGCCTGTCGCATCGGTACCAGACCACCAAAGCGATCGAGAAGGTCGAGCTGAATGTCTGATTTGAGCAGGGTCAAGGCCTGCCCCTGACCGACGACTTCGATCAACAAAGGAGCAATACTTCTCAGCACCTTGGCAGTAGATTCACGACCATCGATCCGGCAGCGGCTGCGACCTTCCCGGGATATCTCCCGTTCGATGATCAATTCTCCATCCTCGATGGAGATCCCCAGAAGCTCGCCCACTTTTTCGGCGAGGGACTCATTCAGAGAAAAGATTCCACGTACGACAGCCCTATCCGCTCCACGCCGAATCATGTCGTTTCGGGTTCTTTCACCTCGCAACATTTGCATTGAAGCAAGCAACATCGATTTGCCCACTCCGGTCTCGCCGGTGAGGACATGAAGCCCCTGACCCGGATCGAATTCGATCCGTTCGATCAACCCCAGATCTTCCACTGAAAGATGAACCAGCACGGCTAACAGTCCCCCTATCCGACTCGACAGCCGGGTGACACTTTTCCATCCGGCCCCAGAAGACGAACCACTTCTCCGTCCTGAACCGCAAGCAACATCCCTTTCGATTCGACTCCACGAATCGTGGCGGGTTGCAAATTCCAGACAACAACAATCGTCTTCCCCAAAAGTTCATCTGCTGTGTAGTGAGAACGGACACCGGCAACAATTTGACGTTGCTCGTCTCCGCCATCAATTTTCAGCAGCCACAGTCGATCCGCCTTCGGATGGGGCTCAACTTCGAGAACCTTTGCGGTCCTCAACTCGACTTTGGTGAAATCATCGAAGGTAATCGGAGTCTCTGCTTCTGCAGCATCTGACGCTTCATTTTCCTGGTTCTCGGCCATCGTTCTCTCCCCCAATAATGCTCTGGTCACAGTTTGCGAAGGCACATCTAATACCTCAGAAATGAAGTATGCAATGCCGCACTGATCCCCAGGATGACAAAAAAAGACCCCGCTCCAACGAGCGGGGTCGATTTCTTCTGAATTCAATGGGGGATCACCTGTGTGTCCTAGATTTTCTCATTCAGCAGATTGGAGATCATCTCTTTCAGGGCCTCGGCATCGCCGGGCTTGAACCCCTCTGACATCTCGGCGATACGCTGCTCCGACTTGTCACTCACAGGAGATGGTTGCTCGCCCATTCCGTGAATCTTGTCGAGAAGCCGTGCTTCTTCCGATGGTCCCTCTACAGAATCTTTCGGGCGTGAAACTTCCCCCGAATTGCCGCTCTCCTCAGGACCATTCGCTTCTCCTGCTGCTCCGGCGACATCAGGCCCATCCGGGCCCTCAGGGCCATTTGGCCCACTGGGTTCGGCCGTACGATCCGGGCCTTCCACTCCGTCGAATTCCCCTGTACTGCCGACACCTTCAATTTGATCGGTGCTCATCCATCCCTGCTTTCCCTCCGAGACTGTGAGAATAACGACTGACAGGGTGTCTCGAAGCCCTGCTGGCGACGCTTCCCTTGGGGATTGACCCGGGATTGAATCCTGGTGAGAGATTCATGCGTACCTTCGTCATCGGCTGTGGCTGAAGTCTACTTGAGAACTTTTTGAAAAAAATCCCTGTAGACCTCCAAAAAGAACCTGGGGGAGCGACTGGACCACTCCTGGAAAAACCCATAAATCATTAAAAATTATAGACTTATATAAAAAAGAAGCCTCCCCCGGACCGTCCGGAGGAGGCCAAAATTACAACCTGAAATTCTCATGTGGGACCCGCTTCTCACACGAAATCTCGTCAATGAGGCTGCAACTGTATTCTCATTTTGGCTAAAAGACGGGAACTCCCAATCCGGTGAGCTCACGGACCCGGATTTCGAGGGAACTGCCCGATTCGGCCTTTTTGACCGCACCGCTACCCTTTTTCCGGTTCTGCTTCTTTTTCGAGTCCTTTGATCTGGCGTCCTTCTTCAAGGACTTCTTCTTGTCGGCAGACTTCTTCTCAGCAGCTTTTTTCTGGGCTGCCTGCTT
>JAAXJX010000022.1:0-1355 GCA_012269595.1 Planctomycetia bacterium | reverse complement strand
GGCTGCCTGCTTCTTACTGGCAGCCTTTTTCTTGTTCGCCGTCTGCTTCTTATTGGCCGCCTTCTTTTTCGACTCTTTCTGCGACTCCTTCTCAGCGGCCCGCTTCTTGCCGGACTTGCCCGTTTCCTTCATCTCCACTTCGACCTCGAGCATCATCTTCTCGAGCATCTCTTTCAGCTCACCCTCCATACCTGGAGGAAGATCGGCGCCTTCGATGTCGGTGTGAATCTGGATATCCACATCACCTTTGAGATCCAGATCTTCAGGAAGATAGTCCGAGATCATTTCAACGATCATCTGGGTGCTACCCAGAGAGTTTTCATAAGCGGATTCAGAAGTCTCAACTCTGGCATCGAGAAGTTCTTTCCACATATCTCCAGAATCACCTGATTCCTTGCGGATCATGATGACTTTGGCTCCCGATTTTTCTTCAACATCGAAGCCACCATGGTCATGGCCGTGGTACTCCGATTCCTTTTCACCCTTGCAGCAACCGTCGTCACCACAACACTCTGAGTCGCGCTCTTTCATGTAGGGGCATTCCTTTTCTGCCCCACACTCTTCAGAGCCGCAGCATTCGGAATCGTCTTCACACTGATTTTTCAGGTAAGGGCATTCCTTTTCTTCGCCACACTCTTCAGAACCGCAACAATCAGAATCTCCCTCACACTGACTCTTCAGGTAAGGGCACTCCTTTTCTTCGCCGCACCCTTCAGAGCCACAGGATCGGGAGTGACCGGCACCGGTTTCACCGAAGATGGCGAAATTTCCACCCGGTCCATGGAACATCATTTCGCCGTGCCCCATGCCCGGCTCGATGCCCGGCTCAATGACAACGATTCCTCCCTGAGGTCCCCACGGCTGCATCCCGGGCATGGCTCCGGTTCGACCCATGATCACACCCCTGGGGAAGCCACCCCCGCGCATCGCTCCCATACCCTGACGGGCAGCGAGTCCACGAGGCATGACAGGTGTCATTCCCTGATTCCAGCGCGGAGTGAGATTCCGCATACGGGGGTTCATGCCGCGCATGGGCCTGCGTCCGGACATCTCCCGGCGATTCATCCCCCGATCACGACCCTGACGTTGACGGAATTGCTCTCCCCTTCTGCCGAAGCGGGATTCATCGCGGAACTCCATCGAAATCATGGGCAAATCACCCTCAAAATGACGCTCGTCGAAATGCCATTCAGCGTGGTCATGTCCGTCGTGGTCATGTCCGTCATGTTCGTGTCCACCACCTCGCTGGCCCCGAATTTCTTCAGCCAGCTCCAGCCAACTGATTGCATCGTGTCCGTGCTCGTGTCCGTGCTCGTGTCCGTGCTCGTGTCCGTGCTCGTGTCCGTGCTCGTGTC
>JAAXJX010000056.1:17660-34303 GCA_012269595.1 Planctomycetia bacterium | reverse complement strand
GACGAGGAGAGCCGGGAAACCCCGACTCTCCCCGAAATGGTCATCGACCCTGTCCAGAGGAACAGGATTACTCCTTGTTCTCGGATTCTTCCGCATCGCCAGCACTCTCTTCCGCTTCGTCACCAGCAGGCTCTTCAGCCGCTTCTGAGTCCGCAGATTCCATTTCTGCAACGGGAGCCTCTTCTGGTTGGTCCTCGATGTCGGGGACTTCGTCCGGAATGTTTTCCGGCACCGATCCCACTGCTGTCGGGGACTCACCTTCGGCAGCCTGAGCGTAGAGCGCCGCAAGCTGGGCACTCTCCTCCTCGGTCACCTCCTTGAGACTCAAACCGATCTTGCGATTTTCATCGTCAACGCGAATCACTTTCACGTCCACAACCTGACCGATGGAGACCACTTCTTCAGGGCTCTCCACCTTGTCACCCGAAAGTTCAGAGACGTGCAGAAGACCTTCGAGATCCTCCTCCATCTGAACAAAGGCACCAAAGTTGGTGGTCTTCGTCACCGTACCCCGAACCACGGTTCCAATGGCATAAGTGTCCGGAATCTCGCGAACCCAGGGATCCTCTTCCATCTGCTTGAGGCCAAGGGCGATCCGCTTGCGCTCCTGATCGATCTCCAGAACCACAGCATGGACCTCTTGTCCCTTCTCCAGTTTCTCGGAGGGGTGGATGATCTTGCGGGTCCAGGACATGTCGCTGACATGCAGAAGACCGTCGATGCCATCCTCGAGTTCGACGAAGGCACCGTAGTTGGTAAGATTGCGAACCTTGCCGCTGATGTAGTGACCCACAGGGTACTTCTGGGCAACGATCTCCCAGGGATTCACCTCGACCTGCTTCATGCCAAGGCTGATTTCCTGTTTGTCCTTCTTGATCTCAAGGACCACCACGTCCACTTCCTGTCCCTCGGATACCACTTCACCGGGGTTGGAGATTCGACGGGTCCAAGACATCTCAGAGACGTGAACCAGTCCCTCGATACCCTCTTCCAATTCGATGAAGGCACCGTAGGAAAGAACGTTGACAACCTTGCCGCTGATTTTGGCACCGATCGGGAAACGCTCTTCGATGTCGTCCCAGGGACTCGGCTGGGTCTGCTTGAGTCCCAGAGAGATCCGCTCGCGATCCTTGTCGATCTTGAGCACCTTGACATCGATCTCCTGTTCAACGGTCAGGATCTCGTTGGGGTGATTGATACGGCCCCAGGACATGTCAGTAATATGCAGAAGGCCGTCGATACCACCCAAATCGACGAAAGCGCCGAAATCAGTGATGTTCTTGACGATACCCTTGCGCACCTGATCCAGTTCGATTTCGGTCATCAGGTTCGACTTCAGCTCGTCGCGGCGCTCTTCGAGCAGCTTGCGGCGGCTGACGACGATGTTCATGCGCGGCTCGTCGATCTTGATGATCTTGCATTCCAGATCCTTGCCGACGAACTCGGAAACGTCGCCCACCCTGCGGATGGCGATTTGGGAAGCAGGAAGGAACACCGGAACCCCGATGTCGATCAACAGGCCACCCTTGATCTTGCGCAGGACTTTACCGGTGACCACATCCCCCTCGTTATGGGTGTCGACCACCTTTTCCCAACCCTTGATGCGGTCCGCTTTGCGCTTGGACAGCATGATGCGACCGTCTTCCTCATCGACTTCCTCGATGAGTACGTCCACGGTGTCTCCGACGGTGATTTCAGCACCCTCGAAGTGGCTTCTGGGAACTTCACCCTCGGCTTTGTAGCCCACATCGACGATGACCCAGTCATCGGAAATGCTGACCACCTTGCCCTGGATAATCTTTTCTTCTTCAAAATCGATCACCGAATCCCTGAGAATTTCATCGACCTTGTCGATGGAGTCACCTTGCAGGAAATCGTTGACTTTGTCCTCGAGGGAATCGCCCTTGAGGTCAAACTGCTTGAGCAGTTCTGGTTTGGCCATGGAAAAAGGCCCCTTCAGTGGGTCACGGACTGCCGTCGAGCGGACCCGACCATCGGATCCCTCCACTCACACAGGCATTCCTGGTTTTTTGGGAAAAGACTGCTGCCAGCGACCATCGCAGACTCCGCAGCCCTTCCGGAAATGGAAGAGCTGTGACAGGGGTCAATCGACGGAACCGGGCTCCCCTTCGGGGATCAGTTCCACCATGGCCCTGCGCAGGACTTCCAACCCGTTATCTTCCTCGGAGAAAGCCTCCTTGTCGATGCATTCTCCGAAGGAGATCCGGGTTCCAAAGGGGCGGGGGAGCCATTTTCCACGCCCCATGGCCCTGTGACTGCCGGAAATATAGGCGGGAACCACAGGAACCTGAGCCATTTTGGCCAATCGGACCACTCCGCCCTTAAAACGGCGCAAACGGCCATCCGCACTGCGGGTACCCTCTGGAAAGACGAGAGCAGCCCCTCCCGCGTCCAAATGGGCCATGACGGATCGAAAACCGGCGATCCCCACCCCCTCCCGCTCGAGGGGCAGGGCGTTCAAATTTCTCAAGAACCAACCCAGGGGTGCGGGGCTGAAGAGAGTACTCCTGGCCATGAATGCCAGCGGTCTTTTCATGGCGATGCCGGCGAGGACCGGGTCCAGATTGCTGGTGTGATTCACCGCAAGAAGAAACGGTCCGGTGGTCGGCAGATTTTCATGCCCTACCGCCCGATGACGAAACAGGATCTTGCAGATCACCCAGGCGATGAAACGGATCAATCGATAGAAGAGTCGGTTGCCGGGATCCAATCTTCCGGGATCCTTTCCATGATTGCGGCGACCACCTCTTCGATTCCCAAATCAGTGGAATCAATCTGAGCCGCATCGTCTGCAGGTCGCATGGGAGAGACATCCCTTTCACGGTCGCGGGCATCACGCAACTCGACCTGCTCAAGCACCTCTTCAAAAGGGAGATCCTCTTCCAGTCTCTGACGCAATTCGGCCTGCCTGCGCACTGCCCGTTGATGGGAACTCGCTGTCAGAAAAATCTTCACCGGAGCTTCGGGAAAAACCACTGTTCCCATGTCACGCCCCTCAGCAACAACCGGGAGATCCTCCGGCAACTTTCTCTGAATCGGCAGAACTCTTTGGCGCAACTCCGCATTTCCGGAAATGAAATGAATGTTGCCGGTCACCCGTGTCGAATCGAGAACGTTACCGGGGTCCACTCCATCAACGAGCACCTTGAAGTCATCTCCCGGGGCAGTAATTGACAAGTCATGTTTGACGGCCAGAGAAGCCACTGAGGCAGGATCTGTAAAATCGACTCCAGTCTCGAGTCCGATCCAGGTCAGGGTTCGATAGATGCGTCCACTGGAGAACATTCGTCCACCCAGTTTCCGAGCCACCATTCTGGAAACGGTGCTTTTACCACAGCCTGCGGGCCCGTCGAGGGTCACGATTCGCAACAAGCTCCGCCTCCGATCCTTACTGGGTTCGATCCTGTGGAAATCAAACTACGGAATCACCGACGTTGCGGCAAGGGGAAGAGAGAGTGCTTCCTGATGACTCAGCAATCCCCCGGGATCGGGTCCCCACAAGACTCCAGAGCAACCCGACAAAACTCATCGAGATCAGCGGCAATACCGACCAGGCACCGATCAATACCACCTCCACGATCAGCCACGCTGTCAGGGGAAACACTGCCCATTCCAAAAGTGTGACGTTTCTTCCACCGGTGGCACCGGCTGTTTTCGGAGTTCGTTCAAAAACCGAGACCCTGCCGAGGATTCCCTCAAAGCAGCAAAGGCTGGCATAAAAAGCAAAGCCGGTTCCCAAAAGAAGCACGAGAAACGATTCCAGCCAACGACTGTATCGTCCACCACCTGTGGAGGCGTAGTAGACCAATACTCCAATAAAGGCAAAGCTGAAAAAGACCCACTCAAATGCAGGGGTCCCCAGTGATCGGAAAACCCAGGGCTCCGGTCCGAGTTGATCAGGAAAGATTCTTCTCAGGGGTGCCCAAATCGCCAGCAGAACCACGACCACACTGACCAGTGGTGCAAGTCCACGAGCACTGAAATCGAAACGCGTCAGGAATGGTTTCCCTGAGAGATCGCTCTTCCGTTTGAGGAACAGGTCCACCCCTCCTGCAAGCCAGCGTCTCTGTTGTGTTCTGAAGGCTGAAAAACTCTCGGGAAGCCAGCCGTCACAGACAATGTCATCACGGTAGATTCCTTTCCAACCCTGATCCCATGCCCTCAACGACAGATCAGTATCTTCAACAACCGTCTTCCCACTCCAACCGCCTGCCGCTTCGATAGCAGTCCTGCGCCAAATACCCGCAGTTCCATTGAAGTTGAAGAAACGTCCGCCATGACTGCGAGCCTGATGCTCGATACGGAAATGCCCGTCGAGAAGACGCGCCTGAGCCCGGGTCAGGAAGTTGCGATTTCGATTGGCAAAACCCCAGCGGCATTGAACCCACCCAACTCTGGAATCTTCAAAATGGGGAATCGTCTGCGAAAGAAAATGCTCCGGTATCTGGAAGTCCGCATCGAAAATGGCGACGAATTCCGCATCGGAAAAAGACATTCCATGGGCCAGTGCCCCGGCTTTGAAACCGGTACGCTCTTCTCGGTGAATCACTGTGATCGGAACCCCTTCAGCGACCAGAGCTTCAACGAGAGCGGCATTTACCTCTGCTGATCCATCATCAGAATCATCCAAAATCTGGACCTGAAAAAGTGAGCGGGGATAGTCGAGCCCCTTCAGGCAATCCAGTCGGGACTGCAGGGCATGGGCATCATTAAACACGGGGATCTGTATCAGCACCCTGTGAAATTGATCTGTGGAGCAATCTTTCCCGGGCAAGCAAATTTCATTCTCTGAAGAGGCCGCTGGAGATTCAGAATTCCAGACAAGCCCACTACCCAACCAAAGCATGAATCGGTGGATACCGGAAAGAACCAGCAACGAAACGAGGAGGATCTGAAAGAGTTCAGCCCACATCCTCGTCCCCCGCCAGAGCCTCCAGACGGGATGATCCCGATCCACCATATCCGCGCAGGTCGAGCCAACGCTCTGTGAACCCCAGTTGACGGGCGATGGAATTGAGACGCTGACGCCAGCTTCCCTCGAGCCTGTCGGCCAACTCTTCAGGAGAAATTTCGACGACGAGACGGGATTCCTCACAACGTGCCCGGTAGACGGAAAAGCCCTCCCCTGAGAGGACTGATTCGAGCGCCTCTATCTTCCCGAGTAACTCGGCGTTGACAGTGGTTCCTACTGGAACCCGACTCGCCAGGCAAGGGCGCGCAGGGCGATCATGGCTCGACAATTGGCGCTCTCTGGCCAAATGGCGAATCGACTCCTTGTCGAAGCCGAATACACGCAATGGACTGAAAACTCCCCGTTCACGGGCTGCAACTGCCCCGGGCCGGTCCGAAACCACATCCGAGGCCTGTGTGCCATCGATGGCCGTATACCCGTTCAATCGGGGATGATCGAGGATGACGTCGTACAACTCTGACTTGCAGTGATAGCACCGATCTCCCGAATTGGCCCTGTAGGATTCACGTTCCAACTCATGGGTTTCCAACTCCAGATGCTGAATGCCGACCTCGCTCGCCAATCTGCGAGCGGATTCCAATTCCTGTTGGGAAAGGCTGGGAGAAACCCCTGTGACTGCGACGGCCTGTGGCCCCAACTCTTCATGAGCCAGAGAAGCCAATAGCGCAGAGTCAACACCACCGGAGAGAGCCACGGCGACCGGGGCGTTCTGCCTGAACCAGACACGCAGAGCGTCCAGCTTGCCGGAAAGGTCGCGGACAGATCCGGCGGACAGGTCCCGAGACCCGTCCGCCGGCTGACCGGAACGATTAGATGTCGTAGTAGAGTGCGAACTCATAGGGGTGTGGACGCAGACGCAACTGGTCCACCTCTCGCTCCCGCTTGTAGGAGATCCAGGAAGCGATGGCGTCGGCAGTGAAAACATCGCCGGCAAGAAGGAACTCGTGGTCCTTCTCAAGGCAGTTGAGCGCATCCTCCAGCGATCCCGGAGTACTCGGAACCTCTGCCAACTGCTCAGCCGGGAGGTCGTAAAGATCCTTGTCGAACGGAAGACCCGGATCGATCTTGTTCTTGATACCGTCCATCGCTGCCATCAACAGGGCAGAGAAGGCGAGGTAGGGGTTACAGGACGGATCAGGGCAGCGGAACTCGAAGCGGCGAGCCTTTGGATTGGAAGCCCCCACAGGGATCCTGACTGCAGCAGAACGGTTGCGGGAAGAGTAGGCCAGGCGAGTCGGAGCCTCGAAACCGGGGACCAGACGCTTGTAGGAGTTAGTCGTCGGGTTTGTCAGGGCAACCAGTGCAGGAGCGTGCTGGAGGATTCCTCCGATGGCATGAAGCGCCATCTCACTCATTCCGGCGTATCCGTCACCGGCAAACTGGTTGGCGCCATTTTTCCAAATGGACAGGTGCATGTGCATGCCACTGCCATTGTCATTCCACACCGGCTTCGGCATGAAGGTGACCGTCTTGCCATTCTGATGGGCGGTGTTCTTGACGATGTACTTGTACGCCATCAGATCGTCGGCGGCTTTCAACAGAGTGTTGAACTTGATGTCGATCTCTGCCTGGCCCGCCGTGGCAACCTCATGGTGCTGGCACTCGATCTCGAGCCCACAGTCCATCAGGTTCTTCATCATCTCGTTCCGCAGATCGTTGTGCTTGTCGGTCGGAGGAACAGGGAAGTAACCTTCCTTGTAACGGGGCTTGTAGCCCAGATTCGGTCCCTCTTCACGACCCGTGTTCCAACGCCCCTCGACACTGTCGAGGAAGTAGAAGCCACTGTGCTCATTCTGGTCAAAACGAATGTCATCAAAGATGAAGAACTCCGCCTCAGGACCAAAGAAGGCCTGATCACCGAGCCCGGAATTCTGCAGGTAGGCTTCTGCCTTGCGGGCGATGTTTCGGGGATCGCGGGAGTAACTCTCGTGGGTGATCGGATCCTTGATGTCGCAAACGAGCACCAGGGTCTTCATCTTGGGGAAGGGATCGATCCACGCAGTCGTCGGATCGGGAACCACAAGCATGTCGCTCTCTGCGATCCCCTTCCAGCCGCGCATGCTCGAACCGTCAAATCCGAGACCATCCGTAAAGGTGCTTTCGTCCAATCCGGCTGCCGGAATCGTAAAATGTTGCCAGAGACCCGGGAAATCCATGAAGCGGAAGTCCACCGCCTCGATGCCCTTGTTTCTGATCAGTTCGAGGATTTCGTTGACTGTCAAAGCCACTCCCTTCGCTTCGGCCCCCCTGAGCCTTGATACACTTTTGGTCCCGACATCAGGGTGTCGGGGAATAATCAAAAATCATTTCCGTGAGTGGAATCGTCTCCGATCCCCTCTCACCTAAATCGCATCCGATCCCGCTTCGCCGGTTCGAATCCGGCGAGCATCCTTGAGGGAACCGACGTGCACATTCACTTCGTTCCCGTTTGCAGACAATTCGTCAAGGACAGCCAGCGTCGGAGAAAGAAATTCTTCGTTCACCGCAACTTCAACACGCATCGCGTGTATACCGTCCACCGACTCTGTCTCCTGTCCGAGAACTTCCACTTCTGCTGCTGTGAAGCGAACGATTCCCACTTCCTCAAACTTCTCTCGGAGAAGATCCAGAAGATCGACAGGAAGTGTTGCCACAACCCAGTAAAGCAACCGGTCCTCATTCCTGGTCGGGTACTCTGAGGAGTAACCCTTCGATTCCCTGTTCCACCGAAAGTTCACCGGCCATCACTTTTGACACGGTTTCCACGATGGGCATTTCCACTGATCGCTCACGAGCCATTTGGGCAGCTGCACTGCAGGTGTGAACACCTTCTGCAACCTGCTCCATCCTTGCCAGAACATCCGCAACAGGTTGTCCCTGTCCCACGGACTCTCCAACAACCCGGTTACGAGAGTGAGAACTGAAACAAGTCACAACGAGATCCCCGATACCCGAAAGTCCCGAGAAGGTTTCGCGCTGCCCGCCGAGCAGGCAACCCATGCGCGAAATCTCGGCACTCCCCCGAGTCACCATCGCTGCTATGGTGTTGTCACCGAATCCGTGGCCCACCGCAATACCACAACCCAAAGCGACCACATTTTTCAGCACCCCGGCCCACTCGACCCCGATCCGATCGAGGCTCCTGTAGATCCTGAACTCGGGAGTTCTCAAAGACTTCTGAATCTCGACCGTGAAATCCTCATTCGGATGGGCAAACACGACGGCTGTGGGCAAATTTCTGAGAACTTCCTCGGCGTGGCTAGGTCCGGACAGGATTCCCGGCTCACCGACGACACCACAATCCTTGAGAATCTGGCTCGGCAACGCCTGATGGCCCTTTTCCAGCCCCTTCGAAGCAGAGATCCACGGCACATCTCTGGGCAAGTCAGCACCCGGTCCCTGGAGGTAACTGCGGATCATCTGTGTTGGAATCGCACTGATGACCACGTCACTGGCCGGCACCGGATCGACTCCAGCAACACAGACCCTGAATCCTGCCCCCAGTGACAAGTCCGGCAAGAATGAGTGGCGCCCACTTGCCAGCTCTGCGGCCCGCTCCTGTCGCCGACAATGAACGGTTACATCCATTCCTGCATTTTGGGCGACGTGGGCGAGAGCCGTTCCCCAGGTTCCTGAACCGACCACCAGAACCTTCATGATGATGCCGCCGATCGGGCTTCACGATACTCGCGAATATTGCTTCTATGACGGATCACGATCAGCAGACAGATGATGACCAGGGTCAATCCCAGTCTGCGTTGATCCTCCACGGACCCGCTGTTGATCAGGATGCCCCCAAAGGAAAACACCTGAGCCATCATCGTGGCTCCCAGAAGGGCACCTCCCAAAGCGGCAACCACAGAAGAGATCCCGACACTGCGAATCTTCATGAGGGCAAACCCCCAAAAGATCAACATGGAAATTGCAAGCCACGGTTCATAAGCCAACAGGACTCCCGCAGTAGTCGCCACCCCCTTGCCACCCTTACCCAGCAGGAAGGGTGAAAAACAGTGGCCTATGATTGCAGCAGCCCCGACAGCAAGGGCAAAAAGGACAGGAAGATGCTCCCCCGTATGGAATTGCTCAGACAGAAAAACGGGAGCCAGCAATACGGGGACGACTCCCTTGAGAAGATCAAAACCGAGGCCAATGGCACCCAGTTTCTTCCCAAGGTTCCTCGAGAGATTGGTCGCTCCCGGGTTCCCACTGCCCACTTTCAGAAGATCCACTCCATTGAGTCGAGCGATGATGTAACTGAAGGGGATTGCGCCGATGAGATAAGAGCAGAGTAGAGCAGTCAAAAAAGAGGAATCGGATATCAGATCTGTCATCCTGCCCCCCAAACTCCAACTGCAAATCGTGGAAATCCCCAGTGTTTCCGCTACATCCAAAGGGTCAGTACAAACTGCGGCGAGCCCCGGTGCAACCCTTCACACCCAAAGGAATCGCCGCCGATCTCCCCTGGATTGGTTCGGCTGGAGTCAGGACCTTCCGTGGGCTAGATTCGGGCTCCAGCCAATGAAAAGGAAGCCTGTGGAACGCGATGACCTCCAGAGATATGACCGCCAGAGAAAGGTTCACAACGGAGCCATACTCGACGACCATTGGGCACAAGCGTCTGTCCTTCTGGTCGGGGTCGGTGGTGTCGGGTCCCCTCTCGCACAGATGCTCCACCGCAATGGTCTTGGCAAGTTGACCCTTGCCGACGGTGACCGGGTCCAGAGCACTGACCTTCACAGACAGATTCTCTATACCGATGAAGACGTTCAGCAAGGACTGCCAAAGGTGAGAGCCGCCAAGAGAGCCCTCGAATCGCAGGGGGGGCGGTGCGTCGTTGAAACCCATGAAGGCAATCTGACCCCCCGGAATGTTCTGGATCTCTTCAGAGGCCACGATGTGGTGATCGATGCCACCGATCATGTCGCTGCCCGATCCCTGATTCAGAAAGCTTCCTTGCAGACCGGTATCGGCTGGATCCATTCTGCGGCCATCGCCGATCGCTGGGTCGCGGCATCATTCAATCCACCGGGATCCCCCTGTTACCACTGCTGGGTCGACCCGCGGCTGGATCAATACCCATTGGGAACCTGTGAAACCGAGGGGGTTCTTCCTGCCGCGTGTTTTGCCGCAGCTTCAGCAGTCTTGAGGCTTCTCACTGAAAGCTTGCGAACAGGCCCCGACAATGATTCTCCCCGTGATCAAATCCGCAGGATTATCCGTGGGTCGCTGACCGATGGTGAGACGTGGGTTGAATTAGCAGAGGACCCTTCCTGCCCCACCTGCTCCGATCAGGGAAAGGCCACCCGGATTCGTGAATCGGAATCCACCTCCGGCACATATCCCGTTCGCCGGCTTTGCGGAAGCGGTTCACTGGAAACCTGGATTGATGTTGGTCTCGATCAGATCGAAAAAGTCCTGCAAAAATCGTCCGGAACAGAAAACTACAGCCGAAGCCCCTGGTCCCTGCGCGTGGAAGATCCCGCTGGAGCCATCATCTGCTTTGAAGATGGGCGTGCACTCATCACCGGGGATCTCGCTGCTGACGAAGTTCGGGCAAAAGAAAGGCTGGCACAAATCCTCGGATATTGAGGGTTTGTGCCAGCCTGCACATTTCAGATTGTCTGGATCAGATTAACTGATCAGGCGCAACTTGCGACGCTCTTCACCGATTTGCTGGAACAGATCCTCACGCTCGGTCTCTTGCTGCATCTGCATGTTAAAGACCGCTTCACGCGTCTCTTCCAGACGCTTGTGAAGCCGTTCCGACCTGTCCAGTCGCTCTTCCACAAGATTCAGAACATCCTGGAACTTGGTCTGCTTGAAGACATCACTGAAGAGATGCTTGTAGAAGGGAAGCAGAATCGGAGCGAAGTCAGAGAACTCGAAGAGATCGTAATCTTCATCGTTGAGACAGATCAATTCTCCCAGTGCGGTTTTGAGATTGCGCTCAGCTCCCTCGAGCATTTCGCGAATCCTTCCGATCAGGGAGTGCTTGAACAGATCGACGAGGTATCCACTCTCGAGCCAATCCTGAACCGAGTAATGACTGCGAGCCTGAAGCACAAAGTTGCGTGCAGATGCAAGGTAGTCATTCGCTCTTTGAACACAGAAGAGAGCGTCATCGATGTTGGTCAAGTCTTCAGTCAGCACATTCCAGCGCGACTCCGTCTCCTCAAAATTCTCGGAGATCTTCAGAACCGGCTCACCCTCCTCGAGGATGAAACTGCTCAACGCCTGGGTTCGCTCCGACTGCAAGCCCTCGATTTTGTCGTGGAAGACACGGAAGGTTTGCAACTTCTCCGTCGTATCAGTGATGTCCTGATCCAGAAGGTCGAGCTCGTCGACGATTTCCGGGCGCATTCCGATAGCGATGAACTCAAGACGAATATCATCGAATGAGAAGGAGGATTCCTCCTCCATCAACTTGCGGGAAATTTCGACAAAGGAGAGTCCGCCCAGAGAGTTCTGTGAACCACTCTCCGATTCGGGGTAACTGCTGAGAGAGTTTCTCATGTGATCCCGATGCGCACGGAGAAAGTGCACTCGAGTAGCAAGACGTTGTTCCTTTTCGAGCTTGATCTGGCAATACCCCAGTTCCTTCTCAATCTTTTCGAGACGTCGAATCAAGGACAAATCCTTGCGCATCAGCATTCCTTTCCCGCGTGTCCTGTCTTGTGAACAGACACGTCACTCCCATGATACGAGTCGGAAAATCGATTTTCCGGCTCGAACCGAGACGCCCCTTTCGAGGCCTCCTCGTCCCGTAAAAGTTGGATCACTCAGCGCCAACAATGCAGCAATAATAAATGCATCGTGTCTTGCCAGATGTCCTCACTCCAACCAAGATGCGATCGTACCACAAACCGCATCAAAATTGCACGGGTCCATTTCGACAACTTTTCCGTGTGTCACGAATGGGAATCAAAAATGATTTCACCACTGATCCTCATTGTCCTTTTGCCTTTAACAGTCGATGACCCCAAACCTGTCTCACCCGTTCCGGATAAGTGGGTCTCCCCCCTGCCTTATGTGACAGATTCGGAAATCAGTTGGCGCTGGGTCCACGCAGGAGCCCCTGTCGGATCAACCCGTATTCGCCTGATTCCGCCAGTAAAGCCTGAGACTCAGCGTTGGAGACTGGACTCACGGCTGAACTGGAAAAGGGACGGGCGTGTCCTGGACATCCGTCAAAAGACCGATTTCTCCGCTGAAAACCTGCGCCCGATTTCCCTGCAAAGGCAACTCTCGGTCGAAGCACTGGCTGGAGCTCTGACCGATCAGGTCACAGCAGCAGAGTTCCAGGAAGAGGACGTTCGTATCGTCGTCAGGGATCCAAGATCTGGCAATCAGGTCGATCGCGTGATCCCACTCAAGAAACAATTCGTTCTGCTTGGAAATCAGTCCTTCGAACATTGGTTACTGATCGGCAAAAAGATTGCCCAATCAAAAGAGGCCACATTTTCGGCCCTGATCCCCGGTGAATACCGCTTCCTCGAACTGAAACTCCTTCGCGAAAGACAAGAAAAGATCGGCGAAATCCCGGTCTATCGCTGGAAAGTCGAGTCGAAGGATTTTGAAGCACTTCTATGGGTGGGCACCAGGGGCGAAATAGAACGCTATCGACAGGGAGAGGTGGAAATCCAGAGAGTCCGGTGAGGCCTCCACTGGATCTCAATCCCCTTCCAACTCCGACAACTTTTCACGGATGGCGTTGATAAAGTTACGCAGTTTTCCCAAAGTCTGCGTTCGCTCTGTGGCCGGATCCCAATCGAAATCGGCGACAAAATCATTGGGGTGCCTCTCCTTGCCCAGAGCCATGTAGATCACAGTGCTCTCCAGACGGCTGTACTTCACCAGCGTGTGAAAAAGCAGGGGAACGTTACGAGCAGGCCCTGGATAGCGGTCTGGCCAGGGAATTGCCCCTTCCTCTACCCATGGACTCCACCTCTGGGGTAAATCCTCATCGAGCAATCTTCTCCAGCGTCTTTCGTCGAACCGGGAGCCCCGCCCCAGATCGTCAAGCACCGGTGCCAGAGGGTGGGTCAACATTCGTGAATACCGGGCGTCGTCACGCACCAGTTTCGCTCTTTTTCCGCGGGCATGGGCTCCTGCAACCAACAGCAGATCCCGGGTCATTTCGACCTCGTCGAGAAGTTGGCGATACCACCGGCGAATCTTGTCTCCCTGTCGCTTTGCCTCATCGGCCGTATCGACGCTGAGGGTTCCACTCCAACTCCAGTCCTGCCCGGCAAACTCCTCACCCCGGATATCGAGAACCTGATTCTGACGATCCCCAGTGGCAGCCTCCCAGGACCACACCACCTCCACCCTGAGAAGGCCCGCATACCATTGACGGGGCACCAGAGGCAGTTGCCACAGATTGTCTTCTCCCGTGACCTTGAGGATTCCCCCATCCAGAGTTCGACCATCCCCCACCACCTGAATCCTCAGGCGACTTCCCACCGGAGCTTTGGTCATTGCAGGAATGACCAGCAGCGAAGGGAACTCCACGGAATCGGGACGCAAAAGAACCAGTCTCTCAATCGTCAGCAGATCTGAGGGTGCCTCCTGGAGAGTCGAATCGACGATCCAGCGTCCTGTCGGCGGTGGATCGATCTCCAATCGGGACGTGGATTTGCTCAGTCCCGACTCCAGCGAACCAAAACCTCCGACCACCAAACCCTGAACCTGAAGTTCCTGAGACGAATCTGTCGATTCAATCGGCTCACCGGAAGGTTGAAACAAACCTGTCTGTAACCCGGCTGCGACCGGGTTTCCCCGGGAGTCCATCACCCGAAGCAGAACTTCAAATGGACCATTTGATTCCGGTACCCCGCCTGCGGATCCGTTGTCCTGAGTCGATCCGGTACTCTGTGATCCGTTTCTTTCGGTAATGGAGGGATCGTCCACTGTTGATCCCGGATTATTGGCATTGCCTGGATCGATCTCTGTGTTTCCTGCTCGCTGATCCGAATCCCGACTCCCCTTCTCGGTACTCCGGGCCGGAGCACCCGGGCGGATCTCGGGCTTCCAGCGGTTGAGAACAAAAATGGAGATCACAGAGACCATCAGCAGAAGAAAAACCAGCGAACCACGGATTCCGCTCATCGGGGGCCCCCTCCCTCCGAGGTCAGTCTTTCCAGAGTGTCTACCGCAAGAGTTTCCAGATTGGCCCCTGCAACGGGAGCGAGGGCAAACCCCCAAGCCGATTCGCCGAGCCTGGCACGAATCCAGCCCTCGTCGGTAAGCCCACCCAAATACAGGGTTCGCAAAGGTTGACCGGTCGAATCCAGTGCCAGCCAATCGATCCTGACCCGATAAAGATCCTCACTGGGCGCCGGTTCAGCTGGATCGAGCCATCGACCCACCGCCAACCCCCTGAAACGCTCTGCGATCAGTTGCAACTCTTGTTGAGAAGCCTCGACCAACTCAGGCGCAGCTCCTCCACTGACGGTACGCCATTGCTGATTGGGCCGCACCAACTCGACTTCTCCGAAATCGACAGATGAGAGACGCATTCGCGTCAACTCTTCCGTGAGGACGGGCAGTTCCCGGGAGCGTACGGTGAAGGGAGCCCTCCGCATCGCCTCCAGTGAGCCAAGTACTGCAATGGCGCAACTGTCCCTGCGGGGATTCCAGAAGTAATGGTGACCAGGACGACCTTCGACCGGAGAGCCGACGATCAGGTCTTCCAACTCTCCACTGGAGGTTTGCAACTGGACCTCCAGCAGAGCCTGGTCAAAGCCGAACTGTTGTAGCCGGCTACGGTCGACCTTTTGCCAAGTCTCGGACCGCAGGGTACGCAAGTCCGTCAACCAAGACTCCACGATTCCCTTTTCAGCCTTGCGAACCCGGGATTCACCTGCCCAGTCGACCCTCCATTCGCCGCTGTCGTCTCCCGTGATTTCCACTGGGCCGTAGGCTCCCGAGGAAAACTTCAGAAGTTGAATACGGGGATTGTCCGTACGGATCAGATAGGGACTCAACAATCGCGCAGAGGACCGGTTCACAATATTTTCAGCAGTGGATCCGGCAACGATCAGAACTGCCGATCGGTCGCTCGTCTTGACCGCCACGGCAGTGGAAGCCCCCTCGATGGCAAACACCGGGCCGATCTCAATCGTCTTTTCCAGATCGTCTGTTTTGAGGGTCAACACTGCACGGGGATTCTTCAACTCCACCGGAAACCGGTCTGGATCATCGATGTAATCGATCACCGCCCACTGACTGAGTTTTTCCAACCATGTCTCGATGGCATTGGGGTTCGCATCTCCGCGGTATGGCTCTTCCATCCACCAGAAGGGTCCGCTCCTCTGCAACAGAAGCGTCTCTTCGCCGGGTCGACTCAAAGTCAATTCTGTGATGCGCTGTGGCGAAATGCCGACGACCGCATCCTCGCGCAATTCGGAGAGCTGAAAATCCTCGAGGACCCCCCTCAACTCCGGTTGCACCAACACCGATCGCCCATCGACCAGAGCATGCACCCTGTCGAGGGAGGAATGATCGGATCCAAATGCGACCTGATGGACTTTGGAACCGGTTTCGATACTCAGGGAAACACGGGGCTGATCGAGTCCACAGCGGGCAAGATCCCGGGGACCATCGCCGTAGGATTCCATATCCCGAAGCATCAACAGCAAATCTTCGATGGCGGCGAAACGTCCTTCATCGACGACGGGCGCTGTCATGCTCCAGCGGCTTCTTTCTGTGGTGCGAATCTGTTCGATACGAATCGGGTTTCCATCGCCGCGATCGATCTCGAGGGATTTCACGGCGGGAACAGAAAAATTGAGCGGGCGATCACTGCCAACCACGTAGGTCGGCCGTGCATCACGAACCGAGCGGTAGGCAAAAAAGGTCAGCACCACTGCCAGTATCGCAAGAATCTGTGATGTCCGCGGGTTCATGCATTCCTCCTGCGCAGAGCACTGACCAGCAAACCGCCAAAGAAAGCACAGGCGGGAAGCACTGCCAGAGCAGTCCAGAAGAAGGAATTTCGAAACGGTGCGGAAAGTTCCACCCTGCGAGTAATCGGCTCACGACCGGCACCCAACGGCTGGGTGTCTCCCGCGGCCCACTGAAAACACGAAAGCAGGAATCGGCGACTGTCACCCTGCCACAATGCATTGAGAACAGATGTCCAACTGGAAACGACGATCAGGCGTCCAGCACCGACTTCGCTCGCCGCAGCAATCACTTGCGGGGATGGGGACTCCCCCGGATCACGCTGTGCCATGCGTCCGTCCCGTTCGACCCACGCACCGGGTCCCGTCGTCAGTAACGGCGTTGCCCCCTCCGAAAGTTGCAGAACTCTGGCGGGAGAAAAGCGGGCATTAAGTCCCCGTTTTATAAAGGGGGCAGTCACAGGATGACGGGGATGCACCTGCCTGCCGACCGCGACAAATGCAGGTCGAATCAAACCCTGTTCGAGAGCGATCTCTTCAGCAACCAGCCCGGGACCGACATCGATTCCGGAGCGGGACAGAAGCCCCTCCAGTCCACTGACACTTTTTCCAGGCAGGAGGAGGACGACTCCTCCTCCTGCTTCCAGATATCGCTGGATCGATCTTTCGGCCGCAGCCCCCAAGGGGTCCCATGACCCCACCCCTCCGGCCCCCCCCCCCCAACGGGGGGTTTGTGGCGCGGGAGATTGCCCAAAAAGGCCGCCCAG
>JAAXJX010000056.1:3988-17650 GCA_012269595.1 Planctomycetia bacterium | reverse complement strand
GGTCCCATGACCCCGCCCCTCCGGCCACAACCACCAACAGGTCGGTATCTGCAGAGATCGATTCCACAAAAGGCAGGCGAATCCCCTCCACCTGTGCACCACGGGATTCAAGATCCTTGCGCAGGGCCGCCATCGAATTATTGCCCGGTTCATTCAATCCCGGCTCCCCGCTGCCCTGACTGATGCGGATTTGAATCTTCTCTTCCCGGATCAGACGCCGCAGGGCGGATTCGATCCCCTCCCGTGTTCGGTCGACGAGAATCTCTGCTACGCCCTCCGGCTCGAGAGCCGAGGGAAACCGGAAATCAGCGAGCTCTTCTGCAGACAGGGAAACCCTGCGTCCATCATGGAAGAAATGGATGCGATCGACATCCGTTTCCTCGAGGGCCGGAACTCTTCGCGCCCTTTCTGCAGCCCATTTCTCCCCCTCCTGATTGACTCGAATCAGAATGGGGCGCTGCAATCGGTTCGGAGTCACCTGACTGAGCTCCTCCAGCCAGCGGGCCGATTTCAGAAGAACCCGTGTTTTCAGCGTATCCTCGATTTCCGGACCCAGATTGAGCGGAATCACCACCTCGACGGAACCGGTCAATGCTGCGATCAGCTCGCGATCCGATTCGGTCACTGTCAGCAATCCATCCGAAGTCCAATCCGAACGAATCGAAGAATGGAAGATCCAGGCATTGGCGACGAAGACACACCAGAGAGCCAGAATGATCTGCAGAGGAACATGCTTGCGGGCTCGGTTTTTTCGTTCTGTGAGAACACTCATGCCCAGCGCCTCCTCTCCAGCACTCGCGTGGCGAGGAAGAGAGAGAAGAGAATCAGGGTGAACCAGAAGACAGGGACTCTCAAATCGAGGATTCCACGAGTCAACTCATCCACCATGTGGTGAATCGCACTGACATGTTCGATCCAGAGCAACTCGATCTCTCCAGGTCGGAAGAGGTTGCTGAAAAAGTGAACCATGAACAAGGCAATGTTGAAGGTGAAGGACAATCCGGCTGCAGCCAACGGATGAGCGGTCAGTGCAGAAGCCAGTATTCCATTGGCACAAAATGCAGATCCGATGAAAAAGATTCCTGAGTATGTGGTGAAGAGCAAACCAGGCTCCACCTCACCCACCAGCGAAAGCACCCCCCAAAGTGGAAGCAGGCACAACCAGAGTGTGAAGTAGAAGATCGAAGAAGCAGCCCACTTGGCAATGACCACACTGGCATCGCTGATCCCGGTTACCATCAGAACTTCGAGGGCCCCCTGCCGATGCTCCTCTGCAAGACTTCTCATCGTCACCAGAGGCGGGATCACCAGAAACATGAACCAGAAGACGAGACCACCATAGGCAGAACTCAGAAGCTGTCGAAGATCCCCTCCAACAGCGACGATGGAAATGTACATGTTCGCCCCCATCACGAGGAGGAACAGCACCAGAATGATCCACGAGACGGGTGAGACGAAAGTCGAGAGTAATTCCCTGCGGAGGAGAATCAGGGTTCTGTTCATGATTCCTCCCCACCTGACACAGGGGCGACAGAATCAGAGCCGGTCCATTCAAGAAAGAGAGACTCGAGAGTGGCGGGTTCACTGCGCAGTTCCATGATCACCCACCCTTCTTCCAGGGCTTTTTCACCGATGCGCAAACCCAATGCGGCATCAGACTGGATGCTCCAGTGATGTCGATCCCGGTTCACCGACTGCACCTCCGGCAGTTGATTGAGCCAATCGGTGACCTTTTTCGCATCCGCAGAAGGAGCGAGCTCGAGTTGCCAGCGTCCCGCCTTGCCCAATCGGTGGGTCCACGATTCCCGATCCTCTTCCAACTGGATTTTCCCCTTGCTGATGACACAGATCCTGTCACACAACTGCTCCACTTCTCCCAGAACATGACTGGAGAGGAGGAGTGTGTGATTACCTCGAAGTTCGTCCAGGAGTGCACGGAACTGGGAGATCTGACGCGGATCCAGACCACGAGTGGGTTCGTCGAGAAGTAGAACCGGAGGATCTCCCAACAGGGCATCCGCCAATCCGATTCGCTGCCGGTAACCCTGTGAAAGAGTGTCGATGCGCCTCTGCTCCATGTCGCTGGCATTCACCGCTTCAAGAACCCGGCTGACCTCTGCCCTTGCCTGTCTGGAAGGCACATTCTTGATGCCACTGCGAAAGCGCAGAAACTCTGCGACCCGCAGTTCACCGGGCAACGCCAACTGCTCCGGCAGCACTCCTACCCGGGTGCAAGCGGTCTGGGGGTCGCTGAGCAAATCGACACCGTCGACGATGACCCTTTGAGTCTCAGGATCTGGCAACAACCATGTAGTCAGAACACGGAAGGTACTGGTCTTGCCTGCACCATTTTCACCGATAAAACCGGTGACTGCTCCTGCGGGAACACTGAATGAGATCCCATCGAGCGCACGTCGGTCTCCGTAGGTAAGGGACAGATCCTCAATTTCAATCATCGGTGCAAAAGTACTCCCCGAACTGCGGATCAGATATGGGACAAAATGGTTGAGTCCAGACAGCATAACAGGATTTTTTCGCAGGGGTGGGATTCCCTGCTTGCCTGACTCCATACCGCCCTGAATCGATCAATACTGACGGCGCTCCCGCGAGGAGGGGATATCCTCCGCCTCCCGATACTTGGTCACGGTTCTGCGAGAGATTCGGACTCCGGATTTTTCCAGTTCCTTGACGATCGTCGCATCACTGAGAGGCTTTTTCGGATCTTCCCCGGCCACCAATTCCTTGATCCGGGCGATGACCCCTCCGCGAGACTCTTCAGCGCCATCATCGCGAACCGTTCCCCCACTGAAGAGACTGCGAAGTTCACGCAACATCCCGGGAGACTGGAACCACTTTCCCGAAATGGCTCGGCTCACAGTGGAGACATTGACACCGATGGAATCGGCCACGTCCTGCATTCGCATCGGTGCAAGGAAGCGATCCCCCTCACTGAAAAACTCCTGCTGACGATCCAGAATCTCCTGTGCGACCCGTTGCAGAGTTGAATTCCGCTGCTGGACAGCCCCCATCAGCCACTCTGCGTTCTCGATGTGCTTGCGCAGATACTTGCGCAACTCAGGGTCCTTCTTGGCACCCTTCAGCAATTCCCTGTAGTGGGGAGAAATCTGCAATCTCGGGGCCGATTGCCCACCGACCTCTGCCCGAAAAACTCCTTCCGCATCGCGCTCTATGAGGATGTCAGGAACGATGCGAGGGTTCGCACTCTGAATAAAAGCTCTTCCGGGAATCGGCTCCAGTGAACGGATCACATCCGTAGCCAACTTGATCTCTTCGAGGGTTTTACCTGTAGTCTTGGCGATTTGTGGAAGACGGTTTTTGGCCAGGTCATCCAGGTGCCAGCGAACCAGTAATTCCTCCAACTGGTTATCCGCAGCATCCCTGTGTAACTGAAGGCAAAGACAATCGATGAGGTTTTCAGCTCCCACACCCGGTGGGTCGAGGGACTGCACCATGTGGAGAGCGTCTTCCCACTCTGCGGAGGAGGGAGTGACCTCCTGCCAGCGGGGATCGGTGTCCTCAGACTCCAGCCCGGCAGCAACCCCTGCTGCAATCTCCTCGAGGGAGTGGAGTCGCCAGCCGCGCTCATCGAGATTGAAAATGATTTCCTCACAGAGGGCGATCTGGCGCGGACTGAGGACGCTTTTGAGGCGCAATTGGGAAATCAGATGCTCCGCCAGAGTTTCCGAGGGGCCCTCGACATGGTCCACCCATTCAAATTCGTCTTCGCCACTTCCGAGAGAAGACTTTCGGGCAGGAGTTGATTCCGCCCAGAAATCGGCCTGCTGAAGTTCTCGCAGTTGTTCGTATCTCTCCCCCAGATCGACCAGTTCATCCACTTCGGATCGGGTTTGATCGAGGTCAAAAATCTCTCCATCGGTCTCAATCTCGATTTCGGTACTGGAACCGCCGTCAGTCGCTTCGCCAGCCTCACCCGCTTCCGAGCGCTCGAGGGCGACGTTGGATTCCAGCTCGTCATTGATTCTCTCTTCCAGTTGCTGCTGGTTGAGAACCAGAATCTCCATCGACTGGATCATTTGCGGAGAAAGGATCTGCTTCTGTGTCTGTTGCTGGAAAAGGCCGGTATCCAGACGCATCGCATCTCCTTTCAGGGACAGGGTTGAGTGGTTCAAGCGCACTGGTATTGAGCGTGGTCTTCACGCACCCAAAAAAAGTGGGGTCCAATACCAAAAACGGCCTGAAAGTTGCTCTAGATCCCCTGAAATCGGATTTTTGACATGGTGGATAAACCGCAAGTCTAGAATTTGGGGGGATCTAGGACTGTTTTCAATATTACGGCATATTTTATGCTAGTCAACCCGGGGAAGCCCTTGCTGTCTCTGGCGGACGATTCTGAGCAATCCTGCGATAATCCAGACGGTGCCAAAAATGGGCGCCCAGGCCTTGGGCCAGAGCAAAAGAGGCCCCCTCTGGATCTGCGGGTGGCTTTTCAGTCGGATCTGGAGAATCCCCGGCTTGCCGATTTCGTCATGGAGGGACCACTCTCCCGCGGACTCGATGGGCTGCCACTCCGACGGGCCATCCGTGAGAGAACGGTAAGCGATCAACGTTTGCAGACCAAAAGCCCGTGGATCAAAGGCCACCGTATGTCCGGCATTGGTGCACCGCAGCAGTGGCAGACACGACTCGATGGACCTCGACCTCTGCAATTGGAGATGCTGGGCAGGCTCCAAAAATTCTCCGTACCAGAGATCCTCCGTCACATTGACATGCCACTCCGCCCCTGATTCCTGAAGCCCCCCGCTGGTTCCCGGCAGCAGCCCTTCATAACAAATGGAAACGCCAAAGGGGGAATCGGAAGAATCCAACTTGAAAACGATGGGCCCCTCCCCGGCAACCAGCCCGGTAATCGGCGGCTTCCAACCGAGAAGATCGAAAAGGGATTCCCCGGGGATTCTTTCACCGAAAGGAACCAGATCTTTTTTGAATCCGACCTCCACCGAGTAGTCACGGACTCCCCGTTCATCCTCTGCAGGAGTCAGAAGCGCCACCGCATTGGCATACCCTTCAGGCGTTTCAATCATCACCCCCGACAACAGGGGTTGGTCGAGTTGGATCTGTTGCGCCCAGAGCCTGAGGCTGCGGGGATCATGGACACCCGGAATCATCCCTTCCGGGAGAACCGTCAGTGGACGAATCCCCTTCTCTTTCTGCTCCGAAACCCACTCTGCATCATCTTCAACAACGGAGATCCACCTCACCAGCTTCCTGTTCAAATCAAGCCATTTTGAACCGTGGCGGTCTTCGAGAGGGATCGCTGGCTGTATCAGGGAAACCACAATTTCCTCGCCGGAATCCCGAGTGCGAGGTGTCGTCCCATCACCGGAGAACGGAATCAGTGTCAAGGAAGCCACGACTAATCCCGGAAGTAACAACCAGGCCCTGCTCAGGGTCAAATTTCTCTGGCGTCGATCAAAGAAATCAAAGACCAGCGGAAAACTGTGCGCCGCCAGAAAGCCACTGCCTGCAATGACAAGACTGGCCACTTCGACTCCCCATTGCCTCAGCAGAACCCAACCCATCGAAGGCTCGGGGGTTGCCAGACCTGACCCCACAGACCAGGGAAACAGTCGCGGCCAGTACTGTTCATACAAAGCCACAAAAATGATGATCCCGAGACATTTCCAGATTCTCTGTCGCGCCCCTGAAGCTTCGGGAGCAAGGCTGACCAAAGCAAGGCAGAAGCCCCAACCCAGAGAGGAAAGTGGCCACCAGACCAGAAACAGGCCGATTCCCGCAGCCCATGCACTCAATGACCCGGGATCGTCGAGAACAAAAATCCCCAGGTAGTTTTTTGCGGCCAGAGTAATCCACGGCAGGGACGCGCCCTGAACCCCCAGACCAAAGACCCAGCCCAGAAGGAGAGAGCGACGAAAACCACAGCGATCCGTCGCCAGAGCAAGAATCATGAACGCCAGGGGCATCAGGAATGCAAGCCCCCAGGGATCGAAGCCCAGAGGTATCATGACGCCGGCACTCGCCGAAAGAATCAGCGGCAGACGCAGGGAATCAGGGGCTTCAGAGCCTCCCCCCGGCTTCCCCGGTGAAGCTCCCGAGCTGTTCTGAGGCAAACGGATCATTCAGGTCCCCCGGATTCCCTGCTGAGGCCCATAGGGCTGCTCTGCGAAGATCCTGCGTCCTCAGGCCGACCCTGTCCAGTGCTCAAAAGTGGCTCCCCACGGATTCCAATCCAATCTCCCGCTTCCCTTGCCAGCCCATCCTGTTTCCCCTACAATTCCTGTTTGCCGTTGATTTTACGGAATCGACATTCCACCCCGGTGGAGTCCCCGGACCGATTCGGTCCCGGTGATCGGCAAATCAACCCCAGAGTTGACACATTGATTTGATACGTAGATTCGAGAGAAAGAGGACTGCATTGATTCGAGTGACACTCCGTAGCGGAGAAACTCCCGAAAAGTTGCTTCAGCGCTTCAAGAGAACCGTCGCCAAAGAGGGACTTCTCAAGGAAATCAAGAAGAGAAGCTTTTATGAAAAGCCCTCTGAGGAAAAGCGTCGCAAGCAGCGAGAGTTTGAAAAGTTGATGCGCAAAAAAGATCGCAAGATCAGTATCAAGGAAACCCGCAGAAAGCACCGTCGTCGCTGAGCCCCTTGGACAGCAGATCACCAGCATAATGTGATCCCTGCCGGTGAGTTCAACGACGATGAGTTCCCAGACGCTGATCCTCCTGTAATGGAGAATCAAATGCGTTGGTCTTGGTGATAAAGGGCGAACTTCTCCCCTGCTGTCCCCGAAAAACTATTGTCCCCCACCTTGATCCGAATGTGATCCGATTGATTCGAGAGGCCTGCAGATGAGCAAGTATGGACTCTGGCTCATCGGTGCCCGCGGGGGGGTAGCCACCACTGTCATTGCAGGTCTCGCAGCTCTCTCCCGAAAACTGGTCCCCAACACTGGATTAATCACAGACCATCCTGAGTTCGCCCACTGTGGTTTGCCTGAAGCAGATCAATGGCTGATTGGCGGACACGAGATTCGCCAGGGGCAGCTCGTCGACAGTGCACGCTCCATCGAGGCCGATTCCGGCAGCCTCTCTCTTCCCCTGATCGAAATGATCCAGCCGGAGTTCCAGCAGACAGACCAGAGAATCCGCCCCGGTGTACTGATCAATGCGGATGACGCGATTCGTGATCTGGACGACTATTCAGAATCCCTCTCCCCCAGAGAAGCGTTTGAGAGAATCACAAGAGACCTGACTGCGTTCACCGAGGAAAATGGTCTTAATGGTCTCGTCATCGCCAATCTTTCTTCGACGGAAGCTCCCCTGGAAGACCACCCCGCTCACGAGTCTGCGAGTGCATTGCAGGAAGCTCTCGATCAGGGAGACGATTCGGCTTTCCGTTCGAGCACCATCTACGCCATGGCTGCAGCAGCAGTCGGCGCCGCCTACATCAACTTTACTCCTTCCACCTCAGCACTGGTTCCCGCAACCCGTGAGCTGCTGGAGAAAGCCGGCTGTGCATACTGCGGCAGTGATGGCAAAACGGGAGAGACCCTCGTCAAATCAGCACTTGCCCCCATGTTTGCACAGAGGGCACTCCAGGTGATGAGTTGGCAAAGCTACAACATGCTCGGCGATCGGGATGGCGAAGTTCTGGCCCATGAAGAAAACAAAAGCAGCAAGATCGCTTCCAAGGGCGAGCTGATTCATGAAATCCTCGGAGAAGATGTTCACAGTCAGGTTCGCATCGATTACGTCCCCAGCCTGGGCGACAACAAAACCGCATGGGACCTGATTCACTTCAAGGGATTCCTCGGTCACCGCATGACGATGCAGTTCACCTGGCAGGGATGTGATGCAATCCTCGCCGCCCCCCTGGTCATCGACCTCGCCCGACTGATGGCAGGCGCCCAGAGTCGCGGTGAATCGGGGCTGCAGAAACACTGCGGGATCTTCTTCAAAAGCCCGATCGATTCCTCGATCCACGCGCTCTCGGCACAATTCGACGAACTGATTGAGAAGGCCCGAATCTGGTCAAGTGGCTCCACATCTGAGTAAGCCTGCTTCCCGTTTTCCCGGGCTTTGAGTTTGACGGTGAACCCACGATTCCCCTGGATTGCACGGCAGCCTCCGGTTCAAGGAATTGCTGTCGATATCCATGGACACTCCTGAAATCGGTCCGGTGTGGATCCCCCAATAAACCGGTGCAAGAACCCCACAAAAAAGAGGCGCCGCTGATAGAGGATATCAGGGGCGCCTCATGGGCTCTGAAAGGTGGGATTGCAAATTAATGGATTCTGGTCCGTCTGTCAACACACTTGCCGGGGATTGTAATCTTTACTGAAAGTTAACAACTCATTGCCGACCAGAAGTTCGAACTCGAACACCAAGATCAAATCCTGAAAGACAGACGCCAGGAACACGAAATAAGTTCCCGGTTCTTTTTTCTGATCAGTTTATATTCTGGTCGGAGGGGTCCCTTTATCCCTGAGTGAACAGGGCGATCTCATCCCCGGGATCAGATCTGGGAGGAAGGTCCGGGCTCTTCCGGCTTGGGGAGAATCTCGGGAACAGCATGGAATGAGACCGTGTCCTGGAGAAATTGTCGTAATTCGGCAGGCAGGAGGATTCGCTCCAGTCGCTCCACCACCTGAACTCCATCAAAAATCAGAATCGTGGGCAGCGATCGGACCTGAAAGCGTTGAACCACTTCCACCTGACTCAGTTGGAGTTCGACCTCAATCATCTGCAGGTGATTCTGGAATTCCGGAGAAATGATCGACAGGCTGCGGCGCATAAAGTTGCAGGAGGTCACCAGAGAACTGCCAAAATGCACCAATTTCAGGCCACCACTACGGACGAGATACGTGTCGAGTTGTTCTGCCTCAATAAATTTGAAATCTGCCATTTTTCTCCCCTTGAACGATAAATAGTAAGATCTCTTCACTCGACATCCGGATCATAACTCTCCCCCCTTCTCCTCGCCCCTCTGAGTAGCGTTTCCCGGTACATCGGTCACAAAAGGTAGGATTCCACCCTTAAAGAGGCAGATCGAATTACCGAAATGGCGTCTAACGTGACTCCCATCGGGTAAAAATCGACAATTTCGCTTCCTCCGCCACCTTCCGATGAGGGACAATATGCCGGAGGTGATGCCTTGAGGATGATTTCAAAATCCCCCAAACCGTGGGCAACACTCCATTGTCATGTTTGACAGAGACCAGGAGAAAAGAAGATGGCCTTTGACAAAGCTCGCGTTCTGGAGGAGATCCAGTCCACTCTCTCTGAAATCCCCCTCCCCGGATCCCCCGGCAACGTGGTTCAGGCAGGATTGATCCAGAGAGTGATCGCCCATGAGGGTGAAATCACCCTCGTGGTGGAATTCCCTCCTGAACTGGTCAACCAGCAAGGCTCTATCAGTGAGCGGCTGGAGGAGGAAATCGGGCGCATTGAGGGCGTCTCCAAAGTGACGGTCCTCCACAAGAAACCGGAGGAATCCCAAGCCGAATCCGGAGATCAGGGCACACCAGCCCAGGGTGCTCAGGGACCCGGGCCCAATACGGTCGGGGCCCAGGATATTCCCGGGGTCAAACATGTCATCGCCGTCGCCAGCGGCAAGGGCGGAGTGGGTAAATCCACTGTCGCAGTCAATCTGGCCCTCGCCCTGCAAAAGATCGGCAAGAAAGTCGGACTTCTCGACGCCGATGTCTACGGTCCCTCCACACCCAAGATGATGGGGACCGAGGAAGTTCGTCCCCATGCGACTGAGCGCGAGACGATCCTCCCCATCGAATCCCATGGATTGCAAACGATGTCCATCGGTTACCTTCTCGAGGAGGACTCCCCTGTGATCTGGCGTGGACCCATGGTCACTGGCCTTCTGCGTCAATTCCTGTTCCAGGTCGAGTGGGGTGATCTGGATTTCCTGGTCCTCGACCTTCCCCCCGGAACAGGTGACGCACAGCTGACACTGGTACAGTCCCTGTCTCTTGCAGGCGGTGTCATCGTCACCACTCCCCAGGATGTGGCGCTCCTTGATGTCCAGCGGGGAATCCAGATGTTCCAAAGAACCAGTGTGCCGATTCTCGGTGTCATCGAAAACATGAGCCACTTCGAATGCCCACAGTGCCAGCACGTTACCGAGATCTTCCCCGGAACCGGTGGTGAAGAGATTTCCAACCGTTACGGAGTGCCCTTCCTGGGCAAGATTCCTCTTGAGCCGACAACGGCACTGCAGGGAGATTCGGGAGTTCCTGTCATGGTCCAGCAGCCGGATGGGGCATTGGCTTCGACGATGCTCTCTATCGCCCACCAAATGTCGGAAGCCCTGGTTCAGGAATAGTTCGAGTTCAGAACTTGTTCATTTCGACTGCTGAAGAGCCTGCTGGATTTCGTTATCCTGCAGGCTCTTTCGCATCGAGCCATGAGCGAACCGCGGCCAAAACCTCTGCTGGCTCAATCGCTGTCATGCATTGATGGTGACCGAGTGGGCAAACCTTCTTCTGGCAAGGACTGCACTCCACTTCTTTGCGGATCACTGTTGTCGTCTGAAGAAATGCAGCGGTGTAGTCGGGGCTGGTCGGGCCCATCAGAACAACCTGGGGGGTTTGCATTCCAGCGGCGATATGTCTTGGCCCCGTATCACCGGTAATCAACAGAGCCATCTTTTCAACCAGAACCTTGAGTTCATCGAGTGGCCACAGATCGTCTGCAAGATTGACGACAGGGCCCGTAATCCTCGACTCCAGATCCCGAGCCAACTCTTCCTCACCGGGACCACAGGTGATAATCAAATCACACCCGTCGAAATCCCTCAGTTCTCTGGCGACTTCTGCCAGACGATCGAGTGGCCAGATCTTGGAGGGGCCAAATGCAGCTCCCGGGTGCAATCCGATCCACGGCCTCTCAGGGTCACATGCCAGATTTTCCATACGTTTTTGAGCCCGTTGACGACAATCCACAGAGGCGTCCAGTCTTGAGCCAGACCCGTCCCCCTCTACACCAAGGGCGGCCACCACTTCGAGATACTCATGGTGCATCGGATAAGCCCTGCGCCCACGGGCCAACTTCGGCATTTTCAGGGGGTCGGTCAGAAACAGACTTCGCCACTGGCGAGCCATTCCTATCCTTCGCGGGACGCCAGCACGCCAGGTTTCCCAAGCGGTCCTGAAGGAATGGGGAAGCAGAAGGGCGATGTCAAAACGGCCCTCCCGAATCTTCTGAATGTTGGCCCGAACCCTGCCACGGCCGGATTCAACCGCGATCCAGTGATCGAACAGATTTGCGTCGGCAAGCAGTGGCTGCAGATGCCCCCCACCCATCAAGGTGATTTGGGAATCGGGAAACCGTGTCCGCAACCCCCGAAGGGCAGGGGTTGCCATGACCGCATCCCCCACCCAGGTGGGAATGCGAACCAGTATTCTCGGGCCTGCTGGCAAACGATCACCCCTTCAGGAGGTGCTGGAACTTCTTCTTCTCGGCAGCCCAGCGATAGGCATTCTCCGCTGAAATCGATCCTTCTTTCAAGCGCGCGAGAATCGCATCGTCCATCAATTGCATTCCCTTGCCCCGTCCACCTTCGATCAGGGAGACGATCTTGTGAACGGCTCCTTCACGAATAATGTTGGGCAACGCTCCATCGTGGAAAAGCAACTCATTGACGACGACACGTCCCTTGCCGTCCTTCTTCGGAATCAGCAACTGGGCGATGATGCCCTTCAGCGAACAGGAAAGCATGGTGCGCACCTGGTTCTGTTGCTCTTCCGGGAAGACGTCGATGATTCGGTCGACGGTTTTTGCGGCACTGTTGGTGTGCAGGGTGGCAAAAACCAGATACCCCATCTCGGCAGCAGTGATCGCCAATCCGATCGTTTCCAGGTCGCGAAGCTCACCGACCAGGATCACGTCCGGGTCCTGACGACCGACAGAACGCAGTGCTTTTGCAAAGGATTCAGAGTCGATCCCCACTTCACGCTGGGTAATCTGGGATTTCTTGTTTTGGTGCACAAACTCGATCGGTTCCTCGATGGTGACGATGTGTCGCGACTGATTTTGATTGATGTAATCGATCAGTGCAGCGAGGGTCGTCGACTTTCCGCTTCCGGTAGGCCCGGTGCACAGCACCAGTCCATTGCGAAGGTGGCAGAATTTTTCAATGTGAGTAGGGACACCGAGTGCAGAAACCGGAAGGATTTCCTCCGGGATCATTCGAAAAACTCCGGCCAGACCATGTTGCTGACGGAAAAAACTGCACCGGAATCGAGCCACCCCGGGCATTGCGTAGGCCCAGTCGAGGTCATTTTTTTCAGCCAACTGCTTTTGACGTTTCTCGTCGAGCATCGGCAACAAGAGTGCCTCCGTCTGTTCAGCAGTCAGAGGCTCCTTGGAAACGGGGCGAAGGTGACCGTGAACACGGATCTTCGGAGGCATGCCGGCACTGACGTGGAGGTCGGAACCATTGAGTTCCTTGATCATCGTCAACAGCTTGTCGATTTGTTCGGTACTCATGAACCTAACCCTTCATCGTCGAGGGGTCTTCCGCATGGTAGCGGGCCACCTCCGGTGTGATCACACCTTTGCTCAGCAATTCACGGATCGACTCATCCATGGTGATCATTCCCTGCTTGCGGCCCGTCTGCAAAACAGAGGGCAGCTGGAAGGTCTTGTTTTCCCGAATCAGGTTTCCGACCGCTGAAGTGGCAAACATGATCTCCAGAGCGGGAACCACGCCGGTTCCATCCTTGCGAGGCAGTAACTGCTGGGAAATCACGCCGCGCATCGACTCGGAAACCATCGCCCGAATCTGCTCCTGCTCCCGCGGTGGGAAGACGTCGATCAGGCGGTCGAGGGATCGCACCGCGTTGGTGGTGTGAAGCGTTGCCAGCACCAGGTGCCCCGTCTCCGCTGCGGTGATCGCCATAGAGATCGTTTCCACGTCGCGCATCTCGCCGACCATGATTACATCCGGGTCCGCACGCATGGCGGATCTCAGTGCGGAGTGGAAACTTTCCGTATGACGGCGGACATGGCGCTGGTTAATGTTGGAACCCGCGGGATCAAAGATGTATTCGATGGGATCTTCCACCGTCACGATATGGTCATTCCGGGCCTGATTGATCATTCCTATCAGCGCAGCCAGAGTGGCAGACTTGCCGCAGCCGGAAGGCCCTGTCACCAGAACGATGCCCTGGTTGTACTGGGTAAACTCCTTGAGCACATCCGGCATGTTCAATTCTTCCAGCGTCGGAACCGTATCGGGAATCAGGCGAAAAATCGCCTCCTTGCCCTTTCGCTGCTGAAAGCAATTCGCCCGGTAGCGCCCGTGATCCTCGGTCTCGAGACAAAAGTCGAGATCCAGATGCTCTTCCAACTCACGCCACTGTTCGTCGTCGAGCAGTTCACGGACCGCTTTTTCCGTATCATCAGCGGAAAGGGTCGGATGCTTGAGACGGATCAACTGCCCATGAAGTCTGACCAGAGGGGCGGAATCGACCTGGAAATGGAAGTCGGAGCAACCGAGTTCCCTTGCCTTGCGCAGGTACTCCGCGATGGGCTGGCCACTCATCTCCGTAAAATCCATCCGCTGGACGTCCGCGACGGTCGGCCCTGTTCCAGCCGGAGTTGCAGCGGCACTCTGTGCAGCTCCCGTTGCTGCCCCCTGAGA
>JAAXJX010000056.1:0-3888 GCA_012269595.1 Planctomycetia bacterium | reverse complement strand
TGCCCCCTGAGATGCGGTGGCACTTCCCATACGATCATCGATCTTCTTCTGAATGGCCGCAGCATGTTGGGCTGAAATCAAGCCCGCTGAAACGAGGGCTTCACCCAGATCACTGCCTGCTGGCAATCCTGCCATGACCTTTTTCAGAGCGGCTTCATCGACCAACTTGTTCTTGAGGACGATGCGACCGAACATCGTTGCCCTGGAGGAACGATCTCGCGTCTCTTCTGTCATAAATTCTCCCCGAAGTTTGGGCTGAGGATCATCTGCCCCATGGAAATCTGGGAAATCCACGGAAACAGACCCCCCGGGAAAGGCTAATTGGGAATCCCGGGCAAGTCCGTATCCTAGCCTTCAGGGGTTTCGGGGCAAGATCGTGTCCCACGACGGATCTGCTCAATCAGTCCCGTCGTCGAGAATCCGGGCTTCAGGGTCACTGTTTCAACCCGTCCCCCAGCCGCCTCGACCACTTCCCGGCCCACCACCTCTTCAATGGCGTAGTCCGCCCCCTTGACGAGGACATCCGGAAGCAGCTTTGAAATGAGTGCCTCCGGGGTGTCTTCATCGAAGATCACCACGTGATCCACACTGGATAGCGCACCGAGGAGCCGTGCTCTTTCAACCGCCGGGAGGATTGGCCGCTCGGGTCCTTTCAGACGGGCGACAGACTCGTCCGAGTTCAACCCAACGATCAAGGCATCACCGAAGGCCCGTGCAGCCTCCAGAAGTTGCAGGTGCCCTGAGTGGAGCAGATCGAAACAGCCATTGGTGAAGACCACCGTCTGACTTGCCTGACGATACTGTTCCATCACTTTTGTCATTTCTTCGACACTCTGACCCGGCTGCTTTTGCAAACCGAAATGGGTATCTCTTGCTGCGGAAAGTTCCCAAAGTTCGACAGGTTGAACTCCGACCTTTTGAACTTCGAGACCCGCACCAAGGTTCGCCAACTGACACGCCTCATCGATGGACCACCCCGCTGCCATTGCGAGACCGAGGAGTGAGAGCACCATGTCTCCGGCACCGGCGACGTCGGTCACTGCCCTGACTCGGGTCGGGTGGCGACGCAGACCTCCACCGCTGGAAACACGGGTCATTCCGTCGCGATCCAGGGTCAGAATGCAATGATCGAGTTTCAATTTCTCTACCAGGATCTCTCCCACCCGGGCGTGATCTGCCGCCTCCTCGCCGACCTCGAGCCCACTGGCTGCAGAGGCTTCATAGCGATTGGGACAGATCAGCGTCGCTCCTTCGTACTTGGCCCAGTCACCGGATCGGCCCGGGTCTACCAATACAGGAATTCCGCGATCCCGGGCCCCCTTCATAAGACTGTTCAGCAGCTCTTCGCTGAGCAGTCCCTTCTCGTAGTCGGAGACGAGAATGATCGACAGGGGTTGATCGAGTATCTGATTCAAAGCGTTCTGGCACGCGGCCAATTCCGCAGGAGTCGACTCATGGGCCTGCTCACGGTCGAGCCGCAAGATTTGTTGCTGGCCCCTGCCCGCATGCTGTACCCCGGCAAGAATACGGGTTTTGCAACTGGTCGGACGATCCTCTGAGACGACGATATGCGAGACATCCGCCCCGAGTGATTCCAGAGAGTCGCGTATGTGCATGCCGGCTTCGTCATCCCCCACCAGACCGATCACCGTTGTGGAGATCCCCAATGCAGACAGGTTGGCGACCACACTTCCTGCTCCACCGACCCTGCGCTCGTGCTGCTGGGATCGAACCACAGGTACCGGAGCTTCCGGAGAGATTCTCTCCACATCTCCGTAATGATATTCATCCAACATGAGATCACCGATGACGAGAATCGGCTGATCGACCCGGATCGATTCGAGTGCAGGAATCATGCGGTTCCTTTCGCCAGCCTCTGCAGCAGGGCCAGTCTGAACAGGGGCAAATTGATCTCATGGTGACCAATCAGGGAGATGCCTCGATCCACTGGCCGCTGAAGGACATTGCGGCTGGTTCGATAATGGGAATTCATGTCGAAATTGATGGCCGTGATCCCGGGCAGTTCCTGACCGAGATTTCGGGCGATGTTGATCACCTTGAGGAAGACCTCAGGCATCACCACTGCCGAACCGATATTCAGCCAGCAACCATTTTCAAGGTCGTGAACGACTGCAGCCAACAGGCGAAAGTCGATACCTGTGGCCTCTCCCATCTCGGCCCCGGCGACTCCAGGGTGCATGTGAACGATATCCGTTCCCATCGCCACATGAACCGTCGCCGGAATCCCCAATCGTCGGGCGCTGGAGAGGATGGAGATCTCCGGATGGGGCATTCCCGAATCGTTGATCAGATCACCCAATGCCGCACCGAGCCCGACCCCTTCTGCGCCCGATTGGGCTGCCTTTCTGAAAGAATCAGCGGTCTCTGCGGACATCCCGAATGTACCGTCGGCGATATGGGTGGCGACGTCTTCTGAAGTTTCTCCGATCATCGCCAACTCAAGATCGTGGATGGCAGTCGCTCCATTCATCGCCAATGCCTGAATCACCCCGCGTTCCATCAGATCGATGAGAATCGGGCCCATACCAACCTTGACGACATGCCCCCCCAACGCAGCGACTACGGGAGCCTTCGCTTCATGGGAAGTGGCGACCGCCTCAATGGCAGCGCGCAATTCTCCGGCTGCAAGGATCTCGGGAAGGTGATCAAGCCATTCCGAAAAGGAGGCGTCTACCGGACACGGCTCCCGGAATTGACTTCGGCGAACGATGTTGTGTCGGTCCCTGATCGGCGTCGCTCGAACTCCATCGAGATCGAGGGGTTGCCAACGGTTTTCGCGGTTCATGGAAGCTCCTCTTCGACAGATGGCGATGCTATCAGAGAGCACCCGGAACTTCACGCATCCCTGTGGAACTGATCCCCCTGAATCCGGTCCAGAATCGTCTCCACAGGAAAATCCAACTCAATCTCCAGAACCTTGATCCTTGCTGCCACAGACTCGGAGAGAGGCAATTTCGCGACCTTTACCGCATCTTTGGCAGTACAGACCAATGACTCGCAATGGTGATCGTCCGCCTGCTGGATCAGGGATTCCAGATCACGGCTGTGATAAGGGTGGTGATCCGGGAAACGAACCTCATGCCGGGGCGTGACCCCCGCAGATCTCAGGGTGTGGAGAAATCCGTCCGGTTCCCCGATGGCGCTGAACGCCAGGCAGGTCCCCACATTCTCTGCAGAAAAATCGCCACCGGACAGAGTGCGAAAACCGCGTATTTCAGTCGAGGATTGATCCACAGGAAGACCCGGGTGCATTTGTGCGAAATAGGACTTCACCTGATCAAGCCACACTGCAGAACAACGTTCACTTCTTGTCAGTAAAACATGGTCCGCTCTCGAGACTCCATCCACGGGCTCCCTGAGACGTCCCAGTGGAAGACAGTATCCTCCACCGAATGGGTCCCGGGCATCGCAGAGAAGGATGTTGAGATCCCTGTGCAGCTTTCGATGTTGATAACCATCATCGAGAAGAATCAAATCAACGTGCGGGTGTTGGGCCAACATCAATTGACCGGCATGGGTACGGTCCTTGTGCTGAAAGTGTGGGACGTCCGGAAGTTTTTCCTGTAACAAACGAAATTCATCATTGCCCGCAACTTCGCTGCCTGACTCTCCCCCTCGCCCGGATCGATAGCCCCGGCTGAGTATCCCGGGATGGCCACCCCGTGCTTTCCAGGCTTTTGCAAGGGCCAGTACTGTGGGAGTTTTCCCGGTGCCACCGACAGTAATGTTTCCGAGGCTGATGACAGGCACCGGAAGCCTGTGGGGCCATTCTCCCCTCCGAACTTTGACCCGTGCTTTCTTGCGTGCTCGACCCACTCCCCAACGCCACACTTTTTCAAGAAGACGAAGGACGGGTTCGGGCAAAGA
>JAAXJX010000020.1 GCA_012269595.1 Planctomycetia bacterium | reverse complement strand
GGGATCGAAAACACTTTTCCGGCATTGGAGGTCAACACGTCGTAGCGAACCATACAGCCAAGGGGAGTGTCCTTGCTGATCTCACCGGGTTCTCTGGAGACTCCATTGTCGACGGACTGCAAGTGCACTGCGGAGCAGTTGAAGTATTGTTCGTATTCCCGGTATGGATCGACGGAGAAAAGCAGGCGCTCACAGGTTTTGGCGTGGTTGAGAAACTGGGACTGCTGCTCGTCTGCCACCTGATACCCGTCACCGAGGATAAACAGATCGATCCGGTTTTTCGGATCCCCACTCTCTCTGAGGGGAACGACTGCCAAATAGGGATCTGAGAGAAGCCTTCGGGCCTCTGCGGATTGTTCGGCATCGTCAGATTTGGCGATGACTTCGCGCAACATCTGATCCGCCAAACTGAAGCTGCCCTGCTCTCTGAGCAGTTGTGCATAGTCGACGATCACGTCGATCTTCTTGGATTTCCTCAGACGTTCTGCCTGGGCAATGGCCTCACGTTCCCGCTCTTTCTTGAGTCGCTTCTCCTCAAGAAGATTGTCTTTTTCGAGAATCGTCACCAATCGGCCATCGTACTCGACAAACTCGGATCCGGTCGGAATCCCCGGACGGGCCTTCATGAGAATCGCTTCTGCAAGACTCTCCCCACTCTTGCGCCGGTGCAAATTGACCAGCGCACGGTGGAATCCCTCATCATCTCCGGCGATCTCAGCAAGAAATACCAGACCCATCACCCCCTCGACTGAGTGGGGAACTGCCCTGAACAGTGAAGACTTGTCGGTCGACGTGACTTCAAGCCAGGATTTTTCCAGATTCTGTTTTCCCCCGGCGATCGTGCGTTGCAACTCCACGCTCTCCCGAGTTGCACGCAGAACTCTCATCGGAACCCCTGCAACACGGACTTCCAATTCACCACCGGCTGCACCTTCGATGAATTCCTCAAACATGGCCGTCAATGCCCCTGCCTTGACGAGCAGATCCAGAGCCTGAATGTGGTCATTGGGTGGCAGGTCGAGGGAAAGCGCGCGATAGAGAACAGGTGAGAGGTCAGAGTAGCGACACTCCTCCAGATACCTCCTGGATCGGGCCAGCAGTTCACTCCATTCGCGAGGGGCCTTCACCCGCCGGGGAGGTTCTTTCAATTTGAGGTCTGCCATACCCTCGACCAGATCGGTCAGCATTCCCTCAAACTCATTGAAGCCCGCCAAACGCTGACGGGAAGCGGCGACCAGTCGGAGCGCTTCCCCCGGTTTTCTCAGATTAAGCAGGCTTGTGACCTGTTCATCCAAAGTTCGAATTTCAGCTCTGGCCATGCGACCGATCTGGTCTGCCCTGCCTGTCCAATACTTCCTGCTGGCGTCACCGGAATCGACTGTCGCGAGAAAACGGGCCACGACTGAGGCATTGCCAAACTCCTGGGCCAAGACCATCGGAGTGAGCAACTCTTCGAGGGCTTCCCGACGTGTCAACTGCGTAGCACTTTTGACACCCTCAAGGGCTTCTGCGAGATCGAGACACGTCTTTGCAGCACGGCTGGAAGGTTGCCGCCTGGCGATGGACCGAAGTCCATCGATGGCATCCCAACCCATTTCTCCATCCGCCATTTCCTGTTCGAGAAGTTTCAGTGAAACTTCTCCATCGTCCATGGGTCCGGCAATCTGTGTCACGTCAGCGTTTGTTGAATCGGTTTCCTGTTGGGGCTGAACTTCCCGAACGATCTTCTTGGGGCCTGTGGCATACTCTTTGGCAACAAGTCCCACGAGAACCAGGAGCAAAATCATCAACGTGATGTCAGCAACCCGGTTGAGGGCAGAAGGGCCCGACCTTCTCGGGACGTATGCGTTCTCCTCATCCGGATTCGCATTCACTGCGGATTTCTTCCCTGAGGAAGTATTTGCCCCACGACTTCCTTTTGTACCTGACGTGGCGGGTCGCTTTTTCGCAGGGTTCTTGCGAACCGTCTTCGCCTGTGGAGAGCGGACTTCGATGACAGCTTCACCGATTTCAATCCGGTCGCCCGCACGAAGTCGGGCGGATTCGATGCGTTCTCCATTGAGATAGGTTCCATTTGAGGAACGCTTGTCGATCAGGCGAAAATCCTGACCGTCAATTCTGATCTCCGCATGGACTCTGCTGATTTTGGCAATATCAAGGGTGACAGTGCACTCATCGGATCTGCCGATGGTGATGGAACTGATGCCGGTAGTGGGAATCTGACGGGATCCACCACCGTGAACCAGAAACAGGTTCATGGAATCATCGGATTGCTGGGGCATTGGGGCTCATTTCATTCCCGATCAGTTTCCATGAGTGAGCCCCCCATTTCCAGACTCAAACCGGTCTAAATGAGCCCCAGATCCCGTCGCAGTTCGGTGACGAGGCCCTCATTCTCCAGGTCGATGACCGGATCTGAATCGTATTGCTCAAAGAAGAATGAGCCGGGCAACTCATCGGGAATCTCCAGCTTCTTGCGGATCTTCTTCTCTGCCGGTACGAATCCGCGCTTGGCAAGACGAACGAGGGATTCACCTATGGTTCCCTGAAGGCCGCAGACGAGGACCACTGCTTGATCCGGCCCCAGGGATCCAGAGGGGATCCCCATTCTCTCCTCGAGAACTTCGAGGGCATCTGCCTTGAATCGATCCTCCGCCCTGCCGTGAAGACCATCCCATTCCGGATATTCGGCAGGTCGGCTGACTGTCGGCAAATAGAGGAGCCCATGCTCACTGGAGAGATCTTCCAGTTCGCGTCGATAGCCCAAATCTCCAGGCCGGGAAGCACCATGAATGATGCAGGTCCGGTCCATCGCGCTCCCTCCATTACGTGTCCAGTCATCGCGAACGATGGAGACGAAAGGAGCCAAACCGGTTCCGGCACTGACCAGAATGCGCCAGCGCTTGTCGTCCTCACCCACTGTTCCGGGAATCGTGAAGTGCCCTTTCGGCTTGGGGCGCAAAAAGACCCGGTCTCCCTGCTGAAGTTTGAAAAGGCTGTGGGTCAGGGGATTTTTGGATTCAGGACTTCCGACTCGACGAATATAGAACTCGACATGACCACGCTCTGCAGGTTCGGAAGCGATGGACATCGGTCTTTGAACGCCTCCCAACTCAGGTTCATCGACATTATTGACGCCGATCACCATGTATTGGCCAGGGACAAACCAGTCTCCATCGGGAAGAGGGTCATCCGGACGAACCCTGAAAATCGCCAATTCTTCAGAAAAGTCTTCCCGCTTTTCGATGGTGGCATTCAGATCCAGAACCTTGGCCATGACCCCGCCCTCCAGAATTTGGATTCCCGCTTCAACCTGCCAGCAGCAACAGGGTCGAGTGTCGATCGGGAAACCTGCCGGGTCAAGAGCCGGAGAATCGGACTAGAGGCAGTCTGCTTCACAAGTCAGGGGATCGTCCGTCGCATCGCTCCCACAAGAACCGTAAGGCTCAGGCAGTGGATCACCGGACACGAATAATGCGTCCAGCAGTGTAATTGCGTCTGAGACGTTGAGGGCTCCATCGTCATTGGTGTCAGAAGAATCTTCGCAAGACGGTGCGTCAGTCCCGGGAATGAATAACCAGGCAAGAATCTGAATGGCATCTGCAATGTTGGCTGATCCAGACCCATCCACGTCGCCTCTTCGAAATTCAGAACTGGGCAATGGTGCTGCTCCGAGGGCTCCCATATCTGTCAATGTCCCATCCACATCGAGGGGCAGGAGTGGATTGCCATTGTTCAAACAGGGTGACCCGGACTCGAGAGTGTAAATGCCATTTTCGGCATCTGTGAAAAGGGGATCCGCATCGATGCTGTCAACGGGAGTCACCGCCGTCGCTGACAGGTTTTCCACACAGGAATAGGCCACCGAGGTTGATCCGGGAATTGCGACGATACTTCCACCCGCTCCCGCCATGACGATGCTCGAGTCTATGCGCACCGCCTCAATCCCTGAATTGTTGATACTGATGGCCTCGGCACTTCCAATTTCGGTCAGGCCAAAAGTGCACTTTTCAATCAACAGATCGAGCGGGTTGAAACTGATTGCCAGATGACTCCCGGCATTGGTTGCGAAATTATTGTGAAACACGCAACCCCTGATGACTTGAGTTTCCTGATTGGACCCTGAATCGAGAAGAATCGCTCCGCCTGAACTCCCGCCCAGATTGTCCCTGAATACGGAACTTTCTATCGTCGCTCGGGCCTGGTCAGAGACCACCACGGCTCCCCCAGAGATGGGTGAGCTGTTGTTTTCAAAGAGACAGTTCTGGATTTGCGCTTCCGAATCGAAGTAAATCCAAATCCCCCCCACAGCCAGATTTGACGCGTTTCCAATCATTGCTGTATCACTGATAGTGATAGAACTCTCTTCACAGAGAATTCCACCAGCAACGACTTCAGCAACATTGTTTTCAAAGTGACAGTTGAGCAGCGTCGCTTCCGCGGAATTGTTCAAACACATTCCGCCACCGGAATCTGAGGTGGAGTTGTTGCGAATTACCACGGAGTCCACCGTGACAATGCCGAATGTGGGTCCTTCAATATGAATCCCTGCCCCAGAAGCAGCGGTGTTGTTTTCGATAATGCAATTTCGGATCGTCGGATAGGAATTCATGATCAGGATTCCACCACCGAGTAAACCGTTGGCAGTCTGGGTTCCCCCTCCTGATTGAATGGTGAAACCTTCAAGGGTTGCTCCTGAAATTTCTCCAGAAATGAAACTGACCACTGATCCATTTCCGCTTCCAACGAGGCGAGTCACTTCGGGGCCTTCACTGGAGCGAACGATGATGTTTTTTCCGTTGAAGTTGATCGGAGCCGGCCAATCCCCTGGAGAGACGATAATTTCATCTCCCTCAAGAGCCAGATCGATGGCGGTATTGATTTGGGGGACGTCTTGAGGGACCAGAATCTCCGCCGCATTGGCCAGCCCCTGCCAGCACAGAAAAACACACATCACTGCCAACCGGGCGTATCCTGAAACGGATCTGGCCTTGTAATTCATGCATTTCCGATGGGTCTTCCCCGACATCCGATTTCCTCCCAATAAAGTCACAGCAGGGCTCACCGGGCTATGAAGGGAGCGAATAGTTACTCCCGAATGCCAGTCAGTCCATAAAATCCTGAATATCCGATAATGTTACAATTGGCATGATTGGGACTCCACTGCATTCCGGCCCAACTCACATTTTTAGGTAAGGCTAAATTATTTTTTCGGCAAGGTTAAAACTTGATCCTGAGGGTCTTTGATTCGAAAATCGGGCCATGTGTATTCATCCGATCATTCGACAGGTTTCAGATTCCCTGAGACCACTGTGGCAGAAGGCCATTTTTTCATGGCTGCTTCTCGTGGTTCCTCTGGGGCTCCTCGCGCTATCTGGTCTGGCGGGTTGCAAGGGCCCTGAACCGGAATCTTCCACCGATGTCCTGAAAATATTGTGTACGACCGAGATGCTCGCTGAACCAGTTCGCAGACTGGTTTCCCCTGATATCCAGGTCGAGCACCTCATGGGTAGCGGAGTCGATCCCCACCTGTACAAACCGACCCCCAAAGACCTGCGTAAAATCCTTCGTGCAGATCTGGTTTTCTATCATGGACATCACCTCGAAGGACGCATGTCGGAGATGCTGTCCCAGCTCGAAGAAAACTCACCCACCGTCAAGGCGATTGCCATCTGTGAGAAGGTTCCGGCAGGGGATCTGATTCTGGACGAATCCGGTACCGTCGATCCGCACTTTTGGCTGGATGTTCCCCTGTGGCTGAAAGTGTGTGCAAACCTCAAGTCGGCTTTGCTGGAGTCTGGACAACTGCCCATTGAAGACTTGAACCGCAGGCACTCCGAATTGGTCTCGGACCTTGAAGCTTTGCATCAAAGCGTCCTTTCCACTCTTGCACCTATCCCAACGGCGAAAAGGGTTCTCGTCACAGCCCACGACGCTTTTGCCTATTTCGGAAACAGGTATGAGTTTGAAGTTCACGGGATTCAGGGCATCAGTACTGAATCAGAACCGTCACTGAAAAGAGTCAATCAACTGGTCGAATTGCTCAGTGAAAGAAAGATTCCTTCCATCTTTATCGAATCCACTGTCCCGGAGCGAAATGTGCTCGCCCTGATCGAGGGCTGCCAAAAGCTGGGACACCAGCTGACGGTCGGTGGAAAACTTTACAGCGATGCTCCAGGTCCTCCTGAGAGTGGTGCAGACAGCTGGTCAAAAATGGTGAGACACAATGCCCAGACGATTGCTGAGGGTCTGAGATGAGCGAAACCGCCATCGAAATTCATGATCTGACCATGGCGTACCGGGAAAAGCCGGTTTTATGGGATATCGACGTTGAGATTCCCAAGGGGTCTCTCTGCGCTGTCGTAGGCCCTAATGGTGCTGGAAAAAGCACCCTTCTGGGCTGCGTTCTGGGAACCCACAAACCATCCAATGGTTGGATCAAAATTTTTGATGTCCCCAGTGATCGATCCGACGAGTTGATCGGGTTTGTTCCCCAACGTGAAAGTGTCGATTGGGATTTCCCGGTGCAGGTTCTCGACGTGGTCATGATGGGAACCTATCGCAGATTGGGTTGGTTTCGCTGGCCCGGTAAGGCGCAGAGAGACTGGGCAATGGAATGTCTTTCCGCTGTCGGAATGGCTGAACTTCACTCACGCCAAATTGGAGAACTTTCAGGCGGGCAACAACAACGTGTCTTCATAGCCAGAGCACTCGCCCAGGATGCAAAAATCATCCTCATGGACGAGCCTTTCGCAGGTGTCGATGCTGCGACAGAAGAGACGATTCGAACTGTTCTCGCAGATTTGAAAAAAGACGACCGAACTGTCGTCATCGTTCATCACGACCTTCAAACCATTGAAGACTACTTTGATCATGTCTTGCTTCTGAATCTCAGGCTCGTTGCCGCTGGCCCCACAAAAACAAC
Source organism: Planctomycetia bacterium (assembly GCA_012269595.1). Classification (GTDB taxonomy): domain Bacteria; phylum Planctomycetota; class UBA8108; order UBA1146; family UBA1146; genus UBA12191. The sequence goes on along the minus strand of JAAXJX010000020.1, from coordinate 28,544 downwards.
CTTTACCCGTGAAAATCTCCTTCGTACCTACGGCGGTCAATTGACCCTCCTGGATGAAGCAGCAGAAGCCGTCAGAAGAATCCGTTCAGGCCGATCGATCCGGAAATCGGGTGATCGCTGATGCAGCCCAACACCCTGGTCGTCCTTCTGGGAACCACGACTCTTGGATTGTGTTGTGGATTGGTCGGAAGCCTGTTGCTCCTGCGAAAAAGAGCCCTCCTTGCCGATGCCCTGGCCCACTCTACACTTCCTGGCATCGTTCTCGGATTTTTGATCGCTGGCAGCCAATCCTATTGGGCCCTTGGCCTCGGAGCCTTGCTCACCACCCTTGTGGCGGCAGTTCTCGTTTCAAGGTTGCCAATCCTGACCCGCATTCGGCAGGACTCTGCCACGGCATCGATTCTGGGAATCTTTTTCGGGGCAGGGATTGCCTTGTTGAGCATTGCCCAACGATCAGGCCCCGGAGCATTCTCTGCTGGTCTGGATCACTTCCTCCTCGGACAAGCTGCCGGAATGCTTCAATCAGAAGCCATCACCCTGACTCTGTCAGCCACTGTCGTGAGCTTGATTATGATTCTTCTCCACAAGGAGTTACTCGTCAGTTGTTTTGACAGTTCCTTTGGAAAAGGCATCGGAATGTCGATGGGGCGCATCGATCTGCTGGTAATGCTGATTCTGGCAGTGACGATCGTTATCTCTCTGCCCGCAGTGGGTGTGGTTTTGACCGCTGCATTGATCGTCATCCCGCCGGCCACCGCAAGATTCTGGACCGACCGATTCAATCGCCTGCTCACTATCAGTGGAATGCTCGGTGCAATAGCTGGCGCTGCAGGAACACTCTTGAGCTCATTCAAAGTCGACCTTCCTACCGGCCCGGTCATCGTCATCTGTGCAGCGACCCTGTTTTCCATTTCTCTGGTGGTAGCACCACACAAAGGTCTATTGGGAAAACGCCTTCGCTGGATTCAAAGAAAACAGCGCAGGGAAATGCAACGTATCCTGATTTTCCTCCATGAGAATTTGCATGCAGGAAATGACTTTGTCGCGAGAGAACGGATCCTGGCAGGCTCGCTGAATGCAAGCTCTTCGGCACTGAGACTGTGCATTCTCTCCGGATATACAGAGATGGCAGGAACCCACGTCCGATTGACCACAGAAGGGATTCGCCGCGCAGAAAGATCGATCTCTGCACGCAATCGATGGATTCAATGGCTCGACAGTGAAGCAGAAATCGACAGAAATCTGATCGACCTTGATGAAGAGGATATCGAAAAATTGCTCGATCGAAAATCGATGGAGATTCCTCCCGTCGATAAAGGGGCAACCTCATGATCGATATCCTCATGAACCCGGCCATGCTCGACATTCTTCTCGTTGCCATTTTGGCTGCGGTAACCTGTTCCATCGTTGGCGTACACTTGACCCTCCGAAATCGGGCCATGCTCGGCGATGCCATCGCCCATGGAGTGGTTCCTGGCTTGATACTTGGATTTATTTTTACGGGAAGCCGTGAAGTCGCACCGATGTTTATCGGGGCCGTCATCGCTGCCCTGATCCTTTCCCTGATCGCTGACTGGCTTAAAGAACGTGCGGAGATGGATGGTGGAGCAGCACTGGGAGTGGTCTTCACCACTCTGTTTTCTGGTGGCATCATCCTGATCGAGCTCTATACACGGGAGATCGACCTGGATGCCAGCTGTGTTCTTCATGGCCTCATCGAGTTCACCCATTTCCAGCGGATGGAACTCTTCGGCTGGTCACTCCCCAGATCGATCGTCACCATTTCCATCGCACTCCTCCTGAATCTCGGAGCGTTGCTGCTCTTCTGGAAGGAATGGAAAGTATGTGCTTTTGATCCGAGCCTTGCACGGTCCACCGGGTTACCGGTCCGTCTGCTGGAAAGAGGGCTCCTGGTACTCGTGGCGATCACTTCAGTCTCATGTTTTGAAGCCGTAGGATCGATCCTGGTAGTAGCCATGATTGCAGTCCCTCCGACGATTGCCGGAATTCTATGCGATCGTTTTGGTTCGATGATCGTGGTCAGTGCTTTGACCGGTTTGATTTCAGCAGTGGCAGGAACACTCTCTGCCGTATACGTGGTCGACTCGAATGTCCCGGGGATGATCGCATTGACCTCAGGATTCCTGTTGGGAACCGCGGTCCTGCTTGCTCCCCAAAGAGGAATCCTGCCTGTCGCTTTCCGTCTGTATATGTGGCGATTACGCGTAGCCAGAGAAGACCTGCTTGCGGACTCACTTCAGCTTTCGGAAAGTGATGAAAGACTGACCACTCCAAATTTGATCAGTACCACCGGATTTGCATGGATTCAGTTGGTCATTGTCGGTTTTATTCGCGATGGAAAGCCCAGAGGAAAAGGCAAACGCATAGCCAAAACACTGCTCAGGAAGAGAAGCCTGTGGCAACGATTTGCCTCTGAACGATTGGGACTGCCACCTGATCACCTGGAGGGCCCTGCCCACAGGATTGAGCACCATCTGGACGAATCCCTGATGGTCATGCTGGAAGAAGAAGAGCAAACCGGAAAATCGAATCCGGAAACCGGTTCTTGACCGATTCAATGACCTTGCTGCTGGCAATCATGTGTCGCGTTACCCGACCTTTGTCACACTGATAGAACGTGCCAGCTTCCCACTAATGGCAAAAGCCGATTCTTGTCCCGGCAACTTCAGAAGAACTGGCCCTCCAGCTGGCTCTCTCGATTCAACAGTGACGACGACTCCAGGACGGACCCCTCTTTCACCCAGCCAGTGCAACACTTCCGGAAGTGCGTCCTCCACTCGAACAATTTCCAGGCTTGTGGCAAGTGGAGCCAAATCCAAAAACAGATCCTGACGAGTTGGCAAAATCCCTTGCCTGTCAGGAATCGGAGATCCATGGGGATCCCTATCAGGAAAACCGAGGGCCTCTTCCATGCGACAGATCAAATCTTCACTGACTGAATGCTCCAGTCGCTCAACTTCAGAATCGACTCTGTCCCAGGGAACCCCCAGTATTTTTGAGAGGTAGGTTTCAAGAATCCTATGTCGACGAACAGTCTGAACGGCCAGCATTCGACCTTCAGTTGTCAATCGAACGCCCCCATATCTTTTATGGTCCAGCCACCCACGATCACACAACTGCTGAACCATGCTCGTGGCAGATGGTGGAGAGACTCCTACCCGCTCTGCCACAAGGCCTGTAGGTATCCAATTGGAATCGTCATCCCCCGCAAGTTTCCAAATTGCCCGCAGATAGTTCTCTTCAGATTCGCTCGGCAAATACCCTCCGGAGTGAAAATTGGCTTCCGCTTTGGGACATACTGTGATGTCATTGGTTATTGTAACCGGAGACTGGTGTGGATTCGGCCCCATCAGTTCTGGCAGAATGATGACATGTGCATAGGCAAAATCAAATGCGGAGCCTGCACAGAAGGGAATTGACCATGACTTCCGGAAACTCCCATTCGCAAAACCGATCAGTGGTTGATCTGAAGTATCATTTCAACACCACAGTCAAGGTTCGATTGCCCGAGACTGATGCCATGGGAATAGTCTTCCATGGGAACTACTTCACCTACCTTGAAGTGGGCCGAGTCGAATATTTGCTCAACCTGGGACTCGCGGAGGGCTTGCGCCCGATCCGGGACTTTGAAAACGTTGTCGTCAACGCACACCTTGATTTCAAATCACCTGCAAGGCTTCACGATGTTCTCTCGATTGACGTCTGTACACAGGAGATTCGACACAGTTCGTTCACCTTTGCTGTCAGAATCCGTCACAAGAGCGAAAATCGCCTGATCGCCAGCGGTTGGACGACCCATTGCGCCATCGATGAAAACTTCAATCCGATCGAGGTTCCTGAGAGTTTTCGGTCCACCATTTCGAAGTACGAAGGTTGGGGGTCCTGAGGATGGCGAGCATCTTTTCAAAAATCATCGCAGGTGAGATTCCCTGTCATGAAGTCTGGCAAGATGACGACCACCTGGCATTCATGGACATCCGTCCAGTTCAACCCGGACATTGCCTTGTGATCCCAAAGGAAGAAATCAGCCATGTGACGGATCTGTCGCCGGAAGCCCATGCCAAACTCTGGGCTGCGGTCCATCACGTTGCTGGAAAATTGAAGAAAGCCTCGGGGTGTGAGCGGGTGGTGTACATGGTCGTAGGGTGGGAAGTTCCCCACGTCCACGTACACCTGATTCCCACAAATTCAGCAGGGGATACCGGGTTCCCGGATCCATGCGAGTTCGATCCGGCCCACTTCCCCGAATGGGCACAAAAAATCGCTTCAGCCCCTGCTTCCTGAGTCAGCTCTCAAGGACAACTTGAAGGCGTCTGGCAACTGGGTAACGCGTCCGTATCAGTCGGATCAATGCCACATCCAGGGTAGGGAGCTGCTGGAGGAGCTTCTCCGCCAAACAGGAATCCAACGATCCCCACAGGGTCGGCAATGTTGACGCTGCCACTGTCTGAAAAATCTGCGGCGTCCACACAACCGAGGGCAAATCCTTCAAACAGATACTGAAGCACGGTTACGGCATCCGAAACATCGACGCTTCCGTCACCATTGGCATCTCCTCGACGGAAGACCGGCCCTTCGAAACAGATCTTTTGGAAGATCTCGAAATCATCGATTCCCATCTCAACGATGGAACCCGGATCCGCATCGGAAGCGGAAAATCGCATTTGAACCGTAGAAGTCAACGGAATGAATGATTCGACCCGGAAGGAATGGAAAACCCAACCTCCATTGGTATCGGGGCCACTTTGGGGACCGAGAGTTTCCACTTCGATCCAGTTGGTCAGATCATTGGAAATCTCAACTCTTGCACTGTCCGTATAAGGGGCCGCGCCTGTTCCGTTGGAGTACCAGCGCCAATAGGAGATTTCCACAGGGTTGACAGCGTTGGCATACTGACTGAGATCAAAAACCGGCGTCTTCAGGGTCGTCACACCACCATCGACATCGTTTTCACCCAGTGATCCACCGGGGGAACCCTGCCCGGTCACCCAAGCCACTGCACCGCCGGTTCCGTTACCAGATTCGGGTTGGGCTGCTGTTCCGATAGGATCCACCCTCACCCAAAAACCTGTAGTCGCAGTGTCGGTGGGCTCTCCCACTGTCCAGCCAGTGTCGGTTTCCATATCGTCAGAAAAACTCACCGAGAACTGACTGATCACTTCAAGGCTGAAGGGTGCTGTCGCCCCTGTCTCCGGAAGCAGAAATTCTGTGCCTACTTGATCGAGAAAGCGGAAGTAGAACTCCACCTGATCGCCACAGCCCTGTCCCGGGAGATCTGCGACAAATTCAGTCGATCCCTGCCAAGAAATGGGAACGGACGAGTATGCCCCAACCCCCTGACGGTAGAAAAGTTGACCCGAATCAGGGTTCACTGCCGTCGTTCCGGGAAGAGCGGAAATTCGAATCGTTTCCAGGACATTCGGAGTCAAGTTTGCGGGCAATCCCTCCGGTAAAACCAGGGTCAGCGGAGGTGGAATCGGACAATCGATCGAATGATTGCCAAACACGTTACAAATCAGATCGAAGTTGGGAGTACTGTTGCCAAGATTTCCATCGTCGTCATCGAGAACGAGTATCTCGATGGCCGTCTCGGGGTGAGCACTGGAATCTCCCACACCTCCGATAGTAATCAGCGACCAATCAACAAACAGTTGCTGAGTGAATTCCAGCCCCTGTTGACTTCCAAGAAGGGTGCCGAAAGATTCTCGCAACAGCCAGAAACAGGATCCCAATATTTGGCCACAGGTATGCACCGAGGTCGTCGGACAGGGGTACTGAATATTGGCAGCGATAGGATCCCGGACCTGTGTGCCCGGCCCCAGAAAACCTCTTCCGATGATCGGGTCATCGAGAATCAGCATGCTGACTACGTCAGAGAAACCTTCTCCAAAGCCACCCTGTGCCAATCCGAGTCGGTTGACGATGAAATGCCCATACTCATGGGCCACCACACTGGCAAAGCTGGTGTTGACACAACCTCCTCCCTCCTGGAAGAAGTTGATACTTTGCTCACCTGGGCTGAAGAAAGCATTGCATGTGTCGGTCAGATTGACATTCGCAGTCAACGACACATCAATACCGGGATTGCCACTGGTTCGGGAACGAATGAAATCATGAGTCACGTGCGTGTAATGGTAAGCATTACACTCTGCGACGGTCAGTGGATCGTAGACAGGGTTCATCACCAAATTGGCTGGACCTGGAGGAGTCACGTTCAGTGCTGCGGAAAGGTTCGCTCCGCTCACATTAATGACCGAGCACCATGTTCCAGTCAGATTGGCGAGAACCTGAACTGGATCAACACCGCCATGGGGGATCACAAAGGATCCATCCGTCTGTGAGACAGCACTCGCACCGCCACTGATTCCCACGTTGAGCCCCTGGAGAGGCGTGGATTGCGGTGGGTTCGAAGCGGTATCCGGCTCCAGTCCCGGGGTGATCTGGGCGGTGACCGTCCCCTCCACATCCGCATGGAGGATTTGGGTTTTGACTTCAAGAATCAGCCCGGTTTCCGGGTCGACACTGATCGCCCAGTCCTCCGCCTGCTCCGGTCGAAGACCCGTAGCCACAATTCGGTACACCTTGCGGCCCTCATCTTTTCGGGAAGCGCTCGGCTCGATCAGCAATCGGGGCTCTTGCCACTTCAACTCCGAAGATCCGGTCCACTGATCCCGGGCCATACGCAAAGCCTCTTCGGGAGTCAGCAAGACTTCAGCGTAACCACTGACAGGCTCCAGAGAGATATGGGCAGCCGCGTACACCAGCGACCTTTCTCCGGTGACAGAATCAGGTCGGGTCAAAAACCGGATCGCCGAATTTTCCACCGGGATTCCATCGATGATCTGCCTGTAGGCCAAAACGGTAGCGTCACGAGTGGGAAGATCTGAGGCAAAGAGAAGTTCCAGATCAGACGGAAACAAACCCAGCGCTGCGGAGTGATCACGAAGAAATCGATCGATCAACTCTTCATCGGTTGTACCCCAGGCAAAAGGAGCACCGAAGAGATAGGTTCGACCCCATTCATCCCTTTCGGCCATGACCTCAGGATGCAACTGGAGGAATCCTCTCAGGGCATTATCCACCTCTTCTGCGTGAGGACGCTGGCTCCAGTCTCCTTCGGCAGGGACCTGACCCTGAAGTGGAATTGCCCCACTTACAGTCAGGAAAACTGCGAATAGAAGGCACATCCACAGTGTGGATTTCACCATCGGTTTGAAATTAAAGGATCCAATTCGATCCGTCATACTGCCATCCCCCCGCCTCGCTGTGTCAGAACAGGTTAAAGTCACAACCAACACAAAGGTGCACAGGGAGGTAAATCTGAAGTGAGCCTCAACCATGTGAACAGGGTCTGCCGGGATCGATCTTATTGGGCCAGAAGCTCAGCAAGTCCGACTGCAGAACCCAAATTCAACAGAGAAAGAAGTCCACTCTTTCGGTGTAAAATTCAATTCGTGCACCAAATGGCATCATATAGGGGCGGATAGTCCAGTGATACCAACATCATCTCGAGAGTTGGGAACAGGTCACCAGTTTGGAGCGGGCACATTCTGCCCTCAGGGACAAACAGGGAATAACTGACAATCCAGTGCATCGAAGGTGAGGTCTGGACCACAAGGTCCACCCACTGGAACCCCTCCACCGCCGAAGAGTGAAGAGAGCATCAGAATCGCATCCCCGACATCCACCCTTCCGTTGTCATCTGAATCACATGCGTCCTGGCACACAAAGTTGCTGGCCGCACCGAACAGGACTTCCAACAACTGCACTGCATCGCTGAGATCATTTGAACCATCCGCATTACAATCGGAAGGGATGTAATCACTGTTGACCGGAGGAGGCGGTGGCCCTGTGTTGTCACACTCCAATACCCGGATCTCAATCAGATCGACCCCCGCTTCGACGATACTGCCCCCACCCAGATCGCCGGTGTGGAAACGCAATCTTACAGAATCGGTTGAGGAACTACCGGGCTCCACAGTGAATGAATTTTGGAACCAGCCACCACCCGCCTGTGGATGCCCTGGGCCAATTTCCTCAATCACTTCCCATGTGCTGCCTCCATCGAGGCTTCTTGAAACTGTCAAAAAGTCATCCGGAGTACTGGCAGAGGCGTTGTTACAGAACCAGCGCCAATAACTGATTTCCTGACGGACCGCTGGGTCCAGTGCAAATGCGTCCGTCGTCAGGGTGGTGTCACCAAAATCGATGTCCTCTGCACCAAGCGATCCTCCAGGCTCTCCCAGCCCGGTGAAATACCCGGCTGAATCACCATTGGTGGAAGGCACTCCAGAGGATGGCTGGGCGGCTGTTCCCACCGGTACTCCCCACTCCCATCTTCCAACCAATGCAGTATCCGATGGTAGAGAAGTGCTCCAGCCAGGATCGGTCCCCAATGACTCCTCCTGTGCAAGCGCGGTTGAAGTGGCGACCAGAGTGGAGAGAGGCTGATTCGGTCCCAACGCAGGGTATTGGGTAACAAATCCACCCTGATCAGGAACCCTGATGTACCACTCGAGCGAAGTCAGGCAGGTTTGGGGAGGAATGACCCCCTCCAAACGTGAGTTGGGAGCAGCCTGAAGTGGACTGGTGTTCCAAATCGAGCTTCCTTCCTCACGATATCGAATCTCTGATTCTCCCGCAGCCGGGGTAGATGAAATTGTCTGCCAGTTGATCACCACCGGATAATCGACTTGAGGTGGCATCAGGTCAGCGGGGCCTTCAACGAGTGTCAGTATCAGTGTGGCCAAATCTGGGCAGGCCAATCCACCGGCATCCGCTGCCGCACAGATTTGATTCCAGTGAGGAGATCCATTGTTCAGATCTCCGTCATCGTCATCTGCTGTCAAGACTTCCAGAATCATCTCATCGCGAATTGGATATCCATTAATTCCACCCATGGTCAGGGCAGACCAATCGACAAAGAGTTGCTCCAGTACCTGTTGGCCCACTGTCGCACCCAAATCGGTTCTCAGATTATTCCCCAAATTAAACCAGAACTTGCCGAGGGCCTGACCACAGAAATGGATACTGGATCCACAGGGAACGGTCACAGAAGAACCGGAAACATTGCGAACATGATTTCCAGATCCGGCAAAGTCCCTGCCGATGATTCCATCCTGGAGATACACGATTGCCAGGGCATCGCCGTATCCTTCACCAAATGCTCCTTGAGACAAATTCAGGGAGTTGACGACGTGGTGCCCGAACTCGTGCAAAACAACACTCGAATAAGCGCTGTCGACACAACCTCCACCCGCACGCAGAAAACGCAGAAGTTGTTGGGATGGGTCGTAATATGCATTGCAAGTTCCGGACATCCCCGTCGTCGCATTGACTGGTGATGACATTGCGGGGAAGCCGCCAGCAGATTCCATAAAGAGTCGATACCCCTGATCAACGTAGTGAAAAGCGTTCAATTGGGCGATCAGGTTGGGATCTCCGCCGCCGTCAAAAATCAGATCCAGATTCGGTCCTGAAGCTTGTTCAGAAACAGTCATGGCTGAAGCGATCTGACTGCTGACCCCTCCCCATTCACCCTCCAGCTCCGCCAGTACGGTGAAACTGCTTTGGGAAGAACTCAGGGAGTAATCACCATTCACATTCGCATGGGTCGTGGCTCCGCCACCAGTCAGCCGGACTCCGCTGATCGATTGAATACTGGTACCTGCACTTCCTTGAGGTCCAGTTCCAGAAGTCCGCTCGGCAAAGATCGAACCACTGACATCCAACGAGCAAACGATCTCCTCAACAGCGATTCTTTGCCCACTCAATGCGGAATAGTCGACTCTTAAAGTACTGTGGAGACTTTCATCGAGAGAGCTTCCATAAAATACCCATGCCAGCTCAGCATGCTTACCCTCACCGCGGATATACTCCAGTTTGGGTACGCTCCATTTGCGTTCAGGGAAATCAGCGTCGGGGTCGAGAAGATCTGCAGAATAGAGGTCCGATTCCGAATGAGCAGCTTGCCATTCCACTCCGACAAATGCTCTGTACTGACAGAACCAGCGACCATCGTCTGCCTGGACCATCCACATTCTTCCAACAGACTCACGTACCGGAACCCCGCCAAGGGACTGGGACCATGCCAGCACAACACCCCTGCCCGGTACCTCCCGAAGCCATTCCAACTCAAGAGTTGCTGCCGTAGCCTCCCCCAAATGGAGAGTGGCATCTGCAAGGGCTGCGGAAGAGAGAGAACTCGCAGATGGCCCGTTGCCCGACTTTTGAAGAGTCAGTGCAGAAGCAAACAGCGAGTCAGAACTGGGAGCGAATACAATTGTAGCCATAAGGATCAACAGAACCTGTAATGATTGGCTCTGAAGAAATCGCGGACTTACTTCATGCGTTCTCGGAAACAACCGATCCTGTACGCAATCCGATAAGTACTGTATCCAGAAAGTCAGGCGCTTAAGGTTCCCCACCGAGAGTTCCTATATAAGTTTGGCACAAAATAATAAGTTCTGGGTTCCTCGCCTTGGCCGCTCGAACCAGAACTTTAAATATGGTATTCCCTGTCACATGTTCCTAATGTATCCGGTGTTAAGTAGCGGTGCGACAGCCTATGCAAAAATCAGATCAACCCGTCCGAGACTGCTTCAGCACCCACAAGATACGTATCTGTAACGACTTATAGGAAATTAGCGGGATTTGAGCCTGAATCTGGATACCGCCATACTCAACCAACTCACGATCATTCCAAATCCGCCGACGGGAGCCACCGCTCCCCAGAATGATGCCCCCCCCAGAGCCAGCATGTATACCGCTCCACAAAAAACCGCAGTAGATACGGCCATCAGAACACCCTGAAAACGCATGGCCGGGGTCGCTGAGGAACAAATCCAGATCCCTATCGAATGCCAAAACAGAATCCGCGTTGCAGTCGCAAACTGCCTGGGAGCATCTGCATCGTGCCACTGGTCCTTCAACAGGTGTGCGCCCATCGCTGCGCAAATCACTGCCAAAGCGGCATAGAAGAAAGCCACAGATTCAAGAATACGGATATTCATGACGGATCTACCACGGCAGCCTCACTTCTTGCTCGTGTGGCAACAAAAAGCCATTCATGAACTTCATCCGCGGACCTTCCAGGAGCCGGACGGAAGGTTCTTTTTTGCTCCCCCTGCTCCTGTGATTTTTGTGTATCACTCCGAAATCTTCGGTAAGGAATTTCCAGAAGTGATATCGATGAGGAGTTACCGGTTCCTGACCATTCCTGAAGAATTTGCTCCAACTCGGATCGATTCAAAATGCCTTCTTCGCTATAGGAGAAGACGATAATGTCAGCCTTCGCTTCTTTCAGCATTTGACGCATTGAACGGAAGCACTCTTCCCCCCTTCGACTGCAAAGCGGAGAAGCCTTGTCTTTCCAAGGAATCAGTCCCGTTTTTCCATAAATGGAATCCTCGAGCCGTTGGTCTGAATCTTCATGGGGCAAAAGAGAAATGATTTCGGGAAGGTGGTAATTAGCCGGATACTGACGCTGGTTATAGGGTGGATCAACGTAGAGCAACTCGCACTCGACTGAGGAGATCCACTCCATCGCATCTTCCCGGTGAGCCACTCCAACTGGGCCTGTTACGAGTGCCGGTAAACGCAACTCCAGAGAGCGCATGGCACTTCCCTGCATTTTTTTGAGATATGCACCGTAAGTGCCCGAAATATTGGCAACCCTGTCCGCAGCATCGATGCAACTTGCAAGAAGGATGCATAACTCGTTTTCAGTCAGGGAAGCGGAGACTCGCCACGCTCGCAGTTGATTCAGTATTCCGTCGAGTCGTGCCGCATTTTCCGGGGAGAGGTAATTCCTTTTGGCTTCTCCCCCACTGGAAAATTGACGGAAAAGCAATCCTTCTTCAGCAGGAAGACTCTCCTCCAAATATCGAACCAGCTTCAAGAAGGGAATCCAGGATTCCCCTGTTTTCTCTTCAAGGTTTGCGAGTCTCGCTTGAGGAGCCGGAGAAAGTTGCTCCCAATACTGTTTCAATCCCTCAAATCGGGGTGGTCCTTCCGATTCAAGATACGCCTTCTGAAAAACATGAGAGCAATTCATTAAGTCTGTCGACAATACCCTGCAGCCTTGGGCACGAAAAAACCGTCCTACAGAACCACTCCCCGCAAAGAGATCGCAGACTGTCCCACCCTTGAATCCTGCCTTCAGGGCCGCAGCGTGGATTTCAGCGAGAAGAGGGCCTTTGTTACCCAGCCAGCGCAAAGTCTAGACCTCACAAAGCAGGAGAAGTTCCTGCACTGCTTTGTTGGTATCTCCTTGCCCAGAGTGCATTAACTTTTGCTCTCGGACTTCGACAGTATTGAAGTACTCCAACAGGAGATCGCGCATTTGGGCAACTGGTTGTGAATGTCCTTCGCGAGTCCATTTTTTTGTCAGCAAGCCGGTATCCCCTGAGTAGGAGATCAACAGGCTTGCTCCTCGACTGACACAACCTTTGGCGACTTTTCGAAATGCTTCTTCGACTTGCGATCCGCTACAAAAATCAGAAGTGAAGCGGGTCTCCCGAATTGGATATCTTCCCTTGGTCAGTTCATCGCCCCTGCATTGGAGTTCCGGATAATCGTATCGGGCGAGCGTTTCCAGTACATGATAGAAGCGACTGTAGTTGTCTGAGGTATAGGGAGGATCAAGGTAGACGAGATCGACCTTTTCAGAATCCAGAAGACTGTCTTCTCCCAACAACTCGAGGACGTCGGAGCAGAAAACTCTGTTACCGGATAATCTTGGTCGCTCCAGAACTTCCCGGCGAATGGCATCCAGTGCCAGTTCGAACTGCTCTTCGATGTCGATAGATCTTCTTTTTGCGACTGCCACCAGTTCCTTGTCCTTCTCTACAGACCGGGGCTGTGCAAAGTGACTGGTTCCCGAGGTACTCACGGAAACGGCGTGAAGCAAGGCTGCCAGGTAGATGGATTTTTTCTCCTGAGAGAATTCCGATTCTGTCGGGATCTCATTGATCGCCTGGCGAATAGAATCGATGGCGATGGCCTGCTTGATTCCAAAATATACCTGCCCCCAGTAGGCGACGCACATCATCGCTGGAGTCGACTCTCTTGTCCTCCGTCTCTCACTCAAAAATTCGGGAAGGAGTGGCCGAATCGTTGCGTAAGGATCGTCCTGAAGATCATTTTGCGGACTCTGAAATGGCACCGGGACGAGGGAACAGAATCGGCGATATTCTGTCAAAAGCGCGCCCTCTATCGGATCTGTTGTGAGCAGTTGGTCGAGCAGTTCCGATTCTCGGGTCAGGGATTCGGCGTAAAGACTTTCAAGGGCGTCAGCATTACGGCCTCTGGCTTCAGCCAGATCTGATTCCGGCTCAAGTCGGTCCAGTTCCCTTGCCCAGTCTTCGGAGACTTCCAAATGGGCCCGGGCTATCACCGAGGAAAACTCCTGGGCATCATTGGCCAGAACACGATAGTCCCCTGCAAACCAGCGCCCCACCGCACCAGTTCCGGAACATGCGTCCAGTATCGTCGCACCCGGAGAGACCAGATCCCTGACAGCACCGTCGATAAATTCTTCACACAATCGGGTTTTGGCACCCATATACCAGAGTGTTCTCAGAGGTGTCATTGGGGCACTCATCCGTAGCTTCCAATCTGTTCCATACTGACTTGCAAATCTGCAAGCCACTTCCTCTGGCATTCGGCACACAAGGAGAGTGTTTTGCCGTGACCCAAACCCGCGAGCCAGGCACTCCACCCCTGCCAACTGACCAAAAATTCCACCCATGTTCCTGAAGCATCATGCCCCAGACTGATACAAGCATCACTTCTCAAAGGCCCCCAGCCTGAAGTCCAGACCAACTGGTAGCAATCCTTCCCGGACTCACCATTGCTGTTCCCCGGATCATTTCTGACAGAGGACCATTCACGCCCCTTTTGATTCAGGAGATGGCTGAGATTCAGGATTTGACCGACCTTTCGGAAGCGAACTTCTTCAGGGTCTTTTAGCAATGCGATCGTTCCGCCACGGAGAGGAGCAGGGGGCCTGAGTTCCCAATCCAGTTTCCAGCGGATTCCCGGAGTCAGGTCCCGCAGATTTCCCTGACCGGAAACCTTCACCGCATGACACCAATCTTGCCATGAGGCCAGATCTGTCAGGTGTGACCAAACCTTTTCGGGGGCAGCGTTCAACCAGGCTGTTTCCCTGACTGATACCACTCTCACAGTAGCCCCTCCTGTTTCTCCCCACTCGGGCTCCCGGTAATGGGGAACCTGCAACGGGGTATACGGCGTTTTCCATAATGAGACCCTGCTCCATCAGGGTCAAGGAGAGCGGGTTACGCCATTTCCCGGGGTGGATACACCGGGCTGATCACAGTAATTTGGTATGGAACACTTCGGGACATCCGCGATTCTTGGTACGATTGATTCATCACAGGCACCCGACTGAGACCGTGATTCTGTGTTTTGAGACATGCCACCGGAAGAAGGACTTCTTGACGAAACCCCTCGTACCCCTTGTGCAGGCCATTCTTCTGTGTGATCGAGTCTACAAGGATGACGACTCAACCAAGTGCGTACTTGCAGGAACCTTCAACAAGGTTCGCTTGGCAGAGTTTCCGGCAGAATATGCACCGGCCACTCTCTACATCAATCTGAGCGATTTCTCCGGACTGCACAAAATTTCTTTCCGATTCAAAAGACTCGTCGATGACATGATTCTTGAAGAGAGTCCAGAGTTTGAAATCTACCACGACGACCGGCGGGAACATCACGAGTGCATCTTCGAACTCCCACCCATGGAATTCCCCGAACCGGGTCGCTACACCTGGGAAGTGGTCTTCAACAGAACTGAAATCCTCGGAACTGCAGACGTGGAAGCAGTCTTGATGGAAGAGATCAGCCCAGATGAATTCGAAGAACATCGCGGTGAGGAGAATGGCGGAACCGAAGACCGTGGTCTTTGATTCCTGGAATCTGTTCCTCGCCTGATCAAACTGACTTCTCAGGCTTCCTTCGCCTTTTGTGAAATCTTGCTGAAGTGGTTTCTCAGTAAGGATTGCTTTCCCGGTTTCAAACTCCTGAGTTGTTCTTCAAACAAATCCACCATTTGCCAGCGGGCCAACAGGGAAGTGATCCGGGTACTCACTCTGGGACTCGGATCCCGAATCGCCGGTGCCAGTGATTTCACCTGCTCCTGAGTAAGAGATTCCTTCAACAACTCTTTGAGAATCTGTTTCTTTTCCCTCCCTTCTGACTCCAGAAAAGAGCGAATCTTCTCCTCGATGCTCATTTCAGCAAATCCAGCAGGTCGCCACTGTCCTTGTCCGCTGTCGCGATCCAATGGAAAATCACTTCTTTGCGCACTCCAGCAGGAATCTGAAGATTCCAGCGACAGATCCCATCACGACTGACCTCCGGTTTGGGTTCCGTTGCCTCCCCCAGTCCTATTTCCAACTCTTCCACCAGACTGACCGGAATCCTGGAAACCAACTCAAGGGTGACGGGCCTATCAAGGTACGAGGTCACTGCAAACAATGATTTTTTCTCAAGTCGGGGCCGGGAAAAGGCAGACCCCGATGGCGATCGGAACTCTCCCAAATTCTGCACATGCAGCTTGAGACGCCCCTCCAGACCAAAGAACTGGACGAACTTCTGACCGGCAGCGGTGGTCTCCACATTTCCCAATCCCACATAGGTCCCGGATCGGAAGCACTGGACTTCACCTTTGAGCAATAGACCGGGCCCGGGTTGAATCAATTGGGCCTTTCGATAAACACCTGCCCCCAATGAGGGAATTGCTTCATAGGAGAGTTCCGCCTCTGCTTCCCAGGACTGGATTTCGACAGCGTGTGCGCTTCCATCCGAAGGCACGTCGGACAGGGTTTGGATACGGAAGGAAACGACCCCACCAAATCCGGTTTCCATCACCGGGGCTGCCCAACCGGAGGGATCTGCACTTCGAGAATCATCGAAGGCCTCTCCACTTCTCCCCTGGAATGATTCGGAGTCTACAGAAGCATCTGCGGGTGCTGAGAGCACTCTTGCATCCGTGTCTGCCAGTCTTTCAGCCAGTGAGACTTCAATGGGAATCAACTGGCCCACACTCAGTCCCAGCGACGACCGCAAAGTGGAAAGTGTCAACTCCACAGCGGACCAGTCTTCCCCCGAAGACTGGGTCACTTGTGCGCCCTGTTTCCATGTCACCTTCCCGGTTGAATCGTTCAACCGGGCTTCATGAACCGGTTTCCACCGTGCTGATGGCACATCATAGGAAAGGTTCAAATCGAGGGCACAATCCTCCAACACCTGGCAGGTCACTGAAGCAATCCAGTAACTTCTTCTGGCATCACTTTGATATCGCCTGAGATCAGCCAACAGATCATTTCGCTCACGCTGCAGGGACTCACGCTCCCTTTGAAGCAAATCGGATTCTTCAGCGTTTTCCACCTCATTGGTGAAGAGCCACTGCTGGATCTCACTGACTTCCTGCAAATTCCACAGGGGGCGCTGGGGGTCACCGGCGGGAGCTGAGACGACGACTCGAAGAATCTCTGAATAACGCTTCAGAACACGATTTCGCAGATCAGCAATCTCTCTCTTCCCCTGATTCACACTCAGGCGTTCACCGACCTTCTCCAACTTCTCCAAAAGCTCCGCTTCCTGCGCATGATTAACCTCCAGCGGAAACTCTTCTTCGAGTTGCACACCAAGAATGAGGGACTTTTCCTTTGCCCCCCCGGCAACCATGGCTCTCAAACTGTTTGGATTCAACTCCGCCGGGAGTTTACGAAAAATCACCTGATGAAGACCTGCGGTCAAATCGAGGCTTCGTTGACGTGTCACCCTTGCCCTGTTTTCAAAGACAGTGACCGCATGCGGTTTGTCGATGTCAACGGAAGAATCCTCCTGTGCCGTGGTGACCGCAGAAAACCCGGTGGTCAGCGAAGTCATGAGAATGGTTTTCAGAAGGAACCCCGAAAAGCGACTCTGGAGCGTATGAAAAGACATTATTCACCCCCCAATCTCTCAGGGGCTTGCCGGCGTAACAGAATCTTGTCTTTGGGAATCTGCATCGTCCAAATCAGACGCAGCTCGCGGGATTTTCCCGGTTCGACAGTCACGCTCCAGCGCAATATTCCGTCTACGGGTTTCTGATTTTCCGGGGCTGGTTCCGTTTTTGATTTATCGATCTCAATGGAAACGGATTCCTCATCACTGACAGGGATTCTTTCCAGAATCTCAATAGTCTCCGCAGAATCACTGTAGTTCTCCAACTTCAGTCTCGTCTCAGTGCGATACTCTGTCAGCCTGCTCAGTAATCCCCTGGTTTCTTCTGACTCCACAGTGTTTCGGCTCACAACGATCTGGTCCATCGTTCCGAGGTCCAGCGCCCATTCTTCACCCGGAGCAACTGTGTTCTCGATCCGGGTCATTCCCAGATAATCTCGACCGGCAAAAACTGAAACCTCTCCTGCCAACAGTGGCTCTTCCCCATTCAGGGAAAGCAACAATCGGCGAAAGACGGCGGTCTCCAATTCCGGAATACACCGGTGAACCGCCTTGAAGGGAAGTGTATCGATGGAATAAAGGCGTCTGTGTGGTGACCCGGTGGATTTCACCTGCTCTGCATGAATCGCCTCGAATACCGTCAGGAATCCGCGATCATCCAACCCATCCACTGCGCCCGCTTTGTCTTCCCCTTCATAGAAGAAAACCTTGCCCCTGTCGAAAGACAATCCACCGAGAACCGGAGGTTGCTCGGGGATACGCCCCCGCTGCAGTTGTTCAGTCCTTCTCCTTGGAGACTCTTTGTAATCGACACCGTTATTCGCAAGAGGTTTGGACTTGCGGCTCATGACCGGCTCCGGCTGAAAAAATCGGGGTCTTTCAATTTTCAATGCCGAAAGACTTCCAGGCTCCGCACCGGACTCAGGAAGGCTGGTCGAGAAGAACATCGGAACTGCGGGCCAATCTTCTCCGGTCCACTGATAAACCTCTGCATAACTTTTCAGCTGGATCTGATCTGTCTCCTCCTGAACGTGGACTTGATAAATGGGTTTCCAGATTGCACCAGTGACTTGGTACTCCACTCTGAAGACGCCACCCTTTCCGGAGAGATCCAATGATTCAATCTCAATCACGGCCTTGTTTCGCCCGGAGTTGACTTCATAGGTTGCCAACTCCTGCTCAAGTTTCTCCAGTGTGGTTTTGGCAACAAGAATTTTCGGTGCCAACAGGATTCTCTGATCTGTTGCGTTTTTCATTCCGCTGAGAATCAGTTCGGCCAACCCTTGCCATGCTTCTTTTGACAATGGACTGTTCACTGAAGAGCCCGGTTTCTCCGGGACCAGTCCTTCATAACGGGCTTGATGAGCCGCAAGCGTTTCATCTTGACGTTGAAGTGCAAGAAGGGACTTTTTTGCTTCCGCGATTTGACCACGAAGATCCTTCAAACTTTGAGGCTCTACAGGATCTCCACTCGATCGACGAACCTTGACGGACAAGACCTGTACTTCACCCTCAGCAGTCACACGAATCGTGGATTCCCTCAAACTTGAAGGCAGAGGTCCCAGTTGCAACAAACGCTGCCCGGGTTCACCTTCTGGTAACGCCACGGTTCGCTCCACATTGGCGATCCCCGGGTAAACCGTGACGGATGTGATCGTCCCGGATCTGGGTTCCTGTGAGCCCACCATGGAGGGCAACCCCCATGTAACGACAAGCAGCAGAAAACCCACCACTGCATTTTTAATGTGTCCGGAATCCATGACAGCCTCCTGGCTTTGGGTCTTCAAGGTCGCTGCGAGTTCTCGAGTTGGGCGATCCTTTTTTCGAGAGCCTCCAGTTTTTCTTCCAACTGGCTCAACCGATCCGCTGAAGGATTCGGGGGGGGTGCAGAAGTTGAAGTGGAGGTGGGTGAAGGTTCTGGGGCATTTTCAACCACTGCATCGAGCATCGAAGGATCCTGTAAAAGATGGCCCCAGCGAACTCCCCGTTGAATTCCCGGTGGTGTCAGACGACGAGCCAACGGTTGATCTTTACCCGCAAGCCCCTGCAAGACTTCATTCAGTGCTGCCATGTCGGGGATGGCTTTCATTCTTGAGGCACGAGTGCGCAGCTCCCCGACCGTTTGCGCACCTCTGAGAAGAAACTCGGCGAGAACCGCCATTTCCTGCCCATTCAATTCGAGCATCCCCGTCAGTTCCTGACGGTACTTCCCCGTCCTTGAACCGGAGGCAAAGACCTGTGTCGCCAGTCCACGATTCGCAAGCGTGTTCAGGACTCCTTCGACTTCGTCTTCCATCAGCGACATCACCGGATCCCGATTCGATTTCTGATTACAGGCGGTCACCACCTGATTCAGGGTCAAGGGGTAATACTGGGGTGTGGCGAGAGACTTCTCGATCAGCACGCCCATGACTCTTTGCTCTGCAGCATTCAACAGAGGAGGTTCAAACATCGAAAATTCCCGTTTCCTGAATGAGGGCCTGATGCCCGAAAAGTTCACTTGTCTGGCAACAAAGGTCAAATACCACTGATCGATCATCCTAACTGAAGCATGCGGTCCCTCTAACACGCTTTTCGGGGATCGATGACCCGCCCCTCTCCGGTTACCGTGACCCACTGACCCAGAGACAACCCTGATATTGAATCCCGTTCCCACAAAGGAGAGAGCCTTGAGCCGCAAACGACGCCTCGACCAACACCGGGCAGATGCGGATTCCAGAGAACAGCGCCCCCGGCCAGATCTGGTTCTCATTCTCGACAATATTCGCAGTCTGACCAACGTCGGCGCCATCTTTCGGGCCGCGGATGGCTTTGGGGTGAAAGAGATTTACCTGTGCGGAATTACTCCGACTCCACCCCGACCTGAGATCGCGAAAATTTCCCTCGGAGCGGAAGAGACGATTCAGTGGCATCAAATGGAGGACCCGGCGGTCGCGGTACGCAAACTTCAAAACGATGGCTATACCGTTCTCGCACTCGAACAGACTCGCGATTCCAACAGTGCCTACGATCAGGAATTCCCGCACCCCCTCGCCATCGTTCTGGGACACGAAGTGGTGGGTGTGGATGAGCAGGTGCTCTTCCTGTGCGACGGCAGCGTGGAAATTCCGATGTTTGGTTCGAAGCATTCACACAATGTTGCGACCTCTTGCGGCATCGTTTTGTCAGAAATCCGTCGCAAGTGGCTCACCTTCGGAGACACCCCGCCATGGCTTCAGGGTTCCGGATCGACGGGAGAAACCGCATGACTTCGACGGACAAGAACCACTGGATCGCAGGTCTCGATGAGGCGGGATATGGCCCCTGGCTTGGGCCCATGGTGATCGGATTCGTTTCGCTGAAAGCAATAAAAGGAACGTCGCCCAGTGCTCCATGGGATCTGGTGCCGAATCTCGGCAGGGCAGGTCGCAGGGAAAAGGGCATCATCTCTGTTGCAGATTCAAAAAAATTGCACCGACCCGGCAAAGGAGATCTCACTCGGCTGGAGGAAGCAGTCCTCGCCTTTGTCACCATCGACCGGGGAGAAAGTCCCAAGACATTCCGCGAACTCATCGACCATCTGACCGCGGGCCGATCCGACTACCTGGATCTTTACCCCTGGTACCAGAATCAGGATTTGCCCCTTCCCTTTTCCGCCGAACCGATCGATTTGTCGGGCAAGAGCCGGAAGCTTGAACGGGGACTCGAGGCGGCGGGAATGGAGGTCGGCGAAGTGCGTGCGATCCCTCTGGAGGTTCAGGAATTCAATTCCGAAGTGAGTTCCCGTGGCAGCAAAGGCGCCGTCGATGCCTGGGCGATGGGTCGCTTCCTGCATTGGCTGTGGATGATTGAGGATCGCCACAGCATTGAGGTATGGACCGACCGGCTGGGTGGAAGAGAGAGGTATGGTCCATTCCTCTACCCCCTCTTTCCCGGCTGCCAATTCAAGATTCTCGAGCAAAACAAGGATGCCCAGTCCTACAGGGCGGACAATCCCGCAGGCAAGACTCTTGAAGTTCACTTCCGCAAGGAATGTGAAGATCACAGTTTCTGTACTGCACTGGCCTCCATGACCGCCAAATACCTCCGTGAATTGCACATGGTTCTGTTGAATCGCTGGTGGGCAGAACACCTTCCGGAGCTGAAACCGACCGCCGGTTACCCCCAGGATGCCCGTCGCTTTATCTCCGAGGTGGATGAAGTGAGATCCGGCTTGGGGATCGACAAAGAGATCCTCGTTCGCAGTCGCTGATCCCACAAAATGGCCTCAGTGGCCCTCCTGAAGCCAAAGTTGATCCTGAAGGGCCTCTCGGCTACTTTCAGTGGTTGATCTTTTCTCAAAAAGGAGTCTACGGTGGCTGATAAATCCCCATCTTCCGACCTCGAAATCGCCCGCTCTGTCCCCCTGAAGGACATCCGGGAGATCGCAGCAAATTACGGAATCGAAGAATCCGAGTTGACCCCCCATGGCCGTTTCATGGCCAAGGTGCCCCTGTCGATTCTCGATCGACTTTCTGATCGCCCCGATGGCAAGTATGTCGACGTCACCGCCATCAATCCGACTCCGTTGGGAGAGGGCAAGACTGTCACCACCATCGGTCTCGGACTCGGCCTGAATCACATTGGCAAAAAAGCGGTCTCAACGATTCGTCAGCCATCCATGGGCCCTGTTTTCGGAATCAAGGGCGGAGCTGCTGGAGGAGGTCACAGCCAGGTCATCCCCATGGAGGACTTCAACCTTCACCTGACCGGAGATACACATGCAGTGGGCCTGGCCAACAACCTTCTCGCAGCCTGGGTGGACACCTCCCTCTTGATGGGTAACCCCTGCGATATCGACCCTGCCACAGTGACTTGGCGTCGTTGTCTCGATGTCAACGATCGAACCCTGCGTCAGGTCATCACAGGACTCGGTGGATCCAAAAATGGAGTTCCCAGAGAAACCGGTTTTGACATCACCAGCGCCAGTGAAGTCATGGCAATTTTGGGCCTCTCCAGAGATGCCGCCGATTTGAGAAAACGCCTTGGCAGCATCATCGTGGCCAGCAACAGTGCAGGAGATCCTGTCACCGCAGAAGATCTTGGAGCTGCAGGAGCGATGGCAGTGGTTCTCAAGGATGCGATCCACCCGACATTCATGCAGACTCTCGAAGGGACCGGTTGTTTCGTACACACAGGTCCCTTTGCCAATATTGCCCACGGCAACTCCTCCATCGTGGCGGACCGTATCGCTCTCAAACTGTGTGATTACGTCGTGACTGAGAGTGGTTTTGGCGCAGATATGGGGGCAGAGAAGTTCTTCAACATCAAATGCCGGGTCAGTGGCCTGAAGCCGGATGCCGCAGTTGTCGTGGCAACCATCCGTGCTTTGAAGGTCCACAGTGGTCGTTTCAAGGTCATTCCGGGCAAGCCCCTCCCTGAGGAGATGCTCAAGGAAGACGTCTCTGCCATCGAAGAAGGCATCGGAAACCTTCGCCGCCACATCGAAAATGTGGGCAAGTTTGGCGTTCCCGTGGTCGTTGCCCTCAACCGCTTCCCCACAGATTCCGATGCGGAAGTTGCCGCAGTGATCGAACTGGCCAAGGAATGCGGAGCCTTTGATGCTGTGGTCTCGGACGTTCATGCCCGTGGTGGTGAAGGGGGTGCCGCTCTTGCCGAGGCAGTGGTTCGCGCCTGTGAGGAGGTCCCCGCAAACTTCTCCACCCTTTACCCGGATGAGATGCCGATCAGGGAAAAGATCCAGAAGGTCTGTACTGAAATTTATCGAGCCGATGGAGTCGACTTCAAACCCGCTGCCCGCAAGGCGATGAAAAAATATGAAAAGTTGGGACTCGGTCACCTGCCCGTTTGCATGGCAAAAACCCAGTACTCCTTCAGCGATGACCCCAAGAAGATCGGAGCACCGGACAACTTCCGCATGACGGTCCGGGATGTCCGACTCTCTGCAGGAGCAGGTTTCCTTTACGCCCTGACCGGTGACATCATGACGATGCCGGGTCTCGGATCGAAGCCGGCCCTGCTGACCATTGACCTTGATGATCAGGGCCTGCCCCAGGGACTCTTCTAATGACCCGATTCTTCATGGGATTTCTATGGCTCGGGATCACTCTCGCTCTGTGTATCGGAGCGAGTTCCGCCTCCGTTTTCGCCGAAGAAAAGCCCTATTCGGGCCTGGTAACCATCCAGAAGATCAACAAGGCCGAGGGTGCCCAACAGGTCATCGAAGTCAAAGGGAAGAAGGGCACCCTTCAGGTCACACTGAGCAACGAAACGGTCATCGACCTCCACTCGCTCATTTCCCTCAAGGACGTGGAGCCCGGTTCAACGATTCATGTTCTGGCCAAGAAACAGGCTGAACAGCACGGGTCCGGGGGAGCCCGATACCCGCCGATGCTCGTGCAGATTCATGCCGTCGTCACCGGATCCCTGAAGCCCCCTTTCGTGCCGGAGAAGCTTCAGGAACAGGGCCTGACCTGGGTCAGTGGAACCCTGAAGCAGGTGGAAAATGGACGCGAACGGGATGTGGACGGATATCGACTGGGAACTTCTCTGGGAACGGAAGTTCTTAAAGTGGAGCGGGTAAAGAGTTCAAAGCTGAAGAAGCGCATGAAAGTTTTTATCGGTGGTTATCTCGATGAATCCGATCGAAAAAACAAGACTCTCGATGCGGTGGAATTGATTTCCATGGCCCAGCGCTGGAAAAAGTACCCGTCGACCCACGACTTCTCCAAGCGCACTCCGAAACCCCGCAAAAAGAAAAAAGACGACTCCAAAGAGGACGACGACCTTCCCTTTTAGGTATCGCTGAAGAAGCGGAACAGAGTTCCCTGACGCCACTTTTTGGAGAGTTCCTCAATCCAGCCTGTGGCTGGCTTTGTGGTCTCCCCGTCTCCGCCAGTCTCTGCATCAGTTTCCTCGTGGCAAATCAGAATGCCGCCACATCCCACATGCAGGTAATCCCGCTTGCCCTTGGCGATGGAATTTCTCAGTCGAGTGCTGACTTCAAGGGATTCGTTGCACTTCTCACACTGGACCGGGTGACGTCGGTGACGCCCCCTCGCCCGCATCTGATGGGTTCTTTTTCCATTGCCGCCCAGTTCGAGAAAAATCGATTTCCATTCTGATCCATGAGCACGTGCTTTAGGCCCGGCAATGATGTGGGCCAGTTCGTGCAAAACCGTATTCCGATACTCACCGCGATTCTCGCTCAGACTGAAGATGGGAAGACTGAGTCCGATCTGTCGGCGTTGGGGACAGGCATTGCCCGCACTGCTCGTCAGACGCCCACTCAGTCGAACCGTCGTCCCCTCCAGTCGATCCCGATATTTGGGAAAACGTTCCAGAACTTCAGACAGGATCTCTTCTGCCTCCATCTGGAGGTCCGCTGTGAGTGCTTCAGAAGCAGTGGAGCTTTTTTCCGTCACGGCCCGATCCCTATTCCGCGGATCGATCGCTGAGTCGGTCTACAGCGGAGTAAAGTGCCTGGGTTCCCATCTTTGCTCCCCCGGATTTCATCACTTCCCCGTAGAGGTCTCTCGCCAGCTGGAGCCCGGGTAATCGGATCCCCATCGATTCACACTCGGAAAGGGCGATCTCCATATCCTTGACGAAGTGTTCGACGAAAAAACCGGGATCAAAATCCTCACGAAGGATACGCGGGGCCAGATTCGTCAGCGACCAGGAGCCTGCGGCTCCCCCGGAAACGCTTTGCAAGACCCTTGCAGGATCAAGCCCTGATTTTCTGGCGTAGACCAATCCCTCACACATGCCGATCATGGTGCTGGCAATGATGGTCTGATTGACCATCTTCGTATGCTGCCCGGCACCCGGGCCACCTTGCAGATGAATCTCTCCCCCCAACACTTCAAGGATGGGAAGGGCTTCCTGAAAGGCATCTTCATCGCCCCCCACCATGATGCTGAGAGTTCCATTGCGTGCTCCCACGTCACCGCCGGAGACTGGAGCATCCAGAAAGGTAACACCGGCCTCATCACCCTTTTCGTGAAGAGAGCGTGCGAGTGAAGGCTGACTGGTGGTCATATCGATGGCGAGACGGCACTTTCGATTTTCTTTTGTGTCGGAAAGCACTCCCCTGTCGCCGGTAAAGATCTCTTCGACATCGTCCGGGTAACCGACGATGGAGATGACGACATCGTGCTGGGCCGCCAGTTCCCGGGGGCTGTCATGCCATTGCGCCCCCGAATCCAGCAGATCTCTGGCCTTGCTTTCCGTGCGTGTATAAATGCCCACGGTATATCCGGCCTCCAACAGGTGGGAAGCCATCGACTTCCCCATGACTCCTGTCCCGATCCAGCCCACTGATGGTTTCAAGCCGTCCTCATTTCCGCAATCCGGGCGATTCCGCCCTTTTTTTCCTGAAAAGGAGTCTACACCCGGAATGCTCTCCATACAGGAGGAGTCCTGACCTCGACAAATTTCATGTTCTGTGGCATGATCGACTCTTGGGTTCACGGTATCCGGGACCCATTTGACTGATTTTCTTTTCCCAAAGAAGGACTCGATGCTCTCTGCAAAAGTCAAATTTCTGGGTGAATACCTGGCCAACCCCGGGCTGATCGGAGCCGTGGCTCCGAGTGGCTCCGCACTGGCTGCGCGTATGCTCGATGGGATCTCACTGACCCAGGCCAAAACCGTGGTCGAACTGGGACCTGGAACCGGCGTCTTCACCCGCGAGATCATGAAGCGAATTCCTGAACCCTGCCGCTTTCTGGCCATCGAAAAGAACCCCCTCTTCGCTGAAGAGCTTCAGAAGAGCGGTGACCTGACCACGTTGACCGAAATTATCGAAGGGGATGCGGGCGATCTGGGCTCCCTGCTTCAGGAGAGAAACCTGGAAGAGGTGGATGTCGTCATCTCGGGATTGCCTTGGGCAGCATTCCCCGGCCCCCTGCAAGAACAGGTGCTGAATCAGGTTTCGGAAAAGCTCTCACCCAAAGGTTACTTTGTGACCTTTGCCTACGGAGGGATTCACCTGCTTCCCAAAGCTCGCGCCTTCCGCAAGGAACTCGAAAAACACTTCTCAAAGATCAGCAAGACCAAAACGGTCTGGAGAAACCTGCCGCCTGCCTTCGCCTATCAATGTCGAAAGTAGAAGGTCTACGCCATGGGCTCATTTGAATGGGTCATCATCACTGGCAGCTTCTTTGTTTCCATTGCTCTGGCGTGTGTCGTCATTTTCAAGGTGCTGGCTCGGCAAAATCAGGCAAATACCAATGCTCGACGGGAAGCTTTACAAAAACTGAACTTCCGGTTCACGACCAAAATCGACGCCGAAAAATCGGAGCAATTGAACTCGATTCTTTCGATCCAGAAATTACACAGTCATTCAAAAAAATCTCTGGCGAGCGGTGTCTACCGTGATCACCCCGTCCAGATCCTGAATCTGGAATCGATCATTTTCACCGGAAATGCCGCAGTCACTGTTCGACAATCGGTCGGAATTATTCCCCTGAACCGATCCGTTCCAGAAATGATCATCACTCCAAGAAATGTACTTCACGGACTCGGAGAGCTGTTCGGCTCAAAGTCGGTGTCATTTCCGACACACCCCGACTTTTCCAGAAAGTATTCGGTCAAAGGGTCGAAACCCGAGTTGATCGAGGATTTCATGACTCCACAGGTCCTCGAGTTTTTCGAAGCGCGTCCGGGAATCTTCTGGGCAGTTACCAAGAATACGCTGCTGTATTTCAACTCGGCGAAAGAGCTGTTTTCATTCGCGGACATCGAGCGTTTCCTCAAACGCGGGACCCGTCTGGCTTCACACCTGAACAAATCGTGAGTTCATTCCTTGCGGAGTTTTTCGAATCGCTGATCCAGATCTTTCATCGTCATGCGGCGGCAGGCGATCCACGGTGATTCTCCCGGAGTCCAATGGCCATAGGTGATGGTCACAATCGTCCCGTCCGCCTGCTGAAGAACCGCCGGATAGGCACAATCGCCACGGACATGGTTGTCCATGATCCTGACGCGATATTGCCCTTCCCGACCCTCCACGATGTCTTCCCAGGTCCCAACCCAGGCGACCCAGTCACCTTTGGTGGAACTCTCCAGTGTGGTATCGCGGAATGAAATAAAGAGACGACCATCGCCGGTGTGAATCGCAGTATGACGGTCGCCGGTCAGCGCTGCGGGAAGCTGCCGCGGCTCTGACCAGGTCTTCCCTTCATTTTCGCTGAAAATGACGTAGGAATTTTTGCGGCGGCTGTTTTCACGCAAGAGCAGAGCCAGCGTTTTCCCATCCGGAGAACGGACAAATCCGGGCTCGCATAGATGGACATTCGGTAAATGGGCGATGGCCACCGGATTGGACCAGGTCAATCCCCCATCGCTGGAGTGGGTCTGGAACACATCAAACCGTGCGGGGCCCCGCTCCTTCATCAGGAAGCGGCCATCGTCATGAAACCACGCAGCATGGGTTCCATCCGCCAACTCGGCGACTGAACCCATGACGACGATCCCACCCCAATCTCCTACCGGTTTCAATGGGGACCAGTTGGCTCCGTCATCTTCGCTGACCGCCAACCTTGCCGGGTGAAGACCGGACCACATGATCAATCGTTTCTTTCCCTGGCGATCGACCATGCGATGAATCGTGGGAACCTCTTTGGAAGTCTTCCAATTCTCCGGAGTGGGCAATCGATCGGTCCAGGTTTTTCCACCGTCCATGCTTTTGCGATAAACGATGGAGCCTCTCCCATGCCCCTTCGGGTAAACACAGAGAATCGTCTGATCGTCCTCCAGAAGTACTGCGGTGGGATGTCCGAGATACTGGCCCGCTTCGCGGTCCACCGTGATCACTCCCGGTTCAGAAGCGAGGTCGACCACCGGTATCGTGTACCCCTTGGAGGGATCCCCAACCGTCCCGGAAGAAAGACCCAAAAGACAGAGTGCCCAGAGCAAACCTGAAAACATGGGATGACCCTCTCCTGCTTCCCTACTTCTTCAAATCTCCGGATCTCCAGAAACCGTATCCTGCTGCCAGCACCAATCCGATGACGATGGCAGTTCTTCCTGCGGGTGTCGTGCCAGCGCCACTGGACGCAAGGCCCAATCCATGACTCAAGGCACCGCCAAAGAGAATCCCCATGACGGCCATGGCCGCATCGCCATTGCCCTCTCCCGTCATCACCAATTGACGAACGGGACACCCTCCTGCCAAGCAACCGCAAAGCCCGACGAGAGCCAGGGCGAGGGCAGACCAGAGAATATCAACATGAGCCGCCGGCTGCCCCTCAAAAGAGATGACACCCTTGCCGGTGGAAAATGCGACCGCGGCATAGCCAACCATCATCGCCAGAGTTGCCCACAACATGCGGCGATCCTTCTGGAAGATCTGACGTGCTGCGGTGACCGCACAGAAACGGGTGGCAGAGAGCAATGCCCCTCCACCGAGAGCGAGACCCAGGGACAGTTTCCAGTCTGCATGTGCGGGAGATCCTGTTTCACCGGGCCCTGGTCCTGACAACAGTCCCTGCGCCCACAGAATGCCTGCGCCCAGTATCAACAGTGGTCCCAAAAGTCCGCCAGGAGCCGGCGCCACTTCTGGCTTG
>JAAXJX010000005.1:121007-234083 GCA_012269595.1 Planctomycetia bacterium | reverse complement strand
TTGCGAACTTCCTCTTCTGGAAGTTCCAACTCGGTAGCGATCTCCTTCATGCTCGGCTCGTAGCCCAGTTTCTGCATCAATTTCTTGGTCGCGTTACGGACCTTGCTCATCGTTTCGATCATGTGAACCGGAATACGGATCGTTCTTGCCTGGTCCGCAATCGAACGGGTGATCGCCTGACGAATCCACCATGTGGCATAGGTCGAAAACTTGTATCCCCGGCGGTATTCGTACTTCTCCACCGCCTTCATCAAACCGGTGTTGCCCTCCTGAATCAGATCGAGGAAGGAAAGCCCGCGGTTGCGATATCTTTTGGCAATCGAGACGACCAGACGAAGGTTACCTGCGGACAGTTTGCGCTTGGCGATCTCATATCGATTGAACTGGCGGTTCATTCTCACCACACGTTCACCGAAGGGATCAGTCAGCTCCATGACCATGACCGCAATCTCGGAGATATTGGATTCTTCCAACTCCATCGTTTCCTTGTCCGTCTTGCGACGGCCACGACGATTCTTGATCTCCTGAATACGATTTCTGGATTTGCGAATCTTTCTCCACTGGCCTCGCATCGTATCGCGAAGATTGTCGAGAATATCCCGCTTGAAAACCAACTCACCGAGTAACAAACCAATCTTGTGTGCCCGCTCATGAACTTTCTCGCGAATCTTGTCCTTGTAGCGGTCGGTCAGTTTGCTGGAATCCAACTTTTTCTTGTCGGCCAGATTCAGTTGGTAAAGGCGTTCGATGGTCGCCAGGTTCTGCCCCATACGCTGAAGCATGTCTTCCCGGCTCGGCTCCCCGGATGAGGGCGTCAATTTGATGACCTTGTCGATGGCCTGATCACCACAGAGGACTTCCTGACACAAACGGATCATCTGGCTCTGGCAGAAGCCCGAGGAATAGATCGCCGTTCGATAATGGTCTCGGCAAGTTTCGATGGTTTTCGCCAGAAGCAGCTCTTCTGCCCGGGTCAACAGTGGGATTTCACCCATTTGGGTGAGGTACATGCGCACCGGATCGTCGATCTTTTCGCCGGTGAAATCGGGCTCATCCGGAATATCGTCGATTTTGACCGGATCGTCGGTGATTTCGAGATCATGCGCCTCGAGCAGATCGTAAACGGCATCGATACGCTCGGGGGTGTTGCACTCTTCGGGGAAGCACTGATTGAATTGCTCAAAGGTGATGTGCCCCTGCGCTTTTCCGATTTCCAGAAGGCGCTCGAGGCCTTCCTCCATGGTGCGCTTTTCCTTGCTGAAATCCCGTGAGGCGGGACGACCGGAAGCAATCTTCGGGATCTCTTCAAGGGGCATGCGATTTTCATCGTCATCGATGGGTCCGAGCTCCAACTCGGGAGCATCGGTGCCGAGAGTTGGCAGGTCGTCTTCCTCGCTCTCCAGCTCCTCCTCTTCGCCCTCGTCCAATTCAGCGACACCGATTTCGGAATCGTCGCCCTGGAACTGGTCTTCTTCGGAGCTCATGGAGTGGCTGGTGTGGTCTTGATCACCCTCATCGATCAGCATCGAATCACTCATGGAAGGTACTCTCCTGCTCTTCGCTCTTTTGGGTCGATGTCGACCCAAGGGACTCTAATTCAAACCTATTGATGATTTCGTCGACCTGCGACGGATTATCAAAAAGAAATTTACTGCTTGTTAATGTTTGTATCTGATCATTGATGCTCTGGATCTGTTCTCTTGCTTCCTTTTTACGGACGAGCTGGTGGCGTTTTCTCTCCAACTCTGAGACCAGAATCTCTGCCATGTACTGTGGTACCAAGAGGTTACGTTCATCCGGATCCGGGATCATCTCATCTTCCACGGAAATAAAGGAAAGAATATCGAGAATTAACGACTTGAGACCGGAACTCGACACCTCCTCGGGATCGGGGACCCCCCTCTCGGAAAGGACCAGCAAAGCCAGCTCCCGATGGAGGGGCGCGCGCCAGCGCTCTGGAGGATGGATTCTGAAAAGGGGTCGATAATACGACTCATCACGGAGCACCATTTTGATCATGATGTGCTCATCTTCAGGAACATGAGCAGCCTCAGGACTCCCCGGAGACGCGTCAGCGGGCTTCTCCACCCCCGGTTCCACCACGTGAGGTGATCCCGGCCCATAATCTCCCAGGATGACTTCGGTCTCGTCCTCAACGATCGGTACAGGGCCTCTATCGAAGTTTCCCGGACCGACCCTGCCTGCAGATCCCCTGCCTTCAGGTCGCCTGCGGGCAGTCCGTTGATCCCGATCCGCCAGAAAATCCTGATGAATCGAGGCTTCTGACCAGCGGGTTTCCACCGAGATCCTGCGAACCGCCTCTTCCAGGGGAATCTGCCCCATATCGGAGAGAGGTTCGAGAACACGCCGGGAGAGTTCCTTGCGGACCCTCGAAACGGTCCTCATCGAACTGACTCCGGGCTCAAACTCGTGTTGTTCCAGAATATCCCTGATCAGAAACTCCAATGACGAGATCCCCGCGGCGAGGAAAGACTCATATGCTTCCTTCCCCCCTTCGGAAGAGAGCAGATCACACGGATCGACCCCCGACTCAAGGATGACGACTCGAACCTCTACTTCAGTTCCCAAAAACAATTCACAACATTTGGAAGCCGCTTTTTTTCCTGCCGCATCCCCGTCAAAAAGCAGATCGACACGGTCGACCTTCCGGGAGATCAGCTGGACCCCCTCCTCTGTCAAAGCTGTTCCAAGCACGGCCACGGTGTTACCGAATCCGTACTGGTGAGCCATGATGACATCGGTGTAACCCTCTGAAAGAACCAGGCTGCGGCCCCGGCGAATTTGGTCGAGACCCTGATGGTATCCGTAGAGAACCTTTCCCTTGCTGTAGACCCGGGTTTCCGGCGAGTTGATGTACTTCGCCGGTGTCAGTCCCGGTTTCTCCACCCCCGAGCCGAGATGGCGTCCCCCGAATGCGATCACTTCACCGGTTTCACGGGCCTGACCTTTGGCCGGGCGGATGATCGGAAAGATGATGCGATCCCGGAAAGCATCGTAGTAAGTCCCCTCTCGGCCCGCCTTCAGCAGACCCAATTCACAGGCACGTTTCATCGCAGCCTCAGGGTCTCCCGCTTTCTTGAGGGTGTTGGTCAGGGAATCAAATCCGGGAGGAGCGAATCCGATACGGAATTTGCGGATCATGTCGGGGCGAAAGCCGCGTTTCTTGAGGTTCTCACGGGCGGCTTTTCCACTACGTGATTCCAGTTGACGGATGAACCATTCGGTCACCCACTCAAGCATCTCCAGATCCTTGTCCCTTTGCGCCGTGACCTCCGGATCTACCGGGCGTCGACGAAACTCGATCCCCGCCTCCTGAGCCAAATGCTCCATCGCTTCCAGAAAATCAAGGTTGTACCGTTTCTGGATAAAGGCAAAGACATCACCACCCTCATTACATGCCCAGCACTTGAAGGTTCCGCGATCGGGATCGACGTCCATCGACGGATTGCTGTCATCGTGGAAGGGACAAAGTCCCTTGAAAACTCGACCCTTTTGAACCAGATCCACATATTTGCCGACCACCTGCTCGATGGGATTGGCATCACGGATTCGTTCGCGGTCTTCGTTTTCCAGGATGGACAAAGGTCGGCCTTTCAAAAACTTCATCGGCATGGGTTCACACGGATCACACCTCACCAGCGATGGTCTCGACCATTCGCACTGAAGCGTGTTTTGAGTGAGCACCCAAACATCAGGAATCAGGAGTGGACTGGCCCGCCACTAATTTGGCCAGCCAGGCAATCGGGAGATTCGATCAAGATATTGAAGCCGTCTTCGGCAGATTCAGTGGCGCGGTGAATCCCGCCTGAGCCCTCAAGACACACGGTGCCGGGGCGATACTGGGGGAGCCGGACTGAGAGTGGAATCTACACCGCCCAAACAGGCCCTGCCAGTCATTCATCTTTTCAAGCGGGACCCTTTTCCGGCAGCAGAATTTGGGCCAGGAGGGCCCATTCCTCCGGCGTCAGTTGATCGGGTCGGGCTCTTCCGTCGATTCCGCTGGCCTCCCAGTCAGAATAACCCTGTTGCCCCAGCAATCGGGACATCGACTTCCGTCGCCCCTGAAAACAGGTCCTGACAAGTCTCATCCAGTCCCTGGGCTGATCTGGAGCAGGGTTGGTTCGCTGCCAGCGAATAAAGGCGGAATCGACTCTTGGGGCCGGGACAAAAGCATGGGGAGGAACCTTGCGGGTGATGCGCCCCTGACCCAATCGGGAGAGGAGGACACTGCTGGTTCCATATTCCCGGGAACCGGGCCCAGCGACCCAGCGATCCGCCACCTCCTGTTGAACCAGAACCGAGAACCCGGACATCCGAGGGCACGCTTCCACCAGCAAGCAGACCAGAGGACTCGCGATGGAGTAGGGCAAGTTGGCCACCATTTGAAACTCCCCCGCCGGGAGAGCGGCCAGCAACTCATCAGAGAGCCGATTCTTCGTCTCCAGAGCGTCAGCCTGAACGACATGAAGAGAGTCCTCCGAAAAGGTCTCCCGCAGGTATCCTGCCAGAATCGGGTCGATTTCCACCGCAGTCACATGGGAACCCGCAGCGAGCAGAGCCCGGGTCAGAGTCCCCGCTCCCGGACCGATTTCAAGGATGGGCATATCCGGTGAAATCCCGGCGTCGCGAACCAGTGCCCGCAACAGATTTCCGTCGAAAAGGAAATTCTGACCTTTGCGGGGATCAAAGCGGAATCCCCTCATCTTCAGGTCCGCGAGAATCTCTGCCCGCCGAATAGAAAACGGGAGCTCCCCTTCAGAGGAACTCCCGTCCACAGGCATTTTGTCTCGATCTCGCGACTCCGGAGAATGATCTCCTGACGAAGAGATCACTCGGTGGGATCCCCGAGACGGATTTCCACACGACGACACTGACGTCTTCCGGCTTCAGTATCCGGGTTGACTCCTGGCACCGGTTGAGCCCAACCGGAGGATGAAAGTCTCAATTGATTCTTGCTGAATCCCAGAGCAACAAACTCCTTGAAGACCGCATGAGCACGCTTTGCACCCAACTCCCAGTTATCAGCATTCTTTGAACGCTTGATCGGGGTGTTGTCGGTATGTCCATCGATGTAGATGATGTTGCCGGGGTAGTCGCGCTGAATGTTCTTCACCAATTCCTGGATGATGGTCTTGCCCTGTTTTTTGAGCGTGCTCTTTCCCTTGTCGAAGAGAACGTCATCCCGAAGCATGATGCCGCCAGTCTCCGGATTGGTGCTGATACCGGGAGCGATCTGCTCTGTCGAGATCACCACTTTGGGAATTTCAGCCAGACTCTTTTTGAGTTCCTCATTCACTCTCGAAAGGGCATCTCTCTCTGAGGTCACCGCATTCAGATCTCTCTCAAGACCTTCAATCCTGGCAGAACTTCTCTGCAACTGGGCAGCCCCATCAAATCCTGCGATCTGGGTATCCTTGAGACGCTTCTCCATATCCGAGTTGACTCGATTGGCACGCTGCAACTTGCTCACAGCATCCTCGTACTTGACGTAAGGGACACAGGAACACAGCAGAGCCGGGATGATGAAAAGGCTCAATAACCGGAGTACCCCGGAAAAAGATGCCCCAGAGTTGGCGAGACGGTTGAAGTGGTTCACAAAAACTTCCTTTCACAGGCTGCACCCGGAAATGACCGGCAAGGTTTCTCAGCGGAGCGGCAGGACGATTCCCCGTCACACTGTCGATGCCTCCAGATATCCAAAGCAGAAAACCCATCATGAAAAAGGTTCCTGCAGGAAAATCTCACCGCTGAATGGGTGAGACGGGCGACAAAGATCGCTTCTTCCCCTGATCGGTCACGACTGGCATTGCGAGCCATTCAATATTCAGGGCGCGACTATCCCTGAAGTTGTCAGTTTGCCACGGGGACCCCCCGAGAGAAAGGGCCCTTCCCTAGAATCCCCCTGTTCCAGCAACATGAGGATGACTCGATATGGAGCTTTCCAGACACAAAAAAACCGGGTCCCGGAGGTGGCACCTCCGGGACCCGGTTTGTCAAAAAGTCGGCTTATCAAAGACTGTTGACAATGCTTTCAACGAGACCATTCATGAAGTTGACGGCTCCATGATTTCCCCAGTCAGGGAAGGTTCCGCCGGGATTCATCAGGTTCAGCAAAAGGGCCGCGGGAATCAGCAGGCAAAGCAGGGTCAGGACCATCAGGACCGTCATTGCAGTAGCCGGCTTCTTGCGCACCATTTGCATCTCGGTGTTGCCCGAGAAGAGCATTTCGTCACCACCGGCGTCCCCACCGGCTTCCTCTTCAAAATCGAAGGAGTCCAGGGACAGGTCATCGGTGTCGATGACGGTCTCATCTCCCACGCCGCCCAGATCGAGCTCGGATTCGCCCTCCAGGAGGGACCCTCCGTCATCCTCGAGGAGACCCTCGATGTTGAGCACTGTCTCGTCGGTGGAGAAATCTTCCAATTCCAGACCGTCGTCCTCGAGCATTCCGCCGCCATCCTCAGAGAGGACCACGGTCGGCTCGGTGGAGCGACCTTCCTTGTAGGCGTCGAGATCCTGCTGGCTGAAGTAAACTTCACCGCCATCGTGCTCGGCGCGAATCTCCTGATTGCTCACGAGCCCCTGAAGTTCCTCTGCGGAAACCCCCAGATGCTGCGCGGCCTGATCAAAGTTCAATCGATCGGACATGAATCGAACCCTTTCCTGGGGATCCGCTTACTTGCGGCCTGCTTCTTTCATGGCTTTGACACTGGGCTTCTGCTTGCCCTTCTGGGAGTACTCTTGCGGTACGAAATCGTAGTTCAGGTCACGGACACTGTTGACGCTGAAGCCGTTTCCAGTCTCATAGCCGGTCCAAAGTTTTTTGGTGTTGGTGTCAAAGATCGCAAGGCCTTCAGCCTGACCTTTTCCCTGCATGACGAAGGCAGTCATGATGAAGCCGTTGCTCCCTGATCCAGTCTCACCGTGAGCGACCTGGGGTGCGTTGTTGGAACCCATCCACAGGATGAGATTTGCTCCCACGGAGAATCCGAGAAGGACGGGCAACCAGAAGGTCTTCAGACGTCCCGACTGTTCGGTGGTGTTTTGCATGGCTCACATTCCTTTCACAAGTGCGGTCATTTTGGTGTTCCGCACTCTGGTTTCTTCTTCGCCACAACAGCCTGACGACCATTGCGACGATTCCCGACCTGTCCCCACAGGTCCCGGAGTTCACTCGCAATCGCAGCCCCCGACGGGAATCAGCTGTCACTTGTGAGTCCCCACGGTCAGTTTCGATGACGAAACATTCGGGAGTCTATTCGCATCCAAATTTACAAATTTTGAATCCCGGCCAGGTTCTGGACCTGAATCACTCCTGAAGAGCAACTCCACTTGATCCGCTCTCCCGACTCCCCGGTTCCCATTTTGGGCCTTGAGATTCAGAAAAGGATTGTAGCCCGGTCTCACGGTGCGGCAAGGGGTCCATCCGGGGTTCCTTCGGTGTTTTCACGGGAAGGGCGGTCTGGGCCCAAATAGGGACTGAGGCGTTTCAGGAGCGGTTGCTCCCTCGAATCCTCTCCCCGGTCCAGACGCTGCCCCGCCACCTCCGAGAGGCGCCGAAAGGCGTCCAGATCCGCAAGGGGACGAGCCAGGAGAAACCTTCCCTGGCCACTCTGGCGAACTCCGTGGACCTCTCCACCGCCCCTCAGTTCGAGATCGCGCTCGGCGATACGGAAGCCGTCCTCCTCGTCGATGAAGGCCTGAAGACGATCCTCTGTCTCTTCGGGATCCCCGGATACTGTGAAAAAACACCACGAAGCCCGATCTCCGCGCCCGACTCTCCCCCGCAACTGGTGTAATTGGGACAATCCAAAACGATCGGCATTCTCAATCCAGAGCACGGAAAGCTCAGGAATATCGAGCCCTACTTCCACGATACTCGTGGCGACGAGGACGGAGGAACTTCCCTGGCGAAATCGCTCCATGTTTCGACTGCGCTCTTCTGGGGAGAGGCGACCATGGAGCAGGGTGATCCCTCTCGCTGCCAAAGGCGTCTCCCGGAGACGCTTTGCCACCTGCTCCACTCCCTGCGGATCGTCTCCGTCTCCATCTTCGATGCGTGGCACGACGAAGAGCGCTCGCTGACCGTCGTCAATTTCGCGACACAAAAAATCGATGGCTGCGGGAAACCGGTCGGAAGGAACCCGGCGTGTTTTGACTGGTTGTCGTCCCGGGGGCTTCTCGTCCACCCGACTGAGATCAAATTCCCCCCTCAATGCCAGGGCCAGACTTCTGGGAATCGGAGTGGCGGAAAGGTGCAGGCGATGGACCGACGCTCCCTTGGCCGCAAGTTTCTGACGTTGGCCCACTCCAAATTTTTGCTCTTCATCGACGACGACCAGGGCCAATCTCTGAAACTGGACGGAGTCCGACATCACGGCGTGGGTTCCCACGACAATATCGACCTCGCCACGGGAAACTTCCTCTTTCACATCAGAAGAGGTTCCGGAGACCACCAGCGAAATCTTCAGTCGGGATCCACTGAGCAATTTTTCGAGGGTTCTGAGGTGCTGCTCCGCGAGCGTCATCGTCGGTGCAACGAGGGCCGCTTGCTTGCCGTGAGCGACGGCAGCAAGAATCGCCCACAGCGCCACAGCGGTTTTTCCACTGCCGACGTCCCCCTGAACCAGTCTCGCCATCGGGAATCCCGCCTGCAGATCCTGATCAATCTCTCCGATCACCCGATTCTGGGCCCCGGTAAAATCAAAGGGGAAGCGGGCCTCTATCCGCTCTCTGATTTTCTTGCTCAAAGGCAGTGGATCGATTTTGACCTGCTGTCGCCGACGTCGGGTACGCGCCTGCCCCTCCGCATGGAAGTAGAGCTCCAGTCGAGCCAATTGCTGATGGCAAACCTCCAATTCGGCGGAACTCTCCGGTTGGTGCAAGCCCCGATACAATCGGTCGATGGAACGCCCCCCCGTCAGGATCTCGGGCAAGGATTCTTCGAGCTGCAGATCCCGATCGAGGATCTGATCCATCAGCTTCCTCAGAAAATCCTGGGTGACTCCTGCCGTGGATCGATAGACAGCGACGATTCCGCCGTGACCGGGAGGTGCCGGATCCCGGTCCGATGCTGCGCAGACGGTCGGGTGCGCAATTGTCGGTCGGCGAAAAATCCGGATCGCCCCCGTCACCCATCCACTGAAGCCCGCCCGAATCGGGGGCTGAAAACGCCTCGGCATAAACCATTGGAGGGTCACAGGAGTCGCAGAGGGATCATCGCAAATCAGGGTCGTCTCCCAGCGTCCCTGACCTGACGGAATCCATGCCGGATCTTCCGTCACCGTTCCAAAAAGACTTTTGCGAACCCCATCAGGAATACTGCGAAGGTCTTCCCGCAACTCCAGATCTTCGTAGCGAACGGGAATGTGATGAAGAAGGTCACCCACACTCTGGAGTTCGAGTCGTGCCAACTTTTTGGCCATGACCGGCCCGACTCCGCGCAACTCGGTCAGGGGAGCTGAAAGGGGCTCCCTGGATCGCCGCGAGTCACCACCTCCTGAAGAATTGGAAGGTGGGATCTGAGCCATCGATTCCCTTTCCATGTTGCCACCATGCAAGAAGACTGTCGCCGCCCTGAAGAAAACCGAATCAGCCGCGCAATTCCGCTTCCAAATGTTCGATCTCCATTTTCAGGTTTGCATCCGACTCGATGCAATTGCGGATTTTCCGGTAGGAGTTGCTGGCGGTAGCGTGGGTCCTGCTCCCCAACTCGGCCCCAATCTCAGCCAGAGACCGATTCGTGAGGATTCTGGCCAGATAGGTCGCCACATTGCGAGCGAGAGCGGTTTGCCTCGTTCTCGATCGGGAATAGAGCTCCTCTGGAGGCAAGGACCAACGACGTGCAACAGCCTCGACGATCTGGTCGACGGTCAACATCCGTTGACCTTCCCTGACCAGCGGCTCCAGGCACCGGCGCGCCAATGAGATATCGATGGTGCTTCCACGCAGGTCCACTTCGGCGAAGAGTCGGGTCAATGCCCCGAGAAGTTCCCGGACGCTGGTACGAATACTGTCAGCAATGTAGTGAAGAACCTCATGAGGAACCTGTATCCCATGGCGGATCGCTTCCCGCTCGAGAATGGAAAGACGGGTCTCCATTCCCGGTGGTTCCATGCGTGCGACGAGACCGGCGAGAAACCGGCTCTTCAACTGTTGCTGAAGGAACTCACACTGACGAGGCGGAAGATCACAGGCGAGAAGAACCTGACCACCGCCCTGCTGGATCGCATCGATGGTCTCAATCAGTTCTTCCTGACTGCTCTTTTTGCCGGCAATCATTTGGACATCATCGATCGCCAAGACCTTGAGAGAACGGAACTCGGAACGGAACTGGCTGATCGTTTTGTTTTGCAGGGCCCGAACAAACATCTGCACGAATTTTTCGCACTGGACGTAACGGATACTGCGCTCACCCTGAATGAAAAACTCCCGGGTGATGGCCTGCAGCAAATGGGTCTTTCCCAATCCGCTTCCCCCGTGAAGAAAGACCGGATTGTATTTGGAACCCGGATCTCTCAGAACGGCTTTTACCGCCTGATAGGCGACCTGATTTGACTTGCCGACCACAAATCGATCGAGAGTCAGATCCTGACGCATGTTGCCGGGAGGGGACGCTTTTTGAGAAACATTCCCGATCGAGGGGAGATTTTCGGACTGAAGATTTTCGCTCCGGGGCGTGTCCAGATGGCGAATGCGTGAAGACTCTCCGGCGATGGAAGAATCCGGGGACGCAGAAACGATTCGGTTCACGGCAGTCTTGCGACCTTCAACAAAAGGACCTGTGCGTGA
Source organism: Planctomycetia bacterium (assembly GCA_012269595.1). GTDB lineage: Bacteria > Planctomycetota > UBA8108 > UBA1146 > UBA1146 > UBA12191. The sequence goes on along the minus strand of JAAXJX010000005.1, from coordinate 223,271 downwards.
GATCTGCTGCCCGGCATCCGAAACTCGCCATTCCAGTCGACCGAAGCCCTGGTCTTTCAGGGCAGTGGCCAAAAGATCTTCACAGTGCTTCTTCAGGAGATCGCGGGTGAAAAGAGAATCCACCTCAAGAACGCTCTTTTGAGGAGAGAGGTCGACCGGGTTCACAGTTCCCAACCAACGCATGGCGGTGATGCTTCCCTGCTGACCCGAGCAGGTATTCAGGATGGTCTGCCAGTTTTCCTGATGACTGTTCCCTGAATCCATGCCCCCCCGACCTTCCAAAGAAATCGGCCCCCGAAATGAAGATCGTCATACTGGATCACGAGGCCAAAGCAACTTGCTCAGATACCGGTGCGATCAGCACGACTCCAACCGTGAAGCTTGCCAACAAGCCTCTCGGAAATGCCGGACCGGGTGAACATGGGGAATGGGCAGGTCGACATCCTCACAGTGATTTTTCGACGGTCGACCCCGGTAACCGATCCGGTCACCATGTCCGCGAAAAATTCTTCCACTGCTGGACCACGACTGTGATCTGTTCTCCTACAGAAAAGGGAGTTCGATTCTCGACAAAATCCGTCGTAGAGAACCGGAAACCTGCACCTCCGGCCTTTCCCCCCCGGGAAAGGTGATGTGCGGTCTCATGCTCAACCATCCCTGAAGGTGATTTCCTCATGAAAAACCGGCCACCAGGGGAGATCGAAAAGGAAGAATCACCTGAGATTATCCCCATGAGTGCAGTACACGGACTTGTGACTCACTCGTACTGAGTCGCGTGCGAAAAGCACAAATTCACTCGTCTCACCCTGACAGGCAACGGGCGAAGTTAGCAAAGAGAATTGGGGAAGACAAGAGTCGGCATGAAAGGTTTTTCAAATCGCCCACCACGCTGATCAGCGGTGATTTTTTCGGTCCTTGCCAGACTCATTGGAAACCTTGAGTTCCGCTTCGATTTTCAATCTGAGGGACTCCTGCTGTTGATACCAGAGGCTCCACTCTGATTTCGCCCTGGACCTCCCGGCACTGGCACCAGCGTCTTTCCAGGGGAAGGGACGGCGGTCTCTGCTGATTTTGGCAGCCAACTCTGAAGAGAGTTTTCTGACCCAGGGATCGTCGGAATCGAGCCCAGCCAAGGCAGCGGGCATCGATTCATAACGGGGAAACTGATTCAGGACTCTCAAGGCACAAATCCTTGCCAGAGCAAATTGACTTTGAGCAACGGATTGGAGTAACGGAACAACCCGGGGTCCCGTCTCTTTCAATTTCCGCTCTGCACGACTGCGGTAGTTCACCCTTTGTCTCTGAAGGTCCTCAACCCATTGTTCCACTTCGAGTTTTTGCTTTCCCGTGAAGGCAACCAAAGGATCATCGAGATGAGTTTTCAGGCTTTGGGAAACCTTCACCCCGGTAATTGAAGTCAAAGCCGATTTCTTCTCTGACTTTACTTCTCCCTTTTGATTCACATTCTTTTTCCGGGGCTTGTCAGAATCCGGTCTTTTTTTGACGACACCGGTTCGACGATTTTTTTCGACTGCGGAGATGGTGTCTTTCTGCAATCGGACAACTCCGAGGGTTCCCACCTGCAAAACCACCTCAGTCGCCGATTCCTTCAGCACCGTCCCGTCAATTTTTGAACCGTTGGTCAGTGTAACGGTATCAGCATGGGTGAAACGCTCACTGCCCAGCAAAAGGACGCAAAAAACCGTCAGGGCGAGTTGATACCAGCGGCAGGTGAAGGAGGGTCGCATCCGTTGATTCCTGTCTCTTCATTGAGGCGCCGCTCCAATGAACGTCGCTGCTTCTCTTCGAGGGCCATCAGAGGAGGATCCACCGCCCCTCGACTGGCCACAGTTCCTGAGGATTTCCTGCCGACTCTGGGCCCGAGGCCGATCTCCCAGCCTGCGGCCATCAGTGCCAGTCTTGCCTTTGCGGCGGAACTGTATGTAGAAAGTATACCACCCTCTTCACAAACCTCCCAAAGAGCACGCATGACCTCAACAGCCCACATCTCCGGGTTCCTGGCCGGGGAAAAGGGATCGAGATAGATGGCATCAAAAGGGCCAATCAGACTCCGCAGGGAATCCCTCGCATCGCCGACCAGAATTCGGCCACTCCAGAGCTCTTCATCGAGAGACCCTTTCGAAACCAATTCACAAAGCTCTCTGGCAACCTTGCCCTCCCCCCAGTGTTCCTGAAGATCCACCAGCGGGAGCAATTCCTTTTCAAGACTGACCCACTCACAACGGGCATCAGGAACTTGCCGACGGATCTCTTCGAGAGTCACTGCAACGTTGACACCCAATCCGAATCCGACATCGAGAATGCGGACCACTCCTGCAAGCTGCGCCCGTTCGATAATCCGACAGGGAACGACAAAACGCTGGATCGCTTCGTTCCTGGCACCACTGAGAGAGTGGTAGTGCTCCTGATAATGAGGATGAAAGCGGGTCAGGGATCCGTCCTCGGTCAGGACCTTTTTTCGGACCAACCCGGAACCTCCAAACCACGAACCGCTGCCAGCAAACCCAGTAATGCCAGATTCGCAGTCAGAGAGCGGATCCTCTCCCGGTCCCCGTGAAGCTGATAACAGTGCGACAGAATTTGATTTTCCGTCGCCAGTGCCAGCCAAACAGTTCCCACCGGTTTGAGATCGGTCCCCCCTCCAGGTCCGGCAACTCCACTGACAGAAATTGCCAGATCAGCCCCGGACTTCTCCCGTGCCCTGAGGGCCATCTGTTCGACGACAGGTTGACTGACAGCGCCATGCTCTTCAATCAGGGCAGGGTCGACTCCCAACTCACGAGTCTTCGAAGAATTCGAATAACAAACCCAACTGCAGGGGAACACCCTGCTGGATCCGGCGACATTCACCAGTCGACTGCTGATCATCCCCCCTGTGCACGATTCAGCAGTGGTCAGACTGAGCCCTGCTTCCATCGCTTTCTCCACGAGATGTTCTTCCACCGGTAAACCACCGGTACCAATCAGGCGGGCACCAAACATTTCTGCCGCTTCGCTTTGCAGAGAGAGACCATCGGGTAAACGCACCTCGATTTGTCCCCACCCCCTCACACAGATCTGATAGAGCTGACTGGAGGGAACTTTGGAAGAGACCCACTCATCGAGTCTGGATTCAGGAACCCCGACAAAATCGAGAATCTCGCCCTGTAATCTGGAAAGACCTCCATGCGACTTCAATTCACCCACAACATGCTCTTCAAACATGGCCCTGAATTCATGGGGAACGCCGGGCAAAGCAAAAATACGGGTGCCTTCGGCGGTCTTCACTGCAAATCCGGGAGCACTGCCATTGGGGTTGGAAAGAATGCTCGCCCCTCTGGGGAAAAAAGCCTGCTTGCGATTGTTTTCAGTCGGTTCAAAACCGCGACTGCTCAGCCGTTGATGGATTTCCCGCCATGCTTCCCCATTCTCGACCAGATCCAGATTGAGGGCAGCTGCGATCTCTTCCCGCGTACGATCATCGGCAGTGGGCCCGAGACCCCCGGTCACAAGAATCCAATCCACTTTTCCCTGAAACAGCTTGAGGGCATCCACCAGTTCTCCGGGTGAATCTCCAAGACTGAAATGCCAGCGGACAGAAGCTCCCCACCTGCGCATCTCTTCCGACACATGCTGTGAATGGACATCGAGGATTCGCCCCTCGAGAATTTCGTCGCCGACAGCGATCACTCCGACAGAAAGGCCCGGAGTTTCATCAGGCGGGGTCATCGAGGGAGTTTTCCTGGCGCAGGGGTTTACCGAAAACGATGCTCGAATAAATCCCCAACTCGTAGAGCAAAACCAGAGGTCCAGCCATCAACATTTGGGTGACCACATCGGGAGGTGTCAAAAATGCACCGAAGACAACGGCGGTCATGATCGCCACCTTGCGGTACTCCCTGAAAAAGGACACTTCGACAAGCCCTGTTCGACTCAGGAGAACCATGAGCAGAGGAAGCTGGAAGATCAGTCCCATGCCGAGAACGAGAGTAAAGACCAGTCCCATATAGTCCTTGAGAGTGAAACTGGCTGCTAACAGGGAGGGGTCTCCATACCCACCGAGGAAGGAGAGCCCGACTGGAACCAGAATCCAATAGGCGAAATTGACTCCGGCAGCCAACAGTAAAAAGGCCACCGGCAGGAAGGGCCTGACCGACCGACGTTCCCCGGGATACAGACCCGCGGCAATGAACTGCCAGGCTTCAGCGGAGATCCACGGGAGGGCGCAGATCAATCCGAGAAACAGGCCCAGCTTGAGATAGGCGAAAAAGGCCTCGGTATAGGCCAGCAAAACCAGGGGTTTGCCTTTCTCGTACCAACGGGCCCAATCGACCAGTCTCTCCTCGACCTTTTCGATCTTTTGGGCCAGCTCCCGAAGTTTCTCTTCCGTCGCGGTCAACTCGGCAGGAGAGACCGGCTTTCGTTCACTGGCTTCGGAACCTGCTTCCACTCCGGGTTCCCTGAGAACTTTCGCCTGTGCAACCTGCCAGTATTCCGACGTCGACTGGAGGACACTTTGCATTTCCTCCAGCGCACCCTGCCCCCCCCAGGGAACCTTGTCCGATTCCCTGATCCTGACAAGAAGGGATTCGCTGTAAGCGAGACTTTGAGGGACACGCAAAAGGGGATCACCGGTTTTCAGAGTCCCGTCCAGATCCTCTGCCCGTTCCTCGAAGAGCACGATCAATTCGGAGATGGGTCCATCCTCTGGAGCATCTTCCTTGAATCGGTCCCAGCGCTGCCACCAGTCACTGCGATCAATCGCCTGCTGCAGACACTGATGCACAGCCCGGAGATCCAGATCACGGATGGTGCTTCCGATTTCCGCAGTCTCGGTGGAGAGGGTCTGTGAAACCCTGGAAGAATCGATCTGCAACATGGCCTTGCGGTGGGGAGCGGTAACGATAGTCATCAACTCACTCTGATAGACCAGAGCGATCCCTGCAAAAACCACAACCACCAGCAGCGAGCGGATCAATCGGGCTCGCAACTCCTCGAGGTGGTCCCCAAAGGACATCGTTTCAAGAGAGTCCTCATGGGATTCGTTTTGCATGGACATCGAGGTGGCTCCTCCGAATGGACCTCTGACGAAACCGTCTTCATTGGCGTTATAGTGCCACGGACAGTCGGGATCAGCAAATGATCAAGGCCCCCTGTTGAGGTTTCCCCCGACGATTTGACCTGAAGGTGAAAATTGAAAAAAGGGGTGATTGCGATACGCAATCACCCCTTTTATTGGCTTCGATCCCGCTGATCCTAGAAGTCGATGAAATCGAGCAACTCGCGTTCACGAAGAATCGTGACTCCAAGGTCACGGGCCAGTCCGTACTCTTCAGTTTCTTCGTAACCCTTGACTGCAACCACGAAATCAGTGTCGAGGGCGACAGAAGTACTCACCACACCGCCGAAGAGCTCAATCTTGCGGACCATTTCCTCGACAGAGTATTTGCCGTTGGTGGCAGCTTCTCCAGCGAAGACAAAGTGCGGTACATCATCCTGATCGAAGAAGGGGCTGGTGATCTGATCACCGGCTGAGATCGGGTTGAAGCGATCAAGGTTCTCGAGAACGGCCACCTCAGAGAAATCGTCTTCGACCTTCAGAACCTCAACACGGCCCTTGCTGATGCGCTTGCCACCCTTTTGGTAGGCGAACACGTCGAACACGAGACCGCGACGCAACTTGTTCTTGGTACCGAGACTGATCCAGGCTTTGCCCAGCTCCTCGGAGACATTGAGGATCTCGCCGTCAGGCTTGACCATGGCGAAGGTTTCCTCGCGCACGATCTCACGCTTGAGTTCCTCAATACGGTCATTGGCTCGCTGAAGCAGGTTCTCGGTGATACTGAGATCACGCTGAAGCTTGTAGAGCACTGCGCTGTGATCCTGAACCAGCTGCTCATTCTCCTCGAGAAGACGCTGGGACTCCTCACGTCCACGGGAGCGGGCTCCTTCCAGTTCAACCTGGAAATCATTGACCTGCCCACGAAGGCTGTCGATCTCCTCATTCAACTGGGTTCCAAGATTGCTCTTGGAGGTGACCACTTCCATGTACTCCTGATCCTTCGCCTCAGCGAGGGATCTCTGGCTGTTGAGCTCATTGTTGAGGAAGCGAATGGTGTCGACCGAGTCGGTGTAAAGGTCGGTCAGAGACTCATAGCTGCGAGGATTGGAAGATCCCTTGGCAGTGGCAATCTCGGATCCGGCCTTGTCGATGAGGCTCTGAACCTCTTCGGTGGGCACTGCCAGATCATCCGATCCCTGAATCAGACCCCTCATGGCGTAAATTTCCGCCTGCTGATCTTTGACCTGACCCTCTTGGCGGGCGAGTTTGTCATCCGCGTTGTTCTTCTGATCGAGCAGGTTCTGGTACTCGCCATTCATACTGAAGACGACGAAGGCCAGTCCCAGATTCAGAATCAACGAGACGATGAGAAAAGAGAGCTGTGCTCCCCCCTGATTACGGGCCATGGAGACTCCTCACTTGATGCCAGATCACTATCTCTGACATCTGGGTCTGATTCCTGTCAATCCCACAGAAACCGGACAGTTGTTTGTTGGTTATGACGACCTCTATCGCACCGGACGATGTCAGTTTCAGGACTCCGTCAGTCTCAGCCTGTGATCGACGGTCTAAACCGCCATCACGGGACATGGATCCAACGATCAGCCCTTCGATCCGCCCATCGAGTCAAAATGCGAGGACATCGGTTCATTTCAATCCGCAGTCAAAATCCGGAGACCCACGACACGTTGGGGAATTCCTGAAAAGTCAGGTCTCCCTTCCGCAACGTCAACAATCCGGAAGCCGTGATCCTAAGACCACAGGGGGACCCCGTCAAGAAGCCCTGAGCCCCCATATTGCCGGATATCCGGGGATACGCTAGGTTCTGTGTGTGTGGAGCGGGAAATCGGGACCATCCGGTCACCTCCACAGACTTCCCTACAGACTTTCCTGCGGACTTCCATTCTGTCCGGTGGCCCTTCCGGCCCCCATTCGAAAGGTCCCCCAAGTGTCCAAAACCCTGTTTTTGATCGACGGCCGCTACCAGATCTATCGTGGACACTACGGAATGCGCACCCTGACCAACAACGAGGGGATGCAGGTCCAGGCGATTTACGCCGTGACCGACCTGCTTCTTCGATTGTGCAAGGATCACGATGTCAGTCACTGGGCAGTCGCCATGGAGTGTGACGGCCCCACCTTTCGCCACGAACGCTACGATCAATACAAGGCCAATCGCGATGCGATGCCCGAGGAACTGCGCAGCCAACTTCCCTACGTCGATCGCATGCTTGAGGCATTCCGGGTTCCGATCCTCCAATCGGATCGCCATGAAGCGGATGACTGCCTGGCAACGATGGCCCGGAAAGCGGAACAGCATGGGATGGAAGTTCGGCTACTGACCCGTGACAAGGACCTCGAACAGGTCATCTCCAAGTCGGTTCAATTTCTCGATGAAAAGAAATGGGATCTGTACGGACCTGAGGAGCTCTTGGCGAAGAAGAGTATTCGACCCGATCAGGTGATCGCCTATCAGTCACTGATCGGAGACAGCTCCGACAACATTCCCGGTGTCCCCGGGGTCGGGCCTAAAACTGCTGTCAAAATTCTGGAAGTGGTCGACGATCCGGAAGTTCTGCTACAAGACCCGGTACCTGAAGCCATCCCCGCGAGTGCATTGAAGAAGGTCCGCAAGGAACCGGACCTGCTGAGGCTCTCACGGGAGTTGGTCACCCTGTCTCTCGAAACCCCTCTGAAAGAATCTCCTGAGGATCTCCAACGGGTCGAGCCGGATCATGCCGCCCTCCGGGAGCTCTTTATGGAACTGGGATTCCGCCGCTTCCTGAAAATGCTCGAGCCGGAAGAGCCCATCGAGATGGATCTCTTCTCAGGGGCTTCGGAATCCTCAACATCCACTGCGCCCGAAGAAAAGCCCTCCGCCACCACCGCCGTCGCAGAGAAGGTCACTTATTCCTATGTCAGTGATCTCGAGGAATTGGACACGGTCATCGAAGCTTGTCGCAAAGCGGGTCGTTTTGCCTTCGATACGGAAACCAACTCCCTCGATTCCATCGGTGGATTCGCTGTCGGCTGCAGCATCGCTGTGGAACACGGAGAAGCCTGGTACATCCCCTTCCGCGCACCGGACGACAATCCGCCCATGCCACGGGAAGAAGTGATCGCTCGCCTCAAGCCGATCCTCGAAGATCCGGCCATCGGCAAGATCGGTCAAAACATGAAGTTCGATGCGCAAGTGATGCGCAATGAAGGTGTGGTGATTCAGGGCGTCAGTGGAGACCCGATGATCGCCGCGTATCTGATCAACTCGCTTCGGGGCCGTTACGGTCTCGACGATCTGGTGGGAGAGCGTCTCGGACACAAGATGATTTCGATCAAGACCCTCATCGGTTCAGGAGACGAAGAAATCTCGATGGACCAGATCGAGCCGGAAAAGATCACCGAATACGCTGCCGAGGATGCGGACTTCACACTTCGTCTCTACGATGATCTGCAGACTGACATCGAAAAGTGGAATCTGGACGAGGTCTACCGCCAGATCGAACTGCCGCTGGTGGAGGTGTTGACCTCCATGGAGCGGCAGGGCATCACTCTCGATGAAAAACGGCTGTCTGAGCAGGAATCCACGCTTCAGGAGGAATTGGATCAGCTGGAAACGGAGATCCATGAATCTGCCGGTGGTCCCTTCAATATCGCCAGCCCCAAACAACTGCAGAAGGTGCTCTTTGAAGATCTGAAACTGCCCACGGACGGTCTTCCCAAAACCAAGACCGGGGTCAGTGTCAAAGCGGAAACACTCGAGGAACTGGCTGCCCGCCATCCGGAGCAACCGTTGCCGGCAACGATTCTTCGCCACAGGAGCCTGGCAAAGCTTCTGTCGACCTACATTCAGGCTCTTCCCCAGCATGTTCATCGCACCACCGGCAGGATCCACACCGACTTCCGGCAGACGATTACCGCCACCGGCCGTCTCGCTTCGATGAAGCCCAACCTGCAAAACATACCGATCCGCTCCGAAGAGGGTCGCAAGATTCGCCAGTGCTTTGTCCCCAATGGCTCGGACCGCATCTTTGTCAGCGCAGATTATTCACAGGTGGAATTGCGTTTGCTCGCCCACTTGACCGCAGATGAGGGGTTGCTTCAGGCGATTCACGATGGCGTCGATATTCACGCCTCTGTTGCTGCAAAGATCCATGACAAGCACCACAGTGAAGTTTCCAAAGATGAAAGAGCGGCGGCAAAAGCGGTCAACTTTGGTCTCATGTACGGAATGGGTGCCTTTGGATTGTCCAGGGACCTCAGCATTCCCGTCGCAGAAGCCAAGCAGTTCATCGCCGATTACTTTCATCAGTTCCCCGCAGTTCAGGACTGGATGGAAGAAACCAAGCGCAAGGCTGCAGAAACCGGTGAAGTCAGGACGCTGCATGGCCGGCGCCGGCCCGTTCCTGAGATCCGATCCAGAGTGGCCCGCGAAAAAGCGCAGGGTGAGCGATTCGCCATCAACAGTGTCGTTCAGGGTTCAGCCGCAGATATGATCAAGCTGGCGATGATTGAGGTCGACCGTCAATGTCGACTCGACGACCGTGACGCCTATCTGCTGCTGCAAATCCATGACGAATTGCTCCTCGATGTTCCCCGTGATCAGGCAGAGGATTGCCAGCGCTGGCTCCGGGAGGCGATGATCGGAGTCATGGATCTCAGTGTCCCGCTGGAGGTGGAAGTCAACGTCGGGGAGGACTGGTTCGATGCCTCCAAGTGATTCCACAGACAGGACCGGACAACTCTCCCCCTTTGTCGTTGCCATGACCGGCGGAATCGGCTCGGGCAAAAGCACCGTTGCCCGTATTCTGGAAGATCTGGGAGCCCACCGCATGGATGCGGATGAGGAGGCCCGCTCTGTTCTTCAGGAAAAGTCGGTGGTTGAACGTTTGGCACAGCACTTCGGACCAGAGATCGTGTCCTCGACAGGGGAAATCGACCGCGAGGCCCTGTCCAAAATCGTCTTTACTGACCCGGAAGCCCTCCAAGTCCTCGAATCGGTCGTCCACCCCGCAGTTCGGGAACGGATCGATGTTGCACTTGAAAAACTGGCGGGGATGGGGTTCGATAGCAATAGTCCTTTTCCGGACGGCCGGATCTGGATCCTTCTCGACATTCCCCTCCTCGAAACTTCTCCCTACAGGACCAAAGTGGACAGGATTCTCTTCGTGGAGGCCCCCGAAGAAGACCGGGAATCCAGAGTGAGAGAGCACCGGGGTTGGGCCGCCGGTGAACGTGCCCGCAGAGAAGACGCCCAGCTCCCCATCAACGACAAAAGAGCCGGAGCGACCCATTCGATTGAGAACAGTAATGAGACAACTCCCGAGGAGTTGAAAATCCGCTGCCAGGAACTGATTCAACAGTGGATCAGTGAAATGAAGTGATTTCATTTCAGTAACCGACCAAGTCCCTCTGGGGATCTGCAAACACTGAGGACAAGATGACCGAATCACAGGGATCTGACACACCTTCCCGCGGAAGAAAGAAAACCACGAAAAAAACCGCAAAGAAGGCCACCAAAAAGGTCGCAAAGAAAACCTCCCGCAAGAAGACGACTCGCAAGACCACCCGTAAAACCGGGCAGAGGCAGGAGCCGCCGGCTGAAGTCTATGAAGGACTTCCCCAGGATGTGGAAGAGCTCGATGAGAGCGAAATCCCTGCACCCAGTGAGGGTCAGGCTCCGGAGCTTCACCTTTCTGAAATGCACAAAATGACCATCGCCGAACTGCAGACGATGGCTCGGGACGAAGGCATGGAGGAAATCACCGGACTGAAGAAACAGGATCTGATCTTTGAGATCCTCAAGGAACGGGCCAAAGACTCGGGATTCATGTACGGCGAGGGTGTCCTTGAAGTCCTTCCGGATGGGTTTGGATTCCTGCGCTCTCCGCGCTACTCCTACTACCCCTGTGCCGACGATATCTACGTCTCTCCGTCACAGATCCGTCGATTCGGATTGACCACCGGAACAGTGGTTCAGGGCAAGGTTCGCCCTCCCAAAGACGGAGAGAGATACTTCGCTCTCCTCCAGGTGGATTCCATCAACTACGAGAATCCGGACAAGGTTCACGAAAAAGCAGTCTTTGACGACCTGACTCCGCTTTACCCCGATGAGCGCCTGCGTATGGAAACTGAGCAGGATGTCAACGAGACGCGAACCATCGACCTGATCACACCCATCGGCAAGGGGCAGCGTGGCCTGATCGTTGCGCCCCCTCGAACCGGTAAAACCATCATCCTGCAGTTGATCGCCAACGCCATCGCCACCAACCACCCCGAAGTGGACCTGATGGTCCTTCTCATCGACGAGCGTCCCGAGGAAGTCACTGACATGGAACGCAACGTCCGTGGTGAAGTGATCTCCTCGACCTTCGATGAACCCGCCTCTCGCCATGTGCAGGTTGCAGAGATGGTGATCGAAAAGGCGCGTCGACTCGTCGAATATGGCAGGGACGTGGTGATTCTCCTCGATTCGATTACTCGCCTGGGCAGGGCCTACAACAATGAGGCCCCCCACTCAGGCAGAATCCTCTCCGGTGGTGTCGACGCAGGCGCGTTGCAAAGACCGAAGAGGTTTTTCGGTGCCGCAAGGAACATCGAAGAAGGTGGCAGCCTGACGATTCTTGCCACTGCACTGATCGACACCGGATCAAGGATGGACGAGGTGATCTTCGAAGAGTTCAAGGGCACCGGCAACATGGAGCTTCATCTGGATCGCAGACTCGCCGACAAGCGTGTATGGCCCGCCATCGACATCAATCGCTCTGGTACCCGTAAAGAAGAGCTGCTGATGAGCCCGGAAGAGATCAAGCGATTGTGGATCCTTCGCAAGGTTCTCAACGATATGAACCCGGTGGAAGCGATGGAAATGCTCAAGGCCAAACTGAAGCAGACCCCTTCAAACGTCGAGTTCCTGCTCGCATTGAACACCGAAAGAACCGAATAAAAAAAGAACCACCTTTGGTAACCCTGAGGGTCACCAAAGGTGGTTCATTTGTTCTGCCCTGATTACTAGTTGTCGGTCTTGATCACCGTCGTCAGGGTTCGCGGTTCCTCCCCCTTCTCATTCAGTACCCGCACAGAGATACGGAATGAAGGCGGAACGTAGGGCGCACGGAATCTCAAACCACCGGGATCCTGAGACCATGTACTCGACTGGATGGGTTCATTGAACATCAGACGTCCCATGCTGTTGTAGAGCAGGGAATACTCCCCAGAGGGGAACTGGGTCGCCCCGTCAGCCCAGATGTACATCTTGTCGCCCGGCTTCAACTGCGAAAATTTCAACTTGCTGCGTACATAGTTGAACAGCACCGGCTTGAAAGATCCGGTCTCAAGTTCTCGCACACCCGCTCTCGCAGTAGTCCTCAATCTGGAAGTAAAACCTCCGTAAAGGAATGGACGAGCGAGAGTTCCCCGCTGTTGGCGAATGTCGAACTCCGTATCCACCAATTCCCGAGTCTGCTCGACAGAGGGACTCATGTAGCCACCGGGGGACTTGTCGAATGGATTGTCGTAGAAGTATTCGACCTTGAAGTCGGTCACGTTGGAGCAGAGTTCGTTGATGACCTTGCGAATCACCACGGTGTTTGAGTTCACGTCTTCAATGTCCATGTAACGAACAGCTTTGAGAAGGACCAGTCGACGACTGTCTTCGTATGTGAGTTCCTCATCCGCAGGAATCTTGCCATCATTGGGAGCCCCCTCCTCAAGCAGACGCGGGTCCGCAAGGAAGTACTCCACATTGGCCATGCGGATCACGCCATTGATCTCCACCGGAGCCTTGAAATAGATGGAATCATTCGAATGAACCTCGGGTTCACCGGGACGGGTGTTACTGAGGATGTATTTGCGTTCAAAGACGGTTGCAGCCTCGTCGTACTCGTCCGGAACTCCCCCGTCCATATTTGGACCGAAGGAGTTCGGAATCTCCTCGCCTTCGTCCCAGTAGCCACGAGTTCTTCCGCGGTCGTTGTAGAACTCCAGGGAGGCGGTTGGAATCATCTTCGACAGGTTCTCATTGATGTCATCCATCGCGTAGCGGAACTTTTGATACGTTTCCACGGTGCTAATGGTGGTGTCGTACATCTTTTGAGCATCATTTCCCACCTGTGAAATAATCAGCGAAATGATGGCGGCCAGCGTTAACGCTACCAGCAACTCGAGAAGCGTGAATCCCGATTCAGCCTTCGGCGACCTGGCATGATCTTTCGTGATATCCATGGGGTTAACCTCTGTGGCTTCTCTAGCGATGGACAAGAATCTGACTCCTGTAGATCGGATCTGCATTTCGGGTTCCCTCACGGAACGTCCTGAAAACCATGATGTCGACTTCGTACAGTTCCCCCGCCGGAATCAAGCTGGAGCTGTCCGGCATTTGGATGCCCAGACTGGAGTCCTGTTTGGCCGGGCGAATGGAGAACGCAAAAGAATATTGCGAAATCGGATCGTCATCGGTGATGTCGAAATCTTCCGCCATTTCCTCATCGAAAAAATTATTGCTCAGGGTGTAAACCCGACGGACGTCGATATCCGGGTAACTGTCCAGTCTGACCCCGGCGTCATTTTCGATCACCACTTCACGATCGTCAGCGTCGTCGTCCGCCAGCAACGGGTTTCCATTGCCATTGGGGCTTCCGCGGAAGTTGTCTTCGGGACCGTTGTCGACCTCGCGCTCACCACTGCCATCATCGACAACCCAGGTCAGACCATCCGACTCGGGGAAGACAAAGGTTTTCCCCCGATCCCAATGCTGCTCCCGGTTGATACTGCTGTTCGAATCCGGGTCAGGGGAGGGAAGCAAGATGTAGTAATCGGCTCCCGGCCGGGCTTTCTCAATATCTGTTGGATAGTCATCCGTCACACCATCGTGATGAAAGATGAAGTAGGTCCAACGACCATCCCGACTCTGCCCCTTGTGTTGTTTGAGGCCATCCCGAATCGCCTGTTCCACTGACTGGGTGATGATGACCGCATTGGTCGATTCCACAGCCCGACGACCGGAATCCATGGCGACAGGAAAAACTGCCAACAGCCCCAAGAGTCCGACAGTCAGAATCACGACCGCCAAAAGGATTTCGAGGATGGTGAATCCACTGACCGGGTCTTTCGTCCCCGTGTTCCGGGGGCCAAGACTTGAGGAGAGAGGAGTCAGCGCTCGTTGCAAACTCATCAGTCCGACTCCAGTTCCGCCACTTTGCTTCCGGCACGTCCCGTCGCCTTGATATCGACGTAACAGACCCTCAAGTCACCTCTCTGGGCAATGATCAGGTCTCCTCCGTAAGGAGGATCGGCATCAAATTTGTAGGATGGGATGTCGGTCAATGCCTGAAAATCGATGGTGCCATCAAAGTTGAGATTCAGGTAAAGGTCGCCGCGCATCGGCTTCCAGTCATCCTGACTCAAGCCGTCACTCTGGGCGACGAGCATCTCCGGCAAATCGTCGTATTCCATGCGTGCACAGGGCATCGAGTAGGAAATCAATTCGACATCGGTCGCATTGATCGATCTCAAACCGCCCTCAAAACCACCCGGATCCTCACCCTTGGGGTGACGATAAAGACGTACCCCTTTTTTGAGGAAAACCACGGAGTGTTTCTGCTTCTTGGTCACCGTGGAGTTGCGTGCTTCGTTGATGGCCGTGATGACCACGGAAGCGGCATTCTCGATGCGGCGATCCTGGAAAATCTTGGTCACAGCCGGGGCAATAAAACCGGCAGCCATGATAATGATCCCAATGGTCACAATCATTTCGACGAGGGTGAAACCCCGATCGGGACCGGCAGAGAGGTGTGAAGGACGGCAATCCATTCAGTTACTCATATTCCAGTTGGTGATGTAATCTTCATACTCTTCAGTGTCCTCGTGACCAGAGGAACCATGACTCCATATGTCGTACTCGTTGGTGTTCTGGGGTCCCAGAACACCTGTGAGATCCTCGATCTCCCGGGGGTCTTCCATGTGGGTGTAAAGGTCCTCATCGAAATCCAAATGGGTCTCGCCCAGGCTCTGGGGACTGAAGGCCTCATCACCCCCCGTCACATTGTCGTAGTGCAACGGGTTGGCCCATGCGTCGAGGATTTGACATGCGTCAGGATCTTCTTCTGTGACGTAGAGTTCATCGGAGCGGAAGTCTCCGATCGGCGGATTTTCACCCACGATACGGACTTCCCCACCCACTTTACGGGTCAGTTTCATCGGTTGGGTCAGTGCCAGAGTCAGGGCTGCACCACCGGTCAGGGGAGTCCCCTCTTCAGTGATGACATCGACGCCATCCAGTCCATCCGGCGGGAAGGAACCGGTGATTCCCTTGTAGGTTCCCAGGTTGAGGCCAATCCTTGCAATCAGGGCTTCTGTCGCTTTTGCAGAGGTATTTTCGAGGTATCTACCCGCTCCCACCGCCAACATCGACATCAGAAACACGATCAGGGAAATGGTGACCAACAACTCCACCATGGTGAAGCCGGCCTGGGGGCGAGGTCTGATTTCGAGGGACAAGGTTTTACCAGTTGCCGATGTCATCGTACTCCTCGTCCTCTTCGGGGTATCCGAAACAGGCCTCATTCTCGCCGTCAGGGCCTACCGACCAAAGATCGAATCCCCGACGCTTCAGCATCCAGTCTTCCTTGGTCCGTTTGGATCTGTTCTCACGGTAGAAGTAGGGCTCACTCCACGGATCGAGGTAGTACTTTTCGATCTCGGGGTCGAAAAGCTCATCCCGACCGGCACGTTTGTACTCTTCCTCGAAATCTTCATCGATGATGGCAATCCGATCCGCAGCCATATCGCTGTAGGGAGCATTTTTGCCTGCTTTTCCCTCGGGCGGACGCTCCCCCTGAAGATTTTCGAAAAGGATCGGGAAACAGTTGAATGTCTCCAGATCTTCTCCGCCCAACTTCATATCCCATCCGGGATAGACGCCTTCATCACGGGCGTAGGCCTCAAGGGCACTCGTAAGGGTGGAGATGTCACTCTTGGCATTGGCCTCGAAACTGCGGGCCTGGGCCATCTGAATCATCTTGGTTACCAGAGTGGAGAGAACTCCAATGATCGCCACAACAATCATCAGTTCGATCAGGGTGAAACCCGCTTTGGATGAAGCGGTCCGGGTTTGGCCCGTCGAGCGGGTCCGGAAAAAACTGGTCATGTCACTTCCCTTCCGAGAATGGCGTCTCCCACAGGTCTTGGGACGAACCGTTGCACCACGAAAAACAGTGCTTGGAGACGATTGATCCATTGTGACCGATGACGGACGAGAGGCAAGACCCGAAAGTGGTTTATAGGTCTGCAGATACGCTTGAAATGACGCTGAAAATCCACTCCGGAGTTCCAGAAATCCCGAGCGAGTATGAGACGCGGGAAGCCGCCCTATGATGAAAGCCCGGTTCTCGATCAAAAGTTGATCAGGCGTCGATCAGATACTCTTCAATGAAGCCGGTGTCGAGATTGCCCTTGACGAAGTGGAAGTGCTGGAGCACTTCGCTGTAGAAGGGGATCGTGGTGTGAACACCGTCGATGGTGAACTCATCGAGCGCACGTCGCATCGTCAGAATCGCCTCTTCCCGGGTGTCACGGTGGACGATCAGCTTGCCGAGAAGTGAATCATAGTTACTGGGAACGGTGTATCCCGAGTAAACGTGCGAATCGAGACGCACTCCCATCCCCCCGGGAGCACGGAAATCGACGATTTTTCCCGGTGAAGGTGCAAAATCACGCGAGGGGTCCTCGGCGTTGATCCTGCATTCCATGGCATGGCCATTGATTTTGATATCTTCCTGGCGGTATCGCAGGGGAACTCCACTGGCGATGCGGATCTGTTCCTGGACCAGATCGATTCCTGTAACCATCTCTGTCACCGGATGCTCGACCTGAATCCGTGTGTTCATCTCGATGAAGTAGTAGTTGCCCTCCCGATCGAGCAGGAATTCGACGGTTCCTGCCCCCCGGTATCCGGAGGCCTTGGCCAGATTCACAGCACTTGCCCCCATGCGTGCCCGAAGATCGTCATCCACGGCGGGTGACGGGCTCTCTTCAACCAACTTCTGGTGTCTGCGCTGGAGGGAACAGTCCCTCTCACCGAGGTGAATCACGCTTCCATAGGAATCTGCAAGAATCTGGATCTCGACGTGACGCGGTTTCTCGATGAGTTTTTCAATGTAAACGTCCGAGTTCTTGAAAGCATTGGCAGCTTCAGTCCTTGCCGCCTGATATGCCGCAACGAAGGTTGATTCCTCGCGGGCAATCCTCATGCCACGTCCGCCTCCCCCAGCCACCGCCTTGATCAGGACCGGGAAGCCGATCTCTCTCGAAATCCGCAGCCCTTCCTCTTCATCTTCGACGATCTCTGGTGAACCGGGAACGACGGGAACCTCACTGGCCATCGCCAACTCCCGTGCCATCGCCTTGTCACCCAACTGACGAATATTATCGACGGTGGGACCGATGAACTGGATCCGGCATGACTGACAGATCTCGGCAAACTGTGGATTTTCGGAGAGGAATCCATAACCCGGATGAATCGCCTCAACATCTGTAATCTCGGCCGCTGCGATGATTTTGGAGATGTCCAGATAGGAATTGAGGCTCGGCGCAGGGCCTATGCAGACTTTGTGATCGGCAAGGTCGAGGTAACTCGCGTGGCGATCCGCTTCGGAATAGACCGCCACGGATTCGATGCCGAGTTCGCGGCATGCGCGGATGACCCGTTGGGCAATCTCACCACGATTGGCAACCAGTATGCGGGAAAACGGCTTCATACTCTGACCCGATCATTTCGATTCAATATGGACCACCACTTCAGGAAAAGCTGAAGAGGGGTTGGCCAAATTCCACGGGGGTTCCGTCTTCAACAAGGTGAGAACTGATCACTCCGGATCGTTCCGCCTTGACCTCGTTCATCACTTTCATCGCTTCAACGATGCAAAGGACTTGCCCCTCCTCGACCTGGTCGCCCACCTCTACGAAGGGTTCCGCTCCCGGTCCCGGGGCCCGATAAAAGGTTCCAACCATCGGAGAGAGAACAGCATTGGAAGCGTCCACCGGAGCAGCTTCGGCTGTCGCCCCCGTATCGGCAGCGGCCGCAGGAGCAGCTGCAGCAACAGCGGGAACACCTGCTGCCACTTGCACCACTTCACGGGGCTTTTCAGGTTTTTTACGCAAGCGAACACGCTGTTCGCCGTCGACCACCTCCAGCTCTTCCAGCTGGTTGCGATCCATCAACTCGATGAGTTCCTTGAGTCGCTGGGTGTCCACGTTATCCCAATCCCGCCCCCGGGGCAGTCGCTCGAGAACCGCTGTACTGCGGTTCAGAAGCCGGTTTCATGGCTTGCCACGCCGGTCGGACCGATCACGGGTCCGCGACGTTCTTGCGGGATGGTAGGGAGACGATTCTCGGCGGTCAAGTCTCCCCCACAGACTCGGACCCGAATTGCTCTCCCCAACGAAGGGGCGGCACTAGAATGGGAATTCGTTCAGAGCAGGCCCTCTCCGGATCATTCCGGTGGTCAGGGCTGTTGGTAGAATCCACGTTTCAATCAGCCTGAGAATCCACAGAGAGAGGAAAACAGCCATGGTCTTGCCTTCCGGCCGAGATCTCTCACGCCCCCCTGGCTCAGCCCTCTTCAGGGTGCGCCAGGATGTGAGAATCCGTCTGGATATCTGGCTGCAGGACCGGCTTGGTTGGAAATCCAGAACCAAGATCCAAAAGTTAATCCAACTGGAACGGGTTCAGGTCAACGGTCAATGCGTCAAGGCCTCCACCAAAGTCTCGACCGGTGATGAAGTCGAGGTCTTTCTCGATGGCGATTCGGAGTCCGATTCTCCTGCAAATTCAGGTGGACTGCCGGTCATCCATGAGGATCCCTGGCTGGTCGCTCTCAATAAACCGGCAGGCATCCTCGTTCATCCCGTGGGAAGAACCCATTCTGGCACCGTGGTCGATGGCCTCCACAGCGATTGGCAACCCCTCAATGATTCATGCCTGAGACAGGCCACCCATCGCCTCTGTCATCGCCTTGACCGGGAGACCTCCGGCCTCTTGCTGGTTGCCAAATCGGTGGAGGCGCGCAGAAGAGTGCAGGACTCATTTGAAAAGGACCGGGTCAAAAAAAGTTATCTCGCCATCGTCGAAGGAGTTCCCCGGGAAGTGGAATTTGAAATCGACGCTCCGGTTTCGGCCCAGTTGGATCAGTCGAGATCCAAGGGAAATCGATTGGCCCGTGCAGATGAAGAACACGGAAAGCCTTCGAGAACCCTCTTTTCCACATTGGGCAGTAAAAACGGAGTCTCTCTGGTTCTCTGCCGCCCCATCACCGGTCGCCAGAACCAGATCAGAATCCACCTTCAGGTTGCCGGACACCCGATCCTCGGTGATGTCGGATATGGTCAGACCGTTGAGTCCCTCGCAGCCTGTGGAGGTCAACTCCCGGAGGGAGTCCCTCATCCGGACCGTGCATTACTCCACAGTTTCCAACTGGTTTTCCCCCACCCTGTCTGGGGAACTCCCAGCCATCTTCTCTGCCCCCCGGGCGGGGACATGGCTGAGCTGATCGAGGCACTGAATCTCGATTCCCTGCCCCCGTTTCAGTCATTTCCCCTGCTGGAAGATCCGAAACCGCTTGCCAAATGATCGCTGACGCCTCTTGATAGGGGTTGGAAAAATCGGTTTCGACCGGAATCTTTCCCATGACCCCAGGTAAAGGAGGAGCACGGTGAAGATCGCCGTTTGCATCAAGAGAGTACCGGATACCGCGACCCGGCTGAATTTCGCCGCGGACGGGACTTCCATCGACCAGAGCGAGGTCCAGTGGATCATCAGCCCCTACGATGAATTTGCCATCGAAGAGGGACTGCGCCTCAAGGAAAAGGCCGGTGAGGGCACCGTGACAGTGATCACCTGTGGACCCGCATCCGCCACCAAGGAACTGCGTCAGGCACTGGGAATGGGGGCTGACGATGCCGTCCACATCCAGACTGAAGATGATCTGGATCCTGTCCAGATTGCGCGTTGTCTCTCGCAGATTTTGGAGAGCAGAGGAGATGACCTGATTCTCTTCGGGCGCCAATCCGTCGATGCTCAGGGCTCCCAGGTGGGAGCACTCGTGGCCAGCCAACTGGGGCGGCCCTTTGCAAACAGCATCGCGTCTCTTGAAGTGGACG
Organism: Planctomycetia bacterium; assembly: GCA_012269595.1. Classification (GTDB taxonomy): domain Bacteria; phylum Planctomycetota; class UBA8108; order UBA1146; family UBA1146; genus UBA12191. The sequence goes on along the minus strand of JAAXJX010000005.1, from coordinate 203,056 downwards.
GCGCCACTGTCCGCATCGAGAGAGATGTGGACGGAGGCCGCGAAACACTGGAAGGATCTCTTCCTGTGGTGCTCGGTGCAGACAAGAGTCTGAATGAGCCGCGTTATCCCAAGCTCAAGGACATCATGAAGGCCAAAAAGAAACCGATCGAAACGGTCGAGGCCCAGCCCGGTGAGAGGGCTTTTGAAACCTCCGCCATCACTCCCCCTCCTCCAAGACCGGAGGGGCGCATCGTTGGTGAGGGTCCAGAAGCGGTGGAAGAACTGATTCGCCTGCTTCGCGAGGAATCCAAGGTCATCTAAGGACGGGACGGAAGATCAAAATGAATATCGTTGTCTGGATTGAATCCAAAGCCGGCGAAATCAAATCACCGGCCATCGAAGCTTTGGGAGTCGCCCGCAAGTTGGCAGACTCCACCTCTGGTGAAGTCACCGGCGTCGTCTGCGATGGAGCGGGAACTGCGATTCCTGATCAGATCATGACCGCCGGAGCCCATCACATTGTGACTCGCACCCGTGACGACTGGGATACCTGCGGCAATGACACCATCGCCCGTGAGATCATGGGCGTTTGTGAAAGTCGTAATGCACAAATGGTCGTCTGTGCCGCCACTTCGGCAGGCAAGGAAGTGCTGTCACTGGTCGCTGGAGGAATGGGGATTCCCGTCGCGGCAGACTGTGTTGACGTCAGCGTCAATGACGGAACTGTTGAGTTTGAGCGTCCCATTTATGCAGGCAAGGCACACCTGCGACAGAAAGTGCATTCCGATCGTGTTGCACTTTCCATTCGCCCGAACTACGGCGAAAAACTGACGGTCGATGCTGCAGCCTGCCAGGAAGAGGCCGGCGCCGCCGAGAAAGGCTGGAATCGTACCGCCTTTGAACAGGGATCTACCGGCCAGGTCGAACTCACCGAAGCCGAGATCATCGTCTCCGGAGGACGCGGCCTCAAGGAACCTGAAAACTTCAAGTTGCTCGAAGAGCTGGCGGAAGTTCTCGGAGCGGCTGTCGGGGCCTCGCGTGCCGTGGTTGATCTTGGCTGGCGCCCCCACTCTGATCAGGTTGGTCAAACAGGAAAAACGGTCAGCCCCAAACTCTACGTCGCTGTCGGCATCTCGGGAGCAATCCAGCACCTTGCGGGAATGTCTTCTTCGCGAACCATCGTTGCGATCAACAAGGATGCTGCAGCCCCCATCTTTGGTGTTGCCACTTACGGCATCGTTGGAGATCTCTTTGAAGTGGTACCGAAACTGCAGTCGGACCTGAAAGCGGTCCTCCAGTAGCCAGCAGACCCTGACTGACCCAATAGCCCCGTATCCCCCGTCTCCCGGGGTTTACGGGGCTTTTTTATGCCCCACGGAAAATCTTGCCGAAGCGACTCCCAGCCGGGAGGACTCCCCCAAACGCCGGAATTCGGGCTGCATCGTATTCTTCTGTGCAGGGATTCCCGCATGAAGCGGGTCCCGGGAGGCCCCATGCATCTCATCATCACCGAGGGCCCCGGTCGGGGGCAAAGACTCGTACTGGGATCTGAGACTGTTCGTCTCGGACGTGACCCGGGCTGTGATCTGGTCATCGATGACACTCGTGCCTCCCGGCAACATGCCGAAATCAGCCCTACCGATGATTCACTGTGGATGCTTCGAGACGATGGCAGTCGCAACGGCACACTGGTCAACGGAGAAGTCGTGACCCGCTGTGTTCTTGAAGCGGGAGATGTGATCACCATCGGTGAATGTTCGTTGACGGTTCATGCCGTTCAGGAACACATGAGTACATTCTCCATCAAGGTGGACCCCGCTTCTCTTCAAAAACGTCTCCAACAGGATTCCCAACACAGTGGTGTCACCAAAAGCCTTCAGGAAGCCCTCTTCGAAGTGGGTCTCCTCAATCAAACCTCAACTCCCCCTGAAGATCTGATTCGGGGAGTTGTCGAGGTCATGCGCTCCGGCGTCCACTTTGAATCGTGGGGTTGGATTCAGTGGAATGAAGAAGGCACGAAAAGAGCTTTGGGTGAACGGGATCACAAACCTGTCGATCTCGAAGGACTCGATCCCAGCATGACTCTCGTCGAAGCTTCACGCAGAAGACGGGAAGGTCTGATCTCATCTGAAGTCGGCAATGCGTTTGAAGCCAGTGTATGTGTTCGCAGAAAACAGGCCCTTTCCGCTCTCGCTCTGCCTCTCGTGGGCAAGGATTCGGAAACGTCGGTTCTCTATCTGGAGCGGGGAACCGGCTCCAGCCCCTTCTCTGAAGAGGAACTGAACTGGGTTGCCAGCCTGGGAGTGCACCTGGCGGTCAATCTCGAGAACTCACGGCTTTTCCGTGAAACCCGTGCAGCCCACGAGGCTCTTCTGGAAAGCCGGGAACAACTGACCCGACAGGAGAAAATGGTCGCCATCGGGCGACTCGCCAGTGGTTTTGCCCATGACCTGAACAATCCTCTGGGTTCGGTGATCGGTTTCCTCCAGTTGGCGAATCGAAGCATTGAAAAAAATCCCCAGAATGTTGAACAAAATCGCAAGTTGATCAACAAGGCACAGGAAGCCGCAGACTTCTGTCGAGCACTGTGTCGTAACCTGTTGGCATTTGCCAGAACCAGGCCATTCAAACCTGGATCTGAAAAAGCCTTCAATGTGCGTGAAGTGATCGAGGGAACGCTGGCCATCTGCGAAGCCCGACTGCGCAATGCGGAAATCGCGACAACGCTGGACGTCCCCGCGGACCTTCATCTGACGGGCGACTCTACTGCCTTGCGACAAGTGGTCATGAACTTGTCCCTGAATGCAGCGGATGCGATGCATGAAGCGGGTCATGGCGGCTCCATTCACGTCACGGGGAAACACCTTTCACAAGGAGGCATCGAACTGGTCTTCGAAGATGACGGTCCGGGTATGACGACCGAAGTGGCACGCCATGCTTTTGACCCTCTCTACTCGACAAAAGAAACGGATAAAGGCAGCGGTCTTGGTCTTTATGTCGTTCAACGAATCGTCGATGGTGCCGGTGGAATGATCGATCTTGAAACGGAGCCAGGACGAGGCGCACGCTTCAGAATTGTTCTCCCCGATGCCATGGCCCAGTTGGGCAGCGAAGAAATCAATCCTCTGGATGTGACCGACCACTGGCAGGGAGAACTGCAGTGAATCCCGGTTGGTATCCACAAATCGAGGTCCTCGTAGTAGAAGACGATCCTTTTGTCAGGGAAAGTTTTCAGATCTACCTGCAAACGGAGGGATTCCACGTCTCGACAGCCAGAGACGGAGTGGAAGGTCTCCAAAAGGTTCGGGAAAAAGAACCGGATGTGGTTATCGCAGATTTCCGCATGCCCCGAATGGATGGAATCGGTCTCTTGAGAGCGATCAAGGAGCATGCCCCTGAGGTCGAAGTCATCATTGCCTCCGGATCGGCAACTCTGGAAAGTGCCCTCGATGCAATGCGATTGGGAGCCTACTCCTACATCGAAAAACCGGTGATCGATCTGGACAGGGATCTCAAGTTGGTCGTCACTCAGGCCGCTGAGCGGCGCCAGTTGCGCAGTACCAATCTGCGCCTACAGGGTGACCTCCAGCGAACTCTTCACTTCCTTGAAGAGGAAAAGAAAAAAAAGTCTGCCGGCTCTCCTGAATCGCAAGCCAGAACCTGGCTTCGAACCGGTGCAAAAACCCCCCTCCAGCGCTGGAGAAATTCCCTGTTTGAGGAACTTCAATGTGAAGAGTTGCTGCTCTACCTGCGCAAGGACCAAAGGCTATACCCCACTTACTCCCGAAATTCCGTGATCGACTCAGAGCTGGAATCTGTTGCTTGCGCGGGATTCACGGATCCCGGTGAAACCTGCCGGGAAGTGGAGCGGGAAGGCCTCTTTGATCATTCAAACCGAATCCTGCTCTTCCCCCTCTTCCTGTTCGGCAGGCTCGAGGGACTGTTGGCAGTCCCCGATCGCCCCGAGGACCCCCACAGGGAATCCTGGAAGACCCAGGTTCGTGAGTTTGGCGACATCGCGGTAGCACATATCTGTGCCTGGGCAGGAACCGCCTCCACAACCAACGGTTGAGCCCCCGGCACCTATCGCTTAAAAGCAAGGAGACCCACTGCATTCAGGAGGCTTCTTGCTGCCCCCTCGCCCAAAACAACTTCTGGCTCGAGCAATCTGGCTGGCCCTGTGCCTGATCAGCCTTCCCTGTATCTGTCTCGGCCAAAACCAACCTTGGATCCCTCCCCGCTCGGCAGATCTGGATCGCCTCTCCCGATCTGTGGAAGAAGCACTGATCACGGGTGACCCTTCAGAGTTGAATCCTGCGATGGTCAGGCTGGCGGACCGGATCTTTGACGGAGACCCGGGAGGAACCTTCACCCTGAGTGAAGACTTTCATGTAGGTGCCGGCCCATACCTGAAAATGATTCTCGAAACGATGCCACCGGAACTTTCCAGAGGCGCCCGGAAAGAAATGCGACTGGCCCTGCAAAGCCGATTTGAGAACTCTCCTCCCGTTGGGTTTGATGCCTCGCTCGACCGTCAGAGAAGTCGTCGGCTTCTTGACCTGAGTCCAGAAATCGTCGGTGAAGAATGGCTCAGGCCACTGACCCATGCAGCATTGGAGAGAGGAGACTTCGGGCTATACGAGTTACTGCGAAGCTTCTCTCCCATGGCGGAAGAGACCCCTGAAAGTTTTCCAACCCGTCCCCTGCGTCTGCCACCAATCAACCTCGATCAAATCAAACCCCTGTCCTTGCAGAGATTCACTCTGGAAGAATCCAGTGATTCCGCCCCCTGGGAAGAACCGCGCAAGCAAAGGGCAATGCTTCAATCGGGGAAGACTCTCTGGGTTCAGTCTTCAGACAATCTCAGGGCGTATGACTCCGGGAATGGTGACCTTCTCTGGAAGACAACTCCAACCCCTTCGTCACCAGGCCCTGATTCCCGGATCCAGATTCGCCAGCAACGCCCTTCATATTCAGTTCAACAAATTGCCATGGTCAGTACTGGCGGAATTCACGGGTTGGACCCCGTCAGCGGTGAAGTACTTTGGACCATTTTCAGGGAACGGTTACTCGGGAAGGATGAACGATCATCCTGGTCCCAACTATCTGAGCCTATCGCTGTTCCCGGCGGCTTTGCCATCGTCATCCAGCAATACATCGGCAACCGGCTCGAAGCCTACATGGCCAGGATCACAAGGGATGGTCAGGTGGCATGGGTCAGATCACTGGGAGAAAGCACGGGGGCAACGTGGCTCGCTCTCCATAGCTGGACAGCCCCCCCAGTCTACGATCGTGGCCGAATCTTCTGGAACAGTGGAAGAGGAAATGTTCTGGCCCTGCGTGAACAGGACGGTGCCATCCTTTGGTCGAGAGATCTGCAACCCCGAGGACCCGCCGGTTTGCGCGACCATCTGGAGTTTGTCGATCTGAATCGTCCTGCGCTGCAGGTCAGGGAAGACCGGGTGTTTCTCCAGGTACCGGGAACTTCCAGAATCCAACAACTTTCTGCGACCACCGGTCACATTCACACCGGACTCCCTGTGGCAGAAGGAACCCTTTGGGAAGTTTCCAGATCAGGTGATCAGTGTGTGATGATCACGACAGATGGAAAAGTGAAGTCGTGGCGAATCCCTGTAGAGAAAAACCAGTCAGCTTCACTCGAATGGCAAACGGTGTGGCCAAACCCGTCCCCGGGAAAACCTCTTTCTATCGATTTTCGTGAAGGTGAACAGATTCTCCTGACCACATCCAAAGTCCTCAGTGCCATCGACTCGAAGGGAGGCTGGATTTCCCATATGGCCTGGGTGACTCCACCCAGGGCGATTCGGTTTACCCGCACCGGCTTCAGCACGATCACGGCCAATGGTCTTTATTGGTGGCAATCACAGGGTGTTCAAAGAGATCTTGAGCGGGGTGACGGAGAAGCTTTGCTGGCCTCGCTGATTCGTGGAGAAACCGATCTTCTACAAAGTTCTCTTGCAAAGTTCGATCTGGGGAGACCCGATCCTGTCTTTGGTCGACTCAAGAATCAACTCCGCTGGATTCTCGATCAGCCCCAACGAACATTGCCTGAAGATCTGTTTAGCCGATCAGAGATAGCACTGATCAGTGCCGAAAACACCAGCCGCCAACGAATTCGTATCGGCTGGGAGAGAGCCGTCAATGCTCTTCAAAATGAGGCGATCGAAACCGCAGACAAGATCTGCCAATTGTTGCTGACGGAGCCGGTGCAAAGACTTCGTGAAGTGCAAGTGACGCTGAAAACAGGCCCATCGATCAGCGCTGAAAATGCATTCACCGGACTGTTGCTTCAATTGGATATGAAGCCGGGAAATCAGGAGAGAATCCTTAAACGGGAAGCTCGTGCCCGGGATCACCTGGCCAGTCTCGACAGTCAGACACCGGAAAGGTTGCGCACTCTGGCCACCTCTCATCCCGGTACTCCCACCGGAAGGCTGGCCCGCCTCAGGGCTGCTGAGGCTTTCTACAGAGCCAAGGACCTCGAAGCATCTTTGCAACAACTGGATCTTCTGATTTTACGAGAATCCCGAAGCGACGAGAGTGTGGTCGCACGACTCCGCAAAGCGGAAGTCCTCAGAGAACAGGGACAACGACGTAAAGCCCTCGCGGTTATTGAAGAATTACGCAGAGATCATGGCAATCGGCTGCTGACCCGCACACTGGATGGTGAAACCCTGACCTCTACCCTGTCACAAAGACTCGATGAACTGAAAAAGCAGATTCCAGATCCGGAACTGAAAATCCCCGAAGTCCCCGGTTTGCCTCTGGAAATTTCATGGACCGGAAGGCTCGACCTTGAACAACTTCGGGCGACGACGCTTCACTCGCTGAATACTTTTCCGGGTTACGAGGAGGATTTGCGGTATCTGATTTTGACTGCCAATGGAGCACGCCTCATTGACAGCCGTCAGGGAAAATCATTGTGGAAGTTCGATCTTGAAGAATCTGCTCCCACGGTTCGAGGGGGCATCTTCCTCAATCGCCAACGTCAAGCATGTCAACTTCTCGGACTGCATGCTGAAGGTCTTTTGTTGTGGAACAAAAACCACATTTTCAAAATCGATCTCGATTCGGGACGACTGGTTTGGAAAAAATCGGTCCCCCCACTTCCTTCGACAGATTCAGGGGATTTCACTGCAGATCAGCAAATCTGGGTTCATTGCGTCAGTAATCATGAGGCGATCATTGCTGTCTCTGATTCACGGCGCCTCTACCATCTCAATCCGGAAGATGGTCAAACTCGGTGGTCTATCGCCGATTCTGGAATCCTGATCGATACCCCTGCCCTTCAAAATGGACAGGTGCTATTGGGATATTCGATTCCCGACAAAGTGGAAATCCGCAATCTTGGGGATGGTGCAGTCCTTCACAGTTGGAAACTGAAGGGAGATGTCCCCGGTTTGGCCAACGCTCCTGTCTTCGCTGCCGACGGTTGCCTGTATGGTACCGAAGGGGGACTGATCACCCGTAAAGACGCCGACGGTCTCACTCTTTGGGAGTTCAGAACTCCCTCCCCTGTCTCAGACATCTACCTCTCGCTGGACCAACAACAGGTCATAGCCCGAATGTACTGGACTGAACAGGATCCCACTCTGATGGGAATCAATTTTGAATCCGGAGATCCAAGTTGGCAGAGGAAACTGCCTCAGGAGTTGCGAAGGATCGTCGCCGTCAAATCACTGGGACAGGAACTCCTCGTCCTCTGCGATGGTTTCACGGAACGAAGCCTCCTTTGCCTCAAAACTCCGGAAACTTCAACGATTCAAACCGTCCCCGAAGCAGAACTTCTCTGGACTCGGGATCTCGTCCCCGCCTACGACGCCGTTGAACTGGTGGAACATGGCCCCTGGCTTCTCGTGGTCGATCGATTGAGGGGAGACCTCTCCATTCTTGATCGATATACCGGGACTCCTCTCTCCCAGAAAAATGGCCTGGAAGTGGTCACCCATTACACCCGCCCCCTAGGCAGACTGCACGGCGCCACGATTCTTGGTGACCAGCTGATTGTCGTCTGCGCCAGGGGCTCGGCCGCTTTCCATGCGAGACAACCGCTGAAAAAAGATACAGAGGATTGGTTCGATCTCCTCCATTCACTGGGTGTCTCCGAAATGACCCTGACTCAGGGCTTGCTCCAGAAGGACACGCTGGCCCACCAGGTGGAAATCCGGGAATCTCTGATCAAAACAACCAATCAGCCATTGCAGATAAAAAAAGACGCCAGCTGGGAACTGGAATCTCTCGAACGCTTGCGAGCATTGTCTGGACTGGAGGAGATCAGGGTCCCCTACATGCCCATCCAACCCGTGATTGATGGTTCACTCTCTGAGCCATGGGAAGCGACAGCGGGCTTGTCCATGGAGACCCCCCGATTTGTACGAAGCTTGCAGGGTATCGGAGAGATCAAGATCCCCTGGAATGACCACATGGATCTGTCCGCAAAGATGTTTCTCGGCTGGACTGAAAGTGGTCTGCATATTGCGATTGAAGTCGAGGATGATCACATCACCGTCCACGATCGTGATTCCCATACCTGGACCGGAGATTGCCTTCTGTTGATTCTCGACACCCTTGGTGATGGAGGACAGACTCCACGCAACGATGATCAGGTTTTGACATTGGCTTTCGTCCCCCCACGCCAGCAGGAGGATCCCGAAGCCGAGAATCCTGAAAATCCCGAAGGAGAATCCGGAGAAGAAATGCCCTTCCCGGAAGATGAGGACGATGCGGAAGAGCCGGAAGGGGAACATGTCGTCCTCAGAAGGGCCGACCGCATGGGTGTCACTTATGAAATGACCATTCCGTGGGATTCCATCCTCACTCAAAGGGGAGAAACGGTTTCCAGCCCCTGGCCAGGCCTGAAGATGCGTCTGGGTGTCGCGATTACCGACGACGACACCGGAAGTGGAGCGACAAAGTATCTTGGCTTGACTCCCGGAATGGTCCTCCACAAAGTGATGGACCGTCTTTGGGAAGGCTGTTGCCCGGATTTACTCTTGCCGATTCGGCTGGTTCGCTGAAGATATCAGGGTAATCCTGATATTGGTGTACTGGGGATTTGGGGAACTGGGGATTTTTTGACGCGATTCAACTCGGGTATTCTAACTTTGCCGTGTCTCCTCACACTCTTCTTGTGTGGGTGCACCACAACTGCGGATGCAGAGCGGGGATTTCCTCCATTTTATCTGGAACGCACAGAGACACTTTCGAATGGTGAAACCCTCGAATCGCGCCACTGGTGGCCCTTTTTCTCAACCGCAAAAAGTGAGTCGCTCAGTGAAACCCGTGTACTCTGGCCGATCTACATGAATCGGGTTGAAGAGAATGAGAATCAAACGTGGTTACTTCCCATCTACCACCGATCGGCTCACAAGCATGCCGATGGGCGCTGGGATGTCGATGGATTCATTCTTCCCCTCGTCCTTTGGGGCACCGATCCCAAAGAAGGTGACTACCTTGCTTTGGGCCCTCTTGGCGGAACTATCCGCGGATTGCTCGGCAAAGACAGGATCGATTACCTCCTCTTCCCACTCTGGGCAAGACTCCAGGATCGCAGTCAGATCGCCGAGCATTATCTTTTTCCCATTGCCGGCCTCGATGATGGTCCGCTGAGAAAAGGATGGAGAGTCTTTCCATTTTATGGCGAATCAACGGGCTTCACCGTCGATGGCAAAATCAGGGATCAATCACGCACTATCATGTGGCCCTTCTGGAACGAAAAGGCCAGTCGACTCGACACCGATAACCCCGTTCATTCGTGGTGGATCTGGCCATTCATTGGACAAATCGAAAGCAGAGACAGAATACTCCGATCGATTGCATTTCCGTTTTGGTGGGAAGAACACAATACGGCAGCAGGGGTCTCCTCCTGGACATTTCTTCCCTGGACCATTGGCACACGAAACGGTCAGTGGAACCGGATCGAACTCTACCCCTTCTGGGGTTTTCATAAACAGGAGGGTTTGTCCACCGGCTTTACCCTGTGGCCCCTCTGGCAGTGGGAATCACAAACGGCCGGGGAAAAAACCCGTGAGGTTCGCAGGCTCTTCCCCTTCTGGCGATCCATTGACGACACCTCCAAAGCCGATGGAACTCGGTCTGACCGGCTCTTATGGCCTCTTGGCCGCTGGAAAACAGATGAACGTGGTGAAACCCGGGGCTCCTTTCCGGCGTTGCTTCCTTTTGATGCCCCACGGGGCTTTGAGTGGTCCCATGGACGCTCGACTCAACTGGCCCGCTGGAAGTCCTCCAGCGAAGGCTGGGATTTTGAGCTCCTGTGGGGATTCCTGAATACGAGAAAATCCTCGGATCAGATCGAGTTCTCGCTCTTGGGTGGGCTCCTGTCGAAGGAACGGGACCCGCGATCAGATGACACCCGGTGGCGTCTCATGTACATTCAGTTCTGAAAACAGGGGTTCTACTCCTGTCAGGGGAACAAAAGCGGTTCGTCGGAGGGGAGCACCCCCCAATCAAGGATCGCTCGCGGGGAATGGAGCAGAATGACGGGCTGGATTGAAGCCCTTGGGCATTTTCTCGGACGCAGTGCCGAGACTACCGGTTACGGTCTCGTTCTGCTTTGCAGGACGATACTGAACCTCCCTCATCTGTTCACCCGCAGGCGCATGAGAGATTGCCTCAATCTCATCTTCACCTACACCCTGGGTTCCTTCACCGTGACCGCGGTGGTCGCACTCTTCACTGGAATGATCCTCGCACTCAACGGAGGCGACTCCCTCGCTTCTCTGGGGCAGGAAAATCTCATTGGGCGTATCGTCGCCATTTCCATGATTCGGGAAATGGGCCCTTTCATGACTGCGCTCATTTTGACGGCAAGCCTTGGCAGTGGTATCGCTGCTGAAATCGGTACGATGAAAGTCTCCGAGGAGATCGATGCCCTGGAGATCATGTCCATTTCACCCGTCAAGTTTCTGGTTCTTCCCCGCTTGATTGCGCTCACTCTGGTGACACCGGTCATGACCATCTTTGCAGCTTTTATCGGAATCCTGGGTGCCAGCATCGTTGCCGCAAACAATTTTGGAGTGACCTGGATCGCCTTTTCCAATGATGCCCTTGAGAACCTTCAATTGGGGGATGTCCACATTGGGTTGATCAAATCTGTGGTCTTTGGAATCACCATTGCAACAGTCGGCTCAACTCAGGGATTGCTGACACGGGGTGGAGCTACCGGAGTCGGCGAGGCTGCACGAAGAGCCGTCGTCATCACTTTCCTTCTCGTGATCATTCTTGGTTACTACCTGTCATGGTGGTATCTGTCATGATTCAACTTGAAAATGTCACCAAGGTCCTCTCCGGGCGAACGATTCTTTCAAACCTCAGCGTCACGATTGAAGAAGGTGAGACTCTGGTCCTCCTCGGCCGATCAGGAACGGGCAAGAGCGTTACCCTGCGTCACATCGTTGGCTTGATGCAACCGGATAGCGGACGCGTAGAAGTCCTCGGGAAGAGTCTCACCGAAACATCGACGGACCAGTTGGCGGCAGTTCGCAGTCAGGTCGGTTATCTGTTTCAGGATGGTGCGCTTCTGAATTGGCTCTCCATCGCAGAAAACGTGGCACTCCCCCTTCTGGAAACCCACAAACTCGCGAAAAGTGAAGTTGATCAGCGAGTGAAAGACGCACTCAGGGAAGTGGAACTTGACCAACATGGAGACAAACTTCCAGGAGAAATCTCGGGAGGCATGCGCAAAAGAGCCGGACTCGCAAGGGCCCTCGTGAGCCATCCCAAGATTGTGCTGCACGATGAGCCCACCTCCGGACTCGACCCCATCTCCTCCAGCATCATCAACAAGCTTGTCAATCGATTGAAAACCACGGGGATCACCCAGGTGCTGGTGACCCATGATATGAACTCCGCTTTCGAGGTGGCAGACAGGATTGCCCTGCTTCATGAAGGTCAGATCCATGCCCTCGAAAATGTGGATGATTTCCGCGACTCTGCAGACCCTGCGGTTCGCCAGTTTCTGGAGGGGCAAATCTCCGGGCCTCTCAGCAGAGGACTCCTCGACGGGAGTTCGAATGATTGAAGATAGAAATGAGGTCTCATGAGCAGAGACTTTCTTGTCGGTGGGATTTTCATACTGGCCCTGACCCTGGTAGGTGCACTGACCTTCATGTTGCAGGAGTACCCTTCAGGATCTGCACTGACACTCAATGTCGGCTTCGAAGACGTGTCAGGGATGAAAGCCGGGGATCCGGTCAGGATCCGCGGGCTTCGCTCCGGGGTCGTCGACAAGATCGTTCTCGATCCCCAACGGGATCTCGCCGTAGCCACCATTCAACTCGGTCAGAATCTCGAGCCTCGGGAAGGTTATGAGTTCAAAATCCTTCCTGCGAGTGCTTTGGGGGGAACCTACCTGCGATACACCCCTGGTGTGGGAGACCTGGTCGCCACTGATGACTTGCGCGGTTTGGCTGGAGGAGACGTTCTCGGTGAAGTGGGAGACCTTCTTAACAACACCCGAGGCAGCATCGAAGACGGGCTTTCATCCCTGTCCAGCCTGCTTCAGAAACTGGATTCCGGCCAAGGTATCTTTGGTGGCTTGTTGACCAGCGACAAAGCCAAAACACAGTTTCTCAACTCCGTAGAAAATCTGGAGATCCTGACCGCACGACTCAAAGCCGGCGAAGGGCTCGTGGGATCTCTGCTTCTGGAGGGATCTGATCAACAGGTTCAATTCAATCGTGTCCTGAGCAGGGTCGACTCGGAAATGGGCGCGATCGAAGCAGGCGAGGGTACGCTGGGCCTCCTCCTCAAGGACCGTGAAACCCGGGAAAATCTCAAGAAAACGATTGGTGACTTGACCGTTTCACTCGATGCCATTGCCAATGCAAGGGGACTCCTCGGAGCCGTCATTCATGACGAGGAGTTTGTCACCACAGTGAGAGAATCGATGCGGTCAATCAGCAAGGTCACAGAAGAACTGGGGCCAGAGGGTGCCGGTATGCTTGCACGCCTGATACACAGCAAAAAGCTCGGTGATGAAGTGGCGTCAGCAATCGGTGCAATTTCGCAAATCAGCCAGGACATCAACAATGGTCCAGGAACCTTGCACAGTTTGATCAAGGACCCCAGCCTCTTCAATGATGCGAGGGAGACTCTGACTCTCTTGCGTGATTCCACGGAAGACCTTCGAGAACAGGAACCTGTAACGGCTTTCTTCAGCATTCTCTTTGCACCGTTCTAAGGGGTTTCAATGGACTGGTTTTATGCGATTTCCTCGTTACTGGCTGGACTCCTGCTCCTCATGTTCGCTGGAGACTGGCTGATCGGCGCAGCGGTCAATCTCGGAACTCGTTGGAATCTCTCCCCCATCTTCATGGGAACGACTGTCGTTGCTGCAGGCACCTCCCTTCCTGAACTCGTGGTAGCCGTCATCGCCCAGGTAGAGGGCAGTTCAGGATTGACTCTGGGAAATGTGATCGGTAGCAACATCTTCAATATTGGAGTCGTTTTGGGCCTGATCTTTATCTGGAAGGATCAAAAAGGGCTCGTCGGAGGCAAGACAGAAATCAGGGTTCTCACATTGCTCACCCTTGGATTTCTTGGACTGATCTATGGTATGCAGGACTCCGACGGAGTGGCCAAGCTTGACGTTTCTCAAGGAAGCCTTCTTTTACTGATCTTCGCCGTATTGCTGGTCTTGAACTTTTTGCGCGGAAGGGCGCAAGGAGCAGGCCCGGATATTGACGAACTTCTTTCAGACGAAAGTGCTTTGAAAACCTATCTGAAACTTGTTTCTGGAATGCTCGGCCTATGGATCGGAGCAGACCTTCTTGTATCAGGCGCCAGCAATCTCGCTCAATTGATTGGTATCAGTGAAACTGTCGTGGGTCTTACCGTCGTTGCAGCGGGAACCGGTGCACCTGAACTCTTTGCCTCTATCGTGGCTCTCCGAAAAGGATCAACCGGGATCGCTCTGGGCAACATAGTCGGCTCAAACATCTTCAACACGATTGCCATCATCGGAGCGGCATCTGTTGTCGCTCCCCTCCCCCTGAACATCAGTGCTCTCTCAGTGGATTTGATCGTGATGGCAGCCATGACAGGATCACTGATCTTGCTTGGTACACTGATCAAGGGCAGGCTGCCCGTTAAAGCCGTCGGAGTATTGTTGTTTGGAACATACTGTTGGTGGTTGATTCAGCTGATCTGAAACTGGCCGCAGGCGTTGTCATCATTTACTTGAGCCATAAGGCTCCACGTGGATCACGACATCGTGGATCCCGGGGATATCAGCCCTCAACCGATCCTCGACCTTGTGAGCGATCTCATGGGCGGATTCTAGGCTGAGATTCGAATCCAGTTGAATGCTCAGGTCGACAAAGATCCCACTGCCAAATCCCCGACTCCGAACATCCCTGACCAGGCGAACCTCCGGGAATCCCTCCGCCCTGCGGATGATCTCGGAGGCTGGCAGAGGGGCCTTGTCTGCAAGAATGCCCGCTGATTGCAAGGCGATCAGGACTCCGGAACGGGCTATCGCAAGACCAATACAAAGTGCCACGATGGCATCCACTTCCGGATAGCCCAGATCCAGTGCAATGACTGCCATGAGTGCTCCCAAAGTGGCAAGAAAATCGGACCGGGTGTGTTCACTGTCGGCATGCAATATAGCGCTTGAAAGCTCACGGGCCTTCTTTCGCTGCCACCGTTGCAACAGATAGGTCACGACCAGTGTCATGCCAAGCAAAGGGTATCCCCATGCAAGCGCTTCATGCACCTCGCGGGATTGCCAGCGTTCCATCGCCTCACCGACGATGTTGTATGCGGCTACAAACAGCAACAGGGCGATTCCCATCGAGGAGAAGATCTCGAATTTCTGATGTCCATAGGGATGATCGTCATCAGGAGGAGCGGCTGAGATTCGGATTCCAACAAGGCCAACCAGGTTACTCGAGGCATCCAGAAGCGAGTGATAGCCGTCTGCGATCACAGAAGCCAACCCACTCATGAATCCGAAGATGAGCTTGCAAACTGCGACGGTGAGGTTGGCCCCCAGTGTCAGCCACAAAACTCTCGAAACTGCTCCGGAATGCTGGGTCAAAACCGAGCCTCCTACTCGACCAGTCTGCGGAATCTCACACTCAACACCTGCACCGAGGCGATACTCAACTCGTCAGATCCGATTCTCCGGATATCAGACTCGAGGGCTCCAAAGCTCGGATTGGCCCGCAACTCACGGATGCTTTCTTCGATCCAACCCGGGGTTTGAGAGTCGGGGTTCGACTCACAAATTCTGGCAACCAAGGCCCACAATCCATCCAGAATCGTATTCCGGAGAATTCGCATCGAGAGTGAGTCCCAGCGACCGGAAAGGACCGATTCATCGCACTTTCGAACGAGGGGGTGCAATCCACTCTCATTACCCAACAGGTAATAAAGGCGGGCAACATGGTCCACTCTCAAACTGTAGGTGTTACTGACGTCCAGGATTCTCACACCAGCCGTCAGATATTCGAACTTGGCAAGCCTGATCGCCAGATCTTCTGGGAAACCTGCTTGTACGGCCTCGTTGACGTAAGCGTTGAATCTTTCAAGTTCAGGAAGAGCCAGGCAAGATGGGATCGACTGCTCGTATTCTTCCAAGGGGCTGACTCCCTCGAGAATCAGAGCCTGTATTCGCTGAAGTCGATCATCGTCATGAGTACTGAGCAACCATGCCGCAGCACGGCGAAGGCATTCCTCAATCCTTACCAGAGCCTGATCCGCTGTTTCCGAATCCATCTCGGTCAGTGCGTAAATCGACCTGCGCATTTTCTCTGCACCCACAAGGTCATCTGCGACCAGATAAGCCTGAGCCACATGCCCCACGGATCGACCCGTTTCACGCTCCATATCGGTGAAGAAAGAGGAGCCGGCCCTGTTGATGATCCGGTTGGTTGCCACTGTCATGGCAATTTCCCGTTTAAGTTGGTGCTGTCGAACCGCTTCGGGGAATCTCTCCCTGACCGCTTCCGGGAAGTAATCGAAGAGCAGTCTCTCTTCATCGATCCTCCCCGCCGGCTGCTTCAGCAATCTGCGGTAAACATCCATCTTTGCGTGAGCAGCGATAACCGCAAGCTCGGGACGAGTCAGAGACTGCCCCTCGGCATGACGCTTGGCTAATTCCTCTGGGGTTGGCAAGAACTGCTCGGATCGGTTAAGGATTTCCCGGTCTTCCAGAACGGAGATGGTACGTTCGAACGAAAACGGATCGCTATGACTTCGAATTTCGTCGAGCCCCAACAGGAGTCCCTGATCACGGTTATTTTCGAGGACCAACTCACATACCTCGTCCTGAACTTCCTCAAGGAGGGAATTCCGCTCGTCGAAATTCAATCTTCCTGTACGGACCTCCTGTGAAAGCAAAGTCTTCAGATTGACCTCATGGTCTGAGCAATCCACCCCACCTGAGTTATCAATGAAGTCCGTATTGAGCATGGTGCCTTGACTGGAGATTTGAATCCGGCCCTTGGGAGTGACTCCAAGGTTACCCCCTTCGACAAGCATGCGGCATCTCACGGCAGAAGCGGGAATCCTGCAGGCGCTGTTCGCCGGGTCTCCCACGTCCTGGTCTCGTTCTTCGTCCGCTCGGATGTATGTGCCGATTCCACCATTGAAGACCATATCCACAGGCAATTTGAGAATCGCCTGAATGATCTGATCCGGTGTGAAGGTTTCATCCGCTGGCAGCTCCAACAACTCTCGTGAGATCTCTGGCAAATCGATGGTTTTCAGCGTTCTGTCAAAGACTCCGCCTCCCTGAGAGATCAGGTCTGTGTTGTAGTCAGACCAATTAGATCGCTGAAGGTTAAAAAGCCTGCAGCGCTCAGCGTAAGACGTTTCAAGATCCGGATCGGGGTCGATGAAAATGTGCAAATGATTGAAAGCGGCGAGAAGCTTGCCTTTTTTGGCAAGGATCATTCCATTTCCAAACACGTCGCCACTCATGTCACCGATTCCCACTACGGAATAGGGCGTCACTTCTTCACGGATTCCCAATCTGCGGAAGTGAATCTTCGCTTCTTCCCATGCTCCACGTGCAGTAATTGCCAATTCCTTGTGGTCGTACCCGTGCTTGCCTCCGGAGGCAAAAGCGTCATCCAGCCAGAAACCATGCTCTTCAGAGATGGAGTTGGCAGTATCAGAGAGGTGAGCAGTTCCCTTGTCTGCTGCAACCACGAGATAGGGATCTTCGCCGTCCCAGCAGATGATGTTCTCGGGATGCTCGACCTTTCCGTCGATCACGTTGTCGGTGATTTTCAGAAGTCCCTTGATGAAAAGCCTGTAGACCCGGTCCGCCTGTTCACGCCGATCCTGACGATTTCCGGCGGGCTTTCGCAGAACAAATCCACCCTTGGCCCCCACAGGAACAATCAGCACGTTTTTGACCATTTGAGTCTGCTGCAGACCGTAGACCTCAGTCCTGAAATCGGTCACCCGATCGGACCAGCGCAGTCCACCCCGTGCGAGAGGCCCTCCCCGCAAGTGGATCCCCTCCACTTCAGGATGATGGACATAGATCTCGCGCCAAGGTCGGGGCTGTGGGCCATGGGGAAGGGCCCCTGATTGGTATTTGTAGGCTTGAAGTGCAGGATCAGTTTCCAGATACCGTGTGGTTCTGAGAGTCGCCCGAAAGACTTCAATAATCTTTCTGAGGAACTGGTCTTGGGCACTGGACCGGACCTCGATCAGTGTTCTCTGCAGATCTTCGTAGATTTCCTGCGCTTGCTGTTCCCTGCTCTTGAGATCCAGATCCAATGCGGGGTTAAACCTCAATGAATAGTACTGAAGGAGGCTTTTGGTAATCTCCTGATGTTGGCACAGCGTATCGGAAGCAAACGCAACCGTGGTCGACAATCCCAACTGATGCATGTAATGCAACTGATTGCGGATCAATTCCACATCCTGATGACACAGCCCGGTTTCAATCACCAGGCGGTCGAGTCCGTCGCTGCTAGCGCCCCCCAGAAAGATGCTTCTGAGAGCGGAGAGGAACTCCGTCTTGTTTCGAATCAGTGGATGCTGGTCGTCATAGATTCCATGAACCTGGAATGTATCAATGGTGAAGACATCCCCTGAACTGGGGCGAACTCGGTATGCATTTTGATCAACAATACTGATCCCAAAATTATCCAGGATCGGCAACGTCGTGGACAGGAGTTGATTTTTCCGTTGGTAAAGCCTGATTCTTGCGGAGTTGTTAGCAACATCGTCTTCTGTTCTGAAGAGATTGAACTCCATTTCAGGCCCACTGTCAGACCGGACACTTTCAAGGCAGGTTGCGTCCACAAAGGCTTCATGAGGACTGTGAAGTACCTGATACTCCTGAGGAAACGCATCCCTGTATCTCATGAAGAGTGCGTCAGAGTCCTCCTCGGAAACCGATTCCAGATATCGATGAAATCGCTCTGACCATGTTCCGGTCAACAACTTCACCTGCTCTTGGATCACCGTTTCCTCTACATCGGCAAGTTCCTCGGTCGCAGTCAGGAAAAACGACAACAACACCGTTCCATGTTTTCCGATGTGGAACCTAGAATCGGAATAGTTCGCTCCCATTGATTCGACCAGGATTTTCTCAATTCCCGATCGTTGCTCTTCCGAATACCCTTCGCGCGGCGTGATGAGAAAGTACAACCCGCGCCGGCGATCAGCCCCCATCACCATGTGACCGTGGATTTCCCTCGATCTCTCAACGTAGTGAATCGCCTGAATCACACCCTCGATTTCCCCATTTCCAGCCTCAAAGAGGAACTCGACAGGGATTGAGTTGAATGCGGTTTCATAAGACTTGTACCGCAATCCTCCCTTGGGGAATGGGTGCTGCGAGACCACCTCTTCCAGCTTTTCACGTACAAAGGGGATTCGGACTCCGGGGACCTGAAGAGCCTTGAAGGTGAATAAACCCCAGATATGAACAAACTGGAATTCTCCCTCCGGTCCCTCCTCCAGAAGGAGAAAGTGATCCAGCTTTCCCTTTCTGTGAACGAGAGATTCCTCAAAGCCCTTGAAAGCAACCAGTCTACCCTTGGGGCAGTCTTCCGATTGGAGCGTTGCCTGCCCCTGCTGCAGGATTTCCCTGTCACTCGACTCTGCAGATTCGATTCCCAATTGAAGAGAATCCACTGAATGAGCGTTTTCCCCCCACCTCTCGACCCCGAAAAAGACGAAGTTGTCCAACAACAACCACTCCAGAAGTTCACGGGTCTCAACCAGGTTCTGCTGGGATTTTTTGCTGGAGACTTTGCGGATGTTGCGAATCGAATCCTGGATGACCGCTTTCATGCGTTTGTAATCGCGAACGATGACAAAAGCCTGCTCAAGCCTCATTTGAACTTCAGCCTGAAGAGTCGCCAAGAGCTCATCGTCGGAAGATTGCGCCACTTCGAAGTGACAAATAATCTCGTCGACAGCACCGGAATCGGTTCCATCGATGGCCCGAACTCGCCCGTCCTGGTTTCTGATGACAGGTGCACTGGCCGAGTGCTTACTGACCACAGCCAATGAGTGGGTTTCCAGAATCAGTTGGATCGTATCGACAACAAAGGGTTGGTCTTTGCAGACCACATCGATGAAGGTACTTGCTGACTTCCTGCCGCTTTTTTTCTCGGAAGTAATCCTGACCAGAATCTGGTCTTTCTGACGATCGAGAAAAAGGTTGAAAGTTGCCAGCAGATCGCCCGCAAGCCGACGCAGAACATTTTCATCATCCAGCTCATCCAGAACAGCGTCGTATTGCTCGAGAAAGTCTCTGAGCAAGGGGGCAAGCTTGTCATCTACGACATGAGAATCTGCCGGGTCGACAAGCCCCGCAAGGCGTCCCTGGAAGCGATTGTTGCTGTCACCATTCTGCATCGAGTCCCCCGAGATCCAACTTTGGTCACGAAAGGAACCGGCGGTCCTGGAGAAATCTGACAAACCCCACCGGTCTTACCTCTGCTTATATCGATTTCTGCCTAATTCTGGGAGGGAATTGACCGATAATTATGGCCCATATTCCGAGATTTCCACCTCTGGAAGAACCCGCAGGACATGATATCCACCTCGGAAGGAAGAAGATCCAGATGAGCTCCGAATCGACACCCAAACCCGAACCTCAACCTGAGGGACAAACCTCGCGCCCGCTCTTCAAGTTGATCGGCTGTGCCACTGTACTGATCCTGACTCTGGCGGTGGGTTTACTGATTGCCCTGTGGATGGTGACTTCAGGGGGACTCCCTCGCGAACCACTGCCGATGCCCCCCATCGAAACATTGGCTGAGCCTGTCCAAATCCCGGAAGAGTGGTACCTCGGAGACCTCGAAGTCACTGCTGATTCGGACTCATGGAATCTGACGATTCAACGGTGGATCGAAGAAGGAATCGAATCCGGGAAACTGTCTGCGGGAAGCGGCTTTCATTGTCAGAGTTCTCCCGATGGATCTCTCTCCCTCAGGGTCAGCCTCGGTATCCCTGAAGATGCAGAAGATCAGGATTATCTGAAACGGGGTCGCTTTCTCAACTTCACCATGACCGGAGAATTCCGGATTCTCAACAAAGTTGTCGAAAGCGTTCGTCTGGATGAGTACAGCTGGGGGTTCATCTACACGCAGCAACCTGGCGAAGTTATCGAGGAAGAGGCCGCCAAAAAAATCGTCGACAGGATTCTCCAACAAGTCAGCGACCTGGGATTTTTACCCCTCGAGATCAAAGACCTCACCCATGCTCCGGGCGGAGTGACGCTCAAATTGTCGCCCGGTCAATGATTTGGATACGGATCCACTACCAACGGTTTTGAAGAATCTTCTCAAATGAGAAGGAGACCCAATCGAGATCCGGCAAATGTGAGTTGAACTCAGGAAGCTCGAAAGATCCTCTTAACTCGTAAGCGTTACTGACTCCGACAAGGACGTATGAGCGGTGCTTGAGAGGTTTGAAGGGCTCGCGCTCGGCGACTTCTTCCTTCTTGTCTCCCGATTTCTCGCCGTCGGGAGGATCCTGTAGAGCGAGATTCCGGGTTTTGGTGTCCCCCGACTTCTCCGCATCTTTCTCTTCGTCCTTCTTTGGTGGCTCCGGAGCTCGATCTTCGTACTCGAAGACGAAGGCTTTCAGCCCACCCAACTCACCCTCCAGTTGAATCACGTTATCGTATTTTTTTCGCAATGCAGGCAACAGGTCTGCCTGAACCCAATCTTCCGGAGTCTGGGTCTCCTCAGATTTTGAGAGCAGACGCACCCTGATCTCATTACGAGTGTCACCCTTGCGCAGAAGTACCAGATCGCGATCCTCGATGTCTTCCAGAATGAAATCCCACTCTGAGTTGGGTCGTGTGATTTTGAACATGAAATCCATGGACGTGAAGACATCACCATCGATCTCACCTGCAGGATCAGGCTTGAGGGAGAGAACGTAGGCTTGCCAATCCTTTTCCATCTCGGCCACGCTACCGAAGTATTTTTCAGCCAATTCGTTGAACTGGCGTTGTGCGACTCTGCGCTTCTCTCCCATGATCCAATATTCTGCAAGGAAGCGTTGACCCTTTTTGCTCTCGGGGCCATTGATCAGGTAGTGCCAAACTGCCCACGAATCCGCATAGTGGGTACCGCTGAAACGGTTGCGTGCAAGCCCCCCCAACTTGGACAGGGGAGTGTGCTTGTTTTCACGGATCTTGTCCTGAATGTGGAAGAGACGATCTCTCGGAATCAATCCACTGACGATCTTTTTCTTTTTGTAATCCAGCTTGGAGCCATCTCCGAAGTAAACGGCCATCCCTTCGATGTACCAGTTGGGATAATTCCCCATATTGGCCATCTTCTTGCCCTGGAATGCATGCGTTCCCTCATGGGCCAGAACAGTATAGGTAGTTCCGGTCAGGCCGAAGGTCCCGTGATAGGCGACGACATTTTGACTGGAAGGTTGATAGAATCCCCCAACCCCCGGTCCCATACCCGTCTTGAGCATGAATTCATCATGATTGCGGTAAATCTTGACCACCGGTTTTTGACGACGGACATCCTTGGCTTTGAAAAACTTGCCCAATGTTGAAGAGAGCGCTTCCATAATCCATTGATAGGTTCGGGAGACTTCCGGAGTGCTGTTGCACTCAATCTGCCAATTTCTGGACTTGATGATGCTGCGATTGGGCCAGGGTACACCTTCGTACTCTTTACGCTTCTTCTCTTCAAATTTCTCACGGTTCTCTCGGCGTTTTTCCAACTCTTTCTCTCGGCGCTTCTTCTGCTCAGGAGAGAGTGCTTCAGCCGTACTGCCGGGTGCGGGAGATGCTTCTGGAATCCTGGGTTTGGGTTTCTGGACAGGAGGTTTTCCGGGAGTTCCGGTGGATTCTCCCGTTCCGCCTGGTGCAGACAACTTTCCACCCGACAGATTCCAGCCTTTGGCGATCAACTCCTTCACCTCTGAAGGTTTTTTCCAGACTCCGTCAGAAGTTTGTCCCCAACCCAGTGCGATTCTTGCGGGCTCATTTTCAGGGTCCAGTTCAAGGACCCTTTGATAAGCGCTCATCGACTGGGCAGAAAGTCCCCTCTGCTCCGCCCAGCGGGCAAGATCGAGAAAAGCCTTGGCAGACCCACGACGATTGGCACTTTTTTCCCGTTTGCGGAATTCGCGGCGATCCACTTCTTCACCACGGATCACTTCTTCGATCCGGGTACTTTCGATGGTGGTTACACCAAAGACACTTTTGACGGAAATCTCCGTCTCAGTCTCCTCCACAAGTTCTCCGACCACTTCACTGCCATCCTTGAGAACGACGATCACTCGCTCGCCCAGTTGCAGTGTCAGGAAGTTTTCTGACTCTGTCGAACTCCCGGCGAACAGATCACCCAGTCCTCCGAGGAAGAGGGTCGTCAAGATCGTGTAAAAGACAAAATATTTTGAAGTGGTCATCATGGTTTCCCAGGGGGACTCAGCCCGTGTATTTGAATTTTTCAGTGTACTCTTCGAAGAACTTCTCGGCACTTTCCCAGTCAGAGGACTCACACTCCAAGACGTTTCCGTAAATCTTGTCAGGAGAGCCAAAGAAGCCGACCGCAAAGCGACGCTCTTCGCCCAACTGGGGAGTGTTGTTTTCACCGAGGCCTATGACACGCTTGCCATCAAAGACCGCCACCATCATGGGATTTCCTCCCATCTGACGCTCTTGAAGCTCGTCAACATATTTCACATCGCGGAAGATATTGCCCACCAGTGAACGGGCGTAATCCTCACTCAATTCGGCATGCTGCCAATTGGGCCAGGCGTAGGTGGAGGCCCTGCGTTTCTTGGAGCCGGTACTGGTAGAAGCGACAACCTCATCCGAGTACAGCGATCCGGATTTTTCCCAGCGCCATCCCGCAGGCTTGGTGATCTCCAATTTAATCGCTTCACTGGAGAACTCCCGGCCACGCTTGCGACCGATTTCCTCCACGGGCAACTTGAGGATCCAGTTCTTGTATTCCTCTTCCCACTCATCGATGGACAGACCGGTGTGCTTCGTGATCAGGCCCTCAAAGAACTGTGCCTCTTTTTCATAGTTGCACATCCCGTCCATTTCCTGAACGTGGTAGAGCCAATCCTCCAGAACCTTGCCGCCGGTATTCTCTTTGGTGGTCCAGGCTTTAACCGGAGCCTGATTTCCGTAGATGCACCAGTAGAGGATTCCCCAGGCATGACCGTAAAAGAATCCACTGAACCGCTGCTGTGGGACTCTCAACAACTTGCGAAGATCGCAGTAGGAGCCATCCTCGATCGCCTGCTGCAAGCCAACCAATCTGTCACGGGGAATCTGGTTAATCTCCACTTTGCGGCGGCCAATCTTCGAACCATCACCAAAGTAGACTGCCAGGCCCTCAATAAACCAGATCGGCAGGAAGCGCAGGTCCTTGAAGATCATGCCTTCGAACTGGTGGGTTCCCTCGTGCGCGAGGACTTCTTCCGTACTGCCGGTGGAACCGAAGGATCCGTGGTATCCGGTCACGTCCTGACGCAACAGATTATAAAATCCGCCGATACCAGGGCCATTGCCAGTCCAGTCCATGAACTGCTGATGGTTTGCATGGATGTAAACATCACTGCGAGGGCTCTTGCGAAACTTGCGGGGCCAGAATTTCTCGATAAAGACTTTATCGTAGGCCTTGTAGAGGGCCTCCATCACATCCGCGTAGTAGCGGGCGTTCTCCTCGGTGGAGTTGCAATAGACGACGTAATTGGTCGTCACAATCGGCTCAACCTCGGCCCACGCCCTGCCCCGGAGTTCGACCACATAGGCATCCCTGCCCTTGAGGGATTCGGCCCTGCGTGCAGCAGAATCGGCCTCTTCACGCTCAGCGATCTCGTCTGGTGTCAGCCATTCTCCTCCGTAGAGCTGTTTACCCTGGGCCGCCATCGCTTCCTCGAGTGGCATCCACTTTCCGTCGTGTTCGACCTCACCCAAAGCCTTGCGCGCACGGGCATTGTTGGATTGGAGTTTGGTCGCCTCACGGAAGGCTTGACGACTGAGCTCGATCTCACCCTGTTCGACTGCCCAATCGCCCAGATCACACCAGTCATTGGCGGTCTTGCAATCAGCGGCTCGCTCTTCATATTGCTCGGCGAGGGTTTTGAATCGCTCCCATTCGAGGAGATCCTGACGTGAGACCTTTGCCGTACCAAACTTGTGTTTGATCGAGATGGAGTCACCACTCTTCTCGACGATCTCTCCTTCATATCTTCCACCCCGGCGAAGAACCACTCTGACCCGGTCACCGACCTTGAGTGCAGAGAACTCGTCGACCTCGCTCGCAGAACCGACAGGACTGGACGCATGGGTTTCTGCCATAAAGTCCGCAGAGCAAAGGAAGCAGAGGCAAATCAGAAGACAACCGCGGAGGAAGGTTGAATGGAGAGACAGTGACATCAGAACTCCTTGGTGTTGATCCGTTGGTGTTGATCCGTTGATGTTGATCCGGCTTGTTCACCGGACCCGGAACACTTTTCAGCACAGTGGAAAGAGAGGATCCCAATGCCATCCCGACACCGAATCGACTCTCTGAAATCCAAATCTCCGGTTCCTGGTTCCGGCACCATGTTTCCCCGAAGGGCTCGTGCAGAATCCCTGAACATTGGCAGATCTGGCGGTGCCCTCACCGCAAGTGGAGCACTCCTCAAAGTTTAGATGAGGGGAAGTTGCGGGGCAAGTCTGGCGAAGGCCTTAAATGGGGTTTAAGGGCGGTTCCAGAGGGTTTTTTGGGCGTTTTCCAATAGCAGGGCTC
Organism: Planctomycetia bacterium; assembly: GCA_012269595.1. Taxonomy (GTDB): domain Bacteria; phylum Planctomycetota; class UBA8108; order UBA1146; family UBA1146; genus UBA12191. The sequence continues at coordinate 177,828 of JAAXJX010000005.1, read as the reverse complement.
GCCACTGGCTCAGGGCCACGGTCCCCTCCACCCGAATGGCGCGAATCATGACCGGACTGTCGAAGGTCTGAAAGGCGATTCCCCCCTTTCCCGGCTTTGCATTTCTGGGAAAACTCAGGATGTTGCGACCATTCAGAGACATCTCGGATCCCTCCGGAGTATCCAACAGCTCGACCTGCAGTAACTGGCCAGGGGTCAAACGAGGCCCCATGACCGGCAGTGGAAAAGGAAGCGGATCCTCTCCGGAATCGGAATCAGGCAAATTCATGTCCGGAACCTTCATGATCCCGTGGGCGGGCAGAAGCACCGTTTCACCTGCGGAAGTAAAGGAAGATCTCTCAGGGGGACGAAATCCCAGACCGAACCAAAGAGGGGCATCACTTCCGGTCCAGAGAATCAGGTTGAGATTCGGCTTTTCCCTGACCGTGATCGCGCCTTCAATCAGCAGGCGAACCCTCTCCTCAAATTGAAGTCGCGACTGGAGATTGATCCCACCGCGAATCAGAACGCCACCGCCCCGGGCATCCTTCAAATCCCCCTTGGATCCCCCGGTCCAATCCGCAGCAATCCCTGCCGATGAATTCCAGAGCAGGTCCAATTCAAAACGGGGAGATTCCCCAGAAGTCGATGTGGATGGGTTTTCCTGTCGCGACCACTCCACCTTCGCGGCACCGGAATACAGACCGATGGCCGTGGGTCCGATTTCCACCTGAGGCAAAATCCACCATTCTTCAAGGGTTCGCATCCGGGAATCAGACCACTGCTCTCTGCCAAAGCGCTGTATCAGTGCCTCCACCGACGCTCGCAACCCGGTGTCCTCTCCGGAATCGGCAAGGGCTTCCAATTGTTGCCATGCCAGATTCAGTCGCCACTCCCGGGTGATGGCGATGGCTTCCTCCAAAACCGGCGAAAGACCCGGCACACCCTCGCCCGCCTCCACTCCTTCCAATCCACCCCAAAGAAGAATCAATCGCGGATCAGGGGAAGAAGCGGGCCCCCCCTCTGCTGACTTCAGCCAATCCGTACTCCACAGAGGGTCGATTTCAGACCAGGTAAGAACAACCGGCTCTTTTCTTCCGACAGGCTTGACCACCAGTCTTGCTGATTCGACCTCCAGTAATCGTGCTTTCAAAGATGTGCCCGATTTCAGAGGAATCGTCAGGGTGGCATTCACCTCCAATGATTGACGCAAAGAACGAATCACACTTCGTTGAAGAGAATCCATCCTTGAAAGTTCTTCAATAAACTCAGACTTTCGTGAATCGAATCGGGTGCCGGGTAACCAACCCTGATTCGCTCCAGCCTTGAGCGCTTCAAAACTCCCTGTTTCAAGAATCGATTCCAGTGCCCTCTTCAACAAGGCGGTCCACAACTCTTCCTGAAGGGCAAGTTTCCGTTTTGCCTCCAGCAGGGCGTCTTCCAATTTCGACAACCGGCTCTCAGGCAGTCGATCCCTGACTTGATTCATCAGCGCTTCAGCGGGCTCGACTTCGCACTGGGAAACATACCTTTCCATCTCTACCAGCGACCTTTTAAACAACAGTGATTCCTGCCACAAAAGTGCGCCCTCAATCGCGGAGCGATCTGAATCGGAAAGAGAAAGCGTGGTTAGAAGGGCGCCACTTCCAGGCAGAGAACCCGGATCAACTTCCTCACACCACTGGGCCCACGCCCGCCGGTGTTGATCCACAAGCATGAGCTGATCCCACTGCACAGGTGTCACGGGTTGCTCTTCTGCAGACTCCTCCCCGGAGGGATTCTTCTCCATCTTCTCCCCGGAAGGCCGGGACCGCTCCTCGAGAGATACGGTAGAGCCCGATGGGGCCGTGTCTTTTTCCAAAGAGGTTTCTGCTTCGCCCCCTGACGGACTTCCCTGCGACAAATTCGAAATCGACGAGGGGGCCCTCTCACCTACAGGATCTTCTGCAGAGTTCACCCAAATCAGGAGGATCGCTGCAAACAAAAGGAGACCCAACACCATAGACCTTCGGGACCCGGGCCATGTTCCCATTGCGGGGGTAGTGCCAGTCCCTGCCAGAGATTTCAACTGCCACTGACTCAGCAGTTGCCTCAAAGGGATTCCAGTTTGCCGCAAGTCGTCCAGATAGGGTTCGACTTGTACTTCCAGACCCAGGGATCGACACCAGCGCCTCAGGGTTTCGGAAGCGGCTGCTCGTAAAGTTTCGAAATCATCTTTCTTGTCGATGACCGTCACTCTGCCCAGTTCACCGACGACAAATCCTCCCGCCGGTAATTGACGCAGGGATTCGACCGGGATTCTCCCGGGACGCATACCCAATTCGTGAGCATCGAGGTAGAGGGAAAGAAGCATACTGGCCAGTTGGGGAACTTCTTCTTCCCCCAGATCTCCGGAAGCGGGGCGAAGGCCTCCTGCTTCATCCAAAGCGACAAAACGGGCTTTCCCGACCTGCCCCTCTTCGATCACCCTCAGTACACCACGCCCATCCAGTTGAACCATTCCCTGAACTTCACGAAGGAAATCGGCTTCCTGGTGGGATTCTGCCGCAGGCAGAACCTTCAGCAGAACCTTGCGATCCAACCGAACCTGGCGAGCCTCGATCCAGATCCCCAATTCACCGCCTCCACGGATCTCAAGAGGTTGGAAACCAGGAATTTCAGGAGTGCCTTGCGCCAAAAGAATCGCCCTTTTCGGTGCGGGTATTCAGTGTCTTTTTCTTTTTCCCCGGCGCTTGGCCGGGGACGGGGTTGCAGGTGCGGTCTCTTCTCCACGTAATCGCTGCACCTGGTCACGAAGGAGAGCCGCCTTTTCAAAATCGAGGGCCTGAGCCGCCTCCAGCATCTCTTTCTCAAGTTGCCGGGCCTTCTCCTCCCGTTCTGCGACAGGAACGTGATCCACGTTCCCCTGAACCTCCTCGATCCGCTCTCGCACCTCTTCCTCAACAGTCGTTCCCAGATCGCGAATCACGGTCTTCGGGGTGATTCCATGCTCTTCATTGAACGCCTGTTGTATCCCTCGACGGCGATTGGTTTCGGCGATCGCCCGCTCCATCGATCCGGTGACGACGTCGCCATAAAGGATGACCCGTGCTTCGGCATTTCGGGCAGCACGTCCAATCGTCTGGATCAGGGAAGTCTCGCTTCGCAGAAAGCCTTCCTTGTCTGCATCCATGATGGCCACCAGTGCCACTTCAGGCAAGTCGAGGCCTTCCCGCAGTAGATTGACTCCCACAAGGACATCGTAGACGCCCTTCCTCAACTCCTGAAGGATCTCCACCCTTTCCAGAGTGTCGATCTCCGAATGCAGGTAACGAGCCTTGATCTCAGTTTCCTGAAAAAAGTCACTCAGGTCTTCCGACATTCGTTTGGTCAGGGTTGTGACCAACACCCGGAATCCCGCGGCAATTGTGACGCGTATCTCTTCCAGAAGATCCGGTACCTGACCTGTGGCAGGTTTCACCTCCACGACCGGATCCAGAAGCCCGGTCGGGCGGTTGATCACTTCCACCACTTCACCCTGGGTTGCTTCCAATTCGATGGGGCCCGGGGTAGCAGACAAAAACAGTGTTTGCCCGGTCACCTTGCGCCATTCGTCAAATCGCATCGGACGGTTGTCCAGAGCACTGGGGAGACGAAATCCATGATCGACGAGAGTCTGTTTTCGCGAGCGATCCCCCTCGTGCATCCCGCCCAACTGCGGAAGGGTGACATGGGATTCATCGACCAGGGTCAGGTGGTTCTCCGGGAAATAATCGAGCAGATTCGGTGGCCGCTCACCCGGAGCCAATCCGTTGAAGTGGCGGGCGTAATTCTCGATTCCGGGACAGTATCCGGCCTCATTGAGGAGCTCGATATCGTAACGGGTTCTTGACTGTAAACGGTGCGCTTCCAGATCTTTGCCGTTCTCCCGCAACTCTTTGAGCCTGTCACCGAGTTCCTTCTGGATTCCTGCCACCCCCCGATCCAGATCCCGTTCATTGATCACATAATGCTTCGCCGGAAAGATGGTCAGTTGATCCAACTGCCCGAGAATCACCCCACTGACCGGATGGAATTCCTCAATTCTTTCGATGGTATCGCCGAACAGGTCGACACGATAAGCCACCTCTTCGTTGGCTGCATGAATCTCAACGATGTCACCACGTGCACGGAAGGTACCCCTGGCAGGCTCGATATCATTGCGTTCGTATTGAATGTCGATGAGCTTGCGCAGCAGTTCTTCCCGATCCAGCTCCTGCCCCTCGGCAAGGTGAATCATCTTTCCCTTGAATGCTTCCGGCGATCCCAGTCCATAGATGCAGGAGACAGAAGAGATGATGACCACGTCAGGCCGTGTCAGAAGACTGGCGGTGGTGGCCAATCTCAAACGGTCCAGATCCGCGTTGACCGCTGCGTCTTTCTCAATGTAGATATCCCGCGACGGTACGTAGGCTTCCGGTTGGTAGTAGTCGTAATAGGAAACAAAGTACTCGACCGCATTCTCCGGGAGGAACCGCTTCATCTCCGAGTAGAGCTGGGCAGCCAGAGTCTTGTTATGGGAGATGATGATGGCCGGGCGACCTGACCGGGCGATAAGGTGTGCCATCATGTAGGTTTTTCCCGACCCGGTCACACCGAGAAGAATTTGACCTTCTCGACCGGAATCGATGCCCTCCGCAAGGCGATCGATGGCCTGTGGTTGGTCCCCGGCGGGTTCAAACTCGGAATGGACCACAAAGGGTGATCCGGGATATCGAAACTGTTTCATGGCTGACCCGGTAAGAGATCACCTTTCATTGCTATCTCTCCCCTGCCTGATCGTCGTGAAGGCATTCAAAGCCGGGACAGGGCAGGGGCAAGACCCACGGCCCGGCATCCATCAGGGCCCTGTCAGGAAGCCCGGGGATCTGCATGAATGTACAACGACAGGGAAGGGCAGAAAGCCCCGCTCGCTCTCTTTCCACCCGGGCGGTGACAATTTTGGCCGCCAAACCGGGCCCGATTCCGGAGATCAACTGCAAGCGAGCCAGCGGATCCGTCCTCAAGTCCACCGTCACCCACGATTGGTCACGCGGGCTCTCGTGCAACAGTTTGAGATCAGGATCGCCGTCGGACCAAAGGGGCCCCATCACGAGTCCATGCAACCCGAGAAGGATCAACCAGAAGAGAATCGAAGCGATCTGCCACTGGCGAGTCTGATCCGGATTGCGAATCAACTCGTCGCCTTTCGTGGTCGAATCCCCGATCAGCGCGGAACCAGATTTCCCGGCCCGCGATAACCCTGCACCATTTCCCCGACTTCAATACCGCGTTTGGCAAACCAGCCAGGATTGGTTTCGAGAGCGTAACGAACCGGCTGACTGGAGCGATATCGCGGAAACAGGACGTCTCCGGGTTTGGGAGCTTTCATGGTGATGATATCGACGATCTTGCCGGCATCATCGATGTAGGCGATGTCCATGTCCATCAGGCAATTTTTCATCCAGAAGCCCTGGGAGGACGCCTGTGGAAAGATGAAGAGCATTCCCTCATCATCGGGAAGACTCGATCGGTACATCAATCCCCTTTGGCGGGATGCATTGTCTGCCGCAATCATGCACCAAACCTTGTGGCCTGAAATTTCCACAGGGTGCTTTCCGGGCCTGGCCTGAATTGGAACCGCTCCCTTCTGCTGGCAACCACTGCAAAGAATTGTGATCGCAAACAAGGTCAGCATCGATACCCGTCGAAGATCGATCATTCCGTTGATGGACATCATTCGTTCCCTTCAGCCTCAGTTTTGAGGGGGTTTGCAGCTTTCGCTTTGCTGCGGGAATTACGGTACCCCTTCACCCACTTTAAAGTCAGGGGGTACGTTGGGATTGCGGTCAGAATTCCGAGGAGAGTCCCACCCACAGTCAGGGCTTTCAACACCGGATAACCCAACTGCTCGAGAAAGACCTTTGTGGCGGTCCAGAAAGTTTCCCGGTTGGCGATTTCCAGTATCTCGTTGAAGAACACCAGAAACTCATCGTAGTTCATTCCCTGATCCCCCAAGACTTGCAATCCGAGGAGATACTCCAGGTAATACATGGGGATCATCGTCAGCGGGTTCGAGATATAAATGACGATCAATCCAGCCAGGCGATTCATGGGAATCACCAGAGCCAGCAGGATCACGACGACCATCTGAATTCCCACTGTTGGCGTCCATGCGATGAACATTCCGACGGCAGCCCCGAGAGCGATCGATTCCGGAGTGTCATCCAACTGCAACAGCTTGCGCCAGAAACCGATACCGGCAGTATTCTTCGGGGCGATCTTCACTTCAGAATCCACATGGGACATCTCTTCTGCTGAAGTATCTGCACCGTCACCGATTTTTGATGAATCAGTCATCCCCGGCTCCCGAATCCTCAGACAACAACTCCACTGACATACTCAGATCGAGAACTTTACTGGAGTGGGTGATCGCTCCCACGGAAATTCTTCCCACCCCGCTGGAAGCATGTTCCGCAAGGGTATCCCCGTCGATGCCTCCACTCGCCTCCAAATGGGAACCATCGACTGGAATCTGATCGAGACGGGCCCGATCGATCCATTTTGCCAGAGTGGAAGGGGAAATGTTGTCGACCAGAATCACTTCGATTCCCTCTTCCAGACAAGCTCTGAGGCTGGCTTCATCCTCCACCTCAATACTGATGGTTCCCGAATATCCTTCACGGGCCAGTTCAGACTTGATCCAGCGGATCTCCTCGAGGGGATTTCCTGCCAGTTGAGGACGGGATTTCTGAAGGATCGCCCGGTGGTTCTCCTTGAACATCGGAAAGTCTGCGAGGTCATGTCGATGGTTGTTGCCCCCACCCACCGTCACCGCATACTTCTGGAATCTGCGAATTCCCGGCAGTGTCTTGCGGGTGTCATAGATTTTCACCCCCCCTGCAATCTGCACCAGATTTGCCGTGGCGGTGGCAATCCCTGACAAGTGGCTGCAGATGTTCAGGGCTGTTCTTTCTCCAGCCAACAGGGAAGTGGCCAACCCGGTAGCGACGAAGATCTCCTCACCGGGTTTCACGACGCATCCATCTGCTCGAGTCTCCACAGTTCGAAGTTCCGGATCGAGGTGCTTCAGTACCTGTTCGACCGCTTCCAGTCCGCAGATCACCCCATGGGCCTTGGCCGTAATCACTCCCCTGGCGATCAATGGATTTCGCCCTTCCCCGGAATTCTCGACTGCAGTGTTCTCGCCAGTAGCAGATTCTTCGCCCGCAGCAGATTCTTCGCCCGCAGAATGAGGAAGGACTGAATTCCGCAGAACAGGGGCCGTCAAATCCGCCCCTGCAGCATCTTCCTGCAGTGCGGACTCGATCCAAACCTCGAGGGCGCTGAGAGTCTCCGGCTGACTCCAGAAGTGGGGTTCGTGATTCAGTTTGGTCTCCCTGTCAAATCAGCAATCCTGCCTGAACAGGATTCATGCGATTCTGGGTTTTGTCACTCGGACTTTAGTCACTCGGACTTTTGCGACCGGGTTTTTTCCAACGGGGTTTGTGACAATGCCCCTCCTTTACCCCGAAGGCCAACAGGCAGGGGTTTCCTTCGACCCGCATCACTTTTCCAGAACTTGCCCTCCTGACTGAAGGGTTCAGTTTCTGCAGTGAAACCGAGAGAGCAAAGTGGAACAAGAGAAGTTCCCCCTGATGGACCGGAGAAGGTCGAATTTCCAGTCCGGGAACCGCCTCTGGATAAGGTGGCATGAATCGCCATTTGCCGTACCATCGGCGACAAGGCCACCCCGATTGCCGTGGTCAAAGAGTCTTCCGGAGGAATGAAACGTGCGCATTCATGTTGAGGGAGCCGAAGATCAAACTCTGGTAGCCAAATTTCTTGAGGCGGACCAGGGACACCTCTTCGATGACTGGGAGGACCTCGATTCGACCGGCAGGAGAAAACTGCTGGACGATCTCTCCAGGATCGATCTTGGATTCCTGCAACAATTGGTGAGTGACCACCTCACTTCCGATCCGGAGAGCCTCCCTGTCGCGACTCCGTCACCCCCACCCATGATCCCGCTCGGCGACCCGGGTCGCGAAGAAGCCAAAAGTCTCGGACTGGAGGCGCTGTCCCGTGGTGAAGTCGGCGTCATGTTGCTCGCTGGTGGCGTCGGTACCCGATTGGGTCACGCCGGGCCCAAGGGGAGCTACCCGCTGTTGCCATTGACGCAGATGACCCTCTTCCAATTCTTTGCAGAGTCACTTCTGAGGAGGCAGAAAGAGGTGGGGACCGCCATCCCGTGGTGGATCATGACCAGTCCCTCCAACCATGAAGAAACCGTTCAATACTTCCGTGATCATCAATTCCATGGACTCAACTCCTCCGATGTCATCATTTTGCCTCAGGAGGAGTTACCGGTGATCGACCCGCGCAGGGGAAAAATCCTTCGCAAGGGTCCCGGCCGGGTTCTCTTCAGTCCCGACGGGCACGGCGGAGCAATTCGTCTCATGCAGCGACATGCCGACCTCTTTCGGCAGCGGGGAATCCGACATGTCTACACTCATCAGGTTGATAACCCCCTGGCTCCCATCGGCGATCCGGAATTAGTGGGTCTGCATCGCATCCACGGTTCCCAGTTCAGTTCCAAAGCGGTCGCCAAAACCGATCCCGATGAGAAAGTGGGCGTCTTCTGCCAAACCGGTGAGCATCTGCGGATCATTGAATACAGTGAATTGGGTGACGAAGAACGAAATCGACGCGATGACGATGGAAAACTCTCCTTCCGCGCCGGCAATGTCGCCATGCACGTCATCGATCTGGATTTTGTTCTCGGTGACGAGGCGGGAAACACCCCTGCATTGCCAATGCCCTTTCATATGGCGAAAAAATCGGTCAAACACTGGATCGATCATGAATGGAGTGAATCAGAAACTCCGAATTCCGTGCGCTTTGAAACTTTCATTTTTGATGTCCTTCCACTCTCTGATCAGGCCATCGTTGTGGAAGCATCGCGAGATCTGGAATTTGCTCCGGTCAAGAATCGTGATGGCAACGATTCACCGGAAACTTCCCGACATGCGCTTCAAATGCTTTGGGGTGATTGGCTCGAATCAGCCGGCTACCCCCTTGAGAGAAATGCAGACGGGTCCCCCTCCCGAACCCTGGAAATCTCTCCCAGGATTGCGGTCGACAAGGATCAATTTATCGCAGTCTTCGATTCTCTCGAAATCCCCGATGAAGGACCGATCCTGATCCAATGAGCAGATTGCCGGGCCCACTCCTGCTGATCTGGCTTTTGCTGACAACCATGACGGGGTACGCCACATCGACCTCGGGCGATCTTCCTTCTCACCTGGATTCCGACAACCCCTTATTGGCGGCCCGAGCCCTGTCACAGCTGGATCAATTTGACCGCAGCCACATCCCCCTTTTGGCCCAATCGCTGGAACAATCGATTACCCCCCGAACCCGTGCCTATCTCGAATTCAAACTCGATTCACTGCTGCTTTCAATTCTGGAAGAAGTGGATCAATCGATTCTCGAAATGGAAGAACTTCGAGTCCGATCTGCTGCGGATCCCGCCAATGCTGAAGTGGCACTGGAGAGAAAAGAACTGCGAAAAAAGTTCTCTGCACTTCTGGAAACGGCGCGCTCAGGAAAAGGATTTCTGGCGGCCAGTATCGCCCGTCATGTGGAGTGGAATTCCCTTCGATCTCCACTTCTTCTCAGGAGCTATGACAGAATCGTTGACGAAATCCTGCAAAGGTGGCTCACAGATCACCCGCAGTTCGAAACGAAAGAACTTGCGGAACATGAACTTCGATGGCTTTCAGCACTTCCCGATTGGATCCAATCCGCATTCAGTGATCCGTTCCGTGTAAGTCTGCAAGCAGAAGCCTGTCAGCAAGCGTGGACAAACCTGTTGCGTTTCGATCCGATTCTGGAGCAAAGAGGGCGCAGATACTTTCTCGATATGGGTCCAGGGGCTGTGGAATTTTTGCGCCTCAAATCTGCGGAATCCGATTCTTCCCTGTTACCCGTGGACATCGACCTGATCAGGGAGTGGGAGACAAGAACCCTCCTCAGACTTCCAGAGAAGTGGGATGGCCATCACGCCATCACCCTTGGGGATTGGAAAACCCTGAGCGGTGAGAAAAAACTCCAGCGACTCTCCAGATTGATGGGAGTCATGCGCGAGGATCTTCGCCCGACACTTCATTACGTCGCCACACAGGACGCAGATCCTGTCTTGCGAAGACGGTGTGCCGAACTGCTCTCTCTCCTGGGTGACTCCAGAGGGGCGAGAATCTTGCTGCTGGAACGCAGATACGGAGCCAATCGCCTGGAGGTTGCCAGCCGCGATGCCATGATCAGGGCGGCTTACCAACTTCGCGATTCGGGCGACCTCCCCGGGGCAAGACTGATTCTCGAAGATCTCAATGACCGGCTCCCCCATGACGCGGCGGCCCGGCATGCTCTCGGACTGGTTCTGCTTCGTCAAAGAGAGTTACCGGAAGCCATTCTTCAATTCCGCAAGTCGCTGGAACTTGATCCGTCGCGGGAAACGGCACACTACAATTTGGCTTGTGCCCTGGCATTGTCAGGCATGCCCGAGGAAGCCATCGCCAGTTTGGCTGAGGCCATCAACATGGGCTACGACCGTTTTTCCCACGCAGTCGAGGACCCGGACCTCAAATCCCTTCACGACCAACCCGAATTCTGGGATCTGATCCCCTGAGTCGGAAATCTGAAGGCATGGTTTAAAAGACAGGATCAACAGAAGAGGAATAAGGTAGGAAAGTTGGAGGCGGCACCCGGATTCGAACCGGGGATGCGGGTTTTGCAAACCCGTGCCTTACCACTTGGCGATGCCGCCCCTGTCAACTCTCTCATCTGATCCTAGGGATCATGGCGTTCTTCGTCAACGCCGGTCGCCAAGTTCCCCCCATTTCGCAGGGCTCCCAATCGAGCGATGGCAGCATTCACCTTGGGTTGAGCGTTACCCGACGGTGGTTTTCGCTCCTCCAGTGAAGTGGGAATTTCTTGCCGATCTTTATCGGATTTTTCAGTCTCGCCAGCCCCACCGTTGGTGGAAACAGGATTTCTCATGGCTTTCAGGCGATCGAGGGCTGATTGGATCCCTGAAGATCCCCCTCCCTGATCGGAAGCAACACTGACCGTCTCTTCCCGGGAAGAGTCAACACAGGAAGAGTCCTCCGATTCCACTGCGGGAGTGCCGGACACTTGTGGCTCACCGTGGATGTTTTTCAGTTTTTCTGTGATTCCCCCAATACTGGAGCGGACCACAGTGGCTCTGGTTGAGGGGGCTGGAGATGCGGCTGCCGGCTTCATACTGGAAAGTTGTTGCCTGAGATCGCTGTCCATCTCGGCATGCTCCAACAAAAGTTTGCGCAGGTAGTCTCCATCGGTCAAAACCGATTCAGAGACACTGTTCAGCGTCTTCCCGGACAGGGGCTTTTGCTGGCAAACCAGATTCAGAAGAGGGTTTCGCCAACCGAATTCCGTGGTGAACGATTCCACTCCCGAAACAGGCAGCATTTCCCCGTCTGCGACTCCCCTCAGGCTGATCCGACGGTACCATTCCGCTTTCTCTTCCTCTGGGAAGTGCTCTGACGAAATCAGGGTTTTCAGGAATACAGGATGACTCGGATCCGTATCCAGGCCTTTGCGGGCAATGTCCAAACGCTGCTCGCTGGTCAGTTCCAGCTGTCTCAATGCAAATTCAAAGGCAGCCAGGACTTCTGAGTCCCTGCTGTTCCCTGCAATCCTGCTGATCCATTGCTCAAGAAGGGAATAGTCACTCTTGTTTTCAGTGAACCAACTCTTCACACGAAAACTGACCAGGAGGTCATCGTTTTCGACACTGGCACTTTCCAGCATTTGAACCAGGTACCGGCGAGAGGCCTCGGCATTTCCACGATCCGTTTCCACCTCGAAAAGGAAGTCCAGTATCTCGAATGGAACCGAGTCATGACGACTGCAGGACTGAAGGATCGCCAGAGATTCTTCACAATCATAAAGAGCGGCCTTGAGTTTCCCCTGAAACACCGGCTTCAAAGTGTTGCGAGCCGCTGAGACCTCTCCCTGTTGAAGTTGCATTTCTGCCAGTCTCAGAGAGACCTTTCCCACCTCGTGGCCACGTCCCAACAAATCCTTGTAGCAGGGAATCGCAGCAAATGGATCGGAACCGGTTCGCAAGCATTCCGCCTGACGCCAGATGGCCTTCAGTTCCATTTCCTCATCACCGAGGGCTCTGGCCGCTTCGGCGTGCCATTCGTGTAACCGGACATCCGGCTGACGCACTCCGACTCCGGATACCAACTCTGCGATCTCACCCCAACGCCCACTCCCCTTGAGAGAGGAGGCCAACTTGAGGCATACCGCAAGGTCTTTCCCCGGCTCCTTGATCCAGAATTGAACCGCTCGATCGATGGCTTCATCATCGGTTGGATCCAGACAAACCAATTCGGTCCACGCCTGACGAGCAGCTTCAAATCGCAGTTGCTCTGTCGATTTGCGGGCATGCTGACGCAGTCTGAACAACGCCTCCTGACGCCGATCACTTCGTGCGCAAATTTCACCGATACGACCGCAGAGATCGAAATCATCGAGACCTTTTTCTTCCGCTCTCCGCCAATGGCGAAGGGCCTCCTCGGCGTTTCCGGCCTCCAATTTCCCCTCTCCCAACTGAAACAGCTGGATGGCACTGAGGGTCTGGAGGTGTCCCATCTCCATGAGTTCGAGAGCTCGATCGAGGGCTCGCCATGGATCAGGTCGGTGGCGAGTCAATTCGAAAAGGTCTTTCTGACCATCCGCCGCTTCGAGAAGCGATCGTACTTCTGCAGAGGTCTCCGCATGTTGAACCAGTGCAAAAGCAGAGGGACCGGCAGCCATGACTTCACGCAAAAGCGGCAGTTCCCCGATCAGGTTCCAACTCCCGTGTTGTCTCGCACTGCGCAACAGTGCCTGTTGACAACTCAATCCCACTTCAACTCGACCGCGCATTCCGGAATCGATGGGCTGGAGAACCGGCCCCTGCCAATAACCCTCTTTCAAATGGAGGACTTCCTGCAGGTCGGATGAGATTTCTGCTGCAATACTTTCCGCAGCTCTCACCGCATCGACGATTCCAGCCTCAAGGCAGAGAACACCGGGACAACGATTCTCTTCCAGGCCCCGTTGTTCCAGTCGCTCCAGATCCCGTTTTTTCAACAGAGTCTCTTTGAGCAATGCCCGGTGGAGCAGGGATCTGTGGCCGGGTCGCTCCAGGTCAACGAGGAGATCGTCCCGAACCTCAATACTGAGAACGGGATTCTCCATGGAGGTCGAATGCAGGAACCAGACCCCTTCTCCATGAACCTCGATGGCACGAATCAGTGCCCGCGCAGCATCCCCCTCATGTGGGGTGATCGGCACCTTGTAAACAGAAGTGGAGTCTTCAAAATTCGTGCTTGGGGATGGGCGCATCGGCATGACCTGTGATTCCCCGGGGTGGAACGCGGGGCCCTTCAGGTAAGATTAACATCCCCTGCCAAAAACCCGGCAAACCACCCGATTCGTTGATTCAGTGGGCGACCTTGATCCCCGGGGCCTCAATGGGATCATCGGGCAATATTTCCCTGAATTCGGGTCTCAAACCCTCAGGATTACGGATATTCATCCAAATGGGTCGCCAGATTCTGCAGGGAGTAACAGGCTCAAATCCCTTCAAATCAGGGCAATTTGCCCGAATCTGAACCGCTCTAAACTGCCCCAAAGGGAGCATGTTTCAGCGATCAGGGCTTTGGGACTCAGAACTCTGTAAAACCGGTCGCCTTAAGGGCCGTGATTGGATGCCTAATGTATCCCCCTAGTGCCTCTGGAGCCCTATAATCAGGAAACCGATGGATTTTCTTTCGGTGAAAATGTGTCCTCTGCCGATCATGGGAAGCGCTGAATTGCGTCAAGATCGGTAGCGGCTGACTTCCGGGGCAAGAATGAGGGGCCTTCGGAGTCAACGATTTATAGAACTGCCCGGGGGGGTAGTTCGATGCTCACATTACCGATTGCCGATTGCGGCCTGACTTCTGTTTCGTCCCCCGTCATGGAGGAATCGATCAGGGAGCACCGGTAACTTGCAAAGCATTCTCCCAATGGGAGATACGATTTTGCTGATCGGGAATGCGAGCTTATTCCTTGGGAAGGGAGTGTCCCCAACATGCGCACTTTGCCGCTTTTCTCCATTACGTTTGCAGCGTTGATGCTGTTGCCAGGAGCCTTTAACAGCAATCCTGTCTTCGGCCAGCCGGACTGGGTGCAGTTCACCAATGAAACTGCCACACGCATTTCGGCCAATGCCCAGATCTCCACCTCAGACCCTGAGGAAAAGGACTACATTTGGGGTGACGTCGACAACGATGGAGACATCGATCTGATCTGCGTTCGCAAACAGCCCTTCACCAGTGGTGGTGTGGGTGCCTTCAAGACCAACGTTCTTTTCATGAATGAGAACGGTGTTCTTGTCGACAGAACCAGTCTTTATGCCAGTGCTTCCGACGTCCCGGGAGACAATGGCTTCCTGACCCCCACCAATGACCGTGATGTCATGCTGGGTGATTTCAACAATGACGGTTGGCTCGATATGGTGACCGTGATCACCCTTGCAGATGGCCAGCCCAAGCACATTTCCTACCCCCGAATCTACATGAACCTTGGCCTCGTTGGAGGCACATGGGGTGGATTCCGCCACGAGGATGCAAGAATGGAACAGTTCGAGGGCAATGCCGCCAACGGCTTCCCTCACGCTCCCCGATTCTGCTCCGTGGACATCGGTGACATCGACGAGGACGGCGATCTCGATCTGTACATGGGTGACTACGACAGTGGAGGGGCACAAACCCTCGACTTCAACGACCGCCTGCTTCTCAACGATGGTAACGGTTTCTTTACCGACGGAACGGCTTTGGTCTTCAGCGGCAGCATCGTCGTTGGAGGAAGCCCATTCCCCTTCCAGCAGTCTGCCTTTGGAATGGCTTCGGCAATCCGCGACATGAATGGCGATGGCCACCTGGACATCATCAAGGACACCGCCCTGAACCCGCCGCAGTATGTTGGAGTGGCTTACAACAACAATGGTGCCATCGGATCCTTCAGTGCTCACAAGGAAAGCTTCCCGAGCATGGCCCCCTACCACATCACGGTGGGTGACCTCAACAATGACGGTGCCAACGACATCGTGGTCACCGACGACGGTGCGGATTCTTACCTTTTGAACAACGGCAATGACGCCAGCGGACTCGCCAACTTCAATCGTTTCCTTTACGACTTTGCCGGTGGTACCGGTGCAGGTGGCGACGATGGCTTTGGCGGCAACTCGGTCATCGCCGACCTCGACAATGACGGCTGGAACGATGTCATCATCACCGACGTTGACGTCGACATCGCAGGCTGTAACCGTCGCATGCACATCTACCACAACATGGGAGATGCACCCAACGTGACCCTCCGTCAGGAAAATGACGGTGCTCTCTGGCGCCCCAACGGAGTCCATGACGTCGCAGTCTTCGATATCAACGGTGATGGCTGGCTCGACATGGTCATCGGTACCTGCACTGGCACCGAGGTGTGGATGAATGAAGCGCCCATCGGGCTCAACATCGTCGCCTCACCCAGCAACCCCACCTCTGTACCCTGCACGGACACCGTTCCGGTCAGCGTCAGCGTTGAAGCATTTGGTGGAGGAATTCTCGATCAGGCCACCGTCAGATTGCACACCTCTGCAGACGGCGGCGCCTTTGTGGAAACTGCCATGGCCTCAACCGGAGGACTCAACTACGAGGGTGTGCTGGACGGCAACACCGCCACTTCCACCATTTCGTGGTTCGTCAGTGCTTCGCTGACCAATGGCGTCACCGAGACGACCGCCACAACCACTTTGCAGGTGGCGGACAGCCTCAGCCAGATTGTCGACGACTTTGAAACCGGCCTTGTCGGTGGTTGGAGTGTCGTCACCGATGCTTCCGTGACCGCGGGTGCATGGGAACTGGCCAACCCGAATGGAACGGTCAGTGGCGGAATCCAGTCCCAGCCCGAAGATCCGGCCAGTGGCAACTTCTGCTGGATCACTGGTAACGGTGCTGTTGGTGGAGCTGCAGGCAGTGCGGACCTCGACGGTGGACCGGCTCACCTGATCAGTCCGAGCCTGAATCTCGCCGGAACTGATGCAACGATTCGCTTCAATCTCTGGTACGCCAACATTGAATCGGATCCGTCCCAACTCGACGACTTTGTCGTCTCCGTTTCCAATGACGGTGGGGCAACCTGGAACACCGCTCTGGTAGTGGGTGGCGCACTGGGTACCGGTAGTGCCTGGCAAAGCTTTGAGTTCACGGTCAGCGATATCGTGACCCCGAGTGCCAACATTCAGGTTCGATTCACTGCGTCGGATGCACCGAACAACTCCCTCTGCGAGGCTGGAGTTGACGACTTCACCATCGAAGAGGCCAGTTGCAACGGAACCGGAGCCGTCACCTTCCAAAGGGGTGATGTCAATCTGGACGGCAGCCGTGACATCAGTGATCCGGTCAGCATGCTTCAGCTGTTGTTCAACTCGACACCAGTGAACTGTCAGGATGCCGCCGACGCCAATGACGATGGAAACATCGACATTGCCGACGCCGTCGCAGCCCTGAGTTTCCTGTTCGGCGGAGCCTCGCTTCCCGAGCCGATTAATTGTGGTGAGGATCCCACCGCGGACAGTCTCGACTGTGGCGTGGGTTGTCCTTAACAACCCGGTTCACCCTCATGGGTGACCCTGTTTGACACCCCCGATCCGCAGGCCTGACCACAGGCTTGCGGGTCGGGATCAAACCTGAGCCGGGGTACTTCCAACTTTCAGAGATGTCTCTGAAAGTTGGGGTACCCCTTTTTTGCGGGTGACGTGGTCAGAGCGGGAGTGCTGACCGATCTGCAAATCGCTTTCCCTGGAGGAAAACGAGGCTCTCTTGCGACCTACGTGATCCTGCATTGCAGGCACATTTATGTGAGCGGCCTCGCTGAGGCCAAGGGATAGAGGGAAAGATCATGTTGAGATCCATCCATATCACCGCAGGTCTGTTCATTTGTGTGGTTTTCGGTTGCCTGACGATGGGGACTTCGGCCTTGGCCCAGTCTCCTCAACCCAAAGCAGGCGATCCTCTCCCCTTTCTGAACAGTGACCAGTTGGAGAGATTCTTTCTGGGGAAAGAGCAGTTTCTGAGAACCTTCAGTGAAGCAGAGGGCCTCGGCCCTGGATTCAATCAGGACTCCTGTGCCTCATGCCATGCCCTTCCCATCGGGGGAACCAGTCCCATTACGGTGACCCGATTTGGTGCTGCAGACAAAGGCGCCCCTTTTGACCCTCTGGATGCAGAGGGTGGATCCCTTCTTCAGGCCAATGCCATCTCCACAGAGTGTCTCGAAATCGTTCCCGCCAATGCCACGATCATCGCGGATCGAATTACCCCCTCCATCCTCGGAGCGGGTTTGATCGAAGCGGTCGACGGAGCAGATATCGTCGCGCTTCAATCCAATGGCGGAATGGTTCACTGGGTACCGCTTCTGGAGTCGCCCGCAGCGCCTCTGGCGGTCGGCCGCTTTGGTTGGAAATCCCAGCTTGCCACACTGATGTCCTTCAGTGGTGACGCCACCCTGATGGAAATGGGCATCACCAACAGTGTTCTCGCCGCCGAGAATGCTCCCAATGGCGACACGACACTGCTTCCGATCTGCGATTCCGTCGCAGACCCGGAAGAGCCGATGGATAACGGTGTCCCCTACCTGCAAAGGATCACGGACTTCCAGATGTTCCTGGCAGCTCCTCCCCAAACACCTCGGAGTGGCATGTCCGGTGAAACGATTTTCACCGACATCGGCTGTGCGACCTGTCACCACCCTGAGTTCACAACGGGAACCAGCCCCGAAGCTGGTATGTCCGGCGTCACCTTCCGTCCCTACAGTGACTTCCTGCTTCATGACATGGGCGCACTGGGAGACGGAATTGCCCAGGGAGATGCTCTGGAAACCGAAATGAAAACCCCCCCACTCTGGGGTCTCAGAATTCGGGGACAACTTCTCCATGACGGACGTGTCCTCGTTCAGGATCCCTATCAGGGAATCAATGATGCCGTCAACTGGCATTACGGCGACGCTTTTGCCTCACAACAGGCGTGGAACAATCTCGACAAGAGTGAGCAGGACAAGGTCGTCGCATTCCTGGATTCGCTGGGACGCAGGGAGTACGACACGGATGGAAACAACTTCCTCAACGAAGCAGATCTCCCCGGCTTTATCGATTGCTGGACCGGAGATGCACCGGGCAGTTTCAATGCAGACTCTCCCTGTGCACTGCACGATCTTGATCAGGATGGGGATGTCGATGCATTCGATCTTTCGGGCCTTGAGCAAGTCTATGAGGCGACTCCGGAAGATTGCGACAATAACGGCACCTGGGATCTGGTTCAGATTCTGACCCAGAACGGAGATTCCAACAGCAATGGAATCCTTGACGCCTGTGAAGACCCCTTCTTCCGCAGAGGAGACGGGAACCTCGACGGCGCCGTCGATATCAGCGATGCGGTCTCTCTTCTGTCCGCACTCTTTGGTGGCGTCGGATTGCCCGAATGCTTCGATGCCAGTGACTCCAATGACGATGGCGCCATCGATATTGGAGACGCGGTCTTTACCCTGTCCTTCCTCTTCTCCTCCGGTACTGCGATGCCCGCGCCCGGCTCTGAGACATGCGGACCAGACCCGACTGCAGATGGTCTTGATTGCGGAGCAGCTGTCAGCTGCCCCTGAAGACGGGATTCATCTAAAAAAAGGAGAGTGTCCTGCAGGACACTCTCCTTTTTTTGTTTCTATGAAAACAACTTCAAAATTCAAATGGCCCATTCGAGGAACAGGTAGGTTCCACCGAGGTCAATATCCGCAGAAGTTCCTGAACCATCATCCTCGATATCAATGATCAGAGACCTGTGACCCACACCGATCAGCATTCCTGATCCCTGTCTCAAGCCTGCACGCAGGGTTGTTCCCTGATAGGTTCCGTCGATATCACCGTAACTGATCCACAATCCTGCTACCTCGGCGTCCAGTTCAAGCCCCCAGTCACTTCCAATGGGGATTCCCACTGAAGCGCCGAGACCAATCGTCGGAACCCATTCATCGATGCTTTCGGTCACTGAAGTCTCGGTTCCTCCCACCGATCCGGAGATGGTGGAGTCAAGAACCAGATGGTCAGCACCCCATAGATACTTCAACCCCACAGGTCCCATGCCCAGGAGAGCACCTTTGTTGCGTATGGTCGTCAACTCAAGGTTGAGGTCACTGGAAATGCTGCCCGCTTCAAAAATTTCTCCACCGAAGTCGAGAGTTCCGGCAAGCAGGTTGGTTCCCGAACTGGTGAAGTCGATGCTCGTCGCCTCAACAGTTCCCAATCCCAAATCACTCTCCACTGCATAGACCCAGAGGGATTCTTCCTCCCCCAATCCGAGATCTCCCTCGAGATCGATTAGGTCACCTGCAGATCCCAGGTCGGAAGCCCGAATGGCGCCACCGGGACTGGGAGACCAGTTCTCTCCCCGAAGACGCAGGGTTCCCGCACCTCCGGCTTGACAGCCGGCAAGAAAAAGAATGAGCAGGCCAGCGGCGATGCACACCGTCGACCGAAGATTTCCGAATCGGGACATGAAGTCTCCCTTCTTCCAGGAAAAGTGTGGGCGAGCCGGGAATCGAACCCGGACCCCCAAACGGGGAGGGGATTTTAAGTCCCCCGCGTCTGCCAGTTCCGCCACTCGCCCTCTCAAGGAGAATGATCCTCAAAGGGGAAAGTCGCAAGCCTTCTTGGCAATGGAAACGAATCAGGGACCAGAATCAGATCCCGGAAGTACGAAAAAAGGCGAGTTCACCCCATTTGGGGACCAAAAACAAGTACCGGAAATTTCCGACCCATTTTGAAACAGCGGGGATCAATCTTCGTGACAGTCACAATCAGCGAAACAATTCTTCACCTGACAATGGCAGTGACCAATCACTGGCAAATGCTGACTGGGGTGATCAGAGGTGGCAAGAACACAGCAATAGTTGGTACCCGGATAGCAATAAACGGCAAACTTGACGCCATCCCGAAGAGTGTGGATTCCTGAGAAACTCTCATACTTCAAACCCACAAGAAAAAGGGACAGATGGGAATCTGCCCCTTTGTAAAACACCTTTGGAATCTCATGTTTTCCAACCTCCAGAACCGAAACGCCCCAAAGATTGAAATTTTCAAACTCGGGAACCAGCACTGCACAGTTCAGGAGCTTGGATACATAACGGGATGCCTCCGTTGAAGATCTGAAAAGGGACTCCGGCTTGTCATCCCCACTCATCGATTGAAGGTGGGAATTAAACACCGGTTCGCTGATCACTTTTGCATCCAACTGGGAATTCGAAACCCCTGGATCAAAGAACCCAGGGGTCAAAAGGACAAGAATCAAGGCTGCTGTTGCCGCAAGAGGCAAAATGGTTCTTCCGGACCAACGGTATTGAGGCTGACGTGCGGATTCCACGGCCAGCATCTCTTTTACTCCCTGCTGCAAGCTTACGGGTGCATCCGGTTTCCAGGCTTTACTGCGAACCAGTTCTTTCATGTGCTGGATGCCCTTGGCGGCATCAGCGCATTGAGGACACTGGGACAAATGAAGCTGAATTTCTTCACTGGTCGGCAGATCGAGTTCCTGATCCACCCAATCGTGAAGCTTCTCCTGATAGCGGATACAATCGTTCATGAGCCCAGATTCCTGTCCGTTATCCCTTGCCGTATCCCAGTTCTGTCGCGTAACTCTCCAAACGCTCTCGCAAGAATGCGCGAGCCCTGGAAATCCGTGATCGCACCGTTCCCACTGGAATGTCGAGAACCTCTGCGATTTCGTCGTAACGCAACCCCTCAAGATCACACAACAACAAAGCCCTTCGGAAATCCTCGGGCAACTCCCGGAGAAACCGATTTACTTCGTCACCGAAAAGATCCAAAAAAGTCTCTTCATTTTCAATCCCATCCCGTTCAAAAACCTGAACGGAATGACGGGCATCCGCAGTGGCAACATCCGCAGCCAGTGATTGATGGACGGGCCTGCGAGCTTTCACCCGGTACCGGTCAATGAAATGGTTTTTACAAATCCTGAAGAGCCATGATTTGGCATTGCTCCCGGACCTGAAGGTCGGAAATGCCTTGAAGGCCTTCATGTAAGTATCCTGGACCAGATCTTCCGCCTGGGCCCGATTTCGTGTCAGACCCAGTGAGAAGCGAAAGACATCGTCGAGATAGGGCATGAAGACCTCCTCGAACGAGTGTCTCAGTGTTTCGCTTTTCCTGTTCATGGATCTCCCTTTCTGCGGGTCAGAAGCCTGTCCAGATACGGGGAACAGGGCCTTCCTCGCCCTTCAGCCACCCCAGAGAGCCCAACAACTCTCCAGAGTCGACATCCAAGCAACGAGACCTGATATCAGGGGGTTCCGGGAAAATCCTGGCGAATCCGCCATTTCAGGACCTGGAAGTCCTGATCGCATTCCTGCCAGAGTTCTTGCCAGGGCCATGCCCCCGCATCGTAGACCTGCCACATCAGTATCGTGGGAAGGGTCCACTTTCGGACAGAATTTTGTTGCCCCATTTGGGACATCCATGACTCTTGCTCAAGTGTGAGGGAGAGTGCTGCCAACTCTTCTGTAACAGTTTGCGGACTCCAACTTTTCTGCAGCTGATACAAGTGCTCTCGCAGGGTCTCTTCATCCTGAATCTCCCGATCCAGCAACAGCAGGTGAATTCCGTTCTTTCCCTCTGCTTCCTCAAACCAGCGCCGGGCGAGCAAGTTTCCGAAGTGATTGGCAAGACTCTCATTCAGGTCTGCTCTTCCATTGAAAAAGATCGTCCGATGCACCAACTCATGAAAAATAAGTCGAACTCTCTGGGTAGCGGGAAGTGACAGCACACCGCCTGGCAACGTCTCCGGAAACCAACCCAGACTGCTGAATGCTGAAACTGGATAGACTTCGGCGATCATATCTTCAGCCAACAGCCTGTTTTTTTCCTCTTCCGCGTGCTCCAGAAATCGATACCCCTTGTAGGGGGCCATCCCCACAACGGGAAAGTCCCAATGGTGAAGCTCAAGATTCCGGGGATTGGCGGCAACCACGATGTAACTGACCGGATCACGATCGACATCGATCCTCTGGTAGGCGCCCCCAACATTGAGCCCCGCCTCTTTTGCGAAGTTGAGCAGAAGCGGCAACTCTTCCAATGCAGAACGCCATCCGGCGGGAAGTTCGTCTTCCGATAGCAACTCGTTGGGTGTTCTGGATCCCGCCATACGGGAGACCACCCCACTGGCATTGGAAGCGATCCATGAGGTTTGGCACCCCAGCATCACCAGCAGAAGAAGAACTCCGAGGCAATTCTTCAATCGGATGTTTCACCGGTAAAGAGTGGGAAAGGACGGTGAAGGAATCCGTCAAAAACTTCGGTAAACCCAAAGTATTGCTCATCGAAAACCGGCTCACCGGATGGTCCAACGCGAACATCGCCGGATTGACCGAGTGGAATCATCGATTCAATTCTCACCGGTCCCTCCGAACCCATTTCAACAACCTGGGCATAGGTAGACCTGTTCAGCCAGGGAGCACTCCAGACCAAACCCAGACTGCTTTCAGCCACATAGTCGATGGTCGCTCGGGGTTGATTCCAGGGTCTCGGTCCCAACTCTGTCAACGTGAGATCCAAAGCGAGAACTGCCAACTCAGCAGGATCTGTCGGCTTGAACCCAGCCCCACGATCTTCGAACCAATTAATTTGATTGGCCAACTGCGGCTGATTTCCCGGCAAGGCTCGCAGCAGAACATTGAACAGCAAATTTCTGTCCTGATTATTCCAACCGAGGGTCTCGGTATTGAGTTCATCTTCAAACACCAGTTCGATCATCCTGTTGATCCAGTTTTCCTGAAGAACCCAGGCATCAGCATTGACGGTATTTTCGATCCAACCCTCTGGACCACCCTCGACAAAATAGCCGTCCCAACTTTCCAGGAGTTCCAGGGCAGCCAATCGATCCGGATTGAGATCCGCCTCGACCGAACTCGTGAAAAATTGATCGACAAAAAACCAGCGGTTTCCGCCCTTGTTCCCCAAATTGCAACAATCGGTGGCACTGACTTCCAGTGCGAGATCTCGAACGAATTCATAGCTGACGGGTCCATTTGCCACAGCATCTTCCATTCGATCTTGCATCGCATGCGCCCTGTGGAATCGACCATATGCGTGACCAGGGCTCGCACCACCCGCCTCACCTTCAGCGGCCTTGTTGTTCCAACCAGCGATCCAACCGCGTTCAGGGTTTTCGACCGTGATTCGCTCCTTGTAGGTCACAGGGTCAGTCCACTCCATCGAGCCATCCCCCAACTGTGGAAGGCGTGGATCTGCCCCCTCTGTCCGAACCGGATCCAGACCGGACATCCAGTAGCCCACATTGCCGCGCCGATCGGCATAGCAGACATGAAGGCTTACGCAGAAGCGGTCCATTGCATCAGCAAAATCATCCATATTGCGGGCAAGGACGTAATCGAGGTTGACGTCCACTGTCGCCAATTCCTTCTTCCAATGAGAATACTTCCAGGCTGCCACCGGCCCCTCAAGGTTCTCGGTGCTGAGAATGATGGGCGATACGATGGGACCGTGGACACTGCGGTAAATCGGCAAGTTCAGAAATTGGTCATTCCCCAGAGGAATCATCTCAGTGCGATGGAGAAAAATATCCTCTACTTCCTCAAGGTAGATATCCACGGTATGCGCATGAGCAACCTGACCGGACCACGCATGACGGGGGGTCCGGCCGATGATGATCCCCGGCAAACCCGCCAGAGCCATTCCGGATACATCGATTCCAGCCCCTCGCAAAGAGCCCTCTATCACCAGACCGGGAGCCGTGAATCCCATCTGTGGTCCCGCATAGATCATCGGCAATCCGGTATCGGTCAGATCGCCACTGACGACCCATGCGTAACTGCCCATTCTCGGAGGTGTACCAATATTCGAGATACGCTCGCGCGTCCCCTCAAAAATGTCGTGAACACCATCTCGCAAGGCTCGAAGGTTGTCCAACTGGTACTGCCCTGCCTGAGGCACAGGGAGAGAAGTTGTCTGGGGAAGGAAACCGGAGGCTCCACCAGAAGGTGGAATCATCGTCGGGGCATCCGGATCATCCAACCAACGAAGATCGTTGAACATCGCCAGGCCATCCTCAGGATGACTTTCCTGAAGCTCTGCCAACAGTACTGCGTTATTCAGTTGGTGAGTTGAAAGCGCTTCCGAATCGAAATTTCTGAGCAGGGTCACCTGGAGTGCCATCATGTCAATGACGGTCCATGGAGCAGGAGAAAAACCGAACTCGACAAACTCATAGGGAAGGAGTGAGGAGTCCTGGTCGATTTCAGAGATGCGACGATTGATTCCTGCGAGATATCCCTGCACCAATTCCTGAGCTCTCTCTGAGATTCCCTGATATCCCTCCATGTACTCTTCATCTGAGTAACCCAGGATGCGAATACTGATGTCAGTTGAGATTTGATCTGGCCCATAAATTTCAGAGAGAGTTCCTGTACAAAGTCGGCGGTAATATTCCATCTGCCACAATCGATCGACAGCGACTTCGTAACCAAAGGCCTCATACAGTTCGAAAAGTGTTCCACCCTCGATATGCCAGACTCCAAATTCGTCACGGTTAACCGTTACGTCAGAAACTTCCGGGCATACGGGATAGCTTTGACAATCTCCGATGGCGGAGTCTCCGCAATGGGGATAGGGATGCCTGGGCGCCGCTCCATCCAATAATTGAAACTGGATAATCGACAAGGCATCCGCAAGGTCCACGGTGCCGTCCGCATTGAAGTCTCTTGCTGCAAAGCAGTCTCCACCGGGCCCTGATTGAAACAGATGCTGAAGGAGCCAGATTCCATCGGAGAGATTGACGGAGCCATCGACGTTGGCGTCTCCCCTGACGAAGGGAATATCAGCAGATTGAGCCACTGGGCCCCTCAGTCCGATCAGCGAGAACAGGATCAGAGTCAAAAGAAGTCGGATAAGTGAACGTGGTTCTGCCACAGGATTCTCCTCCCGGAAAAAACTTCCGCTGTGTTCTCTATCATATCCGCTGATATCGCCAACTCGACCCCGGGGGTATCCCCTGCCTCTTCCCAACGCTATTCTGGTAGTTGGTCTGTAAGTCCTTCTTTCACGACATTTGGGCACTTTGCCAGATCTCCGAAATTGAAGATTGGAAACCCCGTGCGCAACAAACTGCCCTCTGCATTTTCTTGCCTTCTCCTGCTCCTCTGTGTTTTTCCGGTGGTTCATTCCGGTGAGCCGATCGAGGACGCGTTTGTGAACTCGGGAATCAGTATCACAGGGGGAGCACTGGAGCCCGCCTCCGCACTTCTTGACCCCATACTCCAGAGCCAGATTGGGGCCAGTCCCCAATTCAATCTCCTTGAGATCCGCGAGCTGGATGACCCTCAGATGCAGAACGATGACGCCATCTCTGTGGCCTCCGTTCTCGGGGTGGACGTCGACGGAGATGAAACCAACAACTTCAGTGGCAACAATCTGTTTGAAGTCACTCCCGAAAGTGTCGATGACAATGGACAACCATTGGTCCTCTTTGAATCTGGCTCCATCGTCGGTGGAGAACTGAGCGCAGGCCCTGCAGATCTTCAGGGACCGGGTGGAATCTCCCTTCCGGGAGTCACCCTGGATCTGACCATCGAACCGGGTGGATCTGCGGCGGTCACACCAGGGATTCCCACTGCGATTCCCGCAGAACTGTTCGATGCCATCCCCGCCCCATTTCCTTTTGACGGTTTTCCTTTCAACTACGACACCATGACCCAGGTACTCGAGTTTGTGGGAATCGTGGTCGACACGGATCTCGATGGAGACGGTGTTCTCGATGCATTCAGTGTTGAGTTTTCACTGTCCTTTGTTTCCTGTGAACTGGTATATCCAGACCTGTCAGGAACTCCGTTCAGACGCGGAGACGTCGGCGGTGACGGCGCCATCGATCTCAGCGATTCCATCAACATGCTGGGATACCTCTTTACCGGTGGCGCAGAGCCGGGCTGTATGGACAGCAGTGATATTGACGACAATGGAGTGGTCGATATTGCGGATGCGGTTCTGTTACTGGGATATCTGTTTACAGGAGGAGCTCCTCCTGCCGATCCTCACAGCACCTGTGGAGAAGACACCACCACGGACCCACTGGAGTGCCTGATCCCTCACCAGGGTTGCTAATCGCGAAGCAAGGGCTGCAAGACCCGATCCATCGCCTGCAGAAAACTGGAACGATCCCGCGGAGTAAACGGGGCCGGCCCTTTTGTGGGTAATCCCAGGTCCCGGAGGTGGGTCGAGAGATCCCTTCGGGCCAACGCCTCCCCCACCGATTCCTCATCCAGAATTCGCCCCCGTGGATCAACGACGTTTGCTCCTGCCGCAACACAACGGGAGGCAAGGGGAATATCACAGCAAACAACCACTGTTCGGGAATCACAGTTTTCAGCGATCCAGTCGTCAGCGGCGTCAAACAACTCAGGAACCACTTCCAATCGAAATCCCTTCCCTTGAGGGATGCGCATCGATCGATTGGCAACAAAAATCACCGGCAGATCCAGCCTCTTGGCCACTTTCGCAACTTCGTCCTTCACGGGACAACCGTCCGCATCGACGACAATGCGGACACTCGCCTTGTGTCGTCCTTGACCCTGAGCCTCACTCATTCGCCAGACTCTTTCCCGCTGGATTGTGCCGACTGGGACCCTGAGCGTTTTTCCAATTCGGAGAGTCGCAGGGTCAATTCCCCCACATTTTCAAAAGGAACTTCGCAGACCTGATCGATGCACAAATATGCCAGCGGTTTGCCTTCCTTCGAATTTCTCCCCTTCAACACCGGAACGACTCCGCTATCCGAATCGCCATTCATGTCGGATCGGAAGGCGATCACCACTTGGGGTACCCGACAATTGCGGGCAGCGCGGATCATCTCCCGGGTTTCTGCCAAGTCGGGATCTCCTACGATAGCCACCACCGGTGTCCCCCTGGAAACAGATTGAACGGCCAGCAACAACTCTGCCGCACCCATTGGGTAGGGACCCACTCGCTCCAACGAGGCTGTCACCAAATGGAGGGCCGTTTCTTCATGGTCCGCATTTCCGGTGAGTTCATACATACGCAAAAGATTGCGCGCCATCGTCGCATTCCCGGAGGGCAATGCCCCATCAAAGTAGTCACGACGTCGATCGACCACGAGTTGGATACTGTTGGGGGCTTCATAGAATCCATGACCTTCTTCGAGGAGACCAAACTCTTGTTGAACAAGATTCACCGCCTCCTCTGCTGATTGAAGGAATTGGGAATCGAAGGTCGCTTCGTACAAATCAAGGCAGCATTTCACCCAGAGCGCAGCATCCTGAAGGGTGGCCGCGTTTCCTGCGATTCTGCTGTGGCTTCCATCTGATTCGACAAAGTGATCGACTCGCCGGAGAAAGCCGTCTTTTGTGACCATCGCTGCGGCCACCGCAGAGTGGGCTCTCCTGGCCTCATCCGCAAACCGGGTTTCTCCCAGAATCGCTGCGCCTCGGGCAAGCCCTGAAATCGAAAGCGCATTCCAGCCAAGAATAACCTTGTCATCCCGTTTTGGTGCAACCCGTGATTCTCTTGCTTCAAGGAGTTGGGCAATTCCATCCTCGACTTGTTTCCGCAACTCACCCACCGATAAACCAGAGGACTGTGAGAGGGCTTCATAGGTCACCGCCTGCCTGGGAACACTGGCCTCCAGTTCTTCAAAATTTCCGTCTTCAGAAATCCCCAGATATTCGCAGACGTTCTTTGCAACACCCTCAGGTAACAACTCATTCACCTGATCAGGGGTCCAGACGTAATAGGATCCTTCCACCCCACCGGAGTCGGCATCCCAGGAACTGGCAAAGCTGCCATCTTCCAGTTGGAATTGTTTCAACATTGCATCGAGTACATTTTTTCCAGTCTCCAGCAAGTCGCTTTCACCGGTCATTCGACCCACTTCAAGATAACTTTCTGCCAATGAGCCCTGGTTGTAGAGCATCTTTTCGAAGTGAGGGACCTGCCATGCAGCATCCACACTGTATCGATGGAATCCGCCACCTACCTGGTCAAGAATTCCTCCACGCCCCATTTCCCGAAGCACTGCCAGAGAGCGATTGACGGTGGGTATGTCCTGCGTGGACAAACCTTCACCGGCAAGAAACTCCAGAAATCTCGGTGCAGGAAACCTCGGAGCCTGTCCGAAACCGGCGGGGTTGGCGGTGTAGGTAGCTGAGGCGGTCTGGACCCCTCCTGAGAGGAATAAGTCCAGGGTCTGACCTTCATGAACCCTGTTTTCCCGGCCCTCAAGGTGTTCGATCAGTCCCTCTGCACTCTCCTGCATGCGGGCGCGGTCTTCACGCCAGGCTTTCTCAATCGAAGAGATCAGCTCCAGGAAACCCGGCCGATTAAAGCGCTGACGCGGTGGAAAATAGGTTCCTCCATAAAATGGCTTTCCATCCGGCAACAGGAATGCAGAGAGTGGCCACCCCCCTCCACCCGTCATCGCTCTCACCGCGTCCATGTAAACCTCGTCCACATGGGGTTGATCTTCACGATCCACCTTGATGGAAATGAAATGTGCATTCAGAAAAGCGGCAATCGCAGGATCGGAAAAAGACTCCCGGCGCATCACATGACACCAGTGGCAGCTGGAATATCCGATCGACAAAAACACCGGGCGATCGAGATCGCGGGCGGCCTCAAAGGCCTCATCGCCCCAAGTCCACCACTCCACCGGATTTTCGGCATGTTCTCTCAAATAGGCACTCGGACTGTCCCTCAATCTCCAACCACCGGTTTGGGGATCGCCACCCGCTTCGCCATCGAGTCCCATTGCATACAGTGTCGTCATCATGATCAGGACCATCTTTCATCCCGCCCGAGTAAGCAGTTAACCGAGGTCGTATTGTTTCAGGAGCAGTTTATCCCTCGCGCCGATTGAGGGACACTCACGGGGCTGATTCATCTGTAAATCTTTGACTGGCCAACAAAAAAAGCCCCCCCGGATTTCCGGAGGGGCTTCCAACTTCAACAGATCCAACCTGATCAGGCGGGAATCTGCTCCTTGTTGGCAGTGAAGACGTTCGAGAAGAACGCTCCAAAGAAGGAGGCGATTCCGACCGCAGTGAACAGATCCATGTCTGCCACCACTTTGTTGACCAGGAAGTAGGCCACACATCCCACCACTGCACCGATGAGTCCGCAGATTACGGAGTTCGTCCAGTTCCCCATGATTCCCTCGATCCCTGCCCGGGACACCGCGGCGACCGTGCCCGAACGCCCATACGGTAATCAAATCATGAATTTCTTGTCAAATGGAAGCGTCAATTGGCCAATAAGCCGCATTTAAGAGGGGTTCAGGATTTTTTGTCCTTCCCAACCTGATCCCCGGATTGAACCTTCCTGAGGATTCTTCAGGCGGTAATCGGGCCGAGTTACCCGAAGTCATTTTCGGAAAGAGGTCCCATGTCCTCCCTCACTCCCAAACCCAAAGTGCTCGCCGCACAGTTGTTCAGTCTCATGCTCGTGGGTCTGTTGACCTTCAGCCCAGTTGCAGCCCAGGAACATATGGCCAATTTTGGAACGAACAACTTTGAGTTGTCGATGGAAATGATCCCCACCACCGACGGCAACTACGTCACGGTTTCACCCATCATGAACTTCAACGTCACCAATGCAGGACTCGGGATCAAAATCTATCTGTCCAAAGTCGACGAGGACAGCAACGTCATCTGGTCTCGAAAAATCGGTCAGTTTCCATCCATCAATCAGTTTCCGATTTCTGTTACCGAGGTCGTGGATGACGCCGGAGGCTCGATCGGCTATGCCATTACAGGAATCAACATTCAGACAGCCACTCCTGATCCCATTTTTGTGATCACCACCGATACCAACGGCCATGTTCTCGCAACCAGAACCTATGGTGGAAACCTGCCGATAGCAGGGGCGAACCTCACCCCCGTTACCGGAGTCGGAAACAAGATCATTCAGGACCACCAGGGGAATCTGGTGGTCGTCGGATCACTCCGGTTTGCTGGAAACATTGGAGTCGTACCCTTCATCCTGAATACCCAGCCCAACCTGAATCTCAACTACATGCGTCTCTATCACGACCTCCGTTATCTCACAAACGGCTTCGGTATCGGCTCCATGGCCGGCTTTGACGATATCGTTGCCATTCCTGCCATGGAGGACCCCCAAACCGGGGAGTTTGTCCCCGACGGTTACCTGATCACAGGTGGAACCCGTCAGGTTGGCGTCCCCGGTTCCGCAGAAACTCTCGTCGTGCGCACAGACCCCGGTGGCAATGTCCTCAAAAGTGGAATCTACGGCCCCACCTTCGCCGACTCCAAGGGTCGCGGAATCGAGCTGGCCTCAAATGGCCTGGTAAAAGTGGTCAGCCACGTCAAGGAAGCGACCGGTGCCCCGCTCTCAACGCAGATCTTCACTTTGACTCCCGCTTCACTGATTCTCCTTCAGCAGGATCGCTACCACGGATTCATTTCCCATGGGGATATCCGGGAAACCAATAATGGCGAGTTCATTCTTGCCGGTCGCGGCGCCTTTGATCGCGATGGTGCGGTTCTGCGTGTCGAACCCAATGGCAACATTGTCTTCTTCTACGGATACGGTTCGAACAACGTTGAGATCCTCACGGATGTTCACGAGTTGTACGACGGTACCCTTTACGCCAGCGGAGTTACGACGACGTGGTGCCAGGGTCCGGCGGACGAATATCTGGTCAGAACCAAAGATGACGGAACCCTTCCCGGTTGCCCTGTTCTTTCACTGAACATCGACCGGTCAACTCCCCAGGATCCGATGAGAGATACGGACTGGGAGAGTGTGAATGTCACTCTGGTCAACGCCCACGAAATCGTGGACGTCACCCCCGATACGGTCAAAAGGCAGATTTGTCCCGGGCTCGTTCCAGTTCCCTTCCCCTGGGACTGGTTCCGCAGGGGTGATTTCACCCGTGATCAGGAGATCAATGTCGCTGACGCCATCGCCAGCCTGTCCAAACTCTTCAGCAGCGGACCCGAATCGGTTCCCGCAAATGCTGCGGACGCCAACGCAGACGGCAATCATGACATTGGAGACGTGATCTACACCCTGAGTTACCTCTTCAGTGGAGGCGCAGCTCCGGCAGCCCCCTTCACCGAAATCGGTCCGGACCCGGAGCAGGACCAGCCGAACATCTTCAGCGTCGAAGAGTTCTTCCAGTACTACAACCAGAACTTCCGCATGGACGAAGCGGGGTTCCACCTGAACTTTGATCTCGAAATCTAGGGGCAAACCCACACAAAAAAAGGCCCCGTCGGTGAAAACCGACGGGGCCTTTTTTTTGACAGCGATCATGAGCCGGAAGAACCGGACTCCTGAACCGCCTCAGCAGAGACTCCGCTTTTCATCGAATCTCCGGAGAAGATCCTGGTCATCGCTTCTTTCCTGTAATCAAAGATCCTAGCCAACTCTGATTTGACGTAGACGGCATGGGCCAACGATCCGAGAGGGCCGAAAGGCAAGGTATAGGTCACCCTGTCGAAGAAATGAACTCCCCCCTCAACCTCTTTGATTTCATGGTAGTGATACCAGAGGCTGTAAGGACCAATCCGCTGCTCGTCCACAAAGGAATGCCGATCCTTGATGTGCTTGATCTCCGTCAACCATCTTTGGGACCCGATCAGTGGAATTCCGACCCGATACTCAATTAAAAGACCGTCGTACATCACCTCCGGGACATCGGTCAGAATCGAAAACGACATGTCATCCGGTGTGATGGCATCGAGGTTTCTTGGAGTACTGATGAACTCCCAGGCTGTATCGAGATCAGTCGGCAAAGTGAGGGATCTCTCAAGATTATGAATCTTTGGCATGTCGTCCTCCGAAATGTGGCACTGTCTGTGTTCTTCAGGCTGTCAGGCTGCCTTCTTCAGGATACCTGTGTCCATTATCTGTCGCTGTCGACAAATTGCCTGATCTTCGGGGTCGTGAATCCGCGAATTCGCCCTTAAATTACGTCCCTCAGGTCTACTTTTCTGCTTCAAAGACAACCAGGGAGCCATTCATGAGATTTTTCTGCCATTCACAGAATCAGGCTGTCGAAACCCCAATGCGGCTCGCAGCCCTTCTCTTTTTGATGATCCTCGGCTCAAGCACCGCTGCTGTTGCCCAGGTGGAAAAAAATCCACCCCAAAAACCAGAGGCGACTCCCGCCCCGGAAAAGGTACAGACCCAAAAAGTGCTCTTCATCGGCAACAGCTTCACTTTCTGGCGTGGAGGTCTCGATCAACATCTGAAAATCCTCTCCCAATCGATGTCCCCTGAACTGGGATACGAAACCAAAGCCATCACCCGGGGTGGAGCATCGCTGGAAGTGATGTGGAAGCGGACTTCTGCCGCCGAGGAGATCCGCAAGGGAAAGTACGATGTGGTCATCTTGCAGGAAGACATCCCGGAGACGACCGTCGAATCTTTTCAGACCTACTCAAAGAAGTTTGTCGACCTGGTCCGGGAATCCGGTGCCCGTCCCATTCTCTTCATGGCGTGGGATTACCAGAGATTGAACTGGATCTCGATGAAGGAAATCGCAGAGGCACACTTTCGCATGGGCAAATCCCTGAAGGTGGAAGTCGCTCCGGTCGGATTTGCCTGGGCCCTCTGCAAGGAGCGGCAGCCTGCACTGAATCTCTACACCCGGGATGCGGAACACCCCAGTGTGGCTGGCATGTATCTGTCCCTGCTCGTCATTGAATCGACGATCTCCGGAAAGAACCCCCTCACCCGTGCTCCCAAAAAACTGGAGATTCCGGGATTGCAGCAACTCAATGAAAAGGGCCGAAACTTCCTTCGCGAAGTGGCGCGGGATGCCCTTGCAGAGTGGAAGAAGAAGGACTGAAGAACCCGGTCAGTCGATTTCGTAAATCAGGAGATCGCACGGAAGATCCCCATTGGGGATTGGGATCCTGTTCGCCGGCTTCACCTTCATGGCTTCTTCAATCGCGCGACTGCCGGCCAGCAGGGCAATTCGCCAACCGTGTAGTTTTCGAAACACGGATCCCATCCGATCGAGGAAATCAGGGGTCGCTGCCAGACGCTTGCCATAGGGTGGATTACTGACGAGGGTCATCACCGGTCCATCCGCCTGCAGATCGAAGACGGACTGCTCCTTGAATGAGAGCCGAACCCCGGCCTTGCGGGCATTCCCCCGGGCAATATCGAGCACCTCTCCGTCCACATCTCGTGCAATCACCGAAGGCCTCTGCCCCCTCGCAGCCCCTCTGAGTTCGCCCTTCATCAACCGGAGCTGATTCTCAGAGTCCTCATCGAAACTGGCCCACCGCTGAAATCCGAAGGTGGGGCGGGCCAAGCCGGGGGCCAGTCCCTGAGCCCATTGTGCCGCTTCGATGGCGATGGTTCCGGAGCCACACATAGGATCGATCAGGGGCGACTGGCGATCCCAGCCCGACATTCGCAACATGGCGGCCGCGAGGTTTTCCCTCAGGGGAGCTTCCCCTGATTCCGCCCGATAGCCGCGCAGATGCAACGGCTGACCAGAGAGGTCGAGGTAAATTTTAAGTTTGTCATTGGCGAGATACACGAAGACGCGGACATCGGCATCATCCCGATCGATGGAGGGACGATCCCCCCAACGCTCACGGATCTGATCGACGATGGCATCCTTGGCACGAAGTGCCACAAATCCGCTGTGATTCAATTGGCTGCCCACCGTCACACATTGGACGGACAGGGTTTTCTCCGCGTTCAAATACAGACTCCAGTCAACCGCCTGAACCTCGCGGTACAACTCGTCTGCATTCGTCGCCTTGCCACGCCCCATCAGCACCATGATTCTCTGGGCGATCCGGCTTTCGAGGCAGGCACGCCAACCCTCACTCCAGTCTCCCCGAAAGGGGATCCCACCCCGATTGAGACGAACACTTTGGAAGCCCAGCTCCCGCAGTTCATCGCAGAGTGCGCTCTCCGTGTTTTTACTGGCGGAAGCAAAAAATTCGAGGGTCAACGCTTCTCTTCCTTCTCTTCCGCAAGAGGCCAGTCGGTGAGACCTTCCGCTCCTCCAAGATAAAACGACTTTCGATCCCAGGGGGTCAATGGCAAGTCTTCACGAAGACGCCTGCGCAGATCCGGGTTGGAGATGAAATCGCGGCCAAACATGACCGCATCGCATTTTCCAGAATCGAGGGCTTCCCTTGCGGTTTCCCGGGTATAGCCTCCCCCGGCCACATAGAGCCCCCGCTCCTTGCCATCAAACGCCTCGCGAATGCGGGCGCAGATCCGGTCGAGGCCCTCTTCACGAACCCCGACGGAAAAACTCTCCACCACGTCGATGAAAGCGATCTTCATTTCGGCCAGGCGATCCGCCAGAGTGCCGTAGGTCTCCAGCATGTTGTGATCATGCCGCTGCCCATCCGCCTCTCCACCAATCGGGGAGATCCGGTAGCCGGTTCTGTCGGAACCCACTTCACTGACCACCGCTTCGGCGACTTCCAGGGAGAATCTCATTCTCCCTTCGAGTGATCCGCCGTACCCATCGGTTCGATCGTTGATGCCTGAACGTAAAAACTGCTCCAGCAAATATCCGTTGGCTCCATGAATTTCGACGCCATCAAAACCCGCCTCCATGCAACGCGCCGCTGCCAAACGAAACTCCTCGACGACCGCAGGAATTTCTGACTCCAGCAAAGCACGTGGATCTGAAACCGCCTTTCGTGTTCCATCCGCATCGATGTAGGTTTTTCCCCCACCATTCACGGCGGTTGCCGAGACGGGGGGTTGACCTTCCGGTTGCAGGCTGACATGGCTGACTCTGCCCACATGCCACAGTTGGCAAAAAATCTTCCCACCCACAGCGTGCACGGCCTGAGTCACTTTTTTCCAACCGGTCACCTGCTCCGGAGTGTGAATGCCGGGGGTGGCAAAATAACCATGCCCAGCGGGTGTGACCGGAGTGGCTTCGGAGAGAATCACCACCGCACCATTTTCGGGGTGAGCCCTCTGGGCGTAGTACTCCGCATGGAGTTCAGTGGGCAGATTACCCGGCTGGGAAGCCCTCGAACGGGTCAGCGGAGCCATCCAGATCGGCCAGGAATCTTCATGGATTGCAGATTTGAACAAGATTCTTTCCCTTCAAGGCTCCCAGATTACCTCAAAATGGCCATAAATGGCTCATTCTGCTCCTTTATTAAACCTTTACATAAAACTAATCCCACCGGCCTCATTGCTCGCCTACCCTTCAAAGCAACATTTCAGAACTCATTTCTGAGCTAGATTAAAAAGGTCAGTGACCAAGACTCTCAACTAGGGGAAAGAACCATGTCGTTTCAGTTCAAATCAATTTGCATTCTCGTGCTCATTGCCACTTCAACTTTGCTGTTTATTTCGCAGTCTGTCTCCGGTCAGGACGCCATGTCCCCCATTTGGAAAAATGGACTTGGCTTCTCCACCGCAGACGGCAAAAACAAGATCAGCTTTGGAGGTCGTTTGCAGATCGATACCGGTTTCTTTTCTGAAGAGGACGGAGTCGATGTGGAAGAGGACGGCGTGCGGATGCGTCGCGCCCGACTTTCTCTCTCTGGAGTGATCAATGGCAACATTGAGTTCAAAACCCAGTACGGTCTCACCGGCGGAGACGCAGACTTCAAAGATTTCTACATGGGCTTCCTCAACAAGGGTTCCATGCCCGGCGTGATCAGCAAAATCCGCGTGGGTCAGCAGTACGAGCCGTTCGGCCTGGAAACCCTGATCAGCAGCAAATACATCACCTTTGCCGAGCGCAGTTTCACCGACGTCTTCTCCCCGAGCCGGAACACCGGAATCCTGGCCTTTATGGACCCCTTCGAAAACATGGACAGCTCTTTTGCCCTCGGTGTTTTCAAGGACGACAACGGCTATGGAGATGCTCAGGGAGACAATGAGCAGGCGGTCACCGGTCGACTGACCCTGGCCCCCATCAATGAAAAGGATGGAACCATTCTTCATTTGGGAGTTGGCTTCAGTTCGAGGAAAAACCCGGGAGCGACGATCTCCTACGACGCCAACGCTCTTTCCAGCCTCGGTGAAGATATTGTGGACGCCAGCCTCGCCAGTGAGCAGGTCGACCTGCTGGGCTTCGAAGCCGCCTACAGTCAGGGCCCTCTGTCACTGCAAGCCGAAATGGTTCAGTCCTCCCTCGACACTGCAGATGCCACCGCGTGGTACCTGATGGCCAGTTACTTCCTCACCGGTGAAAGTCGCCCCTACAAGGCTTCCTCAGGAGTCTTCAGCCGCGTCAAGCCGGCCAACAATCAGGATGACGCCGGATCGGGAGCCCTCGAACTGGCAGTGCGCATCACTGAAATCGACCTGGAAGAGATGACCGCCGGCGAAGAAGCGGAAGCGGTCACCGTCGGTCTCAACTGGTACCTGAACCAGAACTCCAGAATCATGTTCAACCTGACCAATGCATCGCCGGGCGAAGCCTCTGCCTATGGCAATGACGTCACCAGTTTCGTCACCCGTTTCGCTGTGAATTTCTGATTAAGATTGTTGATTCTGGGAGGTTTCAGTTTGCAACTGAAATCAACGGTTGGCATTTTGCCGACAACTCAGAAAGGAAATGAAAATGAATCACAAAAAGTTTTTAACCCTGCTGCTTTCAACACTCGTCCTTGCCGGTTGCACCAGCGACGGCGGGGGCTCAAATGACGGGCTTTCTGGAACCGTCAGGGTCGACGGATCCAGCACCGTCTTCCCTATCACCATGGCGATTGCTGAAGAGTTCCAGAACCTGCATCCCAACATGAATGTACCTGTGGGTGTCTCTGGAACCGGTGGAGGATTCAAAAAGTTCACCATCGGTGAAATCGACATCAATGACGCCTCCCGTCAGATCAAGGACAAGGAAAAAGCCAAGTGTGCGGAGAATGGGATCGATTACATCGAGATTGCGGTCGCTTTCGACGGTCTTTCTGTGGTCACCCACCCCGACAATGACTTTGTCGATGCCATTACCGTCGAAGAACTGAACAAGATCTGGCACCCGGAATCCGCCGTCAGCAACTGGAGTCAGGTTCGTGCGGGATGGCCCGACCGTGACATTGAGCTGTTTGGACCAGGTTCTGACAGTGGAACCTTTGACTACTTCACCAAAGTCGTCAATGGCGAAGAGCAGCTTTGCAGATCCGATTTCATGCAGAGTGAGGATGACAATGTTCTGGTCAAAGGAGTTTCCGGTGACAAGGATTCTCTGGCGTTCTTCGGATACGTTTACTACAAGGAAAATGCCGAAAAACTGAAGATTGTTCCAGTCAGTTACAAGGGTGAGAGCGCCGTCACCCCCGATGAGACGACGATCAACAACGGCACCTACAAGCCCCTTTCCAGACCGATCTTCATTTACGTCAGCAGTGCTGCTGCAGTCCGTAAGGAAGTTCAGGAGTTTGTAAAATTCTACCTGAAGAACGCTCCCCAACTCGTTTCTGAGGTAGGATATGTGCCTCTTCCAGATTCTGACTACACGCAGAGTCTGAAAGACTTTGAAGCCTTTGTTGCCAAGTCGAGTGCAAGCAGCGGAGCTGCTCAATAAGGATCTGATGGCCGAAACAGCAACTTTTTCATTAGGGAAATCAAAAAAGAGATCCCGTTGGATTGAAGAGGCAACGCGCAGTGGATTTTTCCTCTGTGCGTTGGCCTCTGTTTTGACGACCTTTGGAATCGTTTTTGTTTTGATCCGTGAAGCGATCCCTTTCTTCCAGGTGGTGCCCTTTTGGGACTTCCTCTTCGGAACCCGCTGGAACGCCCTGATCGAACCGCGTTCCTTTGGTGTGATCCCCCTTTTCATGGGCACGATGATCATCGTCATCGGCTCCGGATTGATTGCGATTCCCATCGGACTGGCCAGCGCCATCTACCTCAGTGAATTTGCCAGCGACAGAACCCGAAAGATCGTCAAGCCTGTTCTCGAGATCCTCGCAGGGATTCCCACCGTCGTTTACGGCTACTTCGCCCTGACCGGAATCACCCCCCTGCTGAAACTCATGAATGACGACATCTCCGTCTTCAATGCCCTTTCCGCCTCCATCGTCGTCGCCGTCATGATCCTGCCGATGGTGGCTTCTCTGTGTGACGACGCACTCAAGGCGGTTCCCAGAGCACTGAGGGAGGGCGGATTCGCTCTCGGCAGCACCAAAACCGAAGTTTCCCTCAAGATCGTCGTCCCGGCAGCCCTGTCGGGGATCGTCGCCTCTTTTGTGCTCGCCTTCTCGAGGGCCATCGGTGAGACGATGGCAGTGACTCTCGCTGCCGGAGCCACACCCAAACTGACCATGAATCCTCTGGAGAGCATCCAGACGATGACGGCCTACATCGTTCAGGTCGCTACCGGTGACATCGAACATGGATCCGTTTCCTACTACTCGCTTTATGCGGTCGGCGGGATGCTGTTCCTGATCACTTTGGGAGCCAACCTGTTGAGTCACCGGATTCTGAAGAAGTACCGGGAGCAATACGAATGAGCACCTCGCAGGCCACTCCCCCCTCTGAATTCAACTCTGCACTGGAGAGAAGAAGATTCACATCCAGTCTCTTCAAGAACTGCTGTGCCTTTCTCTCATGGCTCTGCATTGGAATTCTTGGATTTCTTCTGGTTCACATTTTTAGCGCCGGCTGGGAATGGGTCAGTTTCGATTTCCTGAAAAATCCACCATCGCGAATGCCACACAAGGCGGGTCTTTTCTCAGCATTCATGGGCACGATCTGGCTTATTGTGACGACCGCCTGCATCGCCATCCCGGTGGGTGTCTGCTCAGCTCTTTACCTTGAAGAGTACGCACGAAAAAACCGACTCAACACCTTCATTGAGGTCAATATCGCCAACCTGGCTGGAGTCCCCTCCATCGTTTACGGGATTCTGGGCCTGACCCTGTTTGTGCGTTTCCTCAAGTTTGGTCCCAGTGTCCTCGCAGGGGCCCTGACACTGACACTACTGATACTGCCCGTCATCATCATTGCCTCGAGAGAAGCGATCAAAGCGGTGCCGCCTTCGATCCGGCTCTCCGCCTACGCTCTGGGGGCGACACAGTTTCAAACGGTCTTTCACCACGTGTTGCCGGCTGCTTTGCCGGGAATCATGACAGGGGTGATTCTCGCCCTCTCAAGGGCCATTGGTGAAACGGCGCCCATCCTGATGGTGGGTGCTGTGGCCTACGTGCGCAAAGCCCCCTCCGGGATTCTCGATGGTTTCACCGCGCTCCCGATCCAGATCTACAATTGGGCTCGGGAAGCCAAGCCTGAGTTTGAGGGATTGGCCGCGGGTGGTATTATCGTGCTTCTGGTTCTGTTGTTCACGATGAACAGCATTGCGATCCTCATTCGTAACAAAACCCAAAAGGCGCAATCATGAGTTCCGCTGAAAAAACTCACACTGTTTCTGAGGAAGAGTTTATGAACAAGCGTCCGGCAACCCCCGAGCCCAAAAAGAATTCATCGGAAGCCTCTGATAAAGAGTCGGACATGAAAAATGCCCACCTCAAGGGTGACAACGTGACCATCAGTTACGGTTCGGAACAGGCGGTCAAAAACGTTGATATCCGTTTTCCGACCAACAAGATCACTGCGGTCATCGGCCCCTCCGGTTGCGGAAAGAGCACACTGCTGAGGGCCTTTAACAGAATGAATGACTTCATTCCCAGTGCCTCGGTGGAAGGAAGTCTGACCTACCGGGATATGGATCTCTACGGCAAGGACATCGATCCTGTCGAAGTTCGATTGCGCATCGGCATGGTCTTCCAAAAGCCCAACCCTTTTCCCAAGACCATCTACAAAAACATTGCCTGGGCACCGCAGATCAATGGTTACAAGGGAGACATCGACGAGCTGGTCGAATCGTCCCTGAGAAGCGCTGCTCTTTGGGATGAGGTCTCCGACAGACTTCATGATTCGGCCCTCGGCCTCTCCGGAGGACAACAGCAGAGACTCTGCATTGCCAGAGCCCTCGCCATGAAGCCGGAAGTCCTGCTCATGGATGAGCCGTGTTCCGCCCTCGATCCGGTCTCGACCAGTCACATTGAAGACCTGATGCTGGAACTCAAAAAGCAGTACACGATCGTGATCGTCACACACAACATGCAACAGGCAGCCCGGGTTTCAGATTACACCGCATTCATGGAATCCGGTGTGCTGATCGAGTTTGACGACACCGGGACCATCTTCACCAAGCCATCGGTTCAACGAACCGAAGACTACGTTTCGGGAAGATTCGGTTAATCGAAACGATCAGTTTGAGTCCGAAACTTGAAACCGTGATGTCACTTCTCCTCAGAATGGAGTCCGCGGATGACCTTGCACCTACAAAGAGACCTTGAAGCCGTCAAAAGCCAGTTGCTCGATATGGGCAGTCTGGTGGAAAAAGTCTCCAACCAGGCGATCACCGCGCTTCAAGAGAGAAATACAGAACTTTCTGCCGGTGTCCATGAACTGGACCTCACCATTGATCAGCAGGAAGTGAAGATCGAAGAAGAGTGCCTGAAGATTCTCGCCCTGCACCAGCCCGTGGCCACGGATCTTCGTTTTGTGGTTTGTGTCATGAAGGTCAACAACGACCTGGAGCGAATGGGCGATCTCGCCATCAACATCGCCGAGAGAGCCAGTTACCTCTCCAGCCATGACCCCCTGGGGGTCCCCCTCGATTTCCATCGCATGGCAGAACTGGCCCGTGAAATGGTCAAGGAAAGCCTCAGCGCACTCTTGAATCTGGATACGGATTTGGCTCGGAAAGTTCTCGCAAAGGACGACGAGGTCGACGAGATCAATCGTCAGATGTTTGAGATTCTTGAAGAGATCATGCTGAAAGATCCGACGACGATCCGTCGTGCCATCCACCTGCTCTCTGCTTCAAGGCACCTGGAACGCATCGCCGACCTTGCCACCAACATCGCCGAAGATGTCGTCTTCCTGGTTGAGGGTGAAGTGATTCGCCATCTGCCTGAGGATTACAACCGGGCCTGATCTCCCACTCAGGTCAGCGTGAGGGAGCTTCCTTCTGGCGGTACAGCCAGACCCAGCCATGGGTGCTGGATTTCTCCCTGTCAAATTTCCCCATCTCTTTCGCTAATGGGCGAAACTCTTCCAGCAGCTTTTCGAGCCGCTCTTCAAGTTCTTTGGGGATGCCACCCTCCTTGCCTACATATGAATTTCGCTCCTCAAAGACGGCATCCAGGGCCTCGTTCACCCGGGTGTACTCTGGCATGATCCGGGCTTTTTCAGCTTCCTGCTCAGGTGTGAGGGGTGGAAGCGTTGTATACATCCACTGGACGTCCCCCACCAACAGGTCGTTCTGCCCGTCTCCGTCATGATCCACCACAAAGACTTTTGTCCTTGAACCGGCCCCCTCCGGGCCTTCTTCAAGTTTGCGTCTTTTGAATTCTCCCTTAGCGATCAAGATCTGTTTTTCGCCGAATTCCGGCTGCTCAGTCGTCCCCAGATTGGGGTACCAATGGACCCCTCCGTATTCACTCCCCAGGACCAGATCAAGAGCACCGTTTCCATCCCAATCCGCCATATGGGCATTGCTTCCCTTTACCGGATTGCCATTTCGGGTTTTCAGGGGCTTGGACTCCCCACTGTATACAGGCTTTTTCCGGGTCCCCGTGTTCTCAAAGATCTCCACCGCTGAGGTACGGGTTCCGAGAACCAGATCGAGATCGCCATCCTGATCCATATCCCATGCTTCAACAGTGATGGAGTATGACTTGGATTTGAGGTCTTTCCCTTCTTGATCGGTCAGCCTGCGACCCTGAATAAAATTCCGTTCACCTTTGCACTCGAAGTAATAAATCTCCCCTGTGTAGGATCCACTGAGAATATCCAGATCACCGTCGCCGTCGTAATCCACAAACTGTGGAGAAAAGCTGATACATCACGTGGACGGGATCGAAGCGAATTCCGCTCCTGCTTTCAGATACTCAAACCCCCTGTACTCCGGGGACGAATCGGAGCCATGATTTTTGTAAATTCTCAATCTTCCCTGGGAATAGCCACTCGGCTCCCCGGGTTCGCTTCGATATTTGGATGGCAATCGATCCTGAGGGAATGGCTCGTTCCCAAACTCGCCCACCAAAAGGTCCAACAGGCCGTCTCCATCGAAATCATGTAGATACGGAGCGGCGTGCCCCACCGTGACATCGATCGGTTCTCCGGACGAGACCAGTCTCTCAGGTGATTCGAATTGGAACTGGGGTTTCTCCGCATCAAAAACCGGCCCGGAGAATAGCAGGAGAGTCAGAGTTGTATTCAACAGGGACATACACTTCTCACATTCCACTCATAGAGGTTTAACGGCACTCAGAGGCATATTAACACTACGAAGTGCAAAACCACTACAGGGCAGGATGGGTGAAGTTGGCAGAATAAGGAAACAAGGAAAGAAAAAGGTGGCACGCCCGCCAGGACTCGAACCTGGAACCTTCGGATTAGAAATCCGATGCTCTATCCAGTTGAGCTACAGGCGCACCGAATGATCTCTTGTCTGGACTTTTGGAAGTATGCCCTGATCAGCCGGTCTTGGAAAGTGAAGTTGAACGTTTCCAAAAGAAGTCCGGAATACTGGCAAAGTCCTGCCTCACCCCCCATGACCGTTATGGCTGCAGCTCGCTCATCAACCACTGGTCACCCTCGAGATCATACTGGACTCTGTCGTGAACCCGCCCGGGCTGGCCCTGCCAAAACTCGAATCGTGTCGGTACAACCCGGTAACCTCCCCATGTTTCAGGGCATTCGATGGGGTTTTCTCCAGCTGCAAGAGATTGCAGCTGGCTCTCAAAAGTATCCCTCGAATCCATGACTGAACTCTGATGGGAAACAGCCGCTGCGGCTCTGGACAGGCGGGGCCTGCTGTTGAAATAATTTTCAGTGACCTCGCGACTCGATTTTTCAACCCGCCCCTCGATGCGAACTTGTCTTTGCAGTCTGGGCCAATGGGACAAAATCGCCACATGGGGATTGGCTTCCATTTCCACCGCTTTTCTCGAAGTGTAGTCCGTGAAAAAGAAAAAACCTTCTGGCCCAAAAATTTTCAACAACACCATTCTCAATGAGGGTGCTCCAGATTTCGTGGTGGTGGCAAGGGCGATCCTGTTGGGTTCTCCATGCCCGGCAGCCTCTTCTTCTTCATACCAGAGACGAAACTGCTCGACGGGATCGGAATGAACATTTTCTGCCCTGATAGAAGAACTTGCGAAATTGTAGTCCTGGCGGGGTGGGTAGTTTTGATTCATGGTGCCACTTCCACTGATCAGGGCTGAAGTTGTGTCGTTCTGACTATAAATCCCCAGAATCGGAAACATCCAAGAAGTTCACAGATATACTTCACCTATGAACGGATTCCATGTGGAAGCCCCTCGTCAATGAGGTGATTCACACTTTGCCCACTCTTGAAAGCCCTTGTCCACATGAACGCAGCTGCCGACAGCCTTCTGGAGAGATTTTCAGACCTTGATCTCAAGCCGTCTCTGGCACAGGCGATCGAGAGCGCGGGGTATTCGGATCCAAGACCGATTCAAGCCCAGTCCATTCCCCAGGCTCTGGAGGGTCAGGATATTCTGGGGCTTGCACAGACAGGAACAGGCAAAACAGCCGCTTTTGCGATCCCTGCGATTGAATCCCTTCTCCGAAAGAGGGGCAAGAGCCCAAGAGTGCTGGTGATCGCCCCCACACGTGAGTTGGTGTCCCAAATCGACGACGAGTTCCGCAAACTCACGAAGGGCTCCCGCCTCAGGTCCATGACCATTTACGGTGGAGTCTCAGAAAAGCCCCAAATCGAAAAATTGCGTAAACACCCTGACATCATCTGCGCATGCCCAGGTCGATTGCTCGACCTGATGAATCAGGGGCATGTCGATCTGCAGTACATTCGCCATTTGGTTCTCGATGAAGCGGACCACATGTTCGATATGGGATTTCTTCCGGACATCCGACGAATTCTCTCAGAGCTTCCGGTGGAACGACAAAATCTTCTTTTTGCAGCAACCATGCCACCAGAGATCCGCAAACTTGCTCAACAAATCCTGAAAAATCCGTTCGTTGCTGAAATCAATCACACTGCCCCCGCCAACACCATCGAACATGCCCTCTACCCTGTTCCAGAAAAGCGGAAGATTGAACTGCTGAGGAAAATGCTCAAGGAGAAATCCTTCTCTTCAGCCATCGTCTTCACGCGAACCAAAAGACGAGCCCGTCAACTGGCGGAAAAGTTGGGCAAAGATGGACACAAGGCAGTCGCTCTGCAGGGAAACATGTCCCAGAACCAGCGCGATCGTGCGATGAACGGTTTCCGAAAGGGCCAGTTCAATATTCTCGTGGCCACCGACATTGCGGCCCGTGGAATCGACGTGGCCAGTGTTTCCCATGTCGTCAATCTGGATATCCCCAATACTGCTGAAGCCTATACTCACCGAATCGGCAGAACAGGCCGATCAGAGCGGGATGGAAAAGCATTCACTTTTGTCTCCGAGGCCGATATGGAC
The DNA here is from genome assembly GCA_012269595.1 of Planctomycetia bacterium. GTDB lineage: Bacteria > Planctomycetota > UBA8108 > UBA1146 > UBA1146 > UBA12191. The sequence continues at coordinate 133,197 of JAAXJX010000005.1, read as the reverse complement.
ATGGTCCTTGAGATTGAGAAAGTGATCGGGCAACAAATTGAGACGATCTTCACTCCAGGCTTCGACTCTGTTGATTTTACGCGCCCGGAAAAAGGACGCAGAAGAACGGCAAAGAAAAAGACCAGCTCTGGTCCGTCGAACAGAGGTCAGGGATCAAGATCCAACCGCCAACGACGCTCCGGATCTGGTGCGAAAAGTCGCCCGAGACAGGGAAGAAACCGGAGCAGACAAAACACCGATCAGGAAAGTGGCGGTTCTGGAGCTAAAAAACGCAGAAGACCGTCAGGCAGCGGCAAGCCTGTTCGAAGAAAACGATCTTCACGATCGTCCTCCAATACTTCTTCGCGCTGAGCAGATTACAGCCACTACCAAAGAAGAAGCCTGCCTGTTACATTTCAGCATACTCCAACAGAAGTGAGTCTTCTTTTGCGAATCTGTCTGTTGACCACACAGGACCTCGACGAAGATCCATTCCCGGATGACGATTGGCCCTGTGATCCCAGGCCTTTCATTCCCGAAGCGGAGTGGCATGTTGCCGTTCTCGAAGGCAAACATGATTGCCTCCCTCATGTCGAAGAATTGATCTCCCAGGAGTTTGATCTTTACTTCAACTTGTGTGATGGAACCGAAGACGAAGATTCCCCTGGTATCGAGGTTATTCATGCCCTCGAGGCAGCAAAAGTACCGTTCGCTGGAGCCAGTTCTGAAAGCTATGAACCGACACGCTCTGAAATGAAAAAAGCGTGCAAAAAATTGGGGATTGCCACACCCAAGCATGTTTTCGCAAAGAATGACGCTGATATAGAAAAAGCGGCGAAACGGCTGAGGTTTCCCCTCTTTGTCAAACACCACAACAGTTACGCCTCTGTCGATATCAGTCGCAGATCCAAGGTCATGACACCGGAGGGACTGAGGATTCAGGCGCAAAAAATCATTTCGCGTCATGGCCAGGCATTGATCGAAGAATTCATCGAAGGCAAAGAGTGCACTGTTCTGGTTGCCGAAAATCCAAGGAACCCCAATAAGCCGATTACCTATCCACCTGCACAGTACAACTTTCCTGAAGGAGACAGCTTCAAGCACTCTGATCTGAAGTGGGTTGACTACAGTGGTCTCTCCGCTGTGAAAGTGGATGACCCTGTTTTATCGAAAAGACTTCAGGACGAATCAGCCCGATTTTTCCTTGAACTCAAGGGGACCAGCTTCGGACGCTGTGATATCCGTGTCGCAGATGATGGAACGACCTACATGCTGGAGATTAATTCCAACTGCGGCATTTATTATCCAAAGGAAGACTGGAGCAGTGCGGATGTCTGTCTCTCTTTTGACCCAGACGGTCATGAGGGATTTACTCGCCTGTTGGTGAAAGCGGCTCTTGCCCGCCATCGAAGGCTCCACCGAGCCAAGGCCTCGAAAAAGCGGCAAAAGGCTTAAACCAAGCGCTCCTCAGTCAACAATCTTGAAGAGCACTCCTCAGGGACACGTCGCTCCGTAACTGTCGCAGCCATTCTCCGCACCAGATGGATCCTGTCCACATTGTGGAAAAGGTGGCATGGGCATAGCCCCCCCACTGAACAGAGACCCCAGCTTGTAAACGGCATCGGCAATATTGATCACTTCGTCATCGTTGACGTCACAGGCATCGAGGCAAGGGACCGCCGCCTGGCCAAACAGGTAATTCAGCGAAACAATCGCATCGGCGATGTTGAATGCACCGTTGGCATTGCAATCTCCCCGCATGAAATCGGCGTTTTCACAATCATCGGGAATACCATTCAGATTGCCGTCGGTACTGGTCCCATTTCCGAGATCACAACTGTCGAGGACACCATTGAGATTGCAATCCTCTGCCGCTCCGGCTGCTATCTGACAAGAATCCAGAGCCCCATCCAGATCACAGTCCAAAGAGGAATCAACTGCGATAGAACATTCATCAAGCACACCGTTCAAATCGCAATCGGTGGCTGTCCCCGAAGCCAACTCGCAATCATCAGGAAGACCATCCAGATCGCAATCACTGGCTGTTCCTGAATTAATTTCACACGCGTCCAGTACACCGTCGATGTCACAGTCAAATGCGACTCCCAAATCGATCGCACAACTGTCCAGCAACCCATCCGAATCGCAATCCGAATCAGATCCATTGGCAATTTGACAGATATCCAGAATGGCATTCAAATCACAATCCGAAGCTCCAGCCAGAATTTGACAACTGTCGGGGATACCGTTGATATCGCAATCCTGCGCCGCTCCGGAATCGATCGCACATGCGTCTGGGATTCCATCAAGATCACAGTCCTGTGCCTGGGCCTGAGCGATTTCACATTCGTCAGGGAGACCGTCCAAATCACAATCCTGACTGAGACCGTCGGCGATGGCACAGGAGTCCAACACGCCGTCGTCATCGCAGTCCAGTGAAGGCTGACAAGGATCTGCGATCAGATCACCATTGCAGTCTGATTCGCAGATGTCCGGGATTCCATCGTTATTGCAATCCGGAAGTGCGGGATCAAATCCACACTCGTCCGGGATACCATCCCCATCACAATCGACGCTGTTTCCTCCAGAGATGTCATCTCCGTCGGGAACCCCGTTCAGGTTACAGTCTGTAATGAAGTCAATCGTGCCGGAAACCGTTGTTGGAGTAATTTCCAGTCCCTGCATGACCACCAACAGCTCCACAGGAGGAATGTGAAGGGCAGCAGTAAATTCAAGTTGAGTCGATCCTGTCGCTGATGGATCGACCGCATAGGTTGCCAAAATCAGTTCACGGTCTTCCCCGGCTACGAGGTCTGTGATCGGTGGAGTCAAATCAAACAGGCAACCCACAATGTATCCACCGCCTCCAGTCGGGCTCATTTCCATCATCAGATAGTCCGGGGATACACCGCCCAGTGTGGCGTCCTCAAGGTGATCGCCTCTGGCCAGATCCACCAATGTCAACTGTGCAGAATCGTGGGTTACTCCAAATGAGAAAGCTTCACAATCCAGGGTGTGATTGAGAAAGACTCTGGAGACGACAGGCAATCCGGGACTCGCCTGCACATTGGTCAACCTCAGCTCTGCGCTCGGAGTTTGAGCATCAGATACTGAAGGACAGAGCAGCACCATAAGGAGAATCAGAAAGCGAAACATGGACATAAACTCCTGGAATCCACTCTCCACGCTGAGACGGATTCAATTTCGAATAACCCTCAAATCCTACAACAGAGCCATGTTTGATAACATTTGGATTTTTCCCTGATCAATGAATGACAGGTAAATCATGTCATTCATCGATGAAAAATGGGTGAAGAGCTCTCTTCGCTCTTCACCCATTTTTCAGAGGACTGGATTCGTCTCTAGTCGAGACATTCCAATAAATCGATCGTCAAATCTGGGCCCTCAGAGAGCTCAGAGGGAGCGGGAAGAGGTTCTGCTCCGTTGAACAATCTCGCAAGCAGGCGGACAGCGTCAGCAATATTCAACTGACCATCGTCGTTGGTATCTGCAGCATCCTCACAGGTAATCGGAAGGTTATCGAAAAGGTGCTGCAACCCTGTAATGGCATCACTGATATCCACACTGCCATCCCGGTTGACGTCTCCCCTGCGAAAGAACTTGGGCATCGACGGGTGATCGAAGGGAGGCAATGCCGCTTCAACCCTTGGATCAGTGAGTGCCTCCAGAAACTCCACCAGATCCAGCCTGGCACCCAGGGGAAGATTCAATGGCGGTGTACCCGGTCCCTGCTCGGGATTCTGGAAATCTCCACCCGCATTGTAGAAATTGACGACCTCCAAAAGTGTGTCTTTGCCCCCGTTATGGAAGTAGGGAGCGCGGAGAGCCACGTTTCGAAGGGGCGGAGTCTTGAAGCGCCCCCTGTCGATCTCATTCCCTGTGACCTGAAAACGGCCTGTATCCTCATTTTCAGGTCTGACACCGATATCGTGAAACACATTGTCACTCAGAAACGGTCCCCCATGACATGGAAGACAGTTGTTGAGAAAGACGTTCATCCCCTGCTGCTGATCAGGAGTCAAGGCGTTGGGATTGCCATTGATAAACTGGTCGAGAGGGGTCTGGTTTGGCAGAAGCGTTCTTTCATAGGCTGCGATGGCAAATGCGATTCTCTCGGCAGTAATCTCGCTGTTTCCAAATGCCATCTGAAAAAGGGACGGGTAGTCGGGAAACTGTGACAACGCTGCAACCATCGGTTGCGGCAGGTTGGTGGCGTATTGCAAGGGAACCGCAGCAATCAAACGTGCACGGATGTCATTCCATGTCCGAGTCTCGCAACCCATTTCCACCTCTGAAAGCAGGGGTTCAATCGCCTGAGCCTCGAGCGCCCCTCCAGCAGGTGTCGAATTTCCGGGAATGCTGACGGTTCCCGTCTCCGGGTTGATGAATTGGGGCCCAGAACGCCCATCCCAAAAGAGCGTTGGGGAATACATGGCTCCGACGGTCGATTGGGACTTTCGCGAAGTCACCTGACGCTCGGTTCCAAAAATGCCCCCTCCCAAAATTTCGCCAGAACAATCCTGATGCTGGATTCCGATGGAACCCATGACGTCATCGGCATTACCAAAGACACCGTCCGCACCCGGATGCCGGGTGACCTCTGCCAGAGTTCGTGGATCACTTCCACCCGCCTCAGGGAAATGACAGGTACCGCAAGAAACGGCACTGTCTGTTGAGAGTTGGGTTTCCCAAAAAAGGAATTTCCCCAACAGCTCTTTTTCCGGCGTCCCTGGATTTTGTGCAGGCTGGGGAACCGGGGGCAGCGGCGGAATGCCTCCAGGCGGGGGTGGAGGCGGAGGTGGAGGGCCCTGAGCGATGAGTGCACTGCCGAATCCAAAACTTGCCAACAGGACGCCCAATCGCACCCAATGGCTCACCGTTTTTCGACTCTCGACCAGATTTGATCGCATGGAACAGCTCCTTTTTCGGGTAAATCTATCCTAGGCGGTCTGAAGGGATCTGACGAGGTCTCAATAGAAAATTCCCCCATTGAGAGCCCTCTGGTTCATGAAACCCCGCAGATAATTCCGGGTTTCCACCTTATCCTGACAGTTTCAGTATCCGGCCTCCCGCATCTCACAAGTCGATCGAAATTTTAACGGAATGGACAACGACCTCCCCAGCGCAGTCTCATTTCCGTTATCCTGTTTCCCATGGGGGAAATCATATGACTCTGCAACATACCCAACTCTCGAATCGACCGAGCCGAAGGCTCCTGTCGACCCCCTGTCTTTGCCTGTTCACGAGCCTCTTCGCCCTGATTCTTCTGGCGACGAGCGGCTGTACACGAACTCCCAACGCCCCAACAACCTCACCCTTTTTGTTTACTCAATTGGCCCCTTCCACAAAAAACACCATCCAGCAACTGAATGGCTCAGATCCCCCGCAATGGATCGTGGACGTCAAGTCCACGGGCATGGCTCTTCTGGACATGACCGGTGACGGGGATATGGCTCTATTGCTGACCTGCGGGTCCAACCTTGAGCGCTGGAATCAGAATGAGCCGGGTTTCTCCCCTTTGCTCTATCGCATCGATGATCAACTGAAATTGGATCCCATCGCAGACAGCGCAGGTATTCCGGCTCTGAAGTGGACTTCCGGGTGTGCTGCCACAGATCTGGACGGCGACGGTGACGATGATCTTTTGCTGACCGGAATCGAAGGATCGTTGTTGCTCAGAAATGACAATGGAACCTTTGTCCCTGTCCACGATTCTGGAATCGTCACGAATTCCTGGTGCACCAGCGCCTCATTTGGGGACCTCGATCTGGACGGGGATCTCGATCTGTTTATCTGCCGCTATCTGGATTTCCCATTCGACTCCCCTCCCGAAAATGGAGACGAATGGTCATGCCTGTGGGAAAACCAACCCGTTCTTTGCGGACCCAGAGGGTTACCGGCCTCCCGTGATCTGGTATTCGAGAATCTGGGAGATTGGAAATTTGTCGATCGCACCGCTGACTGGGGCTTTGAAAACTCTACTCCCGGATATGGTCTCGCAGTCACCATCATCGACCTCTACGGAGATCCACACCCTGAGATTTTCGTGGCCAACGATTCATGTCCCAATCACCTCTGGTCTCGACAACCCGACGGAAACTGGCTTGAAGACGGCTTGCTTTCAGGACTCGGTGTCGATCAGGACGGACAGGAACAGGCGGGAATGGGAATCGCTGTCGCCGGCCTGGATTCGACGGGCGGACTCGACCTCGCAGTCACCAATTTTGAAAGAGAAAGCGTCAACCTCTATCAGAATCAGGGCGATGGCACCTTTCAGGACACCGCCTCCAGAAGCGGTCTATCTGCATTAACGAGGTCTTCACTGGGTTGGGGCGTGGGAATTGCGGACTTTGACCTGAATGGAACCCCCGATCTCTTTATCTGCAATGGACACGTATACCCTCAGGCCGATCTGGCTGAAGTCTCCCCTGGATACCTTCAAATGGACCAGTTGCTGCTGGGGCGCAGGACCAGAGAAGGAAACCTCCTCTTCATGGAGATGAATCAACAGATTGAAAACCAAACCAGGCATGTGGGGAGATGCCTGATTCTCGCTGACCTTGACCGGGATGGAGACGTGGATGCAATCAGTTCTTCCCTGAATGGAACTCCACACATTTACCGAAACAACAGCAATCCCAATAAAGGCAATGGAATTTTCAGCGCAACGATTCAACTACACCAAAAAGATACGAACCTCCATGCCATCGGTTCAACAATCCGCATATTGGATACAGCAAACCCGGTCGAATACCCGGTACTGAGAAACAGCTCCTTTCAATCCACAGGATTTTCGACAGTGACAATCCCATTGACGGGTGAAAAAGAACCGCAATCCGTTGAGGTCAAATGGCCCGATGGGTCCAAGGAATTTTTCCCTATCAACAAAGGCTATCAGGTACTCGATAAAGGTCGTGGACAGAAACCCTGACACGAAGGGTTGAAGTTACATCTACCCTGTTGTCCATTTGTGACTCACCTGACAATTGGCACTGTGAATATTTGCACTCAAATGACTTTCCACACCCACTTTTCCAATATCTAAATTAACTGTTTCGCCCCTTGTCTCGCCGGGTGAGTCAGGGATCATTAATAGCGGTATATTTGTTGTCGGACCAATACACCTTCAGAACACACGTTTCGGCCAGATTGGCCTAAACAGCGTCCTGAGAGTCTTGGCTCCTGGATAATTCGAGTAAGGCAAAAAGGGCAGTTCGCCCTACTATCTCAGCGAGAAGAATAAACCCACATAAAGGTGTGATATGAAATATTACATACATTTTTTTGCAGCGTTCGTATTCCTTTTTCAAACCAGCTCCACGCTTCTGGCCGAGAACCACAAGTGGTTGATCAATGAAATTTATTCGAACGCCGATGGAACCATCCAGTTTGTTGAACTGAGAGATGACGGTGACGATCAGGGTCACATGCTCGCATCAACGACATTGAGCACTTCCATCTCTTCCTTCAATTTCCCAAACAATCTGCCGACCAATATCAACACCCAAGGTAGAAGTGTTTTGATCGCAACCGCAGCGTTTGCAGCTCTCCCGGGCGCACCTGCACCCGATTACATCATCCCTGACAATTTTCTGCGAATTTTTGGATCTACACTGGTGTTCTCAGGATCCGGTGATGAGGTCACCTACTCCGCTCTGCCAACGGATGGCATCAATTCCATCAATCGCAATGGTGCCCAATCGACCAATAGCCCCAGAAATTTTTTCAACCAGACCGGATCTATCACGCCTCCCACGGCGGGCCCGGATTGCAATAACAATGGCATCCCTGACGATTCCGATATCGCTTCCGGTTCGAGCACCGATTGCAATGGCGATGAAATTCCCGACGAATGCCAATTGACCGACAATGACTGTGATCAAAACGGCCTCCTCGACGCATGCGAAGGGGACTCAGACAATGACGGAGTCTTTGACCCCTGCGACGGCTGCCCCCTGGATCCCCTGGGAAGCGTCGACAGCGATGGAGACCAGATTTGTGATTACGCTGACATCTGCCCCCAGGGAGACGACCGTGTGGACACTGACGAGGACGGGTTCCCCGACGCTTGCGACTTATGCCCTCTCGATCCCCACAATCTGGCCAACCAGAGCACCCCTTGCTGGGACGGAACCTATGACGAATGTTGGGGTGCAACCGTCGTCGGCCTTGGTCTGACTCCGGTAGACAATACTGCTGCGACCAGCAGCTTCACTTCGACTTATCCCGTTGATCCAACGATGTGTGCACAATCTGGACTCGATGCCTTGCGCAACGATATTTGGTTCAGCTACACCCCCCCCAGCCACGGGATCGCCATCTTCACCACTTGCAGTTTGACCACCTACGATACGGAAATGGTTCTGTACACCGGAGAGTGCAACAACCTGACGCAGGTAGCCTGTAACGGCGATTCCGCTGCGAACTGCGACAACTTTACTTCTGAAATCCAATATCCGGTTGCAGGAATGACTCGCTACCTGATTCGCCTCGGCGGTTGGAATGGCGAACTCGGAACCGGAAATCTGGAGGTTATCTTCACCAGCTCCAGCGGAGGCTGTGCTCTCACAGGTGACATCGATAATGACGGGGTCTGCGATCCGGACGATATCTGCAATGGTTTCAGTGATGCACTCGACGCAGATGGCGACGGTATTCCCGATGGCTGCGATGACTGCCCTCTCGATTTCCAGAATGACATCGACGGCGATGGACTCTGCTCCGACCAGGACCCTTGTCCCGTCGACCCCCTGAATGATGGTGACCAGGACGGACTTTGCGCCGATGAAGACCCTTGCCCAACCTTCCCCCTGAATGACGGACCCGATTTTGACGCCGACGGTCTCTGTGATGAAGCAGACCCGGATGACGACAATGATGGTGTCAGCGACGCAGAGGATCTGGATCCGTTAAACCCCCTGAGTTGCAGGGATACAGATCTGGATGGCTGTGACGACTGTGCCAACGGTACTGACGACCCGCTCAATGACGGTGTCGATACCGATGCCGACGGTGTTTGCAACCTGCAGGATGAGGACGATGACAATGATGGCATCGCTGATCTCGAAGACAGCCATCCTCTGGATCCATTCCTTTGTGGAGATGTCGACATGGATGGTTGTGATGACTGCACTTCGGGTGTTTCCGACACAACCACCGACGGCATTGATACAGACGGAGATGGAATTTGTGATCTGGCTGACCCGGACATCGACGGGGATGGCATCGAGAATATTTGTGATCTGGATCAAACCCCAGGACAGGACTGTAACGGTGACCTGATCCTTGACGATTGCCAACTCGAAGCCAATGACTGCGATGGAAACCTGATTCCCGACGACTGCCAGACCGATACGGACGGTGATACCAACCCGGACGCCTGCGACCTGGACGACGACGGAGACGGTGTTGAAGACACTGCAGATTCCTCCCCACTGGATCCTCTGCAATGCCGAGATGCGGATGGGGATGGTTGCGACGACTGCACCTCGGGAACCGACAACCCCGCCGCTGACGGGGCTGACAATGACGCAGACGGAATCTGCGACCTCGGGGACGCAGACGATGACAATGACGGTGTGGAGGACACCGCCGACTCAGCCCCTCTGGACTCCAGTCTGTGCAGGGATGCAGACGCGGACGGGTGTGACGACTGCTCCTCCGGTTCAGACAACCCGGCAAATGACGGACTGGACACCGATGGAGATGGCACCTGCGACCTCGGTGACAGCGACGACGACAACGATGGCATACCGGACAGCGAAGATATCGCCAGTACGGATCCTTTCGTCTGTGGCGATTCAGATGCAGATGGTTGTGACGACTGCACCTCAGGAACGTTCAATCCGCAAACAGATGGTTCGGATACCGACGGTGATGGAGTTTGCGACGCAGCAGATCCCGATCTGGATGGCGACGGAATCCCCAATGAGTGTGACCTGGATCAGACAGGCGGACTCGACTGTAACGCAGACCTTCTCGACGACAGTTGCCAACTCGAGGGCAATGACTGCAATGGAGACGGTATTCCTGACGAGTGCACGCTCGCTTCCGATGACTGTAACGGTGACCTGATTCTTGACAGCTGCCAGTTGGACACCGACTCAGACGGCACCATCGACAGCTGTGACAACGATGACGACGGTGATGGCCTGGAAGATTCTCTCGACAGCCATCCCCTCGATCCCTTCCAGTGTCAGGACTCTGACATGGATGGATGCGATGACTGCAGCAGTGGTTCACTGAATCCGGAATTGGACGGAGACGACTTCGACAGTGACGGCCTATGCAATCTCGGAGACTCCGACGATGACAATGACGGAGTTGAGGATCAGGATGACCTTTCACCTCTGAACCCCTTCTCCTGTCGCGATACAGATGGAGATGGCTGCGACGACTGCACTTCAGGAACCGACTCTCCCTCTGCGGACGGCACCGACTTTGACGGTGACGGCCTCTGCGATAGTGGAGACTCTGACGACGACAATGATGGAGTGACAGATACTCTGGACTCCTCTCCCTTCGATCCATTCATCTGCAGAGATATTGACGCCGATGGTTGTGACGATTGCTCCAGTGGTACAGATAATCCCGCAGCAGATGGAATCGATTCGGATGGCGATGGTCTTTGCGATATCGGAGACAGTGATATCGACGGAGATGGCATCGACAACGACTGCGATACAGACCTGACCGGTGGAGCCGATTGCCAGTCAGACAACATTGACGACAACTGCCAGCTGCAGGCCAACGATTGCAACAACGACAGCATTCCCGACGATTGTCAGTTGGACACAGACCTGGATGGAACCATCGACGATTGTGACCTTGACGACGATGGTGACGGTGTGAATGACAGCGAAGATTCCTCCAGTCTCGACCCCTTCGTCTGCAGGGATGCAGACGCCGACGGATGCGACGATTGTTCCAGCGGAACCGACAACCCTGCCAGTGACGGAGCGGATCTGGATGGTGACGGACTCTGTGACCTGGGTGATCCGGATGACGACAATGACGGTGTCATCGATTCCGAAGACGAATTCCCGAACGACAATACTCTTTGCAGAGACGTGGATGCCGACGGTTGTGACGATTGCTCCAGCGGCTTCGACAATCCGGCGAATGACGGTCAAGACAGTGACGGTGACGGATCCTGTGACCTCAGCGATGAGGACATCGACGGTGACGGGGTTCTGAACTCCTGCGATCCGGATCACAGTGCAGGGTCTGATTGCAACTCAAATGGAGTCCTTGATGTTTGTGACATCAACACCGGCTCCAGCGAAGATTGCGATCTTGACGGTGTTCCTGATTCCTGCCAGATCAGTTCATCCGCTGCCGCGGACTGTGACAATGATGGCCAGCTCGACAGCTGCGAAATTCTTGACGGACTCGACGACGATTGTGACGGGGATGGAGTCCTCGACTCCTGCGCCCTTTCACAGGGCAGCCCCGATTGTGATCTCAATGGGATTCCGGATAGCTGTGACATCGCCAACGGAGCCCTCGATACCAACTCGAATCAGATTCCGGATACTTGTGAAGGAACCTTCTTCATTCGCGGAGACTCCAACAGTGATGGTCAAGTAGACGTTACCGATGGCATCGTCATCATCTACACAGTGTTTGGAATGATGGCACCGCCGTGCGGCATGGCCATGGATGTGAATGCGGATAACCTGCTCAACCTTGCAGATCCGATGTTCCTCTTCCAGGCGATCTTCAGTGGTGAAACCCAGATCTCTGCCCCATATCCGAATTGCGGGCCGGACCTGAACTCACTGTTGCCTTGCTCTGTGACGACCAACTGCCCCTGATCCGGGGTAAAAACAGGTCAAACGGGTTTCCGGTGCAATCAGGCATCGGAAACCCGTTTTTTTGTGAGACCATTCGCGTGAGGTGATCCCTTAAAACGAAAAACGCCCGGTGTTTCCACCGGGCGTCCAAACATCAAAATGGTCGGGGCGAGAGGATTCGAACCTCCGACATCCTGCTCCCAAAGCAGGCACTCTGCCAGGCTGAGCTACGCCCCGAATGGTGGATTTTATCGTCTCTGCCAAAGACTGTGGGTGAAAATGCAGGATTCATCGCTACATTCCCTGTCTGGCCACGATATCCAGAAAACGACTCCGTCAGGAATCGTCCCAAATGCAGTCTAATCCAAAGAAGTCGAAACCAAAGTGGATCAGAC
>JAAXJX010000005.1:77854-120907 GCA_012269595.1 Planctomycetia bacterium | reverse complement strand
GTGGATCAGACGACCTCGACGGGAGCCACTTCGCCCATCAGCTCTGCAGTCTCGACAAAGATGGTCTGGTTTTCCCTGTCTCGGAAGAGCCAGCCCTCAACACCATCCTTGCGCCAACTCTCAACCGGAACGATTTCATGAACTCTGGCATATTGCAACAATTGCTCTGACACGCTGATTCCCCCCAAACACAGGAGACAAGTCTGATGGAGTCACCCTCGAAAAAAGGGGCTCCGGAGGCTTGCCATTCCGGTTCAATTCAAACGTTCACGCCTTGCGGCACCACAACTTCGGTTTTGAAATCCATCCCATGAAAAGCCCAGAGGTCACCCTCTGACACCTTCACCATGGATGAAGTGATCCCCCGACCACCTCTGGAGTCCAAAAAGAAGCAGAGACACTCGTCAATCTGGAATCCGGTCCACCACTTTACTTGAATCTTTCGCACCCAAACTGCTCAACCGATCCTGAAAGGATCTGTGGAACTTTGGGGCTAAAGATCCCGTCCGATCTTCATGAATCCTTCACGAAGACAAGAACCGGCATCCCTTCCAACGAAGATCCTCCAATCTGTGGGCGGGGCTGTCAAGTACTGGTGAGAACTGCATTTCCGATCCCCAATTCCGTGGTGCCCCAGCCCCCCGGGGAGGATATCCTGTAGGCATGAAAAGCCCGTTGCAGCCCTCTGGTCATCCGGGACCTGAATGTCCCCAACTTCTGCGAATCCACCCCCGCCTGCAGGCAGGGCGCAGGCGGATTGTCGGTTTCCTCCTGCTGCAGGGGGCCGCTGAAGGATTGCTGCTCGCTGTGCCAGTTCTGGCTCTGATCTCATGGACGGCATTCCAGACTTCTCCCCAACAGCTTCCGGACCCGTATTCGGGAATCGCCGCCGTGATTCTTTGTGCATTGCTGGGGATGGCTCAGCGCTGGTTTTCGAGAGGTGATCAGTGGGCCCGGATCTGGGACCGTTGCCAGAGCAATGACAATCTGGTCGAAACCCTGTGTTTTCTCGGACAACAGCCTCCTCTTTCTGACGACTGGCAGACCGCACTCCGTGATCAGGCTGACTCTGTCGAGCCCCCCTCTCTAAAGGAGTTTCGGCGGATTCTGGCCCCGACCGGCACCTCCCCTTCCCGGGGGCCCGCCCTGATCGCAATGATGCTGATCTTCTCCTGGTTCTTTTTCCTGACATCACAAGCCACGGGCAGACTTCCTGTGGAGCCCGGAGAGGCTCCTCTGGCGAGCCTCTCTGGCCAAAGCGGGACGACGAGTGATATTCCTGTGCAGGCTGGGGAAACACCCAACTCTGAAAATCCCCCAACGGAGCCCCTGTCCAACCGTTCTCCCCTCAGTGGAACGGACTCCAACGCCGGCGAATCGAGCTCCGGCAGTCCACTCGAGGCAATCCCTTCCGATTCCCCGGCAACCGCCATTCCTCTGGAAGCCTCCCTCGCGGAGTTCGCCTCAGAGAGTTCTCGACCCGGCGATCGTTCAGAAGCCTCTCTCCGGAATGGCCTCGCTGCGTCGGGAGGAGATGACGAGGGGTCGGAAGAAAATACGGTTCCGGCGCAAAGAAGTGCAGAAAGACTGGAGTCACTGGCTGTCGATTCCGGAACAGGTTCAGGAGTCCAGGTCTCTGCTGATCCTTCCGACTCCCGGGGAGAAACCCTCGAAATCCCGGCGTCGGAGGCCCATTCGGGGCCTGCGAACCTGCCTCCCCATTGGCAGAAGCTGGTCGATCGGTACATGAAACTCCGTGATCGCACCCCTTCCGGTGCTGGAAAGCGATGAGATGAGCGTGGAAGCGGAGATCGAAAAATTTCGGCAGTGGGATGAACAACTGCAAACTGCCATCCGTGAACAGATCCTCGGCCAGGACGCCGCCATCGAGGCAAGCCTCTGCACACTTCTTGCAGGCGGACACCTCCTTCTTGTCGGCGTTCCCGGTACGGGAAAAACCCGACTGGCCGAATGCCTCTCCCAGGGATTGGGATTGCCGAAGGGTCGCATCCAGTTCACACCGGATCTCCTTCCTGCAGACATTCTGGGAGCAGAGACGCTGATCAGCGGTCCCCAGGGAGATCGCGTCGAGTTCCGCAAAGGCCCCATCTTTCATCCGCTGATCGTTGCGGACGAAATCAACCGGGGAACACCGCGCACACAGTCCGCACTGCTGGAAGCGATGCAGGAAGGGCAAGTCACTCTCGCTGGAGAGAGATATCCACTCGATCCAAACTTCAGTGTGATCGCCACCAGAAACCCGATCGAAATGGAGGGAACCTATCCCCTCCCGGAAGCACAAAGAGATCGATTCATGATGGAAGTCTTGCTGCCTCCTCCGGAAGCAAGCGTTCTGGGCAGAATCGCCAGATTGACGACCGGTCCCTCCGATACGGAAACCCTGAGTGGATTCGAGTCGGATACTTTCGAGGAATTGCGGGCAACGGTGCGCAAAGTCATCGCCGCAGATGCCATCGTCGATCGAGCGGCACGGTGGGTTGCAGCCAGCCGTCCGGAAGACCCCACGGCTCCCCCGTCGGTTCGTGAGTGCCTTCGACTCGGTGGTGGAGCGAGGGCTTTGCAGGCCCTGATTCTGTGTGGAAAAGTCGAGGCTTTGCGATCGGGTCGGAGTCATCTGGCAGACAGCGATTGGCAAAAGTGGCGCGAGCCCATTTTACGCCACCGACTCGTCTACACCCTGGAGGGTGAACTCCGAGGCTGGACCAGTGCCGATGTCGTCACCGCCCTGGATAAAGCGGTGAGCTGAAACATGGGCCGCGCTGTTTTTTCCCGTCTACAGCTGAAGAGTGTGGTGCTGGGATTCTCACTGATCCCCCTGCTCTCTTTTCCTGCCTGGAGCCAATCCAATGCCGGTCGGCAAACAGACACTCTCGATCCCGCACTCCGAAGCATTGTTCGGCTGATTCTCGAACAGCCCAATGAAAATGAAGTGGTCATCAGAGCAGGCCAATGGTCTCGGGCGAAGAATCGATCCCGCGAACTTTTCGAGGCCATTCTTGTGCAAGCCCGACAGCAACAAAGCGATGATCTCTATCACTTTTGTGCCCGCTTCCTGTTACAGGAAGGTGATCCTCTCAGGGCCATTTCCGTGCTGGAGGAAGGCTGCTCCATTCCTGAGTCCATCCGCTGCCCCCACGCTCTGGGTCGAATATTTCTTCAGGGTGGCTGGGTTGAAGCGGTCCAATCAATCCGCAAGACGTACGGGGTCGACGACTGGACCGGGATACTCCTCGATATGCTTTCCGGTAAAGACTTCACCGGAGGGACATTTCCGGAGATCGATTCCCATGACCGGGAATACCTGATCCAGACCCTCTCCCGATTGAATCTCTGCCAAGAGGGCGCAGGGCTCTTTGAATCAGTGGAAGATCCGCAGGCCGCACTTTCGATCCTGATTCGGGGAGGCGACCTTCCCGGTATTGAAAACATGCTCTCACGTGAATCCGGCCTCATTCAAAACATCCCTTCAGAGGAAATCCTTCCCCTCGCTCGCCTTCAGGGACGCTTGCCCGACAACCTGTTCATCCCAAGATCCGTGGAAGCGAAATGGAAATCCTCCATGGGTTTCGAAGAAGCCCGCTCCGACTCCAGCACCCAAAACGCAGCGGAGTCCCGTCTCTTTCAATCCTTGAATGTTGCCTGCAAGAATGGGGACACCCCTTTGGCTCGAAAGATCTGGATCAGTATCGAAATACTGCTCCCGCCTCTGCAAGCCTACCCCGCTCTCAATCAACGCTGGGAAGAGATACTGGGACCTGCCCTGGCACCGTGGACCAATCCACAAGCGGTCGCAGACAAGATGGGAAACGTCGTCGATGCAAAGGCTGCAACTCTCTGTCGAAGAGCAATGCTATACTCCGAGCCTGGCAGCGAGACGGAAGCACGCCTGTGGTTTCATGCGGGCCGGTTGTCCTCCAGGGTTTCGGAAGTTGAGCGGGCGCGGAGGATACTCCCCGATGGTCTCTTTCGCTGGCCCACACCCGTCACGGGTATCAGTGTCACGGCACGCATTGGGCAAGCAGTTCTTCCCCTTTCCTGGCCAACCCCCATTTCACTTCGCCCTTCCACTGAATCAATTTTGGGTGAAATCGACGGAGTTCCCCTGCGTACCCCGAGAATGGATTTCGCAACGGAACAGTGGATCCTCGCCGAATGGCAGATGAAGCCCGACTTTGACAAAAAATCGCCCGCTTCATTCCTGTCCCCCCCGGTTCAAACCGGGAAAGGTGAAATGAAACTGGAGTTGACAGACAGCGAAGGACGCCCGGTCCTCATTCGTGGAGATATGGAGAACTGGTCTGTAAGGGTTGATGGTGATGAATCAAAACAACTGCAAGCTTCAGGCGAAGCGTCCCTCTTTGATGAGGTTGGTTTGCCTCGCCTCGATCTGTTACAGCAAATCATCCGGCCCTGCCCCACCCAACTCAGCACCCGGATCGATTGGGACAAGTGGCCGACATCCCTGCGTCAGTTTGCCCAAGCCTGTGGAAGATACCTTCGGAACAGTGAATGGGTTCGTCATACACAGGTGCAAAAGGAAGGACACCAACTCACGGTGAAGGTCGGGCCGATCACCGGTACATTTACCCGGCAGAAGCCTGCTTCAAACACCACCTCAGCTGATCTTTCTGAGATTCCGCTGCCCCGGAGTTTGCCGGAAACAGGAGCTGGATCGCAGGATTCGCGAATCGAGGATTCACTTGCCGGTATGACGGCAACCCTGATTCGCGAGAAGGCCACACATTCCACTGAAGCCTTCACTCAATTCTCTCCACCGATACTGGTCCCAGCTGGTGAAGTTTTGTTGTCGGTCTCTGGAACCGGTCACCGACTCGCCTTGACCCGATCCGGAAAAGTGGGCTGGCTACCCGCAGGTTCCATCGTCCCTCAAAGTTGGGTCCCCCTTTTGAAGACTCCCTTGCCAGGTGATTTCGGGCTTCCACCCCTGCCGAAGGAAGTTCACCCTCCCCGGTTCGTCTGGGCCAATCCAGCGACACCCCGTGTCAGGGAAACCCGCTGTGCCGATGGCAGTGTTTTTCTCCTCATTGGCGATCCTCTCATTCGATTTGATCTTGCAGGATCCCAGCCTCTTTCCTGGCCGGACTTCCTTTCAAAAGAATGCACCAGTGCCCAACTGCTCGATGGCGACGGAAAATTACCGTCTTCCGTTTCTGATCCTCTTTTTCCATGGTTTATCGATCAGGCCAGTCAGTTCCTTCATGGACCAGGCTTCCAACAATCAATGCCCGCAGAGGGAGCCTACTCTCTGCATGGCCATCCGGAGGGACCTCTCGTCATCGGTCAATACCGGGGCGAGACCTGGTTGGCATTATGGAAAAAAGATCGCTGGAATTTTCTCGACCTGCCCCCTTTGCCTGGCGAAAGGGACCGGCCCTATTTGCGTGCTGCTGCCATCGAGGTGATCGGCAATCAGATTCTTCTGGTCGCAGATCGACTGTGGAGATTGCATCCGGAGGAAGCACCAAAACCTTTGATCCCTTCCCCTGATCCAGGTGCTTATCGTGCCGTGCACTGGGTACAGGCCCCACCCCAAATCAAGGGAGATCGGGTACTCATTCAAAGGCCCTGGGGAATGAAACAAGTATGGAGATTCAACGATGAGTGATGCGGGTCCCAACTTTCCCGAATCCCTCTTTTCCCGTCTGCGCTGGCGTCAGCGCTGGGGAAACCGAGTGCCCGGTGACCACTCTTCACTCCGTATGGGTGAAGGGGGCGACTTTGCTGGACACCGTCGCTGGCAAAGCGGTGAAGATCTTCAGCATTTGGACCTTCATGTGTGGCAGAGACTTCGTCAGAGATGGATTCGGGAATACCGACAAGAGGCGGATGAACCTCTGCATGTCATCCTCGACTCCGCACCATCCCTTGTCTTTGGTGAACGGGCCGCAGCATTGCAAATCTTGAGAACGCTCTTGAAGGGTGTTGCAAAAAAATCCCGTGTTCCCCACAGAGAATGGATCATTCGGGGAAAGAGACTCGAACCGCTCACATCAGCAACTCTGAAGGATCCACCAGAGAGGGTTTCACTGAGTGAGATTTTACCCCATTTCCCCCAGAATCTGGCTCAGGGACGAGTCGTCATCATCAGTGACCGATTGACCTTCGATGAGTTGGCAGACTGGACCGGTTCATTACCCATCCGGCATCTGCAATGGTGGTCTCTTTTGCTCGAGGAAGAATCAAATCCCCAATGGTCCGGAGATCTTCTGTTGAGGGAACCGGGTGGGAAGTCCTGGCAAAGTTACTTTGACCCATCACTCCTCCAGCAGTACCGCCAACTTTATCGATACCAGTTTCGAATTCTGCAGGATTGGCTCCAATCGAGGGGCGGTGAACACCTGAAAGTTACTGCCGTCCCTTCTGCAGCCCATATTCTGGGTGAACTGACCGGATCCCGTGGCCCCATGGAGGTAGTCTCCGGATGACCATCGAATGGGTCACTCCCCACTGGATTTGGGCCCTGATTCCACTGCTCTTGATCGGGTGGTGGTATCTTCGCCGGGGACAACGTCCCTCAGAATCCAGAAACGTTGCCTCTCTCCAGCTCTGGGACCGCCTCAAGGTGGTCGCCCGCCCCAGCAATCACTGGCTCACCCTTCTGCCAGTGGTCATGCTTGCCCTCTTGTCAGGCGGCCCCCGGCTGTTGGATTCGACAAAACAAAAGGAGATCGGGTGGAACCGATCCATCACTGGGGATCTTCGTCTCGATTTACACATCCCTGACGGTCTTCAAGAGATTCAGATTCAATCCCCAAGCAAGCCCGCAGTCTCTCTGGATTTTGAAACCTACCAGGACAAAACGTCGATTTGGCTCCCCGAAACTCCTGCGGATACCTTTCTCAATATTCGCAGTGAAGAGGGTCAGCGCACCATCGCTCTCCCCCCGTCATCCATGAAAACTCGCGTTCTCTATCAGGGTGAATCTCCTTCCATGAATTCACTGCTGGATGCCCTCGAATTGGAAGGCTGGATCGAAAGGGCCGAGCCCGCCGATCCCGATGCGGACCCCATCGTCATCGGTCCCTATCCTACAAACCCCGAAGCGCCCTCCACTCTTCCCCACATCGCTTTTTGTGAGGAAGGGCAGGAGATCTTTCTCCCTCTGATCGACCCTCCCCTTCCAGGGGAACCGCTCTTTGAGGGAATCGATCCGGGTTCATGGACGGTGACCAAGGCTTTCGCAGTACCCGAAGGCAGGCCCCTTCTGAAATCAGCCGATGGTCTTGCACTGATCAGCCGAACCGCTCGTGGATTTGCATGGGGATTCCAACCGGATTCAGGAGATCTCGCAGGTCGATCCGATTGGCCCATCCTGATGATCAGGATGCTGATCGAGTTATCGAATGCTGAAATCAGCGAAGTATCCCACTCCCAATGGGGCTTTCTGCACTTCACCCTGGTCTGCACGGTATTGCTTGCCCTGATCCTCTGGGCCCTGAATGGAATCGCTCTCTGGCCATTTCTGTTGCTGATTCTTTGCGCTGTTTTTCTCGGTAACAAAACCACGGATGTGGGCTGGTCCGATCTGTCAAAACGACCTGCACAACAAAGACAGTCCGCTTTCTTTCCCATGGGAACCCGGATTGTGTTTCAGGAATCAGATCCGGTCCCCCCTCCCGAATGGTTGCACTCTCTTGCCGAAAAAGGCCTTGGGTGGACTGTTGAACGCTCGACTTCCGTTTCTCGCCAACCCTGGATACTGACGAAAAGATTCGTTTCGCCGGGAACTCCCATCGACGTGTTCGGGGATATCCCTGATGGCGATTGGAACTTGACCTCCCCTTCAGGTGCAGAAGAAGATCTGGTGTGGCCGATACAAAAAAGTGAACCGGGCATCTGGAGTGTCATCGGTCCCGATGGGAAGAGGGACTCGTTCCTGATCCGCAGCCCCATACCGGTCACACTGGCCCTCTCTGAGGATTCCTCGATGGAGTCCCTGTTTCGGGATCCCCGCTTCAAGACTTCCCTTTTGAACTCCAGCGGAACTCTTCCTGATCCCACGGCGGGCAGTGTTCTCGCATGGCAAGGCCAAACTTTGCCAGAATCGATTCTGACAGAGCTTCCATCATGGATCGAATCGGGTGGAGTCCTGTTTGCTGTTTCGGGTGATCATGATTGCGAGGACGAAAAAACTCTGAAGGTTCTCGAAGATCTTCTCTCAGCGCCTCTGCCTCCCATGGAGAATCAGGACCTCGATATGGGTGTCATACTCCTCGATCTTTCCGGGAGTCTCATCGGTGAATCCGCAACGACTCTTCTGGAGTCGACTCTGGCCATTCTTGACACTTCCCATACCGCATTGCGCTGGGGTGTCGCCGGTTTCAGAACCGAAGTCGAATGGCTTCTGGAACCGGGTACCCTGGTCGGCTCAGGGACCGCCGGACTGCTGGAGGGTGAGATCCGCTCAGGTGGAGGTACCAGACTGGGAAATGCTCTCCAGCAGATCACACCAGACCTGAGGGAGCATGGGGGTTCGAAGCGCCTGCTGGTATTGACCGACGGACGTACGGTTCCCGCAAACTGGACAGAGATTGGAAAAAACCTGACTGCTGCGGGAATCCAACTCGAGATTCTCCTGATCGGTGAATCTGTCGACCGCAATGCGGCCGAGGAATTAACCCGATCCTCCGGAGGCTCTCTTGATTGGGCCGAGACCACCGTGGAAGCTCTGGATAAAATTTCAGCATGGATCCCCGAAGACCTTCCAGGTTGGAAAAAAACCACCCCCCCTTTGATCCAGAATGAAGCCTCACCACTGGTCAGTGGATTGCCAGCTCCCCTGTCACTCCCAAGGCAAATCCTTGACCCCGGTGAATCGGATTCCAATCAGCACACCGCTACTGAAGTCTGGACAGATCGTGCAGACAACATGGTTCTTTCCAACCACTCCTCGGGACTGGGACAGGCTCTGTTGTGGTGGTCCAGTTTGGATGCTTCCAGATTGGGAGAATCGGCGTCTCCTCTCATTCAGAGACTCAGGGATGTGCTGGCCACTGCTGCGGGTCAAAAAGCCCAGCGGGAAATTGCCAGTGGCCTCTTTCAAAGCCCGAATGGAAGGACAAGCCTTGCGCTGGAGCGCAACTTTGGAGAAGCGGCAACTCTGGATCCTGTAGATCTCTCCAGTACAAACTCTCAATTGAGTGAACTGGCACTGGTCTCAGATCCGGGCATGAACTACTTCAAGACGGAAGACTTCACTCACCGCGAAACCGTCCACTGGACTACGGGATTCCTGAGTGGAATAGCACTGGAATTCAAATGGGGGGAAATCGAGAACAGCCCCTGGCTGGGAATCTCATCTGACCGTAAGCCCAGCCCGGGAGGCCAACCCTGGCCTCCCTTGCTCATCGCCGCCGCACTGGTTTGGATCAGCAGCCGAGGCCGTCAGCGGTAGGATCTGGTCCCGGGGTTCCCACAGGTGGTGGGATGACTACGGTGCCCTCAAACAGATACTGCAAGAGAAACACGGCGTCAGAGATATCCAGTGCCCCATCATCATTGGCGTCACCGGAATCAGGGCAGACCAGAGAAGTGACAGATCCAAACAGGAACTCGAGCATCATGATGGGATCCGAGATATCAGTGGTTCCATCGCCATTCGGATCTCCGCGCAGGAAATCGTTATTGGAGGTCGGAGGAGGCAAGGTAGCACCGCCTTCATTGCCTGGACTTCCCAAATCACCGGAACCGAAAGCTTGCTGTGACGCACTCCAGGAAGAAGCGGCCCCGGGTGCCGTCGTCAAAAGATCTGACAACTCGCACGACTGCCCTGCGGCATAGGGGAATGTTCCCGAAGTGTAATTCACCCGGGTATGCTCCAATCCCTGATCATCCAGAAGGACCACTTCATCGACACTGTTGGCCAATATGAAAGAGCTGTAGACATAGTCCGCATTCACTCCGCCATTGACTGTCACATCACCGGACCTGGCAAACACCAGAAAACCCAACGGAGGAATGACCAGGCCACCGGGTGCGGTGATCAGATGAAAATCGGTATCATCATCTCTCAGAGTCCAGCCATTGAGGTCGACCGCATCCGCTCCCCTGTTGAAGATTTCCAACCACTCGCCCGTGGAATCACCCACCGCTTGGGGATTGGCCATCAATTCTGAAATCACCAGATTCACGTCTCCCGGGTTGGGTGGGTTGCCCCCGCATGCAGCACCCGTAATCGCGGTTCCTGAAGCAGAGGCACTGGCAGAACTCTGATTTCCTGAGAGATCCGCCGCTGTTACCTGGTAGTGATAGGCCACGCCACCGGTGACGGTGGTATCCGAGAATGCGCTGAGAGAAGTACTCCCCACGGCGGTGAAGGGGCCTGTGGAAGCAGTCGAGCGATAGACGGTGTAGCTTGCCAGATCCGCCTCGGTATTGTCGGCCCAATCCAGAATCAGCTCACAGGTGGCCGCCGTAACCAAAGGCGCTGCCGGAGCTGCAGGCGGAGTGGTGTCAGTGGTCGGGCAAGCCCAAATCTGACAAACGAATTCGGGGTGGTCGATGAAGGGATTCCGATTCCCCTGATAACCAAAAATCACGTCATTGCGATTCTGCTCAGCAACACTGACCGGATCCTCCAAATGCCATTCGAGGAGAACTGAAAGCAGTCCCATATAGGCAACAGACTGATTCTGATTCGTGTTGGAAACGATCAGGTTACGGTTGTCGGTGATTCGCAGATCGGGCTCGCTGCACCCGGTGATCGAGTGGTTTCCACCCTCATAGCGCATGTCCATGTAGAAGATGTTGCGGGCAACATCCCCGCGTCTGTCTTCCCATGTCTCCCATGAACCCGTGCTGCCGAAGCCACTGGCGAAATTTGAAAAGGCTGTTCCCTCTGCAACAAAGGATTCACAGTTGGCTGAAGTGCACCAATCGTAGGGTCTGTTTCCTCTGGCAGAGTTGTAACTCGGACTGGCGGCTCTCAACTGATGCAAATCGGAGTAGGGGTAATTGCAGCCGTTGTCATTGGTGTATCCGAAGGAAGAGGGCCATGTGTGCTCCCGATTCCAACCGATACTGGTATTTTGCTCAGTCCGTAAAACAGAAGTGTTTCGGTAGACGGTAATCACTCTGGAGGGATTGTTCGGGTCTTGCTCACTGATCCCCAGAACGTCCCAGGTGTCGGTGGCCGAACTGGTATAGGGAATTCGCTGATGATCATCCACGATCTCGTGAAGAGCGAGCCTGAGGGACTCTCCGGTCAATCCGTTGGCGGACGAGTAGTACCCGGGAGGAGGATCCGCGAAGGCAGTATTCCACCCCAGAAGCCCGATGAGTCCCACCATTAACGAGAGTCTGCATGTCTTGAAAACAAAGCGCATGCTTGCGATCCCTTCGTTCTTCGTTTCCGGAACAATCTTCTTGTCTGGCGGGAAAATCTGCAGGGGGTCAGGGCAGGCGAAATTAGGCCAACAAACCCTCTGGAACTATTTTACACAACAACCAGCCCTCATCGACCGGAACAGGACTCCCTAAAGTGACTGAACTAACAAATAGAAATTATACCCATTTTGTAAGGTTTACAAAGCCTGCTAGTAAAGTATCATTAATCGGAGAGACGGGACCTTTCCAGAGGTCTTGGGGAGCCTGATTGATTCCCCAAGCCCGTCTCCACGTTGTTGATCCACCCGATGTCCGCACAAGAAGAGGATTCCATGAAGGTCCCCCACCTCCTCCGAATCGTCTATATCTCGGTGACCCTCTGGTTGTTTCTGACGACCGGAAATCTGTATGCCCAAAACTGGACAATTAGCGGCACAGTGGTCGATGCGGTAGGAAACCCTATTTCCGGTGTCGATCTGGATTTGATCGATCCACTCTCACCTGCCACAGTGATCCCCATCACTGGCGACACAACTGCGATCGATGGCAGCTTTCTGATCTCCATCAACACCACCATTGCTGCAGGAAATTACTTACTTCAGTTTGAACCCATCACCGCCCACCTTCCGGACGAAATCGACATCAACCTCACCGGAGACCTGAATATTGGATCCCACGCCCTGGCTTCAGGGTGGTTGATCTCAGGTACGGTGGTCAATACTGCCGGTGCTCCCGTATCCGGTGTGGATATCGACATTCGTGCAGACCAGGCGGGCTGGCTTGATCTCGTTGGTGACAACACCAATTCTCTCGGTGAGTTTTCTGTCGCCATCCCTGCGATCATTGACGAATACAGAATCACATTTGCGGATACCGCTCTGGATGCTGCTGTTTTTCCTATTGAAGAGGATTTGGGCCTGCTATTCGGCAGCACGGACATGGGAATCGTCGAAATGCCCATCGCTCATACCCTGACAGGTTTGGTTGTCGATGAAGATGGGGTGCCGCTGCCTGGTATCGACATGAATCTTTACGATTCCGCTGGGGTTACGGTGGAGATTTTCAATGATGATACCAACCTGCAAGGAGCCTTCAGCGTCGTCGTTCCCGAAGGGATCTTTACTGTCCGCCACAGGGATGTGAACCCGATACCCGGTATTGAAAGGGTGAACCACGAATTTGCGGACCTTTCAATTTTCTCCAACCTCGACTTGGGAACCATCGTCATGCCGATGGGTTACCACGTACAGGGAACCGTAGCCGGTTCTGCAGGAGAGTTGATCGCAGGAGCAGATTTTGACGCCAAGTACGCTGCGACGGGTCTGCCCATCTATATTTCTTCAGATACCACGGATGTCACGGGATCATTCGATCTTCTTCTTCCAGAAGGAAACATCATTCTCGAAGTGGATCCCCCACTGACAGGACCGGTCCGGGTCTCCAGGCAGATCCAGTTGTCAATTGCTCCTGTCAGCCCTGTCAGCATTGGCCAGATCATTCTTGATGACGGTGTGACCGTCAGCGGCTCCTTCTCCGACTCTCTGGGGAATCCGGTTCCGGGAGTCGACGTGGAGTTTTACCTGTTCGACACGGGGCTGATCTACGAGACCCTTCATGAAAATGGCAATCAAGCCGGCAACTTCAGCGCGAATGTTCACACCAATGACTACAACCTGACCTTTACCCCCCCTGCCTCCAGCGGCCTGGGTCCCTTCTTCATGGAGAATGTTGAGTGCTACTCCGCAAGGAATCTGGGAACACTTGTATTGAGCCCCGCTGCAACCATGTCAGGCAATGTCACCAGTACGGGTGTGGGATTGGATGGAATCCTGATTACCGCTGTAGATATGGCGACCGGTTCTACTCCGCCTTGGGGAACCACCACCACTCATTCGGGCGGAGTTTATTCCCTCGCATTGACTGAGGGAATCTGGTCTGTGACGGCAACAGCTCCTCCAGGAACAGGGTTGACCGATCTTACGGAACTCAACCTGACGGTTTCACAGGGAACCACCCTGAACTTTGACTTTCCCAATCTGGCCCCCGCCATCACCAATCTCGCCTGCACATTCGACGATCCGGAAACGATCCTGAGTTGGACCAATGGTGCCGCATACGATTGGATCAGCATCACTCGTAACGGATTGCCGTTGACGACCATTGCAGGTGATCAGTTGACCTACACGGACCCAATGCCCGGCTCCGGAGCAATGCAATATTCGGTGACTGGAAATGTACTGGGGGTGAACTCCCCAGAGGCTATTTGCGATCTCACGATCCCGCTGCCATTTATCCGCTGCGATGCTGATCTGGGTGGAAACATCACCATATCGGACGCTATCAACGTTCTGAGCTACCTGTTTGCATCCTTTGCAACCACTTGCACGGATGCGATGGATTGCAATGACTCAGGGGCCATCAACATTGCTGACCCGGTAATGCTGCTGAACTTCCTTTTCGGCACAGGTCCCCTGCCTTCGGCTCCATATCCCAATGCCGGACAAGACCCCACCCCCGACAATCTCGACTGCAACTAATCGCTGAAGTGAACACATAAAGCGATCAGCAAGCCAGGAGATTGATCAAGGACAGCTCACCTGACTCGTACAGTTCAGTGAATCAGCAGTGGTGTCATTGCCACAATCAGGATAGGGAGAAGCAGGAACTGTTGTGCCCTCAAAGACAAAGGACAGGGCTCCAATCACATCCGCAAGGTCGACAACACCGTCGTCATTGAAATCAGCCGCAGATTCGCATGCGATCAATCCACTGCCAAACAGGAAGTCGAGAGCCTGAATCGGATCTGAAATATCAGAACTGCCGTCACCATTGGAGTCTCCCCTGCGGAAGATGGGCAAACTGACCGTTACCGAAACTTCCACAGGGTTACTGGTCCCGCCGGGTCCAGTGGCCGTGACACTCGCAGTAAATGCCCCTGCGCTCGCATAAAGATGAGTGGGGTTTTGTTCAGTGGAACTCTGTCCGTCTCCGAAAGACCAATCCCAGGTCACACCGTCAACATCCGAAGTCGCAGAGAACTGGACCGGATTCCCCAACTCTACCGAGTCGAGATTGACAAATGCTTCCACCACTGGAATGGGTGCTGCCTGAACATCTACCAGACAAGAAGCCGGATCACTGGGCACACCTGCAGTCTCGACCGTGACCTCATAGGAGATGATTCCCGCTGGAGCATTGGTATCGGTGTAAGCCGTCACCCCTCCTGGCAGAGTCGCAATCAAAACTCCATTCCGACTGACTGTCAGAGCGGTACTCCCCGGTGAAACACTCCAGCCCAGATTGGCTGTCAACGGTTGAGAACTGAGACAGGACAACCCTGAGACAGGGGCAGGGGGAACAGAAAGTGTGCATTCAGTAGCAGGAGCGGTCAGGCTTCCAGCCACTGCCGTTACCGAGTACTCCCTGAGCCCACCCGGAGGTGAAGTCTCCTGATAGAAACTTGCGCTTCCAGGCAAGGTCGCCAACAGAAGTCCATCGCGACTCACTTCCACCGCACTGAGTCCATTTTCCACGGACCAGACCAGAGTCGCCGTTCCACCAGAAAACTGACAGTCCAGATTGCCCACCGGCAAAGGATTGCGCGTCATTTGGCAAATCTGTTCGTCACTCTGAATGGAAGAAACGACACCCCTGATCGAGTAGGAGTAAGAGCCGGGATCGACCGCTTCTGTGTGGGTGGTCGAATTTCCGGGCAATGTGGCTACTTCGACGCCGTCCCGGCGAATCACGATAGATCCGTATGCCTGACCATTGCTCCAGCTCAAGACGGCATTCCCGGCGGAAGAACCGCAACTGAAACCAGTAGGAGCCAGAGGTTGAATCGTCTGGTTGCAAAGCACTGCTGATGAACTGAAGGATTGTAAAACAGAGATGACGGACCACTCATGGTTTCCTGCACCAGGATCATCCAGATATGAAGTCGAGGTTCCGGGAAGTGTGGCGACAAGAATCCCGTTTCTGCGGATCTCCAGAGCATCGTAAGTGTGGGAATTGGTCCATGACAAATTGACCAGGTTCTGGTTCGTCACACAGGTCAGCGAACCCACCGGACTCGGTGGAATAAAGACACCACAACTGGCAGCAGGACTATCTGCGCCAGCGGTCACCCCTCTGACAAAATAGGATTGGGCGCCCGCGCCCGGATTGACATCGGTCAGACTGGTGCTGCTTCCAGGCAAAGTGGCGATCACCACCGAGTTACGCAATACCTCTACGCTGTCGTAAACCGCTGCGTTGGACCATGACAGCAGGACATCGGTTCCCTGAGGTGTGCACGAAAGACTCTCGGGTGCGGGAGGAGAAATCCCTATGGTACAAGCCACCGGCAGTGAGACCTGATTTCCCACGACTGAGGAAATCTCAATCGTATGGGACCCCACGGTCAGCCCTCCGATGGTGGTCGAGGTTGCGGAGCCCGCCAAAACCTGTGGAGCTCCACCGTCTACCACCAGCTGAATCGAATCCCAGGTTCCGGTCACCGTCCATGAAACGGCGACAGAGTTACCATTCACAGTACAGATCAGATCCTGAGGAGCGGTGAGAGCACCGCCCATGCATTCGATCAACGCGTCCACCAGCTGCTGACGGGTACTGACACCGTCCACCAGGCCTCCGTTTTCGTAGGAGACTCCCAGCGTCAGCTGGCCACCGTTGTCCCTGAAAACTCCTACGTCATATGCAGGTGCCTGATTGGACTGAACCACGGTTGCTCCGGGATCCGCCTGAAGACGGTCAACCCAGGAATTTTCTCCGGTGTAGGTGAGGGTCAGACCAGACAGGTCACAGCCGGTCGCCAGAGCTCCCGTCACATCTCCGAGGTTATCGGTGGTGCTTCCGTCCGAAAGGGCGGTGATTCCAAACTCGGCGTGAATCGGTCGCTGGGGATCGAAGAACCAGGTGTCTCCTCCCTCGATGTAAAGAGCCTGACCTCCCACACCGTTGGTCAGATAACTCACCAGGGCAGCGGACTCCTCTACCGTAATCTGATGATTGTTGGGATACATTCCCAGCATGACCCAGATCCGGTCAAAAACATCGAGATCATTAAATGCAAGCAGATTGGAAGTCAGGATGGCACTGCGACCGGTCTGCACCAGGTCCGTGCCAAAGACATTTCCGGAATCCACCGTTCCTGTTCCCGGGGACCAGATCAGATCACGGGCATCGCCGATGAGGAAAAGGGAACATTGGCGGGCAATACTGGGAGTCGCTCCCACGAAACCCTGAACTTCCCAGGAGTGCTGACCCGCTGGAACGGAAAGATCCAGATATCCGGTGGCATTCCCCGCAAGGGTAGAGATCAATACCCCGTCCCTGCGAATCGTCACTGAGTCATAAACCTCTCCCGGTGCCCAACTGAGCTGCACTCCGACGCCAGACTCGGTACAGGTGAAGTTCACCGGCCCAGCAGGGCCTCCCATGAGAGCCAACATATTGGAAAGATTGACGCGGCCGTGTCCGAAGTTGTTATCGAAGCCTGCCGGATCCTGTCCCGCAGGGCCGACCTGATCGTCAGCACCGGACTGAAGAATCTCCTGAGCCTGTGCAGCAGTCAGAGCAGGATCGTGAGAGAGGATGACAGCCAGTGCCCCCGCCACCACGGGAGTGGCGGAAGAGGTTCCATTGAACCCCCCGGTGTAATCGCCATTGACCATACCACCGGGACCGGCAATGTCGGTGGTGGCCATCAGGACACCCGGTGCCACGACTGTTTGCTGGGGACCGGTATTCGAGCCCCAGAAATTCTCCCCGTCACAGGAAGTGATGGATTTGATCTCATCACAGGGACTGGTCGCACCGACTGCAATCGTCTGGGCGTAGGCCGCAGGGAAGGAAACCCCGGCACTCTCGTTGCCACTGGCAAAAACCAGCAAGCACCCGAGTCCTCCACGTCCCGTTTGCAGGGCATAGTCCATCGTGTTCGATTCTGCGGTACTGGGTGCACCACCCCCCCATGAGTTGGAGAGAATGTCCGCACCATTGTCCACAGCCCAGGTCAGTGAATCGATGATCCAGTCATTCTGGGTCCAGTGGTTTCCGAAGCCCATTCGTACCGGCTGGATTTGTGCATTCCACGCGACTCCGGCCACACCGAGGTTGTTGTTGCCCCTGGCTGCAGCAATTCCTGCACAGCCGGTTCCATGGGAATCGTTGGTATCACAGTTTCCGGGGATGCCTTCAGGGGAAGCCTGTATCGAGACCGAATCATGTCCCGCCACCATATTGGGAGCGAGGTCTTCATGATCGACATCGACTCCCTCATCGAGAATGGCGATGGTCACATTGGCTCCGCCTGTCTGAATGCTCCAGGCGGTTTCTGCGGAAATGTCGACACCCGGTGTTCCCTGCTGGCCAGTGTTGTTCAGGTACCATTGATTGGGATAAAAGGTGTCATTCGGGGCGACCATTTCACCCAGTCTCATAATGAAATTGGGACTGGCGGATTCTACTCCCGGGAAATTTTCGAAATCCAGAATCGCACTTTCGAAATCGACAGGATTTCCGTGACGGACGAGAAACAGAGGCTTGGTTGATGGAAATTCGCGAACGATTTGGGCCCGGTATGCTTCACGGAAGCGTTGATACATTGAGGGATCATAACTGTTCAGGGTGACCAGCAACTCCGGACGTGGAATATGCAGACGGCCGTTGAACTCCAGGCATGGGGCGACCCAGCCTCCTGTGATCTCTCCAAGGGATCTCAGGGCATCGATTGCCACCCCTCTGTCGAAGCTGACAAGATGCAGGCCATCGTATGGCATTGAATCAATGGACTTCACAACACCAGCAGTTGTCCTCGCTGCCAACAATTCCAGAATCGTCGTTTCAGCCCCGGTGTCATTGGGGAGATAGAAGGCGATTCTATCTGAGTCGGCAGGAAGCTTGACCTTGAGATCACCGAATGAGAAGGACATGACCTTTTGCTGGGAGTCCTGAGCTCCGACAGAAACCGGAATCGATGCCGACAGCAATACGCTCAGCATGATCAATAGGATTCTGGATGTAATTTGAATCATGCGATCTCCACCTGTCTTCCCAATTCAACAGGGCTTCGATACAAGCCCTTGTGACCAACTCAAGTGCGTCAGTCACAGATATTTTAGAATAAACTGACGAGCATCCACGATTTCCCTGTGAAGAGGATTACCCAGTTTCACAAAGGTCAGACTTCTCGGGAACTTTCGTCAGACTCAATTTTACGCTCTTTCCATCGTGTGTACACAGTAGATCATCATGCATTGCAGAGTGACTCGTGCCTTACCTTCCTAACCTGTCATTCATGCACTCAATTTGAGTCTCGGGGATCCCATTTTCCCGATGAATCTGTTAACAAGTATGACAGCGTCGTGGCATGTAAGACCCTCGGTCGTTTAAAAGTGGTGCGCTGTGGTTGGCCTAGGAGCATCTCCTGACCAACAGTCGTGGCCCTGAAAGTGGAAGGTCGTTATGAAAATCAGAATCCAGGTTGAACACCCGTTTCATTGGGAGGTGCTGAGCCCTTCCACACCACAACGACAGATCTCCGCTTCACGCTTCTGGATGCTTCCTGTCCTTCTCATTGCTGGCTGCATGCTTTCGGGTTGCGGAGGTGGTGGTGGCACAGCAGGCGGTCCGGCACCGATTATCGACTTCTCCAAGAAAAGGGATGTCGTCAATCCCGGGATAGTCGTGCCCCTCTTCCAAGACCGCAAGACAGAAGGCTCTGTCGATCTCGATGATTTCGATTATCTGGAGGTCGACAGTCCCAGCTTCGTGGATGATGCTGGAAGACCTAACGACCGTGGCATGCTTTTTTATGAAGCGACGGATTTGAACGGAACCAACTCTATCGGTCTTGTCACGTCAACGGACTACGACGATTTCAGCGTCCCAGTGATCAATCGGGCTCAGGTACTGGTGGCCGGAGATCTTCCACAGGTGGAGTTTACTCAAACCGGTCTTTTTGAAGACGCGATTGCGGTCTCCGACCCCAGTGTGATCGTCGACAAAGGTATCCCCCTTGGTGCTGCAGGCAGATATCGTATGTGGGTCGAAGGGGTTTACTCTTCCGCGGGCAACCTCAGCGCCATCCTCACCACCTCTTCCGCAGATGGGCAAAACTGGGAACCACCTCAACTTTGTGTCGGTTTGGAACTCGGCCCCCAGTTCGGAGATGTGATTCGAATTGTCGATGCAGACGTGGTCAAGGTCGATGAACCGGGCGAAGCATACCGCATGATTTTCGAAGTGATTCGATCAGACCTCTCTTCAGCCTTCGGTATGGCGACCACTTCTGATATCAATGGAGTCAATTGGACTGTTACGGATGGAGTCTTCACCGGTACCGAAGCAGGCCCTGTCTTCAGCGGTGGCCCGGGAGAGTTTGACGACGGTTCTGTTCAGTCACCAGGACTGGGAATCGAGCGCAACGACACAGGTGACATCGTCCAGTGGCATCTCTTTTACGAAGGAAAGCCCAGCGATTTTCTGGCGAACAACGACTCCCTGATCGGTTACTCCAACAGCGTTGATGGATTTTCCTGGAGTGGTTATGCGGTGCCGGTCATCACGGCGACCAGTGACCTGATTCAACCCACGGCCTTCGACTCCGATGATGTCAAACATCCGGATGTTCTCATCCGTATCCCCGACCCCCCATCAACGGACCCTCTGGTCTCCTCTGACCTCAATCGATTCATTCTTTTTTACAGTGGAGATTCGGTGTCTGAGGACCCCAATGAGGTCAATAGAATCGGTCTGGGGACCGCAGAATAGGCGACCGGACGGACTTGCGAAAATGTTGTAAACTTACACGACATTGGGAGTTGTCTCAGTTGGGGAGATTGTCGTGAGTTTCCAGGATCCGGTCCATCCCGAAAAATCGGTCTTCCATGACCGCAGCCCAAGGCATGGGGCCCCCCGTCCCAGAGCCGCTTTCCGGATTGTCGTCCTCTTCGGAATTTGGATCTTGAGCCTCAACTCCGGTTGTGAAATCAACCGGGAATCGAAAACCCCTGTTAAAGGTTCCGTCTCCATCATCAAAGACGAAGCCTCAAATCCCTCTCCCCATCAAATCCAACTGCCATCACCGACAACGCCCGTTGGAAATCTCACTCCTGCAAAAGAAGATCTTCAAGCTCCCCGATTCATGGGATTGAACCATCTTGTCGCCGGAGACAAAGAGTTGATGTTGACCTGGGACCCTGCAATCGATGATGTCTCTCCGGAAGGCGCCATCTCCTATCATGTCTTTCTCTCCGATCGCTCAGGAAAACAACAGTTTGATGCTCCCCCTCAAGCGATTGTGCCTGCGGGTTCCCAGTCATGTCGCCTCACCGGACTCAAGAATGGTGTCACCCTTCACGCCGTGGTTCGTGCAGTGGATGCATCGGGCAAGTCCGATTCCAACGAAGCTGAATGGGCAGCAACCCCCAACCCGGTTCTGTTCGTGGATGCTTCGGTCAATGAATCCGCAGATGGAGAAACACCTCTCTCCCCTCTGAAATCCATCGACGAAGCCATTGGAGCAGCGATCGGAATGGCTGGAGTCAATATCTACATCGCCGAAGGAGAGTATCAGGAACAGATCCTGCTCTTCGACGGGATGAGTCTTTATGGCGGATTCCAAAGTGGATTCGATGCCTTTCCTGATCCCGTGATCCGTCAGACCCGGCTCCAGGGAAAATCGGAGAAAGACACCCTGATTCTCCCCCCCGGTAACCATCTGACTGTGATTGATGGCTTGGCTTTTTCCGGTGAAGGAACTGCTCGCCGGGCCATCGTCGCCGACGATTGCGTCCTGCAGATTTCCCATTGCCAGATATCCGGTTTTGCCGACAAGGGCATCCAGATCGAGACCGATACGGATGACGGTGGTGAAGCGAGCGGATCATTACTCTTCTGTGACGTCCGGAACAACCGCGGCGACGGATTGCGAATTGAAGGATTCGTCGATCTGGTCCTCCGTGAATGTCGATTTACCGGAAACGGGCAAAGTGGCATTTCCTCTCCCTCACTCCAACCTCGCCACGGAGAGAAGACCAGACTGGATCTGCACCGGGTACTGGTCGCAGACAATGGAGACATCGGCATCAACATCCGGATTTCAGAACCGGATGCTGGAGACCCTGAGGATCCTCCAAGGGTTCGCCTGGGGCTCTTCGGGGTGGAGTCATCCGGAAATGACGACCACGGGATGGGTTTCGACCTCCGATACTCTGAAGATCAAAACGTGGACATGCGAATTCGGCTCGAATACTGCCGCTTGTCAGGAAACAAAAAATCCGGCGCATACCTCGATGCGGATGCGATCGGTGATTACTCCGTCAGTCATTCCCACTTCGAGGGTAATCGCGGAGACAGCGCCCTGAAACTTTCCGGGGACGCCACCGGGGCGATCATTCATGTTCGTGATTGTCGTTTCTCTGCAGGACAGGGATACAGTTTGCTTTACCGCGGCTCAGGTCTCGTCAATGTAACGGGGAGTGAACTCGCCTCGGTCGGGCCCGACAACAAACCATTCCAGCGGGAATCAACAGGAATCGTTACTGTTCAAGGGCAATCAGTCATGGATTCCAAAGATCCTTCCTTGAAACATTGGGAGAAGATTCTGGAATCACCCGGAAAGCAGCAGCCATCCCACTCGTTGGCTGCCATGCCTGCCCCACCCAAGCAGAGAAGTACAGGTATCGTCGGCATCGTTCCCGGACCGGGAAAACTGTCGCAGAAGACTCCTGTTCAGTGGAAGTTGCTCCTGAATGACGATTCCTTCACCCCGGAAATCAGCGCAACTGCCGATGGCAAACCCTTCCCCCTGGTGAACTCCCAAAGTGGAGATTCCCTGACGATTGAGTCCTCCCAAGACATTGGAGAGTTCCGCAAACTGATCCTTCAGGTGACCGTTCCCGAACAATCGGGATTTCCCGAGCAGAGCCACCGATTCGAATACGAACTTGCGGGAGATCGGTGAAAAGATGCTGATCAAAACCCGCCTCCAACTCCTGTTTGCTTTTCTGGTCATCGTCTTTCTGTCCACAGGTGGATTGATGATTGGAGCGCTGCAGGATCTGGAAAAAGCGGTGACGGAAGGATCTTCAGGAAGATTGCGTTTGATCCAATCTGGACAGATCCGTGACCAGATTCTGTCTGCCAGCGCAGAGGTGGAAGATCTCGCCAACTGGAACGCTGAAGACCGAAGTCGATTTTTTGGGCTGCTCGAATCCTGTAAGGAGACGATCCAGCAGATGCGTCTCGGACTGACTGGGGAAGATGATCCCCTTAAAGGAACGATAGAGTCCCTGTCCAGACCTGTAACCGATTTCGGTCGAGCAGTGACCCGTGCACTGCGATATCTGGATGAAGAAGGACCGGCTTCCCGTCGCCTGAACCTCCCCCGAAATTGGCTGAAAACCCGATTGATACCGGAGATTACGGAATCACTTCAGGAACTTGAGCAACAACTTCAATCCCGACTGGCCATTCTCGACAAACTTGCAGTCGTCAATTATCAACGGATCAAAATAGTATTTCTGGGAACAGGACTGTCCCTGATTTTGCTGGGGATCGTCTTTTTCTATCTGGTTCGCCGATGGATCGTGACCCCCCTCGAACTTCTGTCTGCAGCCACTCGAGAAATCTCCTCTGGAAAGTATGGCGAAACCATTTCCATCGCTTCAGAGAGCGAAATCGGACAGCTGGCCAGAGATGTGGAATCGATGTCGGAAGAAATTTCCAGAGCCCAATCTCAATTGGTTGATCGGGAGAGACTCGCCGCTGTCGGTGAGATGACTGCCACTATCGCCCACAACATCAGAAATCCACTCGGCAGTATTCGGGCACTGGCTCAGGGTCGAATGCGCTCTGATGGGGGCTCAGATCCAGATATGTCGATGCAGACAATTCTCGAAACTGTCGATCGTGCAGACCGGTGGCTGAAAGACCTTCTGAAGGGATTGAAGCCCATCCAGCTGACCTACGGTGAGGCACAGTTGGACTCACGACTCCCCGCACTGTGTGAAGCGGTATCAGGATATGCAGATAAAAGACAGGTGAGTGTGAAATGCCAAATCACCGGAACTCTTCCTGCTGCAAGAATTGATGAACGAAAAATCGAGCAATCGATTCTGGTGCTCCTAAATAACGCGATTGAGTCCTGTAATCCTGGTGGTGTGGTATCATTGTCGGGACGAAGCAGTGGCGATGAAATTTTCATTGAAGTGCAAGATACCGGTCACGGAATGACGGCAGAGGTTCTTGCCCAACTTTTCAAACCCTACTTCACCACCAAGAAGTCCGGCCTTGGGCTTGGACTCTCCCTGACTCAAAGAATTGTCGTGGGGCACGGTGGAAAAATCGAAGTGGAATCCGAATCCGGAAAAGGCAGCCGGTTTTTGCTGACGATTCCCACCGATTCACAAAACGCCTCCGGGCAGAAAGGAACAGAACATGGCACAAATTCTGATCCTCGACGATGAGATCCCTCTTCTCCAATCCCTTACCCTGGAATTGGGCAGAGGTGGCCATCGTTGTCTTCCTGCAGAAACAGGTGCAGAGGCCCTGAAAATCATCAAATCCGAATCCATCGACATGGCTATCCTTGACGTCCAGTTACCAGACATTGACGGCCTGGAAGTCCTTCGCAGTCTTCGCCAGGAACTCCCTGAAGTGCCCGTTCTCATGGTGACCGCATTCGCTTCTGTCGACAGTGCTGTTGAAGCGATGAAAGAAGGAGCCCTCGACTATCTGGAAAAACCTCTCGACCTCGAGGAACTCAATCTGGTTGTCGAACGAGAGCTTGAAAATGCCGAGATGAGAAGGCTCGTTGGAGCCCACGAGAGAGTCTCAGCACTCAGTGAACGAAAAACCATCGTCGGTGAGTGCCCCCCCATCCAACAGGTCCTTGAGGTCGTCGAGCAACTTTCCCAGATTCCCATCGACAAAGCAGCAGAGTTACCCACAGTATTGATCGGTGGGGAGACCGGTGTCGGCAAAGACCTTCTTGCCCGATACATTCATGAAAAGGGAAGTCTTTCGAGATTCCCTTTTCTGCAGGTCAACTGCAGCGGACTGCCCAAGGATTTGATTGAAAGTGAACTTTTCGGACACGAGAAGGGCTCATTCACCGGAGCCTCCCAACAAAAGCAGGGACTCTTTGAAGTTGCAGCTGGTGGCACCATTTTCCTCGACGAAATCGGTGACATGCCCCTTGAGATGCAGACCAAACTTCTCAATGTGCTCGAAACCAAAAAGGTTCGTCGAGTTGGAGGTACCCGAGAGTATTCTGCTGACGTCAGGATCATCGCAGCGACAAACCAGAATCTGGAACAGGCGTCACGGGATGGCACTTTCAGGTCCGACCTCTACTATCGTTTGAAGGTCGTCTCCATCACGCTTCCTGCCCTGAGAGACCGGGGCCATGACCTTGACCTGTTGGTCGATCACTTCGTGGATATTCACTCGAAAAGATATCGCAAGGATCATCTCCAGATTCCGGATTCTGTCCGCGAGGAGTTGAAAAGCTACAGTTGGCCAGGAAATGTTCGTGAGTTGGCTCACACCATTGAGCGAATGGTCCTGATCTCTTCCGGCGACACCTTGGCCTCACCTGCTCTCAACCTGCAGGGAGAAGGTTCTGCACTGGTCCGAGGTCCTCTGGCTCTCGGAGAGATTCAGTTCGATTTCGAAAAAGAACCCTGCACCCTTGCAGAGGTGGAAACCCAACTGATTCAGCAAGCCCTCGATTTCACAGGTGGAAATGTCTCGGAAGTCGCCAGGCTGCTGGGTTTGACCCGTGGCGCACTCCGACACCGACTGGACAAGCGCGGTTTATAGTCAGATTTTTGGCTATATGTCGCCCCTGCTGGCCAAATACGACCACCTTTCGGATTCGATTTTCCATGTGGCTAAAAATAGCCACATGGAAACGCCCCCACCCTTCAACCCACACCTATAAAACACAACATAAGCCATTACCATTAAACACTTTACAGAATTCCGCCCAGTCCCCGGGGATATACTTCCCATGCTGAAAACTTATGGACTCATATTTGCGAAGTAATCGAATGTACTCATTTGAATACCTCGATTGGACAATTCATGACCGCGGCTATGAGTGATTCCTCTGCTTCAGGGAATATCCCATCCAAACCCCTCCGAAGGGTGGCTTTTTACAGCCATGATGGGTTTGGACTGGGGCATTTTCGCCGCTGCCTGCTGCTCGCCTCGCGCATACAGGAACATCTCGAAAATGTCGAAATCCTGCTGATTACCGGTTCTGCAAAGGCCACATTCTTCAAGTTGCCTGTTCGGACCCGTGTCGCTGTGATGGAACCGATGACCAAGGATTCTTCCGGTGAGTACATCCCCCGAAATCCACAAATCGATACTCTTACCGCATTCTGTCGCCGACGAGACAAACTTCGCAAGGAAATCCTCGCCTTCGACCCCGACCTTCTCATTGTAGACCACGTGCCAACGGGATTGAGTGGAGAGCTGATTCCACTTCTACCGGATCTGAAATCCCGTGGAACGCGGATCGCAATAGGGTTACGCGATATCATCGATGAAAGTGAAACAGTACGAAAGTCCTGGAAAAAATCCGGGGCCAATCTCCTTGTCGAATCTCTCTATGACCACATTTGGGTTTATGGAAGTAAAGACGTCTTTGATTTGGGCAAGCTCTACCATTTGAGCGAGACTACGAATCAACGAATCGAATACCTCGGCTACCTGAAGCGGATCAGTCTTTCCAAACTGCATACAGATTTCATCGATTCCCTCACACTAAGAAGAAGTTCCCAAAAGAAAATAGTCTGTGTTGCTGGAGGCGGTGAGGATGGAGATCCGCTCGGAGAAACCTTTCTTCAAGCCCTGAGCAGTTTCCCAAACAAGTATGTGGGAACCCTGGTGACAGGACCCCATCTGAACAGGGTCACTGCAAGAAATCTGATCGATCGATTCCACCAGTTCAATAACATCGAGATTTTACGATTCACAACCAACCTCGAAGATCATCTGAGGGCCGCTGACGTCATCGTCTCCATGGGTGGCTACAATGCGACCCTAGAAGCGATTGCTGTTCGCAAGCCCACAATCATTATTCCCAGGGTTTCCCCCAGAAAAGAACAGTGGATCAGGGCCCAGAAGTTTTCTCAAAAGGGTTTGATCAACATGATCCACCCAGATGAATTGACCTCTGAAAAACTGATCGAAGCCATCGAAACAGGTCTTGAATCCCCTCATTTGAAAACCGTGGACGAATTGGGGCTCAACATGGACGGAATCGGCAACTTTTTGTCCAGAGTTGATGAGATCCTTTCGACCATGATCCGAAAAAGGAAAGAAGAAGAAGATGTCAATGACACCCTCCTCAGAGCATGACCAGCCTCTCAAGGTTGGATACATCCTGAAGATGTTTCCAAGGCTCTCTGAGACCTTCATTCTCAATGAAATTCTCGAACTGGAGAGACAGGGAGTAGAAGTCGAAGTCTTCAGTTTGATGGCGCCTGGTGATGGTCGATTTCATGGCAGTCTCAGTGAGCTGAAACTGACCATTGAATACGTTCTCAGAGAAAAGCCTGAGAGCTATTGGGACAAGATATCCAAGTTTCCGCCGGGTATCGTTCCAAGCATGGAACGCTGGCAACTTGCTGTCGACTTTCTTCGAGAACACTCTATTCCAAAAGAATTGGATATGCTGCTGAGAGCGGTTTACATCGGCGCTGAAGCTCGCGTGCGCGGTGTGCAACACTTTCATGCACACTTCGCCACGATTTCGACACGCATGGCAGCATTGGTCAATCTTCTCTACGACATTCCCTTCTCCTTTACGTGCCATGCGAAGGATATCTTTCGTGAAACTGTCAACAGAAACCTGTTTAGAGAGCTGACCGATCATTCCGCATTTGCCATCACAGTGAGTGATTTCAATCGTCAATA
Organism: Planctomycetia bacterium; assembly: GCA_012269595.1. Taxonomy (GTDB): domain Bacteria; phylum Planctomycetota; class UBA8108; order UBA1146; family UBA1146; genus UBA12191. Next base: position 93,604 of record JAAXJX010000005.1, on the reverse strand, counting down.
CATTCTGGATCACACCCCCGGTATCGATGCAGCAAAGGTCAAACGACTCTACAACGGAATCAACATGGATTTCTTTGAAGTTCCAACCGACCGAAGCCCCCTCAATGCAGAGCCAACAAAAATAATCAGTGTCGGCCGCCTTGTACCCAAGAAAGGTTTCGACATTCTCCTGCAAGCCATCAAGCTTCTCTCTGAAGAGGGAATGGATCTTCAAGTCGACATTATTGGAGATGGTGACGATCAGGAAAAACTTCACCAGATGAATCAAAGACTTGGATTGAATGACAAAGTCCGATTTCTTGGCGCACTCCCCATAGAAGAAGTCAGGCGACACTGCTCCGAAGCAACAATGATGGCCTTGGCATGTATTCCGGATGCAGATGGAAATATGGACGCTCTCCCCACTGTACTTCTGGAAGCTCTGGCATTGGACCTTCCTGCGGTTTCAACAACCTTGACCGGTTGCCCCGAAATTCTTGCGGAAGGAACGGGAGAATTGGTCGAACCGGGTGACGCCAGAGCTCTCGCAGATGGGATCAAATCACTGAAAAGCCGTGTGGATTCGAAAGAATGGAAAATCGGATCCGCAAGAAGCAGGGCAGAAAACCTCTTTAATCTTTCAACCAACGTTGCAACCCTCAAATCCCACTTTGAGACCAGCGCTCGTCGGGGGTAACCAGGGATGAAACTGAAGAACTTCTCCTATATATGCGCTGATCCGGGGATTCCTGTCCCCGGGCAAAAGGGAGCCAGCATTCATGTGGCTTCCATTTGCAAGGCGTTCAGCCAGCTTGGCTTGGGAGGAGATCTTTATACGATTCGGCCAGAAGGAGAAAAACTTGGCACGATACCGATTCATGCCATGGAACTCCCCCCCCGTAAAAAGCACAAATCGATTGAAGAGAGAGAAAGTCGACTCTTTCTCGCCAGACTGGACAACATCGACGAGGTCCATGATTTCGTTTATGAGCGATACAGTCTCTGGCACCCGGGAGGCCTTTATCTGGCAAGGAAACATCAAGTTCCCTTCGTATTGGAGGTCAACAGTCCTCTTGCTCTGGAATCAAAAAAATACAGACAACTCGCCAATGAGAATCTGGCCACAGGCCTGTCTCGCCTGCTTCTCAGGGAAGCAGATGTGGTCGTCTGTGTTTCGAAAGAGATCCAGGACTGGGTAGTCTCTGAAAGAGGCCACCACGAGGGTGTGATCCTCGTCCCAAATGGTGTCGACCAGGATGTGTTCAAACCCTCTGCGACAAAACGTCCCGACTCATTGCCACCTGACAACATTCCCCTGATTGGTTTCACCGGGACCTTCAGACCATGGCACGGAATCCAGGATCTGCTGACCTCCTTTGAATATCTCGTCAAGGATTTGGGCTCGGACGCTCACCTTCTCTGTATTGGAGACGGTCCCGAGAAGCCTGCATTTGAGGTGAATGTCCAACAAAAAGGATTGATGGATCGCGTGCACTTCACAGGAAGTATCCCCCACTCAGCGGTCGGGGAATGGCTCGGACATTGTAACCTGGGAGTAGCACCCTATCCGGAGATGGAAGAGTTCTGGTTTTCGCCGTTGAAAATCTACGAATACTTCAGTTGTGGAATGCCGGTTGTTGCCACAAACCGTGGCCAAATCGGAGATCTCGTTGTCGACGGCAGGGGAACACTGGCTGACTCTGGCGATACCCGCATGTTCGCAGAGGGTATAAAGAAAGAATTATCCAGGTTGAAAGTGGAACCGAATGCGGGCGACCTGTGCAGAAAATGGGTTCTTGAAAATGCCACCTGGCAAATGCGAGCCCAACAAATCCTCGCAGCGGTGGAGTCGGTTCGATGAGCTCTGCCAAGGTTCTGAAAAAGGGACTCCATGACTGGAGGACCGTCACTGGAAAACATGGCGACCTTCTCAAAGCACAGGCTCCTCTTTTGGGGGCATCCGCCTTTGCTCTCATTTTTGAAATCGGCTTCGCTTTGTTGGCGCCCTGGCCCGTCAAGTTCATCTTCGACGGATTGCTGATACCTGAAAACTCTGACACCCTTCCCTTCATCGATCCCCAGTGGCCCGCCCAACAACCGCTTCAATTCCTTGCATTTGTCAGTCTTGCTGTACTTCTGATCGCAGTGGGACAGGGGATCGCAGGATATGTACGGACTGTTACCAGTGCTGTGGCCGGTCAAAGAATGATCATGAAACTGAGAAAGCGTGTTTACTCACACTTGCTCTTGCTTTCGCTCAAGTTTCATCGTGATCAAAAACTCGGTGATCTGTTGGTACGAATCACCGGCGATGTCCCCATGCTTCGGGATGTGCTTTCCACTGAGCTCGTCGACTTTGCAGGCAGAGTGGTTCAAGCTCTGGCAACACTGGCCCTGATGGGATTGATCGATTGGCAGTTGTCTCTTGTTTCGCTGGTAGTCCTTCTGTTGATTGCGGTTCTTTCCCGGATATTCAGCGTAAAGATCACCAAGGTTGCCAAAAAACAGAGAGAGCATGAAGGAGATATTGCATTTACCACAGGCGAGGGGCTCACTTCTCTCAAACTCATCAAGAGCCTGGGCAGAGAAGACGAAGTTGTCAGAAAGTTTGCCCGAAAGAACCGTTCATCCCTTCGTCAGGGGGTAAAGGCCACTCGACTTCAGGCAGCCCTGTCTCGCTGGACGGAATTGATCTTTGCTGGCGGACTGTCCCTCGTTTTGCTTGCCGGGGCATATCGGGTTCTCATCGGTTCTGGAATGACACCCGGAGACCTCTTGGTGTTTATCTCTTATGTACGGTCACTGCAAAAACCACTACGCAAAGCGGCACGACTCTCCGGAAAGATCGGCAAGGCCGCTGCTTGTGCTGACCGAATTTCAGAGATTCTGACAATCCACCCCGAGGAGAAAGATGATCCCGAGGCCGAAGAAGCCCCGCGTCTACTGGGTCATATACGATTCGAAAACGTATCTTTCTCCTACCATTCCTCTCCTGAAGAAATCGAAGGTGAGAATGGTGGAAATGTTTCAAAGGCAAATCGCAGGGTCTTCGATGGATTGAACCTCGAAATCTCCTCAGGTGAACACGTTGTATTGACTGGCCCGAACGGAGCAGGAAAAAGCACCCTCACAGCACTTCTCCTTCGACTCTTTGAACCAGACTCCGGGCAAATATCCATAGATGGAACCCCCATCAAAAACTGGACTATCCGGAGTATGCGAGAGCAGTTGTCGATCGTGCTTCAGGAAAGTTTTATTCTTTCTGGAACTGTCAGAGAACATTTGCAATTTCACAAGCCCGAGGCTTCTGACGAACAAATGCTTGATGCACTGAGAAGAGCACGCTGCGATTTCATCATTGACGATCCGGACGGTTTGGATCGGGAAATGACGGAAGGTGGACAAGATCTCTCTGGTGGCGAAAAGCGGCGTTTGACTCTCAGTACTGCGTTACTCAGGGACTCGTCCATCGTCATTCTTGATGAGCCTACCACAGCGATCGATCCTGAAAGCAGACGTCAAATCCAACAAATGCTGACAGATGACTTCGTTGGAAAAACATTGTTGATCATCACCCATGATGAAGATCTGGAACGCAGTTTTCATTCTCGAATTGAAATGCAGGACGGCAAGATCAATCGAAGAATCCTGCCGGGAGCCCCGGGAGGTGTATCATGAGCCACTTCCCACTTCCGTCGTACTCACCGCCGGCATTGGATGCACTGGTTTCAGGAAATCTCTGGTCGATATGGGAAAAGAAAGGTTGGGTTTTCGAAGTCCCCGACCTAAACAGTTCCGTTACCTACATTCGCAATAAGGCGGAATCCTGCAGATTGTTCATCCGCGGCCCTGTTGAAGGCACCGCGGAGACAGCACCACAGGGAATGAACCTCCGTTTGTTTTCAAACCTTGAAGCAGCCGAGATATTCCATTCCAAGCTCCTTTCCAAAAACCTTTCCAGTTCAAAGGGAGATTTCGAACCTTTCCTCGATGCTGAAGCTTTTGCTGTAGGTTTGCCATTTCCCGGGGATGAGGAGATCCCCCAATTACGCCGAATCTTTGAACCCAGTCGCTTCAGAAGGCTCATTGAACCGATGCTGGGCACGATCACATACGATCATTGGCGGCTTCAGAGGAGCCTGACGAGGCACAAGTTGGTGGCATACAAACCAGGCCGAAGAGCTGTCCTGAGAACAAAAATCAAATTGAGAAATCTTCAGGAAGACCTGAAGGTTCGAAAAATGTTGCACTTGAAAGTCGAAAACAGAGTATCAATTTCCAGGTCCCGAAATCTTGCTCTTTCCATCTCCCACGCGACTGAAAACTGTAAAAACTTTCAAACTCCACGATTTTTGGGGACCTCTCCCGCGATGAACATCTTTGGTCATGAGTGGGTTGAAGGTCAGCATCCGAATCTTGATTCTCCAGATATTGGAGAAGTGATTCAGAAAATCGGCAAAGCACTCAGCGAGTTCCACCAAATTCCTCTGGAAATCAGCACTCACAGTCCACCTCAAATTCTTGCCAAAGAAATTGAGAAAACGGCGGAAGATCTGGGTGAAATGCTGCCGGAATACAGGTTTGACTTTTTGACACTGGCCAATCAGATCAAGACTTTGGTGCCAACGTTGAATCTCGTTCCATCAGTACTGGCCCATGGTGACCTGCACCTGAAACAGATACTGCTGACCGATGATGCCCCCTACCTTCTCGATTTCGATCGGGCGGGTCGTGGGTATGCTTGTATGGACCTTGGCTCTGTAATGGAAGACCTGTCAAATCTCGGAAAATCAGAACACCTCGCCAAACTTCTTTTGGAGAGCTATCAACGGTCAACTCCAAGGGAAATTTCGAGTCAGGAAATACTGGTTGGCAGATTGATCGCTTGTTTGCGACGCGCCTTTGAACCCTTCAGATCACTTTCTCCATATTGGATCAATGAGATGCAGGAAACTGTCAGTCACTGTGAAATGCTTTTGAAAAAAGGCGGGAGTTGAGACATGACTGATTCACTCCCATGGACGCAGAAACTGACTCCAACGCTTGCTTCTGCCCTCGCCCAGGGGGGGCCATGGCTCAGGGTCGAAGAGGCCCGATCGGGAGGATGGTACTGCCTTCATGGAGGATCCGGTGAGAATGCCATCCACTGGCACCATCTCTCGGAAACTGGTGAACTCGAATCTCTGGATCCCATGTCCGATAAACGACTGCCCGCATTACCAGAGATGGTAGGTCGTTGGATCTCTGAGGGGATTCCTGTGGAACTGCTGGCATGGAGACTCGGAAGCAGAGCGATTTTCAGGTTGGGAAACCAGCAGTTTGCAAAGGTTTTCCGTAAGGATCGGCAGGTCCTTGAACGCTGGAAGCACCTTGAAACCACTGCAGCAAAACATTCGATTCAAATTCCCCAAATCTCCAGTTGGGACAGCCAAACAAAAACACTGATTGTCGAAGCAGCTCCGGGAGAAAGTCTCAATTCCATCTGGAAATCAGGCAAGTGGGAAGATTCACACATCGAGGCAATCCTCCGAATTCTTCGTTTTTTGGGAACGACAACTGCCAGTGACCAGTTACCGGATCACACTGTTTCGGATGAAGTGGACATCCTCGAAAAGCGCAATGAAGTATTTCATCGGATCCTTGCGGAACCTTCCAATGGAGTGAATCCCATCGTGACCGAAGTGATCGACCGATTGAAACAACTTCCTCCTGCTACTTCAGTGATCTGTCACAGGGATTTCCATGACAAGCAGGTTCTGGTTTCGAAAGACCAGATGACTCTTTTGGATCTGGATCTATTGGCAAATTCCGATCCCGCCCTCGACGCCGGAAATATTCTGGCTCACCTGCGCTTGAGATCACTCCAGGGATTGCCTGTCCCATGGGAAATTTGTGCCCGTGAGATCTCGGGGTTGATGGCTGATTTAAATATTGAAAAAGAACGTTTGGCTACCTGGACGGCTTCCACCTTTACCAGACTGTTACTGATTTACTCTCGCAGGAATCGTCCGGATGAACTCTTGGCGACTCTTGAACAGGATCTGAACGAACTGCTTTCAGATTCCGGAAAATGGCAGGGAGTCCTTTCATGACCAATCCATTGATTCTGATTTCGCTATTCCTCTGTATGCAGGTTCCGAACAGCACAGCTGATGACCCAGAGATCCGCTTCACCCCAGGAACACGAGTTGAAATAGACGGCAGATATGACGGAGAGTTTCTTGAAGCAGTAAAGCTGGTCCAGGAAGAGGATGACGAGTTCCTCGAGATCAAGGGGGCGGTATCTTCAGTCAACCTTCAGCGCTCCGAGATCACCGTTGGCCCCTTTACCATTCTCGTCGACGAAAAGACCGACTTTGACGATTCTGAAGACGACGAAGAATCCCACGAACTTGCTGAAATCCAAAAGAACTGGCGCCTCGAAATTGAAGGACAATTCGTATCTCCACTGATCTTCAAGGCTGTCGAGATTGAAGTGGACACAAATCCTGCTGACAGGAAGTTGGGACTGCTGGAGCTGGAAGGATATGTCGAATCTCAGGATCTGGACGAAGACGGAGTTCCGATTCTGACGATCCACGGAATTCCATGCAGGGTTGGCAGCTCCACTGAAATTCCAGGCGGAGTCTTTCGAAAAGTCGCAATGCCAATGTTTGACCGGGATGAGAGAAGACCCAAATCCAGACAAACCTTTCTGGAAGGAAGGTTGGGGATTGCGGGCAGACTCTATTACGAGTTCGAGGAACGCAACAATCTGGATCTGGATGACAATCAGCTTGCTGATCGCACTGACAGAGAGTGGTCGATATCACTTCAGGCTTTGTGGTCCCTGGATTCAGATCGCTATTTCTTCGCCAAAGGTCGCGCTAAAAACTCGACAACCGATGAAGACGATGAGGCTGTCACACTCTCAGAAGACGACAGGGGTCTAGAAGAGCTCTACTATTTCCAGAACGGAATCCTGGGAAAACCTCTTTCCGTTGAGATCGGCAGGATGGATTTCGATGAGGGCCGTGAGTGGTTTTACGACTCTTCTCTCGATGCGATCAGACTTCGCTGGGAAGAGGGCCCCTACTCCGTTGACGCTTCGTGGTCTTCCTTCATTGGTGATCCTCCTGTTGAATTGGAGGACCGCCATCAACATATCCTGGTAGGGACTTACCGCCCGGAATCGAAAACCCAGCATTCGATTTACCTGATCGATATCATCCAGGATCGGAAATTCGACCCCAATCTTGCCGTTCAGCTCCCCAATGAATCACCCTTCTTTGTCGGCTTTCAATCACATGGGCGTGCCCTCGACGGAGACCTCCGCTGGTGGGCCGACGCTGCCTACGTTTCAGGGGTGACAGGCTTCGATAAAATCTCTGCGTTTGGCTGCGACTTGAAAGTGGCAAGAAGGTTTGACGACAAGTGGGGCAAGCCCTACTTATTCGGTGGTTGGGCTTGGGGATCCGGGGATGACGACCCGGACGATGGGACCGATCACTCTTTCCGGCAGACCGGATATCAGGACAATAATTCCCGCTACTATGGAATATCTTCCTACCGTTACCTGGGCGTCCTGCTTCGTCCCGAGCTTTCCAACATGTCCATTTTGACACTGGGCGGAGGGGTTCGCCCTTATGAAAACATGAGCGTCGATATCGTCTATCACCAGTATAATCAGGTTGAAGCTGCAGACTTTTTAAGGCGAACCCGCTTGAGGATCGATCCCAATGGAATCGACCGTGACCTCGGCTCGGAAATTGATCTGGTCATTGGACTCAATGACGTCTTCGATCAGATCGACATGGAGTTTGAAGTGGGATATTTCATGCCAGGTTCTGCATTCGGATCCGAACCGGATGACAGCTGGTTCTCCTCGGTTCAGTTCAAGTATTACTTTTAGGATATAGACCTTGCGATCAAGACCCCAAATCCTGTTTTTGCTGCTGATCATTATCGGATGTAGCCGGTTTGAACCTCCCGCTCGCCCGACCATCGACCAGATCGCCATCGATGACTCACAGGGCCTGGGTTCCAGCGGTCTGGCTCAAGTCACCCATCCCCGCTTTGGCGGAGTGGCTGATCTGTTGGGAGGAGACGGTTGGATCCGTGTCGGCTGGAATGAAGCAACCGACGACCTGACCCCTGCGGCCGAAATTGAATACCTCATCTACGTCACTCCATATGGTAACGCTTTTGATCTTTCCCAACCGACCACCTCAGTCATTGGAACCGACCACGTTCTGATCGAGGGATTGACCAATGGAAACACGTTGGAGGTTTTGGTACTCGCCAGAGATACGGATCTTGAAGTCAGCCCTGAGCAGGTTTCATGGCCTGTCACCCCACACCCCATACGTTATGTTCGATCGGGCGCAGCTCAGGGTGGTGCAAATGGACTCACCCCGGAAACTGCATTCCCAACGATGGGGCAAGCCATCGCGACCAGCATTCCCCTCGGTGGAGTGAATATTCATGTCGCCGAGGGTCTGTACCCGGAAAATCTCTTCCTGCTTTCTGGCATGATGGTTTTCGGCGGCTTTGAAAGCAGCTTCGATCCCGATCTCAGAGACCCTGTTCAACAACCCAGCCAATTTGGAATCCTCTTTCAAACCGATCTCGTCAATATCCGTCCCGGTGATCAACTCAGTGGAATCGACGGACTGATTCTCGGCGGAAATGGGGTTGCCGAAAGCTGCGTCTATGCAGAGGACTGCGTTTGCAGAATCACCCGTTGCCAAATGTCCGGAGCGATCACTCAGGGACTGGATCTGAGATCGGACTACCTTGAAGGAAACACGGTTACCGCTTTTATCTCTGATTGTGTCATTTCTGAATGTAATGGTGAAGGACTGCGAATCGTTGGCATTCCGCAAATCCAGATCGACGATTCCGTATTCCGCAATAACCTCAATGAGGGCATCGAAAGCCAATGGGTTTACTCGGGCTTTGGTGAAACCTCTTCTGTTGAGATCAGTCGCTGCCGCGTTTTTGACAATGGTGACGAAGGCATCGATCTGGATGTGGCATCGATCCCCGGGGATCTACCTGGAATCGGACTTCCATCGGCGACACGAATCAAGATTCGCAACTGTGAAGTGACCGGTAATTTTCTCGAAGGAATTGTGATCGACCTCGACTCGAGTCCCCTCGACGATCTGGATATCCGTGTCAGAATCGATGACTCCCGGATCAGTGACAACGGTTTGGCTGGGATATTCCTCGACGGAGATGCCCCCGCCGCATTTCGCGTCAATCGGAATCAGATCACCGTCAATGGCGGGGCCGGGGTTTCTGTGTCATCGATTCCGGATGGCTCGGAAGCACTGATTCGCAACTGCAACATTCTCGGTAATGCGGGAGTGGGAGTCGAAGCACTCGACCTGTGCAGTCTTTATGTCACTCACTGCTGGATTTCCGACAATGCCCTGGGTTCACTCAATGCTCCCCGAGGCGTGATTCAGTGTCAGGACAGCATCGTCAATGCGGCCGATGCGACTGAACTCGACAGTATCCGTTACAGCCTCGTCGCCGGGACTGACCTGCCCGTTTCCCTGCCCAACGGATCAACTTTGGGTGAGACACTTCTGCTTGCCGAACCGTTGGAGATTCAGTGGGGAGAATGGGATCCGACCGGATTCCTGACTTCGGCGACACCCCTTTCCCTGAGTCCTGGAACCATGATTGAACTGGCAGATGATGGCATTCTGCGTGAATCGATTCCTCTGGTCGGTGGTGGTTACGAAGTGATTCCTCCTCCCGCGAGGGCTGGAGGCCCCGTCGGAATCATCGTCTGGGAACCGGGACAGGGCCCCATGGAGGATTCGACTCCCCTTGCCAATTCTGCGGCTCTCAACAGCGGGAATCCCTGGCAAGATATTGATGGCATTCCACAAAACATTGGCCCCAGTGGAAACAATCCTCTCTCTTTTGTCGGACCTGATACCGCACTGCCTGATCCCCCCAGTCAATCACAACTGATGTCGATCAGTCCGTCCTCTTCGACGATTCAAAGTTCCACCTCATGGGAGCTGCGCTTCACCAGGCCCCCATCACCGGAGCTGACGGACGCCATTCATTTCAGCGTCAACGGGATTGACCAAAGAGCTCAACTGGCAGTGACCATCGAAGACGAATTGGTTCGACTCAACTACCCGAATCTACTCCCTGGGGATCAAACACTCCTTGAGATCTTGCCTCACAACGGTCTTGAAAATGGATCGGATCTGTATCGGGTCGTCTCCCAGACCGTCGGGCAACTCATCGAAGAGGATGTGGCCCTTGATCAGAGCAACAACTCCGCTGCTACCACCCCATCTCTTCCCGGAGATGCCTTCAGGATTGCTGGTCAGCTGAGTTCACCTTCCGATGAGGACTGGTACCTCCTTGAAATGACACCCGGACAGCCGCTGCAGGTTGAGGTTTTGGCCCGTCGAAAGGGCTCCTCATTGATCCCCCAACTGGAGGTCCGTGACCCTGCCAGTGGAGACCTGCTCCTCTCCGCTTCCGCAGAAGCACCCTTCTTCTTTGACCCCTACCTTCTCGGGGTCATGCCAGACCCTTCAGGAATGGTCCTGATACGGGTTTTAGGGCCCAATTCACCGATTTTGGCGGATCTTTCCTACGATTTGTTCGTCCAGCCCTGAGTCGGGTCAGGCCGCCCGTAACCGATTTGAGGAGAAGTCCCCAAATCGTCCTCTATCCCCTCATTCTGGGTGCTTCCGCCCATTACCGGATGTATCTTGAACCCCCTTGGCCGGGATCTCTCCCGGTCTCCAGTTCCAATACTTCGGGGGGTGTCGATGGCAGCCGGATTCGGGGAACATTCTGATCCGCATTCACTGCCCGGAAATCCATCGGCAGCGAACGTTCCATTTTCTGAAGCCGGATTGGAATTCCCTTTTGAGAAAGCCTTCGCAGACCTGGGCAAGGGCTGGCTCGTCTGTGGTTCCCCATCACAACCCCGTCTTCACTCGATGGAAAATTCGAGGACACCCGGAGCACCTTCTGCGGCGGGATCCGCTACTTCAATATTGGGATATCTGCCTCCCACACCTCCAGAATTTCTTGGGGACCGGTACTTCACCCAACAACACCAACTGCGCCATGCCTACGTCGGTGGATCGATGGCCAATGGTATCGCCAGTGTCGATCTGGTCTCTGCCTTGGCGTCCTCCGGAAATTTGGCCTTCTATGGAGCAGCAGGGCAAACCCCGAACAGGGTTGAAGAGGCCATCGATGAATTGAATCGACGCCACCCCGGGGGAACGTGGGGATCCAATCTGATCCACAGTCCTTCTGAGCCGACGATTGAATCGGATGTTGCAGAACTCCTGCGGAAACGAGGCGTTCGGCACGTTGAAGCAAGCGCCTACATCGATCTCACAGAACCACTCGTCAAAATGAGACTGAAAAGCCTGCGCCGTCTGGCCTCAGGTGAAGTGACTTCCGATCTCTCTATCATGGCCAAGGCATCCCGATTGGAAGTGGCAAGCAAGTTCCTGTCCCCCGCTCCCGATGAATGGGTCCAGCGATGGCTTCAGCGCGGTGAGATCACTGAAGAACAGGCAAACTGGGCCAGGGAGTGGCCCATCTGTGACGACCTCACCGCAGAAGCCGATTCGGGCGGACACACAGACAATCGCCCCCTCTCCACACTGGTTCCTGCTTTCTGTGATTTGCGCGACCGACTCGGCAAGACTCTTCCACGGGTCAATTCCGTGCGAATCGGTGCAGCGGGAGGTCTTGGTTCTCCTGCAGCGATCGCTGCGGCCTTTGCACTCGGCGCTGGGTATGTCGTCGTCGGTTCGGTTCACCAGTCATGTGTTGAATCGGGCACCAGTGCTGTGGTCCGGGAGCACCTGGCAAAAGCCGGCCCTGCGGATGTCATCATGGCCCCGGCTTCCGACATGTTTGAAATGGGTGTTCACCTGCAGGTACTTCGCAGGGGAACCATGTTTGGTCCAAGAGCCAAAAAATTGCTCGAACTCTACAGAAATCATTCTTCTCTCGATGAACTCTCCAGCGTTGACAGACAACGCATCGAGAAAGAAATTTTTCGCATGCCCCTTGAGGAAGTTTGGCAACTGACTCGCCAATTCTTCCTCGAAAGAGAACCTTCACAGGTTCATCGAGCTGAAGAGGACGCCCACCATAAAATGGCACTGGTCTTCCGCTGGTACCTGGGGAAATCCTCCGACTGGGCCAATCGCGGAATCGCTGACAGGGCTCTCGATTATCAGGTCTGGTGCGGGCCTGCCATGGGAGCATTCAATGAATGGGTTCAGGGCAGCTCTCTTGAGCATGCTTCCTCCAGAAAAGTGGCGACCGTCGCTGAAGCCCTGATGCAGGGTGCCGCCCTGCATTGGCGACTTCTTGATCTCCAGAGGATGGGTTGTTCCATCCCTGCAGGTCCCTGGGCCACTCCCGACTTCGCACTAAATAATTTCACTCTCGACAAACAGCCGAATTCAGCCGTGAGGTATCGTTGATGAAGAACTCTTCTTTCTCAGATTCCACTTCCAAAGAGGACTCCATTGCAGTGGTTGGACTCGGTTGCCTCTTTCCGGGCAGCCATGATCGCCACGGCTTCTGGGCCGGAATGCGCGCAGGATCAGACCATGTGGGTCAGGTCCCCGACGGCTACTGGACTCCGGATGACTATCACGACCCGGACAAAAATTCCCCAGATCGAACCTATGGCAACCGCGGAGCATTCCTCTCCCCCATTCCATTTCATCCACTGGAATACGGCATCACTCCCCGGGATCTGGAAGCGACTGATACCTCGCAACTTCTGGGTCTCGTTGCGGCAAAACAGGCGCTTCAGGATGCTGGATATGACGCTCAAAAGACCTTCGATCGGGAAAAAGCTTCGGTAATTCTAGGCGTCACTGGCGCACTGGAACTGGTGATCCCACTGGGTGCGCGGCTGGGTCATCCGCTCTGGTGGAAAGCATTGCGAGAATCGGGAGTGGATGACGCAGTCGCCTCTGAGGTGGTTCGAAAAATTTCAGAGGGGTACGTCGATTGGCAGGAGAACTCTTTCCCGGGATTGCTGGGAAATGTCGTGGCCGGTCGAATCGCCAACCGACTCGATCTTCACGGAACAAACTGCGTGACCGATGCGGCCTGTGCTTCTTCACTGGCGGCCCTGCATCTTGCGAGTCTCGAATTGAAAAACGGTCGTTCTGACCTCGTCGTCACCGGTGGAGTTGACACCTTCAATGACATCTTCATGTACATGTGCTTTTCAAAAACTCCGGCTCTTTCCCCCACAGGCGATGCCCGCCCCTTCGATGCGGAGGGAGACGGTACTGTTCTCGGTGAAGGGATTGGTGTTGTCGTTCTCAAACGCTGGGAAGATGCGGTAAGGGATGGGGATCGGATCTATTCCAAAATTCTCTCAGTGGGAACGTCCTCCGACGGAAAAGGTGCGGCCATCTATGCCCCCACTTCCCCGGGTCAACAGAGAGCCCTGAGAGATGGGTATGAACTGGCGGGAGTTTCTCCGGAAACGATCCAAATGGTCGAGGCACATGGAACCGGAACCGCAGTGGGAGACGCCACAGAACTGAAGGCACTCGACGAACTGTATCGGCAATCCGGCTCTCGCCCGGGGAGTGTCGCACTGGGGTCTGTCAAATCACAGATCGGCCACACCAAAGCGGCAGCTGGAGCAGCCGGACTGATCAAGGCCGTTCTCGCCCTCCACCACAAGGTTCAACCGCCGAGCCTGAAAATCCGGCGACCACTGGAAATACTGGCTGACTCCCAAAGTCCATTTCATGTGGAAGAGACCGCACGTCCATGGGTCGCTAAACCGGGTCATCCCCGTCGTGCCGCCGTCTCATCCTTTGGCTTTGGTGGAAGTAACTTCCACGCGGTCCTCGAAGAGAATCAATCGAGCCGAAGCGAAGCTGATTGGCTGGGTGTCAGCGACCTGATCGCTTTCTCAGCTGACGACGCCAGCCAGTTGATGCATTCGATCCGGGACTTCCAAAATCGGTGGCATGAAGCGGAGAGTGAAGAATCTCACCATGCACTTGCCCGCGAGACACGCCGGTCATTCCAATCCGCTTCCCAGCATCGTTTGGTGATCACTCTTCATGAGAACTCGAATGCGACTGAACTGTTGAGCCAGGCTCTTCAACAGTTGGAAAGAGAAGCAGAACCCCGGTGGCACCTGCCGGTCGGAATCGATCGTGACCATGGCGCACCGCGGGGGCCCCTGGCTGTGATCTTCCCCGGACAGGGCTCCCAACGGGTAGACATGGGCCGTCATGAGGCGTGCCGATTCCCGGAAATGATCCACACTGTAGACAAGGCAGAAGCCAGTTTCTGGAACTCCCATGAAGATTCGGGACTTTCTTCAAGAATCTGGCCGGTTCGATCGTGGAGCGCTGCCCTCACTCAACAGGAAAGCCGCCTGAGACAGACTGAAGTGGCACAACCCGCGATCGGAGCCATCAGTCTGGGACTGTATCGGGTTCTCGAAACTCTCGGAGTTCGGGGAGAGTTGTTTGCAGGACATTCCTATGGGGAATTGACCGCACTCGCAGCCTCTGGACGGATTGTGGATACCGATTTCCATCAGCTCTCCAATTTCCGCGGTCAGTTGATGGCTGAAGCGGGTGGAATGGATGCGGGAACGATGCTGGCGGTCCATCTGCCGCTGGAAGAGTTGGAACGCCTCGTCAGCGAAAACTGGCCGGATCTGGTGGTCGCCAATCGGAATGCTCCGGAACAGGCCGTGCTCTCCGGAGGATCCGATTCCATCGAGGCCGCACGTGTCCTTCTCGAAAAAAGGGGAGTGCGATGTACACCTCTGCCTGTGGCAGCAGCATTCCACTCCACCCGAGTGTCTTCCGCCGCCCAGCCTTTTGGGGAAATTCTTCAAAAGGTACGGTTCAACAGCAGCACATCACCGGTCTTTGCCAACTCCTCTGCAACACCCTACCCTGCAGATGAAACCGGCTGCCGATCTCTTCTTGCCAACCAGATCGCTCGTCCTGTTCTCTTTAAGGAAATGATCGAGGCGATGCTTGCGCAGGGGACAGATACCTTCATTGAAGTGGGCCCCGGAAAAGTACTGAGTGGTCTGGTCAAGGCGATCGCAACGGACCGCAATCCACAGGTTCGGGTTCAGTCCACCTGTGGAACCGAATCTGATTGCCGCACTCTTGCCAGAGCAGTGGCCTTGATCGCCGTGCGCGGTTACGCCGTGCAGTTGGGTAATTGGAAACCTCTTCAACAAAAAGTCACCGTTGAGGGCAAAGGCCCTGTGGTCTGGCTGCGTGGTGCAAACTTGCGTCCGGGAGAAGGGCTGGCCAACAGTCAACCGCGTCCTGTTCCCGCAGCCCCCGCACATTTGCCCGCCCCAACCATGACTTCACCTCAGATGGATTCATCCGTAACGACATCCCCCTCTCCTGCCATGGCTCTCCAGCAAACATCCCCTGCCCGTGAAGATTCCCGTTTGATGGATCAACAAGAGGCATTGATGGATGCCATCGAAAAAGCACTGGAGATCCGGGACGTTCTGGATCGTCAGCAGCAAGCCGCCGAAGATGCACTGGCCCGTTCCCTCCAGGGTGAGACTCCTGTTGCCACCTTCGATCCACCCGTTGCAGAAGTTGTCGAGGCTTCCTCTCCCCCTCAAAACCATGCTCCCCCAGCGACTGTGCCCACACCCGAACCGGCTCCACCCGTCAGCAACTCCATGGAACGGGATTCTCTGGTCAGTTTCATGGCGGAGGTGGTCGCCGAAAAAACCGGTTACCC
>JAAXJX010000005.1:0-77754 GCA_012269595.1 Planctomycetia bacterium | reverse complement strand
GGGATTCTCTGGTCAGTTTCATGGCGGAGGTGGTCGCCGAAAAAACCGGTTACCCGGTCAACGCGATTGAACCCGCCATGGATCTGGAAGCAGATCTCGGCATTGACAGCATCAAGCGTGTTGAAATTCTTTCTTCAATGCGTCAGCAACGCCCTTCGCTGCCAACCCTCGCTCCAGAGGTTCTCGGATCCCTGCGAACCATCGATGCTCTGGTCGATCATTTCCTGAAAACCGGTGAAGGCAACGATCCCGGATTGACACACCCCCAAGCGGACAGGGCTCCTGAACCGGAGCCCGTCACCAGTCACACTCCAAGCCAGCAACCTTCTGATTCACAAAAGGACTTCGAACTCGAATCGTTACTGATCGAGGTGGTCGCCGAAAAAACCGGTTACCCACAAAGTGCCATCGATGTGAATCTGGATCTGGAGGCTGATCTGGGCATCGACAGCATCAAGAGAGTCGAAATTCTCTCTGCACTGCGACAACACAGACCTGATCTGGAAGCCCTCCCTGCAGAAACTCTGGGATCCCTGCGAACCATTTCCTCGATTGTCGATCACTATTCCGGAAACTCAGGAGCGCAGACTGTTCCCAGGGAGAATGCAGCACCTGCAGTCACCACTCCGGCAGTGTCCGATTCGTCACCGGCTCAGCCGTCAGGGGATGACTCCCTAGGGGCATTGCTGATCGAGGTGATCGCCGAGAAGACCGGCTATCCTGCCGACGCCATCGGCACCGATCTGGACCTGGAAGCAGATCTGGGCATCGACAGCATCAAGCGTGTGGAGATTCTCTCTGCACTGCGTCAGCATCGCCCTGACCTGCAAGCACTTCCTGCGGAAACCCTCGGATCTCTCCGATCGATTGCTGCCATCGTCGAGCACTATGGCGAAGCCTCCCATGCCCCTTCCGTGGTAAGTGATGCTCCCACTCCGATCGATTCCTCCCAACCTGTTTCCACTGGGACGACGCCAACAAATGAAGATCGGGCTGGTCTCACTCAATTGATGGTCGACGTCATCGCCGAGAAAACCGGATACCCCAGCGACTCGATCGGAACGGATCTGGACCTCGAAGCAGATTTGGGAATTGACAGCATCAAGCGGGTCGAAATCCTGTCGGCTTTGCGGCAGGTCGATCCGAACCTTCCCACACTGCCGCCGGAACAATTGGGTTCCCTGAGGACCATCGATCAATTGGTGAAAGCTCTTGGTGGCTCCAGTCCCGCTCCCCGGAACTCCGTCATGGAGGACACCCATCCGACAGTCTCGACTCCGTTCCCGTCAACTGAAGAAACGCACTCTCCAGTTGCCGGAGAATCACTGGAAGCACTGCTCCTCGATGTCATCGCTGAAAAAACCGGGTATCCCTCTGAAGCAATCGGAACAGATCTCGATCTGGAGGCGGACCTGGGCATCGACAGTATCAAGCGGGTCGAAATCCTCTCCGCCTTGCGTCAACACCGACCGGACCTGACCGCAATTCCTGCAGACCAATTAGGTTCACTCCGATCCATCTCGGATATCGCCGGTTGGTACTCCGGGGGAACTCCAGAGAATGCCGGGCACTCGCCACTGCAGACTGAATCAGATCAGCCACAGAAACTGGAACCGGTTGCTGATCTCCCTCCACTGAATTTTGCGGTCACCACGACCACACCTCTCGCTGCGCGGGATACCACAACGCAAAGGATCCTCGACACTGAGTTGGATTGGTGGGTCATCGGCAATGATCCTCTGGTACGTGAACAGATCGTCGACGAACTGACGGAGCGGGGAGTGAATGCACGCCCCTGGAACCTCCGGGACTCTGATCAGGTTTCACCCCACCAGCATGAGATCAGCGGATTTGTTCTCGTCGGGTCGGCTGAACCCCAGGCTTCTGAACCTTTCGAACTGTTCCGCTGGCTGAGAGTGGCTGGCCAGTGCCTGCGTCATCATCCCAAAGGACTTTCGTCCGCCCATTTCGTCACTCGTCTGGGAGGAAACTGGGGCAGCGAAAACGATTCTCAACATGATCCTCTGGGTGGAGCCCTCCTCGGTCTCGCCCGCTGCGCAGCGCGCGAATGGAGCGATTTCATCGTTCGTGGAATCGACCTTGATCACAACGGGATCGACCAGGGAGGTGTTGGCCGCGAAATCGTTGAAGAGATTTTCCATGGAGACGAAACTTTTGTTGGCCTGGGTCGCCATGGTCGACAGGGTTGGTCCCTCAATCCGATCTCTCCCCCAACAGAGCAGCCCGTTCCCATCGAATCCGGTGACCTGATCGTCGTCACCGGAGGAGCCCGGGGAGTCACAGCGGAATGTCTCGACGCACTGACAAGGGTTAGCAGTCCCTCCCTTTATCTTTTGGGCAGAACTCCTGAACCCGGAAATGAGCCGGACTGGGCTGTCGGTGTTGCCGATGCAGATCTGGAGTCACGACTCTTTGATCTTGGAACCGGGTCGAGAACTCCTGCTGAAGTCCGCAAGGAAGCCAACATGATCCGTCAGTCCCGGGAAATTCAGGCGAGGATCAGGGAATGGCAATCCCGGGGCTGTCAGGTCACCTATCGATCAGTCGACGGGCGTCAACTCCCTGCACTTTCTGCGATTCTTGATGAGGCAAGAACCCGCCATGGAGAAGTACGAGGCATCATTCATGGTGCCGGTGTTCTGGCAGATGGATGGATCGTTGAGAAATCGGATGCTGATTTCCTCAAGGTCTGGGAAACCAAGGTCGAAACTGCACGAAACCTCCTGCACCTCTGTGAAAATGATCGCCTCAAACTGGTCCAGTTCTTCTCATCGACGACGGCCACTCTTGGAAGAAAAGGCCAATCCGATTACGCAGCAGCGAATGAAACACTGAACCAGATTGCACTCCAAACGGCGGTCGACAGGCCCACCTGCCATGTAGGCAGCATCGGTTGGGGCCCCTGGGATGGGGGAATGGTCGAAAGTGGACTGCGCGACCTCTTTCATTCAGAAGGGGTGGGCCTGATTCCCCTGAAATCGGGAGCGGAACACTTCGCCGGTCAAGTCGGCTCAGTCAAACAGGTTCATCATCTGGCCCTCTGCCAGCATGGTGAGCGCCCTGAGTTCCTCGAAGAAATCGCCACTTTTTCAGGTCCCCAACCGGAACGCCAGGTCACTCCATTCAAGTCTTCTGCCGGATCTTCTGCGGAAACCGACCAACCTGTGGAAGAAGTCTCCGAAATGCCGTCAGCTTCTCCTGCGACTTCCGCGCCGAAGACAGAATCACTCTGGGAAGAACAATTACAGTTGGAAATTTCCTGTGTCAGTGACCCTGCCCTGCGGGATCACGTTCTGCAGGGGCGTGCAGTCATCCCGGCGGCTTTGCTTCTCGAGTGGTGTGCCCAGATCGCCTCCCACCGCAATCCCGGTCTCGAGTTTGTGGGAGTGGACAACTTCAGGGTCCTCAAGGGAGTGGTGATCGGGGCACGGGAAATCGCCCAGCTCTCCTTCCATTGTGGGACTCCACAACCGAGAGAAGGCATGCTTTGTGTTCCCGTTGAAATCCGAAGTGGGGCGAATCCACAACGGATTCATGTCCGTACAGAAGTTCTGCTCGGGGATCAACAGCCTGCAAGCTGTCTCCTGCAAGCCTTTGATGCACCTCCCACGCATGATTACTCCAACGCACTATTCCATGGCGAGAGTTTCCGTTGCCTTGTAAAAGTCCTGGGTCTCAACAGTGACGGAATCACTTTTACTGCCAAGGGAACTCCCCCTCCCGGAAATGGATTCCGATCCCCCCTGTTACCCTTCTGGCTGGTCGACCCCCTGCGGATCGATGCCATCTTCCAGGCTCTGATCGTCTGGAGTGACAAAATTGTCGGGGCTCCCTGTCTTCCGTGTGCCATTGGTCAACTTCGAGTCCACGGCAATGCCAGAGTCGGTGAACTGGAAACCAGAATCGAAATCGATCGATTCAGCCCTTCTTCTGCAAAAGCCCGTGCTGAAATCCTCAACGAGACCGGTTCGCCATTGATCACCCTTACGGATGCAGAAGTCGTGATTGACTCTGCATTGGAAGTGGCCTTCCAACAGCAGGAATTGAGCGAAGAGGCTTCGTCTTGAATGGGATCGCTATCGTCGGTACAGGGTTCATTTTTCCCGGAGCGGAAAATGACTCCCAGTTTTGGAAAATGGTACGAGACGGGGAGGATCACACCCAAGAGGTTCCTCCCGGGCGCTGGACGCTTCCACCGGCCTCTGCCAATGGCGGTTCAGAACCCCAGAAGGACCGCGTCCGTGCTGTTCGTGGAGCCTTCGTTGACTTGCCTTCCATCGACTTGCGATCCGGAGCGCTGTCACCGGATCTCCTGAAGGCCCTCGACCCCTCCGTTCAGCTGGCTGTTCACGCAGGGCTGAGCGCCTGCAGAGAATCGAGGGATCGTCTCGACCCCGACCGCACGCAGATCATTCTGGGTCAACTGCTGCTGCCCACGGAGTCGACCTCAGCAATGGCGGAAGCCATCATCGGCGACACACTGGAAGAGTCTGTACTGGGAAAAGAAAACCTGGAAGACCGCCGTCCCCGTGGAGTCCCCACTTGCCACTCTCTTGACCGACATGATGCTTCCCTTCCTGCAGCAGCACTCCGGGCTGCCCTGGGCCTGAGATCCGGTGCATGGACTCTCGATGCGGCTTGTGCTTCGGCACTCTATGCCGTCGCCCGCGCCTGCGAAGATCTTCTCGCCTTCCGATGCGATCAGGCTCTCGCAGGAGGAGTTTCACGACCGGACGCGCTCTTTACTCAAATGGGATTCTCCCAGCTAAGGGCTCTCTCTCCTGAAGGTCGCTGTAGACCACTCGATTCCAGAGGGCAGGGGCTCGTTGTGGGTGAAGGAGCGGGAATTCTTCGTTTGCAGCGACTCGAAGATGCGTTGCAGGCAGGAGAGAAAATCCACGGTGTCATCCGGGGTTGGGGGCTCTCCAACGACCGCTCCGGTGGATTATTGGCTCCTTCTGGTGAGGGCCAGGTCCGTGCGATGCATCAGGCATACGACAAAGCCGGCTGGTCTCCCAATGAGGTCGATTACATCGAATGTCATGCGACGGGGACTCCCGTGGGAGACGCCACTGAACTGAAGAGTCTTCAGAACCTGTGGGATGGTCATGAGTGGCAAAGTGGTCAGTGTGCCCTTGGATCCATCAAATCTTCGATTGGTCACACACTCACTGCTGCCGGAAGCGCAGGTCTGATCAAGGTGATCCTGTCGATGCAAAATGGAGAGATCCCTCCACTCCCCGACCAGAGGGACACTCCCGGTGAGTTTCCCATTGAGAACTCACCGTTCAGGATTCCCGGGTCTGCGGAGCCGTGGTTGCAACAAAATGGTCGACCACGTCGCAGTGCCGTCAGTGCATTCGGTTTCGGTGGCATCAATGCCCACCTTCTTGTGGAAGAGTACCAACCTAAAAACCCTGAGATTCGCAGTGAACTGAAACCACGGAGTCCTCTGGATAAGCCGGCCATCGCCGTCATCGGCTTTGGACTCTCTGCCGGTCCGTTGCAGGGGCGTGAGAGTTCTCGACCGGTACTTCTCAATCTTGACCAGAAGGAAGAATCTCAAGGAGACTACCCGGGGCACTTCGGAGTCCCCGATTCCCACTGGTTCGGTGAAGAGGGAATCGACCTCCCGAATGGTTTGGCCTTTGGCAAAATGCAGGGGTCTCCAGTTGAATTCCGCATCCCTCCCACAGAGATGAAAGATTTGCTGCCTCAGCAGTTGGCTCTTCTTCAGGTGACTCGCGAAGCCATCGAACACTCCGGCCTGGAAGATATTGGAGAGGCCACTTCTGTTCTCGTTGGCTTGGGACTGGATCCCCGCAGCAGCCTTTTCCACCTCCGCTGGATGCTTCCTGAAAAGGGACGTGCATGGCTCAAGGACTTGGGTATCGAAGCGCGCCAAGAGGATGTTGAACGCTGGATTGAGACCCTTCAGGACGAATCGTCCCTGCCCCTTGACGCCAACAGGGTCATGGGTGCATTGGGTAGCATCGCCGCCAGCCGATTGGCGAGAGATCTGGGAGCAGGTGGACCATCACACACAGTCAGCAATGATGATCTGGGTGGCTTCCGGGCTCTCGAGCAGGCGATCAATCAGTTGCAGGAGGGAACCTGTGATACTGCCGTCGTCGCTGCTGCGGATCTGGGACTCGATATCATTTCAAGAGTTTGTGATGCCCGGGATGGCCTCAAGGTTCGCTCGGATGCTGCCGCAGCCTTGATTCTTCAACGAGTCGACGATGCACGGGATAACCAAAGAAAGATCCATGGGATCATTGAAGGGACTGGCTGTGCTGCAGCCGACAGTCTCTCCGCGGGAAGCCGAACTCTTCCCGCCGAAAGAGCGACCCAGTTGGCCATGTGGAAAAACAGTCGGCCTGACATCGTTTTGAGTACCAGTGGTCATCCAGTCAATCTGTCGATGGCGACCCTCATACCCGGTACCCGGGTCGTTTCCCTGCCTGATTCATTGGAAAATTGTGGCTGTGCCACTCCCCTGATCTCCGTGATTCAGGGTTTGCACATGTTTGATTCTGCAGTATTGCCAAGTAACTCTGCCGAACGTCCACCGATACCCTGGCTCAATGCTCTCACGGGCAAGGCTTCCGTCCGCGTCGATTTCCGGGGCCGATTGGGGGATCACGGCTCATTGTTGATGAAGATGGAAGAAACGACTGCTGAAGCGAAAGACGCTCCACTCGCCGAAGTTCAGATTTCTGCAAACGGCCAGTTGCCATTCGGTTTCATCCTCAGTGAATCAACAACCCCCCTTCATGCTCTGGAGGGGGTCGATCAGTGGTTGAGCTCCATCGATCTCTCCGCACTATCTGCCGGAGAGATCACCCGTCGATGGATGCAAGATCATCCCCCGCAATACCGGTCTCCACAGGCTCTGGGGATCCTCTTCCATGACCGGGATTCATTGCGTCAAGCCCTCGAAAGTGCCCGCAAGACCCCCGTCGAGATGCAACGTGATCTCCGTGGAGAAAATTGGGAAATCATTCGCTCACACCCCACCGCACTCGGATTCACAGGAGAAACCGGGTTTGTTTACCCCGGATCGGGCAGTCTCTATCCGGGAGCAGGTCGTGAGTTGTTCACCCGCTTTTCGGGTGCCCTGACCTCCACCCGCAGTGACGGTGGTATGCTCCATCGGATGCTGTCAGACCCTTCTTTCTGGAGTCCAGCAACTCCTCTTCCCCAGGACGTACGCAAAGAAATTCTGGCTCAGGTTGCTTTGGGAGGATTTGGTACAGACCTCTTGCGCGGATTCGGAATCGAAGCCGCGATCGCATGCGGACACAGCCTCGGACAAACCGCCATGCTTTTTGCCCAGGGAGTCTGGAAGCACCGCCAAGAGATGCAAAATCAGTTGGAAAAAGGGGATCTCTTCAATACATGGCTCGGTGGAGAGTTTCGTGCAGCCCGCAAGATCTGGCATGGAGGGGAAGGTCCGGATGAACCGTGGGCTGCAGTCGTCGTCGATCGCCCCCGTAATGTCGTGGAAGCGACCCTCGGAAAACAATCTCTCAAAGTATTCCTCCTGCTCACCAATGCACCCGACGAGGTCGTCCTCGGTGGAGATCCCTCAGATCTGCAGCAGTTGATTCAGGACACCGGTTGGTCAGCGGTACCACTCTCCGGTGTCACCTCTGTCCACTGCCCCCTCGTCAATGAAGTTCGCGATCAATACCGATCACTCCATGAATGGCCTGTTTCATCCCCGGATCATTTGGCGAAACTCTTGTGCACTGCAACAGGAAAGCCGCTGGAGATTTCTTCTTCAGCGATCGCTGACTCGATTCTGAAACAAGCCCTGAATGGATTCGATTTCCCCCATCTCATTGAATCGATGTGGCAAGAGGGAACCCGAATCTTCATCGAACCTGGCCCCGGAGCCTCCTGCTCCCGATTGATCAGGAAGATTCTCGGCTCACAGAACTACAGAACTCTTCCCCTCTTCTGGCGCGGTGAATCAGAAGAGCTCAGTTTGATCCGATTACTGCTCACCTGCGCCGTCGAACGCAAACCGGTCGACTTCAGCGCAATGCTTGAAAATCCATCATTGAGGGAACCTTCCGGTCCTCTGGTTGAGATATCTGATGGAAGAGGACCCCGTCACATCCCCGCTCTTCCTCCGTCGATGAAGCGCAGGCTTCCACTACAGGATTCCCTATCCATTTATCCGGTTTCAGAAGTGGCCGATTTACCCGAAACCGATTCCAAGACCTCCAGCAAACGAGACTTCGTGGAAGGGAACGCTTCAAAGGAAGCAACCACTCCCATGGCTCCATCAACACAAAACCCCATCAGTTCTGGAAACGATCCCTCTCGGGACATTGGTTCTCCCACCGGGGCCCCAGGCGATGACCGCCGCAAGAGATTGCAGTCCCGACTGCAAAAGGCGATGGGCAGACGACAGAATGCGACCGTCGTCGTCGATACGTCACCGGAGGTGGAATCAGTTTCTGCCCAACCAGTGCCAACTCCACTGACGGAGGCCACACCTGTACCCGTGTCGGAGACTAAAACACTCGGAGATCCTTCCAGTTCCACGGTTAAACCGGTCCTTTTCGACCGTTCGCAATGTCTCGAGTTTGCCCGTGGAAAGGTCGCCCCAGTCCTCGGCCCTGTTCATGGCGAAGCGGATCAGTTTCCAACAAGAGTCAGACTGCCGGATGAGCCCTTGATGCTCGTTGACAGAATCTTGTCCCTGAATGGCGAGGCTCTTTCCCTGGGTAGCGGTCACATCGTGACTGAGCACGACGTTCTGGAGGACGGCTGGTATCTGGATTCGGGGAGGATTCCCACTTCGATCGCTGTAGAAAGTGGTCAAGCAGATCTTTTCCTCTCCGGTTATCTCGGAGCAGACCTGCATACTCGGGGACTCTCCGTCTACCGATTGCTCGATGCACAGGTGACTTTTTACTCAGATCTCCCCAAGGCCGGAAAAACGATTCTTTACGACATTCACATCGATGAATTTTTCCAGCAGGACCGGACCCTTCTCTTCCGCTTTCGATTTGATGCAACTGTGGATGGAGAACCTTTCCTGACGATGAGAGATGGCTGTGCGGGATTCTTCTCTCCGGAAGAATTGGCATCCGGTCGGGGAATCGTCCAATCTCCTCACCGCCCAAGACCACAGCCAAAAGCTCCCATGAATTGGAAGCCTCCGGCACCGAACAATGTCAGCACTCTGGACTCAGCTCGCCTGGAATTGCTGCGCCAGGGAAATCTGACTGCCTCATTGGGACCCGCTTTCGAGCGCTGCCAACTCTCCAGACCATGGACGCTGCCCGGCGGTAAAATGACACTGATCGATCAGATCTCCGAGCTCGAACCGAGTGGAGGAGACTACAAATTAGGCATGGTCAAGGGAGAGCTGACCATCCACCCCGACGACTGGTTCCTGACATGTCACTTCACTGACGACAATGTGATGCCAGGTACCCTGATGTATGAAAGTTGCATTCATACCCTGAGGGTATTGCTGATGAGTTGGGGTTGGGTCGGTGAAGCCGATGAAATTTCTGCAATGCCTGTTCCTGAAGTGGCGGGCAGACTTCGCTGCAGAGGCCAAGTGACCGCTGAAACCCGCAATGTCAGCTACGAGGTCCATGTACACGAGATCGGTTTCCGACCCGAGCCCTACGTTATAGCCAGCGCACTGATGCTCGCTGATGGACGCCCCATCGTTGAGATGGAAGGGCTGTCCCTGCGACTGGCAGGCCTTGACGAAACCTGCATCAGGGATCTGTGGTCACAGGAGTCCCCCGTCAAACAGAAAGAAAACACTCCGGTCATCGCATTGGATTCTCCAGGTGGAGGTGGTGATCTCCCTCCAGTGGCCTCGGACAAACCGACCTTCTACAGTCACGAGCAAATACTTTCATTTGCTACAGGACTTCCTTCCGTCGCTTTCGGGGATCGCTATCAAGTTTTTGACGGCGACCGCTTCATCGCTCGCTTGCCCGGTCCACCTTATTGCTTCCTCGACCGGATTGTCGATGTGAAGGGAACTCCGTGGGTCGTCGAGGCTGGTGCAGAATGTACCGCCGAATATTGGGTTCCCAGTGATGCATGGTATTTCGCTGCTGGCGGCAGTGGTGAAATGCCTTTTGCTGTTCTCCTGGAGATTGCTCTTCAACCCTGCGGTTGGCTGGCGGGTTACGTGGGATCTGCATTGACAGAGGACGTTCCACTTCACTTCCGAAATCTTGGAGGACAGGCAACTTTGCTGCGTCCCATCACACCTGAAACAGGATTGCTGACCACTCGGGTCAAAATGACAGCCGCCGATCATGGTGCAGGAATGTGGATTCAGCATTTCGATCTGGAAGTGGATGACTCACAGGGTCCTCTTTATCGGGGAAAAACCTATTTCGGTTTCTTTCCTTCGGAAGCACTCGCAGCACAGGTGGGGCTTCCCGGAGCAGCACCTCGAAATGTCCCCCCCCGAGAGGCACTCAAGGGCAAGTTTTATTCTCTTGAACAGAGATCTCCCGGTCCCTCTGAAGAATTCCGTATGCTCGACGAGGTTGAACTCTACGTTCCGGATGGCGGAACTACCGGACTCGGTTTCATTCGGGGAGCGATCGATGTGAATCCTGATGCGTGGTTCTTCAAAGCCCACTTCATGGGTGATCCCGTTTGGCCCGGCAGCCTCGGTCTCGAGTCGATGCTCCAGTTGTTGCAAGAAGTGGCCAGAGATCGCTGGGGACAGCATGGAGAATACGTCCACCGAAGTATTGTCTGTGGCATGGAACACCGCTGGACCTATCGGGGACAAGTCATTCCGGATCGAAAGAGAGTCACGGTTGAAGCGCAGATCAACGAGATAGATGATGAGCGCGGTTTCCTGCGTGCAGATGGAATGCTCGTCGTCGATGGTCTTCCGATCTACAGCATGGAAGATTTCACCCTCGAACGCAGAAGAGAGTCATGAACATGAGGCCAGATCTGCACCTTGCGGCCTTCGGGGTCGAAATGGCACCGTGCGTCGTCACCAGCGCAGACATCGAAGAGCGGATGGCTTCTACTTGGGAACGCCTCGGCATTCCCCAGGGTCAGATCGAGCAACTTACGGGTGTTCGTGAGAGGCGCTGGTGGGAAACGGGAACCTCCATCTCCGCAATGGCGGCGAGAGCATGTCAGAAAGCGCTCGATCGGGCAGGCATGTCCATCCAATCAGTAGACCGCTTGATCTACACCGGAGTTTGCAGAGAGGGATTCGAACCTGCGACGGCATGTGCTGTGGCCCATCATCTTGGAGCGATCCATCCCCTGGAGCTCCATGATCTTTCAAACGCCTGCCTGGGAACGATGGATGCCATCGTTCTGGCTGAAGACGCGATTCGTTCAGGTCGCCACAAAACGACTCTCGTCGTCAGTTGTGAAAGTGCCCGGGATATCGTCGAAATCGCCTGTGAAAATTTGAATCGTCAGCCCGATATCGATCTCTTTACCCGGTCTCTCGCCACCTGGACAGGTGGATCAGGGGCTGCGGCACTGTTGCTGGTTTCTTCCGAAGTCAGTGATCAGGGACCTCGCCTTGTGGGGTCAGCGCAGGGAACCGATTCCAGGTGGCATGAACTCTGCCGCTGGGGCGTGAAATCGGAAGATTCGGTGACTGATCCCGCATTACGTACCGAATACATGGAAACCGATGCCATTGGCGTTCTGCGCCATGGTGTCGATTTGGGCCTGAAAACGTGGAATCAATTTCTGGAGACTCTGAATTGGAGCTCAGAAGAGGTAGACCGGACCATTTGCCACCAGGTTGGTTCTGCCCACAGACAGGAGATTCTGCCATCTCTGGGGATCTCCCCGGAACAGGACTACATCACCTTCCCGTTTCTGGGCAACATCGGTACCGTATCGATTCCGATGACTGCCGCATTGGCCGCAGAGCGGGGAGTGCTTCTTTCCGGTCACCGTGTGGCTTTTTTGGGAATCGGAAGTGGTCTCGTTTGCAGAATGCTCGCATGGGAGTGGCGATGAAACAGTGCAGTTTCAGTGAAGAGTATCCTTTCACCGGCAAATCCTGGGACCGGGGCAATGGCATTCGCCTCAACTACGTGGACGAAGGTGAAGGGGAACCCATCGTCTGTGTTCACGGAAATCCCACATGGTCCTTCCACTTTCGCAATATGATCCGCGGACTCTCGACCATGAATCGTGTGATCGCCATCGACCACGTGGGATGCGGACTTTCCGACAAACCCCAACCCGAAAACTACGATTACCGTCTCAAAAGCAGGATCGAAGATCTCGAGGGACTCCTCGATCACCTGGGCGTCAATTCTGGAGCAACCCTGATCGCACATGACTGGGGCGGGGCCATCGGGTTTGGTGTCGCGGGACGCAATCCTGACCGCTTTAGCCATTTGGTTGCCGTCAATACGGCGGCTTTCCCTCTTCAACCCGGAATGTCTTTCCCCCCAATCCTTGGTCCGGCCAGAGGCTTGCTGGGAGAGTGGTTAATCCGAAAAGCGAATGCTTTCCTCATCGGAACACTTCTTATCGGTGTCAAAACACGCAAATTTTCGCGAGCGGAAAAGGCGGGTTACAAGGCACCATACCCCACCTCCTCTGATCGACTTGCCATTCACCGATTTGTCGAAGATATCCCCGTCAGCGCTGCAGACCCTTCATGGGAAACATTGCTGCAGGTGGAGCGAAACCTGAAACAGTTGGAACACCTCCCCCTTTTACTTCTATGGGGTGAAAAGGATCCGGTTTTCAATAACGACTTCCGCGATCATTGGCTCAAGCTTTGGCCGAGTGCCCAGGTTCACAGTTGGCCAGAAGCAGGTCATCTTCTTCTCGATGAATTCCCCAATACAATCTTGCCGATTGTTCGCAAATTCCGCACAGAACACCGGGTCCGTGGAGGATTGGTTTGACCGCCGTCAATCTCTCGGGGCAACCGCAGGCAGGGGTTGATCGACGCTTGCGGGAATACGCACAGCAGTCACCCCAACAGATCGCTGTTCGGGAATTTCACAAGGGGCGATGTGAAGAACGAACCTTTGCGGAACTGGAAGCCCTGGTAGACAGAACATGTCATGCACTGTTACTTCGCGGAATTCGCCGGGGAATGCGAACTGTCTTGATGGTCACACCGGGCCGTGAGTTTCTTGCATGCACCTTTGCTCTATTGAGGATTGGAGCTCCTCCCATCCTCGTCGATCCAGGACTGGGTATCTCCGGTTTGAAATCATGTCTCGACAGGGCTCGACCCGAAGCTTTCGTGGGAATCGCCAAAGCACATTGGGCAAGATTGATACTGGGTTGGGGAAGAAGCACCATCCGCCACCGTTTTGGTGTCGGCTCGGGGCCTTTCCCACCGGACACATGGAAACTTGATCAACTGAGAAAAAAGATTCCGGACCAGATCCCCTATGAAGGTCCGGTCTTGGGAAAAGACGAAATCGCTGCGGTTCTCTTTACCTCGGGGAGTACAGGCCCCGCAAAAGGTGCCATCGCCCACCATGGTCAATTGGAAGCTCAAGTCGATGCGCTCGCAAAATGCCATCGCTTGCAGCCGGGTGAAGTGGACCTGCCCACTTTTCCACTGTTTGGACTCTTCGGTGTTGCCATGGGAATGACCTCTACCGTCCCGGTGATGGACTTTACCCGGCCGGCTCATGCAAACCCACAACACCTTCTCGACCTGATCGACCGCTACAAAGTGACAAACCTTTTCGCTTCCCCGGCACTCCTCGGTTCACTTTCCCGGCATCTTCAAAAAACCGGGACCCAACTCCGGGGATTGAAGCGGGTCATCAGCGCAGGAGCTCCGGCAAGACATGGAGCGATCGAAACACTGAGCCAACACCTTTCACCAGAGACATCCATCGAAACGCCTTATGGAGCAACTGAAGGTTTGCCTCTCTGCCATGTTCATCACGACCAGATCCTCGCCACTCATGAGGCTACTTCAGCAGGAAATGGGGTCTGCATTGGATCTGCCGTTGACGGGATCGATCTCCAAATCGTCGAACCCGGTGGCAAGCCTGACGAAGTTGGCCTGCCCAATGGTCACACCGGTGAAATCTGGGTTTCCGGCCCCACCGTCAGCAGAGGCTACCTGTTCGACGAAGAAGCGGATGCCATCCATAAATTTACAGATCAGAAAAACCGGATCTGGCATCGCACCGGTGATATGGGAATGAAAGATACTGACAATCAGATCTGGTTCAGAGGGCGAACAAGTCAGAGAGTGCTGACCTCTCAGGGACCTCTTGATACCGTGGCCACGGAGCGGATCTTTGAAACCCATCCCGGTGTATTTCGTACCGCTCTCGTCGGAGTGGGCCCCATTGACGATCAACAACCTGTTCTCTGCGTCGAGCCTGCTCCGGATTCCAATTTAAGCCATGCTCAAATCCAACAGGATCTGCTGAAGCAAGCAAATGAAAATCCACTGACCCGCACAATTGACAGAATCGTTATTACAGGACCGTTTCCTGTCGACATTCGGCACAATGCAAAAATCCAGCGAGAGCAGCTCGCTCTCATGGCAGGCAGGATGATTTCATGAAATGCCTCGTGACGGGTGCCGGTGGTTTTATCGGTGGCAACATCACCCGCCGACTACTGAAGTTGGGGCATGAGGTTGTCACCTTTCAGCGAGGGAACTATCCCGAGCTGAATCAATCGGGTGGAACTCACCTTCAGGGCAGTATTACTCAAAAAGAACTGCTCATGGACGCCATGAAAGAAGTCGATGCTGTTTTCCATGTAGCTGCACTGGCCGCTATCTCCGGCCCCCGTGAAGATTTTGAGCAAGCCAACGTTCTGGGTACCAGAAATGTGATCGAAGCTTGCAAGGCGAACGGCGTCAAACGACTGATTTTCACCTCTTCCCCAAGCGTGGTCTTCGATGGCAAAGATCAAATTGGAATCGATGAATCAGAGCCCTACCCCAGCTTTTATCTGGCAGATTATCCAAGAACCAAAGCCATCGCCGAGACCGAGGTCATTGCGGCCAACAGCGATCAGTTTTGGACCATTTCACTTCGCCCCCATTTGGTTTGGGGCCCTGGAGACCGACACCTGTTTCCACGAATCATCGAACGTGCACGCCAGGGCAAGTTGAAACTGGTACGTCGTCATGGCATGAAAATCGACGCCTGCTACATCGACAATGCAGTAGACGCCCATATCTGTGCCCTGAACCAGATCGCCACCAATCCTGATTGCAGGGGAAAAGCATACTTTGTCTCCAATGGAGAACCCACTTCACCAGAAGACCTGATCAACAGCTTCCTCTCATGTGCAGAAATGAATCCGATTCGCCCATCGGTCTCTCCATTACTTGCAAAGGCTGCTGGCTGGCTAATTGAAAATATCTACAAAACACCCTTCTTCAGTGGCGAGCCCCCTCTCACTCGATTCGTTGCCCACCAACAGTCCACCAGTCACTGGTTTGACCTTTCAGCAGCCATGCGGGATCTCGATTGGAAACCCACCATTTCTACCGCAGTTGGTATTGAACGTCTCAGACAGCATCATTCTGCGGAAGAGCCCGTCTCGACATGAATTCAATCGCTGAAGATCACCGAGAAGAGGAGCAACCACTCGTCGAAATCGACACCTGGAAGTTCAGCCTCAGCGGCAAACCGGACTCGATTCAAAATCATCTCGAAGACCTCGTGGGAGAAGAAAGACAGAGAATCGACCAGGGTATTTTTCCGGAGTTAGGGGAACGGGCGACTCGTTCACGCCTCGGATTACGATGGATTCTTGCTGATTATCTACAGTGTAGTCCTCGTGATGTTCCCTTGATTATCGGGGAGCACGGAAAGCCGGAACTCGATTCAGAATCCCCCCACTTTCAAAACCTTCATTTCAATCTGAGTCATTGTGGAGATCGTGCTCTGATGGCGGTCAGTTCGGATTCAGCTTTGGGAGTCGACCTCGAACGAATCAGGCAAGAATCCCCCATAGAGGACCTCGCTCAGCGTTGTTTCTCCGAGATAGAACAAAATGCATGGCTGGAGTCACCTGCAGATCTGCGACGAGTGGCGTTTTTTCATCTCTGGGTTCAAAAGGAAGCGATGGTCAAGGCCCATGGGGATGGCATGACCCTTCCACTGAGGCTCTTTTCTGGAAACCCGGATTCGCAGGCTCTGGAAGGAACGATCACTTCAGAGTTGCCAGAAATTGGAGTAGACCTCTGGCGTTATCATGCCGAAGTTTGCTCCGAAGATCTTCGGTCAGCGATCGTCTTCAGGGGTAAAGAAGCAAAGATATCTGATTGTGACCCTGCCAGGGTCGGTCTCAGTCGATGGTGATCGTCAGGACACCCGGCCCCAACTCCGATTGACTGAGCGAATCAAATCCCCCCACCCGAATGAAAAAGTGATCACCTTCTGAGACAGCAAAATCGTTGATCCTGGAGGTCAAAAGCGGGCACGGATCGCCTTGTGCATCCACGCCGTCTCCATTGCAGGCCTGCTGGACCAACTGTCCACATGACCCGCTATAGATCACCATATCTGAGTCAAAGACCACTTCATCAGAGCAGAGCGAGAAGGTCGCGTTTCCTGTTTCCGGTACCGTAAAGTCGAACCAGATATCAGCGTACATCTGGCCCAGGAAGGTGGACTCGCAACCGGAATCATCATAAGGATCCGCCGAATCTGTCATCAACGAGGTGTCAAAGTTGTTATCTCCGAGTGTCACTGTGACAGCACTGGCGCATTCATCCCCGGGGAATCCTGCACCACAGGTGACGTCAGGACAGCCTGTGTCACAACCCAATGAGTCGGGTGTGGGGTCCAGCCCCGCCAATGGGAATGGTGCAGCGGGTTCTGCTCCCCCCGTAAAGAGGAATGCCAGAAGGTTGACTGCGTCAGAAAGGTCGAGTGAAGCGTCGTCATTGAAGTCAGCAGCAGAAGCGCAGGGCATATCACCAAAAACAAACAAGTATTGTAGAAGCGTCACTGGATCGACGAGGTTGAGCTCTCCATCACTATCGATGTCACCTCGTATGAAAAGAACATCAGGAATCGGCAGAAAGATCTCGCAGGGCTCGGAATCGGCAGTGGTACCCGCCAAAGAACAGCGAAGAACATAATCCAGAGTGATCCCGGGAATGGGTCCGGAATCGACAAAGCTGTTCTCGAGTGAACTCAGAGTCGCAATCAGATTTCCCTGCCTCAACACATCCACCTGTTCATAAGGCAGTGGGTTTTCCCATGTCAAAAGAACGGTGTTTGCATTTTGTGTACAACTCAAACCTGTGGGAGTCTCAAGATCTCCATCTATCGAAACTTCACAAGAAACATCAGGCGAAGTGACACCCGCCAGAATTCCTCTCAAAGAGTAGGATCTCTCGGTTCCAATCAATGCGTCAGAATCTTCAAAGAAACCAAGACCACCGGAAATTTCAGCAATGAGCAATCCGTCTCTGCGGATTTGAACCTGTGAATAATCCACCGGTTCCTGCCAGGTCAGGAATACAGTTTCAGCAACTTCCCCACAAACCAATTCTGTGGGACGTAAAACATCACTGATTTCCAAATCAAGAGTTCCCGGAAGTGTCGGCAGAATGACCCCATTCTGATCTGTGACGATGGAGCCGATCCAACCACATGTCAGATCTGGATCCGGTGTGGAAAGTTGAATCAGACCGTTCGGTGCATTCCCGACGACCCTGAACTCCAGTTGGGCGATGGGAGTCGATGTCGCCGACAAACTCTCACTGAGAATCAAACCCAGACTGAATGCTTCCTGACCGGAACCATCCCACCAACTTGCACAACCCTGATCTCCACCACTTCCAGCAGGCTCAGGTGCATTCCAAACAAGAATTTCTGGATCAGGTGATCCGTTCAGCGACCCCGGTAAATCGACGGATAACAGTTGGAGAGAGCCTGAGTCCCATGCAACCGCATGCTGTAAACCACGAACGGTCTCTCCAGCTGGATTCTCCAGTGAAAGATCTACGAGGAAGGACTCACCCGGAGCATATACACTTGCCTGACTGCTCAGATTCAACTCGATTTGCTGACCCAGTGCTGAAGAAGACAATAGGCAAATGCAGAGCATAACGAAAACAGAGCTTTGGCTAACCCCTGCGAAACATTTCTGAAATGACATGCTGAACCCCTCCGAGATCCCAATAACCGTCAGGTTCAAGGATATCACCGGGGCTAAAATTTCCGCTTCAGGAAATCGCGATTCTCAAATTCAGGTAAGAGTATTGAGTGCTGCACCCGCCCAAAACCACTTCACCTGACTTTCGCTACAAGTGTGACTGCAAACAGCACGATCCTCTGAACCATCCTGATGACGGAAAACAGCGGTCAAAGTGCTGCCAGGAGCCAACTCTTCCAGTCCCTCAATGGTGACCACGTCACCTTGGAGAACCTTGTCATAATCGTCAGGATCCTGGAATTTAAGCGGCAAAATTCCCTGCTTTTTCAGATTCGTTTCATGAATCCGGGCAAAGGAACGAACGATGACAGCTCCACAACCCATGAATCGGGGACACATGGCCGCATGCTCACGGCTCGACCCCTCACCATAATTTTCGTCGCCGACAACCGCCCAAAAATGACCGGAATCCCTGAGGGAGGCTGCAATCTCATGCAGAGGCTTGCTGCTGCCTGTTTCAGGATCGTTCCCGAGCCCCGGACTGTCGTGGAATGCATTGACCGCACCCAGGAACATGTTGCGCGATATGTTTTCCAGATGGCCCCGGAATTTC
The DNA here is from genome assembly GCA_012269595.1 of Planctomycetia bacterium. Classification (GTDB taxonomy): domain Bacteria; phylum Planctomycetota; class UBA8108; order UBA1146; family UBA1146; genus UBA12191. The sequence goes on along the minus strand of JAAXJX010000005.1, from coordinate 59,006 downwards.
AGCCATGGGCCAGCGGGTGAGATGTGGTCAGTGGTACATTTGCCATTTGCCTTGAACAAAAGTGGCATCCCCGCCAGCTGCTCAGCTTCACGCGGTTTGAATGGCTTCAACAATTGAAGCCGCTCACTGTTTTCAGCAACGTCCACCACCACTGAGTTCCCTGACTCTGGTGGAGCGACAAATCCCTCGGAATCCGTGACGAATCCCTGGTCAGGAAGACTGTCCCCTTCCGGTACCGGAAGTTTGATTTCCTCACCACTCTCGGTCGTAACGGTATCGGTGAGCGGATTGAAATCGAGTGTGCCTGCGATCGCAAATGCTGTCACCAGATCTGGGCTGGCAATAAAGGAAAGGGTTTGTGCATTTCCGTCATTACGCCCTGGAAAATTCCTGTTGAAAGAGCTGACGATGCTATTGGAAGTCCCCTTTTCCATATCGTCCCTTTGCCACTGACCAATGCACGGACCGCAAGCGTTGGCGAGCACTGTCCCCCCCAGATTCTCAAAGATTCCGGCTTGACCATCACGCTCGACAGTCTTGAAGACCTGAGTTGAACCGGGAGAAACAAGAAACTGGCTTTTTGCCTTGAGACCGGCCTTGACGGCTTCATCTGCGATGGAGGATGCTCTGTCCATGTCTTCATACGAGGAGTTCGTGCAGGAACCGATGAGCGCTGCACTGATTTCCAATGGCCAGCCATTTTCTTTTGCCTCTGCGCCCAACGCAGACACGGGCCTTGCCCGGTCAGGTGAATGGGGGCCGACAACATGGGGCTCGAGAGAATCGAGATCAATCTCAAGAATCTGGTCATAAAATTCCGACGGGTTTTCTTCGACTTCGGCGTCGGGGGCAAGAAGATCAGCATGGTCTCTTGCCAAAGCGGCAAGGTCTCCCCTGCCTGTCGACTCGAGGTAAAGTGCCATCGCCTCGTCAAACGGGAACACTGAGCACGTCGCCCCGATTTCTGCACCCATATTGGTTATTGTCGCTTTACCAGTACAGGAAATCGAACGGGCCCCGTCGCCAATGTATTCAACGATGGCGCCTGTCCCCCCCTTGACTGTCAGCTCTCCTGCAACCTTGAGGATCACGTCTTTGGCGGAAGTCCAACCGCCCAGATTTCCCTTGAGATGCACAGCAATGGCTCCGGGCCACTTGACGTTCCAGGGCAATCCTGCCATCACGTCAACGGCGTCGGCTCCACCAACACCGACGGCCAGCATTCCCAGTCCACCCGCGTTCGGAGTATGACTGTCCGTACCAATCATCAATCCACCGGGGAACGCATAATTCTCAAGAACGACCTGATGGATAATTCCGGAACCCGGCTTCCAGAAACCGATACCGTACTTCTCTGAAGACGAGCGAAGGAATCGGTAAACTTCAGCATTGACCTCTTCCGCTGCAGCAAGGTCAGTTTGCGCCTCATGACGCGCCTGGATCAGATGATCGCAGTGGACGGTAGAAGGAACCTGGACCTGGTCAAGTCCAGCCTGCATGAACTGAAGAATCGCCATCTGCGCTGTCGCATCCTGCATCGCCACCCTGTCAGGACGCAAATCGCAGTAATCTTGACGACGCTCCGGAACGGAAGTCAGAGTCTCCTGATCGACCTCAAGGTGCGAAAACAGGATTTTTTCGGCAAGAGTCAGTCCTCTGCCCAAAACCTGTCGAGCCTGATCGTGGCGTTGACGTGCATTTTCGTAAAGCCCGCGAATTGCGTGAATATCCGTCATTTCAGCACTCCTGCATCCCACTTGAGACGTCTCCCTGAGGGAGTATCATCTACTCTGGTCGATGTTTATTGATCTATTCAAACGCCAGTGATCGTATCCCAAGATGTGTTTTCAAGGGAGTGATTCCGAACGTCGATTTGTTGACAAAGTGCCCGCCTCAATGCACTGCGTCGCCTGGCGATCAGGTGTGCTGCTGTCAGGGAAAGAGGACTCTTGATCATGACGAGTCAAATTGGATCGGGAACTCCCCGCACCGAATCGGACAAGTCCCCATACTTTTTTCGATTTATATCTCTTTTGGCAGTGATCCTGCTGAGCGGTTCTTCCCTAATGGGCCAATCAACCACTCTGGGCATCGGTGATGTCACGGCACAACCCGGAGACCCAGTTTCGATTCCCGTGCTGGCTGACTGGAATGGCCAGATTGCAGGATTCAGTTTCTCTCTCGAATTCTCAGGGCCCACACCCTTTCCACTGTCCGCCATGACGATTGACGTTGAAGGCACACTCGCAGGCGCCATCGAGGCTGAATATGTTCAGGCGCAGATTGATCTTTCTACAAGCACCATCATTTGTGGCGTTCTTTTTGATGCCCTTCCCCCATTCAACGGCCAGACATTGCCTTCCCTTGGATACCCCCAGGAAGTGGCATTTATTCACGGAACCGTTCTTCCAACAGCTGTGGAATCCACGGTGCAATTCAATCCTCAAGACGGGTTCGGCTCTCCTCCCATCAACAATATGCTCGTTTTTGGGACAACTTCAGTAGCTGTAGACACTCTTTATCCGGGATCTTTGTTGATCGAACTTCCTCCGGTCCCTCAACTTTTCATCCGCGGTGATGTCAATATGGATTCCGTTGTTGATCTTGCAGACGTGATATTCCACCTTGATTACACTTTCCTTTCCGGACCACTCCCGAGCTGCATGGACGCGGGTGATGCCAATGACGATGGTGTTTCGGATGTTTCCGATGCCATCTTCCTGCTCTACTGGTTTTTCCTGGATGGACCCGGCCCCTGGGTTCCCTTTCCGAATCCCGGTGAAGATTTCACAAATGACAGCCTGGATTGCGCTCAAGGGCTCTAATCCGACTTTTTAATCGCCATAAAAAAAGCCCCGGCATGGAATCCATGCCGGGGCTTTTTCATCAATCATGAAGTGGAATGTCAGCTCAAATCCCTGAAAAGATCCAAAAATCGGTCTTCGTAGAGTTTAAAGACTCCCAGGCGATCCAATTCCGCTTTCAATAGCGGAGTCTGACTTCGATCAAATTTGGCTCTGGAAAAGAAGTTTTCTAGTTCATCGAGTTCCGCTTTACTGAGATTGCGTTCAGTTGCTGATTCAAACTCTTTACCCTCTTGGTCAAGATGGAATCCATTATCAGAATCCCAGGATTCTCCTGACTCATTTGAGAATGCATCTCTAAGAGCAGCCATCTTCTCTTCCAATGCCAGAATTTGACCATTCAAATGATCAAAATTCAGACGAATCGACATCAGCGAACAAAATGTTTTCAGCAGGGATCTCGTCGCTTTCGGATTGGGTGAATGAAGGCCCCAAACAGGAATCTCCGAAACGAGACAAATCCCTTTCAAACCCAGCTCCTGTGCCGCCAGAAGAATGAGTCCATTCAACCCCACAATCCGTTCGGATCTGATGGGCGGAATTCCTGCTTTTGCCAATTCTTCGCCGCTATGAAAATCGGTCGTTCCGAATCGAACAACAGGCTCTTCTTCCGGTTCCAAAACACCCGAGATCGCTGCGAAAGTAATCACCGATTGAATCCCAAAGGTAGACATGGCGGTTCTGATGACGGCCCTCGCCAAATCCAGTGGTTTTTCCATCGTTTGGGTATCTGGAATGAAAAGAATCAACTCCTGATTCGCTGCAGAGCGCACTCTCTGAAAGATCATTTTTGGGAGGTTTCCCTGAAAGATAAGCCCATTTTTGATCTGGATATCTTCCAACTCAAAGTGTGGATCCGGATTGAGTGCGGAAACACTTTCGGACTGCAACCCTTGCGAGAGAGTTCTGACACAGGAGGAAGCGACTCCTCCCAGACCAGGCCATCCCACAACAAGAATTGGTGCGCTCTTTGATTTGGAGGGAGCTCCAAAGGAAAAATCACTCATGAGTAACCTATAGGCCGTTACTTTTTATAAACATATATTGGACGAATAGGGTCATTTCCCCTTCGTTAAATTAGATATTAACCCTTTGAATCCACATATCAATCAACCGCCCAGTTCGATGATCCATAAATCGGCTAGATCAGCATTGACAGGTGTGACAGGTATGGGAGGCCCTGAACTACCTCACCATTTGATGCCCAGAATCACCATCAAGATCCAAAGTGGGATAATCCAACGAGGCCATACCGATTTGAGTATGACCTCTACAGGATCTCTCCCCTTTTCATGGAAAACCAGTTCCCTGAAATAAAGGAACAACCCCAATACGACAACAACAACACTCCACCACCAGTTCCCGGGTTTGAATAGATCTGAGTTGAGGCAATACCACAGATAAGTCAACCCGCAGGCGACCATCGTCAGGGCAAGGGCACGAGAAAGTACAGGTAGCCTGTACCCTGACAAGCTCGAGCGGTATTCAGGTCCATATCCTCTGGTCAACTCGGAATATCGTTTCCCCAAAGCCAGGTTCAGTGCCAGCAGAAATCCTGTGACGATTAACATTCCACTGGCATTGACCAGCATCAGCGAGCAACCCAATGTGAGTCGAGCCAGAAAGAAGCTTGCCAAAAACAAGACGTCTAACCACGGCAGAGAACGAGCCCAAAAAGTATAAAGAACATTTCCTGCAAGATAGCAGCCCCCCAGTAACCATGGCTCTGGTGAGAAAGGCAACAGCAGTCCGGGAAATGAGAGAAGTGCAAAACCTGCCAGAGAGACAAGAATTCCCCAAAGACATGCACTGACTGGTGACACGATTCCAGCAGCCACGGCGCGCTGCTTCTTGACAGGATGCTTTTGATCACTGTGGCGATCATGGATGTCATTGAAGATATACACGCCTGAACTCAAAAGGGAAAATCCAAGGATTCCAAGAGCCAGATTCAGCGGGTCCGGGTCCCCCCCGGAAGCGACCGCAAAAGGCAAGGGCAAGAGAATAAACAGACTCTTGATCCAGTGAGGGATTCTCAGCAACCCGACATAAGGTCCCACTTTGAAAGGCCGAGAGTCGGAGTCTGGTCGTGGCTCAGAAACACCTGTCAAAATCAGGCTCTCCCTTCTCCAAAACTGCTCTCTCTCGGTTAACATTCCAGAATGGAAGAACCCATGATACCCGCAACTGATAACGGGGAAAATTCCGAGCTCGGAGACCTCAAAGCCGCTGCACTCAGAATCGGCTTTCACTCACTGGGAGTTGCCAGAGCCGGCGAATCACCCCATGCCCACCGATTTCGTGAGTGGATTGATCAGGGCATGCACGCAGGCATGAAATGGATGGAATCCAACAAGGAAAGACGCTGCGACCCCACCCTCACTGTCGACGGTGCTCAGAGTGTGATCATGGTCACCTTGCCCTACCCTGATGATCCGGAACTTCCGGAGAGTGCTCCCAAAGTGGCCCGATATGCCCGTGGCCGGGACTATCACAAGGTGATGAAACCGATGCTCAAACAACTTTGCGAATCCGTTTCGCAGAATGGAAAATGGGAAACATGGTACTGCGTCGACTCCTCCCCCATTCTGGAGCGAGATTGGGCTGAACTGTCGGGCCTGGGCTGGATCGGCAAAAATGGCCTCATCATCGATGAGGAAATCGGCAGCTGGTTCTTTTTGGGTGGAATTGTCACTAACCGTCCATTGCCGACCACTCCAGCGGTGATGGATCGTTGCGGAACATGTACTCGCTGCCTCGATGCTTGCCCCACGTCTGCGATCATCGAACCCCGCAGTATCGATGCGGGAAAATGTATCTCGTACTGGACCATCGAACACCGCGGAGAGTTTCCGGAGAATACGAAGTTGCATGGCTGGCTCTTCGGTTGCGACATCTGTCAGGAAGTCTGCCCCTGGAACCAACGGCCTGCCCGTCTCAAACCCGTCATCCACCCAGAATTGAAACCCGGAAAATCCGCTGACACCTGCAAGGAAGTTCTCGACCTCAACAGGGAGGGGTTTCTGGATATCTATGCGGGAACTCCTGTCACACGTACAAGACTGGAGGGCCTGAAGCGAAACGCCCAGAAGATTCTTCAAGAGGAAAACCGGGAAGAGGACCCCTCTTGAGATCCCTGAGTTCGCCCAGTCAACTCTTCAATACCACGATGACCACCCATGGTCTGATTGCACTGGTGGCAGTCTCTTTCCTCCTTGTGCTGAATGGGTCTCAATTCTTTCTGATCGATTCATTTTCCGATCTCTTTCAGGCGTTGCTCCTGGGAACACTCGCAGGAGGTGCACTTCAGGTTTTGCAATGGTTGGCCCAAAAGACAGTCCCCATCATTCGCAACATGAGTGCCTTGCTGGAGACACAATTTGAGGGCTGGACAGTGAAGGAGATCTTTTTTGTCGCATTGATCTCCTCCATCTCTGAAGAGTTGCTCTTCAGGGCGCTGATACAGCCATACCTCGGCTTGTGGCTGACCAGTCTCATTTTCGGGCTGGCACACTGGACCGGAGTCAGGGAATTAAGAATATGGGTCCCCCTCGCATTTCTGGGTGGACTGTTCCTCGGTGCACTTGCAGAGTCCCCCCTCTTCGGGATTCCGGGCAGCGTTGCTGCCCACTTCACCATCAACTTGACCAGTCTCTGGATCCTTACACACAAACGCGGAAGTCCGGAAACCTCCTGAAATCGCCTACAATTCTTCATCAGCACTGATAGCCCTGCATTTATCCAAAATGCCCTGATATCGTGGATTTCATGCGTTATTCGGTTGGTTGACTCCTCTCATTTTTGAATGGATGATGCTGGTTGGCCAACATGGTCCTTTCGGAACAAAGTTGCGCCGGGCTTTTCTTGAGGAGGGAATGGGGGAGGATTTATGGTCATCAAGCGCATCGACCCTGACAAGGCTCACGACCTGTTGCAGTCTGATCAGGAATACCATTATCTCGATGTTCGCATGCCAGAGGAATTTGCCGAAGGTCATGTTCCTGAATCGACCAACATCCCCATCATGATTCGGGGAGACGGGGGCGTCGGCCTGCGAATGAACCCTGATTTCGTCGATTGTGTCGAAGCTGAATTCCCTGCAGACACCAAAATCATTCTCGGATGTCAAAAGGGTGGTCGCTCACAAAAAGCAGCGGACCTTCTCTCCGAAAAGGGATTCAGCAATTTGCATGACATGCGCGGAGGATATGTAGGTGAGACCGACGTGCTCGGCAACATCACCTTCCCTGGCTGGAATTCCCGAGGACTGCCCACCACTCGGAAATGATCCTTCACTGAGAGTTCTCGACGAATCTCAGGCTTTTTTCCCCTCGGTATCAGTCCCCGGGGTCAGTATTTGTGAGAAGATTTTTCTGGAAACCAACCCGACCATCCAGCGTGGGGCGAATCTCACCAGAAAAAGCAACATTCGGTTCCTCCAGCCCGCGACCACGACTCCACGGTCACTCAACAGTCCCCGAATGGCTTCTCCCGCAACTTCCTCGGGACTCATCTGCCCCGCCCTGATATGGTCTTCAGATATTCCTGCAGCCTTGAAAAAGGAAGTTTGCGTTACCCCGGGTGCTAAAAGCAAAATCCTGATCGGTTGATCATGCATTTCCCAGCCGAGGCTTTCCGCAAAACGGTTTACGAAACCCTTGGTACCACTGTATGCAGCCATCCCAGGCCCCCCTGCATACCCAATCAATGATCCGACAAAGAGAATGAAACCTTTTTGTCTGACTTTCATGGGCTGGAGCAGAGAATGACTCAACCTGACCAGGGCCTGGCAGTTGAGAAAGATCATTTGATCCTGATCCACCAGTGGCAGATCCTCGAATCTCCCCCCCAGACCGACTCCGGCATTGTTGACGAGACCGTCAATATCTTCTCCAGAGACCTCTGACAGCAGCTGATCGACTCCCTCTGAGGTTGCGAGATCAGCGATGACCAATCGGCATGGAATCTTGCAGCGTAGTGCCGTCTCCTCCAGACGACTTCTGTTACGCCCGGCGAGAATCAGGGATTCTGCGCCATTTTGGGCCAACTTGACCGCCAACTCGGCTCCGATCCCGTCACTCGCTCCGGTGACGAGCACATTCATTCCAGTCAGATATGAAGACATCCGATCCCTCCAGATTTGGATCAGGGCTGCGAATCACGGCAAAATGACGACTTGTCAGGCTCTCTTGACAAAAAATCCTTAATTTGCGGAAATTGGTCCGCCGGCATTAAGGAGTTGATTCCACATGAGCACCCATGTTCCTGATTTGATGATGACCATCATCTCAGGAGCTTCCATCCTACCTGAGTGGCTGGACGGCACCAGAGCACTCAATAACCTCAATGTGTTCTGGCAGCAATGCAACTGGATCGACATCGTCATCCTGTTGGGCATGCTTGCAGGCTTGTTCACGGGGGCAGGCCTGGGCTTCTATCGCTCGACGGCCCTGCTCTTCGGTTCAACCACGGGTGCCTTCATGGCTTTTCAATTTTCGAAGCCCTTTTCCCAAACTCAACTCTTTCAATCGGTCGGAGTCGAATTGGGACCACTGGGAGCTCAGATCCTTGCGGGTCTCGCCATCTTCGCAGGATCCATCTTTTCGACAATGCTGATTACCTACTTCTTTCGCAGCCACTTTGACAGAACCCTCAAAACTTGTGACGGAGTTCTCGGTGCGCTGATGGGTGGAGGAATCGCGGGCCTCGTCTTTGGCTTGATCCTGCTTGGAGTCTTTCAGTGGCCCGATGGGCAAATTCATCAACCGATTCGGGACTCGGTCATCGGTGTCCCCCTTGCTGAGGCAACCGGGACTCTTGACCACTTCTTTCCCACCGATTTCCGGGATCGATTTCAAGTGACCCTGTCAGAATCCCTGGAAGCCAAGGCCCGGATCGTGCCAGCAACCGTGGATCTTCAAGAGACCAGCCCTCGCTGACGCTCGTATTCCTGTCATTCTCAGGGTCGTATACACTGATCATGGTCAAAAACCTGGCAAGGGTATTCCCATGATTCCGAATTCGTGTGCATCTGTCGAAGAGACTTCTTCACTTAATACAGTTCGACCCGGGCTAACGCTTTCACTGACAGTTCTTCTATGGGTGACGCTGTTCCCCATTTCAGGAAACCGAACGCTCTTTTCACAGGATTTCATCCCACCTCCGATCACCGCCGCAGACCAGGTACTGAATTCCCTTGAGAAGATCTATGACGATTTCTGGGAGTACCAACTATCAGTAAGTCCCATGCTTGCAGCTGAGTATGGGAACAAGGCCGCTCAGGGCAAACTTCCACAATCCGGACTGAAAACCATCGACCGCGATCTGAAAAAGTATTTCAGTCTTTTCAATGCAATGTATGCCCTGGATCTCTCACAGATTCCCGAACAGGATCGTCAACAGGCGCAAATCCTGATCAACATCATTGAGAACAAACTGGATGGCATTCGTGTGGGTGAGCATTTGGCCCCCATCAATCAACGCAGGGGGCCACAGGTATGGCTCCCCAGACTTCACAGCCAACTTCGTTTTGTCAAAACAGAAGATTACGAAAACTACCTTTCACGGCTTGAGGCGATTCCTGCTTATATCAGCGGAGTAAAGGAAGTTCTGGAGAGAGCAGTCAATGAGGGCTTTCTGCCCCCAAAAGCGACTCTGGTCGGGGTTCCTGAACAATTTCTGGCCTGTACCTCTCCAGCACCGGCAGAGTCCCTCTTTTATGCTCCCTTCAACAAGAGGCCTGCAGGTACCAGCCCCGAGAAATGGAGCAAGATTCAGGAGAAAGCTCAAAGTGTGATCGGTGACAAGGTTCAGCCCGCGCTTTCCGAACTCGCAGCATACCTGGAGTCGACATACATCCCCCTGGCGAGGGACTCCTTTGGGGCCTATGAATTTCCCAATGGGAATGAGTACTACAGTTTTTGCATCCGTAAACACACTTCTACACAACTTTCAGCCGCCGATATTCATCAGTTGGGTCTCAGGGAAGTGGCAAGAATCAAATCGGAGATGCAGAAAATCATCGAGGAAGTTGATTTTGATGGTGATTTTTCGGCATTTGTCCAGTTTCTTCGTGAGGACCCCCGCTTCTATCACGAATCAGCAGAAGATCTCCTGAAGGGCTATCGTGATATTTGCAAACGTGCCGATGCCATGATGCCAACCCTGTTTGGAAAATTGCCGCGGTCTCCTTACGGAGTCCGGGAAATCCCTCCCCACGAAGCCCCCCGATCGACGACCGCCTACTACATGTCCCCACCTGCGGATGGATCCCAACCCGGCTGGTTCTATGCCAACACCTTTGATCTGAGGAGCCGTCCTATCTACGAAATGGAAGCATTGGCTCTCCATGAAGCAGTCCCCGGGCACCATCACCAATTGGCACTTCAGGGGGAAATGGAAGGGCTTCCAAACTGGAGAAAGATTACCCATTTCACTGCGTATATCGAAGGCTGGGGGCTGTACGCAGAATCTCTCGGAGACGAAATGGGCTTCTACCAGGATCCCTACTCCCGATTTGGAAAGCTCTCTTATGAAATGTGGCGCGCTCTGAGACTCGTGGTCGATACCGGAATTCATCAACTGGGCTGGACCAGAGACCAGGCGATTCAGGTGATGATGGAAAACTCTGCCCTCACTCGGAAGAATGTCGAGGCAGAAGTGGACCGTTACATCGCATGGCCTGGACAGGCACTGGCCTACAAGGTGGGAGAGCTGGAAATCCAGTCATTGGTCAAAAATGCCCGTGAAGAGTTGGGCGACGACTTTGACATTCGCGGATTCCACGACCACCTGCTCGCCGAAGGTTCGATGCCGCTGGAGATTCTGCGCTCAAGGATGGAAACGTGGGTACAAGAACAGAAGGCTGCTCAGACAGTGGAGAACGGTCCGCAGGAAAACTCTGAGGAGGATTAGTCGGGTCAGCGTTGAAAAGACAGGGATTTCCCCGAATCGGCGGGACCGAGATCGAGAAGAAAATCCACAGCAGACTGAGCCCACTCTTCCGGTTCGACCGCGAGTGCAGCATCCGCACTTCCAAATGCACGGCTGAGCATCTCTGTGTGAACCACTCCAGGAGAAAGAGCCACTGCCGCCAATTCCGCAGGCAACTCTTGGGCAAGTGAGCCGATCAGGCCTTCCACTGCATATTTGGAAGCACAATACGGGGCCACCTCGGGTGAAGTACTGCGCCCCCATCCGGAGGATAATGCCACGAGAACCCCTCGCCCCGATTCCAGCATCCCGGGAACAAACGCACAGATGGTGAGATGAACCCCTTTGACATTAACGTCGATCACTGAAGAGAACTCAGCGGCGGATACTTCCCAGAGAGGTGCACGAACATTCAGTAATCCGGCATTGGCGATGACCAGATCCGGAGTGAACCCTGATCTCCGCAAATCGCCGGCCCACTGCTTCATCCCCTCCTCATCGCAGACGTCTACCGCTCTGAAATGGGGATCTCCACCCATTTCCGCAAGCAAAGAACCCTGTCTTGCACAACCGGCCACTTCCACATCACGCTTTTGGAACTCCGCCACCAGAGCTCTGCCGATTCCCCTGCTGCAGCCGGTGACGACAACCTGCCTTGGCACTAGTGCATCCTTGCTTCGACAGGAAGTGATCGCAGCAAATCGGCCTCGATATCTGCCGCTTCAGAGATCCTCCTGGTGACCACCGCCGGATCACACACCTGCATGGCCAAATCACGAAAGGACTCCCAATGTCGCCCCTCCGCATCTGCCAGGCGCTGATAAAAATTGGACAGATCGGGATCCGCTTCTGGCCCCGATTCAAGGGCCCGGGCGAGGACTCGAAAGCGTTCACAAGATCGTGCCTCAACGAACGCGTTGACGATCAGGTGATCGCCAAGACCACCGATCCCGGATCCTTTCGCACACAGGAGACCACGCAGTTTTTTGACATAGGGATCGACAGGTGGAGGCCCCAATGAGACCCCCCGCTCCTTCAGCAAGTCCGTCACCTGTCTGAAATGCAGCATCTCTTCCTGAACCAGCGCAACCATCGGCCGGTGTAAAAACTCATGTTCAGGAAATCGGGCCATCAATCCGAGACCGGCACTGGCAGCCTTGTATTCACACCACGCATGATCACGAAGAACCTGATCCAGATTTGCAAGGGCCAGAGGAGCCCATTCTTCGGAAGTTTCACAGGTGAGGGGCAAACCCTCCAACACTGCTGAGTTCACGGTCCTACTCCTCTTCAATCCTTGAAGTGGTATGCCTCGGGATCTCTTCCCAATGGACGCGGCAGTTCCCGGGGTCTTCTCAATCCACCGTTGCGATCGGGTCCTGCAGGTCGGGCCAGTTTCAACCAGTTCTGGTGTGCAGCCCTGGCTTTCTCCGGATGAACGACCACGTCACCATACTGGTCATCGTCCGCAGCCTTCACCAATCGGACCTTCTGATGCCAGCAATGCATGCCGCTGACCGGGTCTGTCTGAACAGGGAAGGCGAGGTTTTGATGGACGCCACTTTCATCCCACCAGGTCCTCTCACTGTCAGGATCTTCACTCTTGAAAGGCTCAGAACCCTGAAGTCGACGCATTCGGGTACTGCCATCCGACAGTTCCTCAAAATTGACCGTGGCACTGCTCCAGCGTGATCCGGGTCCATCCTCTTTGCGCCAGCGGCCCATATGGTGGGAACAGGCGATCACCCCACTGCGAATGCCATCCGTAATCCGCGCACGATTGACGAAATGCCCAATTTCTGTCTCAACCCGCACCAGTGCACCATCGAGGATGTCGTGACGCTCTGCATCTTCCGGGTGAATCCACACCGGATTGGCATGGGAGATCTCCATCAGATGCTTGGAGTTGGCAGAGCGGGAGTGAATCATCGTCGGCAAGCGGAACGTGGGTACGAGAACGTAGATGCCATTTTCCGGATCCAGGTTTTCCGGGCCTACATGAGATCGTGATACACCGGGAAGTGCCTCCTCCGAGAAACCCCACTCTTCAAGAAGACCCGAGTAGATCTCTATTCGGCGGCTCGGTGTCGGAAAGCCCTTGCGAATTGCACCATCCACCGCCACACCGATCACTTTGCCATCCACACTGGCGAGCCCGGTTTGGGGATCAATTTCCGGGATCTGATTTTCTGCCAGATCCACCTCCTGCCGATGAAGCTCATAAGCTTCTCCAGGCAACTCGTGAGCCCCCACTCGAGTCATGTACTCCATGGGAGTCATTTGATTCTCTGCCGCTTTTTCAGGGAGGCCGGGAACACTGTTTTCGAACATGTGCTGATACTGCTCTTCAACGGTGACCTTTTCTCCCGGTCTGTAGGGGGACTCAAAATGCTTGCGAATTCCGAGACTGCCATCCGGGTCGATACGCCACGACAACTCGATCCAGAATTCGTCTTCCTCCCATACCTCACCGGGATTGAATCCACGGGTATCGTCGCTGGGCTTTCCTTCCAGTCGGGCCAATGCCCTGAAGATCGGCTGCCGGAAAGAGAGCCACCGCGCAGAATGCGTCTCCAGACTCTGAACGTCGTGCCTCTCGGTGGAATGTCCCATCGGCAGAACCAGATCGGCGTAGTAAGCGGTTTCATTCCAGGTCGGAGTCAGGGCGACATGAAGGCCCACTTTCTCCTCGTCTTCAAGCATCCTCATCCACGACATGCCATCCGGATAGGTCCAAACCGGATTGAAGACGCGAGTGAAATAGACACCGATCTTGCCGATACCGTCTTCCACCAGATGCGGCAGCAGATGACTCATTTCATAAAATGAGGTCGGGAATTGTCGTGGCCAGATTAATTCATTCCAGCGCTTGCCGGGATCTGGCATCGAAAAGAAGTCAGGCTTGAACTTGTTCCAACCGGCGGGAGAGGTGCCCCCCTCCACCCCCAGTGAACCTGTGAAGGCATTGAGGATCGCCAGCGAACGGGCGATCTGCCACCCCCCCAGATTGCCGCTGGCGGCACTGCGCCAGCAATGGGCGGCAATACGCGATCCGGCCCGGGCAATCTCGGCAGCCAATTTTTCAATGCTGCCACTCTCCAGTCCTGCGTAACTTTCGGCCTCTGCAGGTGTCCACTCGGAAAGGTGTTCAGAGAAGCGCTTCAGGAAGCGATCCACCGTCGGTACGTCTTCCGGATGAAGCTCTTTCAGGTAACCGCGCCAATCGACCCACTCCGAGATAAACTTGCGATCAATCCGATCCTCCTCAATGAGAATCTTCAATGCCGCAAGGATGACTGCGCCCTCGGTTCCCGGTTTCGTCGGTAGCCACAGGTCCGCCCTCGAGGCGGTGTTCGACAATCGTGGATCGAGGACCACGATGCGAGCCCCACTGTGTTTGGCCTCAATGATTCTCTGGGCATGGGGATTGAAATAGTGCCCTGACTCGAGATGGGCACTGAGGAGCAGAATCAGCTGGGCATTGGCGTGATCCGGTGCGGGACGGTCATATCCCCAGGTGAATTGGTAACCGGCGCGGGCACTGGCAGAACAAACCGTGGTGTGACTGTTATGGCCATCAATCCCCCACGCCTGCAAGACACGCTCTACTGAGCCCTCATGTCCCGGCCTGCCCACGTGATACATCACCTCATCGTGACGATCTTCCTTGAAGCAATCCTGGATCGACTTTGCGATCTGATTGAGAGCGGTTTCCCAACTGACCGGTTCAAACTTGCCCTCACCGCGGGGACCGACCCTGCGCATCGGCTGCAAAATTCGCTCCGGATCCTGTACCTGATTCAGCGTCGCAGGTCCCTTGGCACAGTTTTTTCCGCGGCTTCCGGGGTGCAGAGGATTTCCCTCGAGACGAAGGATCTCCCGGGAGTCCTTGTCCACAGCAGCCAACAGCCCACAGGCAGCCTCGCAGTTGAAACAGGTCGTCGGGACCATCGCCAGTCGTCGTGGCTTGCGCTTGCTGTCCAGCTCTTCCACTTCAAGCCATTTCTCGAAGGGAGGATAGCGCAACAATCCTTCTCCATAGGGGTCGGGATCGGGCCACTTTCTTTCTCGGGGAACCAACCCGACAAGTCCGGCAAGCTTTTCGATCCAGCTGATCTTACTCATGCTGATCTCTCCTCATGCCAGGGGGAGGCGTTGCGGAGCCTCCACCCACAGGTGTTCCCAAAGGGCTATTCCCAGCAACGCCAAAAGCGCGGGGATGACGGCCAATCCCGATCCGGTATCGAGGAATGAGATCCACAGCAATGGAACCAATTTTCCAAGGCCCAGAACCCCCACCCAGTAAATCGGTGCACGTCGCCCTTCCAGAATCGAGTGGGCAGCACGACGGGCAGCTTCGGTGGAATGGCGTCCATGGACATCGAGAAGAACGAAAGGGGTTTCCAGGATCAGGGAGAAGAGTAACAGGCCCTTGAGTTCTCCCAGTTCACCGGGGTTCAACAACCAGAGTGCAGCTGCTCCGGCTACGACAGCTTGCAGACCCAGATGGAGTGGCGACAGGGCCGATTGCCACATGTCTCTTCCCTTCGCCTGGCCAAAGAGCCAGCCGGAGTAGGCTGCGACAAAAGTACCGAGGACTCCCCCTGCCAGTAACAACAGTGCGCCGAGACCACTCGAACTGCTCTCACCCAACCACCACCCTGCAACCAGGACTCCGTTGTAGAGAGTGATTCCATAGGCTCCACGAACCAGCCAGGAGGACCATTGAGGCCGCAGAAGAACCCAGAGGAATCTCTCCGGTCTCTTCAGGTCGGCGACCAGCAAGACTCCGGTCACAGCCATGAAAATCAACGCCAGAGGCCAGGCGATGTCGAGGGCCCCATCGATCAGGCTTCGTCTTTCAAAGGGCCAAAGCAGTGCGGGAACCATCAGTGCTCCCGCAGCAATCGACTTTGTCCACAGGTACGCACTGACCTTCCAGCCCCAGCTGAGAGCGTGACGCTGTTGGATATCGTAGGTCCGCGTTGGAGCTCCCCGCTGGTATGTCACCGGGTTCTCGGCATCGTCGGTTCCATCCTCCTGCCTTTGACCCCAGAGCGTTCTCTGTGGTCTTTGACTGGCGAGAGGATCGAGTGCCTCCACATGGCCTTCGATGTAGTGAATCTTGGGCCGGGTTCCTTTTTCCGGCTTGCGAACCATCGTCGGTTCACCCGCCACCAATCGTGCAATACGGCTCTCTGGATCAGCCAGATCTCCCGTCACGATCGCTCCCGTGGGACACACGACAGCACATGCCGGTTCTCGACCGGCGTCGACACGGTGACTGCAATAATTACATTTTGTCGCGGTCCCCGTCTCCGGGTGGATATCGATGGCGTCGTAAGGACAGGCCTGCATGCACGCTTTGCAGCCAATGCACCTCCCGGGATCAAAATCGACGATGGCATCCTTGCGAACGGAGAGGCTGGCTGTGGGGCAAATTTCCACACAGGGAGCATCTGCACAGTGATTGCATCGCAAAACATGGAAGGCACGCTCTGCTCGGGGATGGACCCCTTTTTCCAGATATTGGACCCAGGTCTTGTTGATCCCGACCGGATCAGAGTGCTCGGTCTTGCAAGCCACTGTGCAGGCGTGGCAACCGATGCAACTTCGGTTGTCGATCACAAATCCATAGGAGGGGTCAGTGTGGGAAGCCATGGGGTTGAATTTACCCTTGGGAAGGCCCAGAGGCCATCAGTACGGACCGTCTTGACGGGGAACTTTTCAACCTGCAAGTTCAGACCTTGTCAGTTTCTGACACTTCAGGCGTAAATCTGAAGGAGGGAGAAAGCCCCATGTCGAGGGTCGAACGTCACTTTCTGGGAAAATCCCAGGGATTTCTGCGGGCCGCTGCCGAGCGTCTGGTCGCAGAGGTCTCTGGTGAGTCTGGCGATTCCGGACCCATCGATCTCAGGGGCCACCTGGTGGTTCTTCCGGGTAGCAGGGCCGCCCGCCTCCTCCTTCGACAACTGACGAAAATCAGCCATGACCGTGGAGTCGGTCTTCTCCCCCCTGAAATTGAGACTCCGGGTCAGTTGGAGACCCAACTCATCGATCGGGACCTTCCGCGGATCACTCCCGAAGAAGAGAGACTCTCCTGGTTAATGACCCTTCAGGCCGCCTCCCTCCCACAGAAGGAGTTACTGGGGATTGAGGAAACCACCAGCGGGAATGCCACCGGATTGTTGAAAGTCGGTCAACTACTCTCAAATACCGTTCGTCAACTCAAACAGGAGGGGTCCAATCCCGGGGCTGCCGCCCACTGCATGGCCCCCCGCGATACCGAAGCGGCCAAACGATTACTCGTGGTCGAGGAATTGGAAAATTCCCGCCTGGAGTTGCTGCGCACTTGGGGAGTCCACCCCGGAGGGTTCAACCAGGCTTCCCCTCGTGAAGCCCACAGAAAAGTGATCCTGATCGGAATTCTCGAGTTGCCGTCAACGACGCGAGCATGGCTCGAGAAAAATTGCCTCTGCCAGATCTGGATCGACGCCAAAAGTGAAGACCAGAATCTCTACGACGACTGGGGGCGACCGATCCCAGAAATGTGGTCGCAGCTGGAACTCCCCGATTCGATTCCCATGATCGTTGCCGACCAACCTGCGGACCTGACCCTCGCCGTCGTTCAACATATCTCCGACCAGACTTCGATCGAAAAGATGGAGGACGTCTCCCTCGGTCTGTTGGATGAGGATTTGACCCCATGGTTAACCGAGGGTCTTCGTAGACATGGCATGGGAATCCATCCTGCTGCAGGAAAACCCCACTCACTGACCTCTACGGGTCGACTGGTTGAAGGGATTCGAAGGGTCGTTACTGGAGGCTCCTTTTCCGCTTTTTCCGGTCTCGCACGCCACCCACTCGTGCTGAAACGACTACCCATGAGAACAGACCGTAAAGGTGCCGAGGTCGAAGTCCTGAAAGATCTCGATCGCTGGAGCACGGAGCGCCAACCGGATAAGGCAGAAGACCCGAACGCTCCTCCGGCACTCCTTCACTTGCAGGAACAACTGTCTCCTCTCATGAGCGACGAGGATCTTCTGCATCTTCGAATCGACCAATACCTGCAAGTTCTCGGAAATCTCGTCGGAACAGATGCCGATGGATTCCCACTGATTCCCGAGGGTGAGGGAGATCTGCTCATCGAAACCCTCGAAAAGTTGCGTGAGTGTGGTCCTCAAACAGAACTGCGTCTGGCCGCAGACAACTTTGTCAGTCTCGTTTGCGCCTTGACGATGGACTCCCTGATTCCGGAAGAAAATGACCCCTCCTCAATTCAGGGACTCGGCTGGCTTGAACTGGCGATGGATGAGGCGCCCCACTTGATACTGACCGGTATCAGCGAAGGAAAACTGTCAGGATCTCTGACCTCCGATCCCCTGATTCCTGAATCATTGAGAAGGGAACTGGGGATCCCCGGCTATGAGGAAAGGGTCGCCCGCGACACTCACCTGCTTCGCAGTCTGGTCGATGGACGACGTCACACTGTCGTTGCTCTTTCAGCCAGAGATTCGCAGGGTAATCCGCAACTCCCCTCACGTCTCCTGCTCCGCGGTGAAGCGGGAGTTCAACGACTGAGGGATTTCCTCCATCCCGGCAAGCGGGTGTTTTTGAAAGAGCAAATCACAGAACCCGCTGAGGAGTTTGCGGATCTTGGCCCACCACGATCGATCGACACTCCCACTCCTGAAAAAATCTCGGTAACCGGATTCGCCCGCTGGATTGCGGACCCAGTCCTCTTTCAACTGGAACGCACCCTCAACTGCTCCGAGTGTCACGATCGTGATTTGCAACTGTCGCCAATGGCCTTCGGAAACATGGTTCATTGGGTTCTGGAGACGTACGGAAAAACCGAAGCGCTGCGGGATCTCAAGGACAGGGATGCCATTCTCGAAGCGGTCGAGTCCCTTCTCGACCAATACTGCCGAATAAAACTGGCACAGCATCCCCGTGCAGCGGTTCTGGTCCAGGTTGAGCAGGCCCGGGCGCGACTCGAGATCTGGGCGACCCAACAAACCACACTGCGTTTTCAGGGTTGGAAAATCATGGCCACGGAGATTGCACTCGATCCGGAACACTGCAGATTGACTGTTCCGGAAGGAAGTATCGGAGTCTCGGGCAGAATCGATCGAATTGATCGCAATGAAAAAACCGGTGAGTGGCGCATCCTCGACTACAAAACCAGTGAACAGGGACCTTCTCCAGAAAAGGACCATGGAAGGCGCCCTGGGAGGGATACGGAGTGGAAAAAACTGCAACTCCCCCTGTATCGTCACTTCGCGTCCACTCTGGTTCTTGAGGGCGTTCAGCTGCCAGCAGATCCGGAGGTCGGATTTTTCAATCTTCCTGGAACCACTTCGGCACGCTCAGTTCAAATCGCAGCATGGACCGACGACGACTTCGATGATGCCATCTCGCGTGCCCATGAAATCGCTTCGGAGATTCTCTCTCCGCAAGAACGAATCCTCGAAGTGTTGACTCCCCCATGGGACCGTGCCCTTGCAGGCGTGGTCATCGATGCTGAGAAAAGCCTTTCGGCAATGCTGGAAGCTTCCACGGAAGACGAGGTGGAGGCATGAGTTTTCCCTATCACCGTATGATTCGAGCCAGCGCCGGCTCCGGAAAAACCTACGCTCTGACGACCCGTTATCTGGGATTGATTCTCTGTGGAGAGTCCGCCGACTCCATTCTGGCAGTGACCTTCACCCGCACTGCTGCCGGGGAAATCATGGAAAGAATCCTCGACAGGTTGCTGAAGGCACTCGAGCCCAAGGGACTGTCAGAGTTGACCGATGCCCTGAAACTGGAAGGGTTTACTCAACTCGTTTCGGAACTGGAAGCCACCTCTCAGGAAGAGGCCATCAGGAACCGGATTGAACCCGCTCTGACTCAGATGCTCTCTGTACTCCACAAATGCCAGGTCTCTACTCTGGATGCCTTCTTCTCGCGGATCGCCACAGGATTTACCTACGAATGCGATCTCTCTCCAGGCTGGCAAATTCTTGATGAAGAATCCCTGAACAAGATTCGCACCGGAGCAATCCAGAAGATTCTGGAAGAAGAGGGAACCCGGGAAGCCCGGCAATTGATGCACCGCCTCAATAAGGGAAAGCTCAGCAGTCAGGTTGCTGCGGATCTGGACAGGCTCGTCTCTGACTTCCACGAAAAGTGGCGCGAGTTTCCCCCACATGCCTGGGAGTTGCCCGCTGACTGTGGAGGCCCCAAACCTGCAGACCTCGAACGTGCATGGGAAACTGTTCTCCGATTCGAGTGCCCCAAAGACAAAGCAGGCAAAAAGAAACGCAAACACTGGGAGAATGGTCTGCGAACCATTCAGGAAGTCTGGGGAGAAGACCTCTTGACGAGGCTCGCTGCCTGCGAAAAAGGTCTTCTGTCCAAGGTAATCCAGGGTGAACGTATCTTTGACCGGGTCGAAATAGACGACGACCTTTTCGAAGCGATTCAGACCTTCCTCCAACAGTTGGGCAGTGAATACTCGGCATTGATTCGAGTGCAGAATCAGTCCACCGGTGAGTTTTTACAGAAGTACGACACCGAAAGAAGCCGCGGACTCAAGGAACAAGGTGGCCTCAACTACAGTGATGTCCCTGTGGCTCTTCTGCAGGCCCGTGTTCTTGGCCAGATGGGCCTCGTCGATGACCGCATGGATGCTTCAGTTCGGCACCTCCTTCTCGATGAGTTTCAGGATACCTCCCTGATCCAGTTTGCGGTTCTTGACCCCCTGATCGATGAGTTGGCAGCGGACAGTGCCGGTGGGAGATCGATTTTTTGCGTCGGGGACAGCAAACAGGCCATCTATGGCTGGCGCGGTGGCCGGGCTGAAGTGATGGACCTGTTTGAACAAAAACTATTGCCCGGATCCGAAGAACGATTTGACGAATCCTGGAGATCATCAGCCCCGATTCTGGAGTGTGTGAACCAGACCTTTGGGGATCTCGGCTCTGCAGCGCCGGAAATTGAGGATCAGGCGGCTGTCGACAAGTGGAGCACCCTCTTCGATGAACATCGGGTGGCAGCTCCGCGTGGTCCCCGGGAAGCGGGTCATGTGACATTGCGAATTGCCAATGAGCATGAAGGCAAGTCGAGTAAAATCTGCCCCTATCTGGATACCCTTGCCGAAGTGGAGAGACTGCAGCGCCTCTCACCCGACGGCACCATTGCCATCCTCGTCCGTAAAAATCAGCAGATTTCCCATTTGGTCAACGCACTGAAAGCAAAGGGCATCGAAGCCAGTGAAGAACGCGGAAACCCCCTGACCGATTCGCCTGCCGTCGGTAGACTGATCGCCCTGCTCGAATGGATCGAACATCCCGGTGACAGTACTCTCGGAGTGGCAGTGGAACGCTCGCCACTCCCGGGGATTCTGAAAAAAGATCCTGACAGCCCGTGGAGAACCGTTCTCGATGAACTCCGGGAGCGAATCTATTCAGAGGGATTACCAGAAGTCTTCAGCCCCATCTGTGATGAATTGGCAAAGGTCTGTACCGAGGAAGATCATTTACGTATCCAGCAGTTCATGGAGCAATTGAGATCGATCGGATTTCATGGTCTGCGACTGGCAGACCTGATTGAGGGATTGCGTAACCGGTCCGTTCCACGACCGGGGGGATCTCCTGTACAGGTGATGACGATTCACCAGGCCAAAGGTCTTGAGTTCGATTCCGTCATCCTTCCCGAACTGGATTTCCGCTGGTTCCAGGTGATTCCTGGCCTTCTCACACTCGAGAACGATTTTCAGCCGGTCCACCTGTCCCGATACGTTGGCAAGAAACACCTCTCTCTGGTCGGTGAACCCTACCCCCAAATGTATCAGCAGAGTCGGGATCAACGACTTACCGAAGCTCTCTGTCTGTTGTATGTCGCCATGACCAGGGCAAAGCACACACTGATCATGCTGCTGCCGAAACCACCCAAAAAGGGAGAATACTCTGCGGACTCCTACGCCTCCCTTCTCGTCCAAAAACTGGCACCGGGTGCAGAACTCTCTGCCGGCAATGTTTTGTACGAAATCGGCAAACCCGAAAGTCATTCTTCCGATGAGGAAAGTAGTGAGCGTGCCCGAATTCCGGTCGGCAGTCGTCGCCCGGAACCGAATTCCCTAAAGGAAAGGGCGAGCAGGGCTTCCGGAAGAGCGGGGCATTTGACTGCCCCGCGTCGCAAGGCATTGCAACTCGGAAACCTCTCTCACTACTTGCTGGAGCAGTGCCTGTGGAACGATCTGTCTCCGACTGTAGCCATGGAAAGTCTCAAGTCACGATTTCCGCGTGAAGAGTCTCTCCACCAAGAGGCGGTGACTCTCGTCTGCGAAGCATTCACCAAGGGGTCTTTCGCAGAAATCTTCGACGAGAATCTGACCCGACAGCGATTGAACTGCGAAGGCGATGATCAAATCGTTGTGGAAATGGAAATCCCGATCCTGACCCGAATCGGTGACCGTGATTTCCATGGAGTCATTGACCGCATGGTCATGCGAAAGATTGGGAATCAAGTGGTGAGCGCTGAGTTGATCGACTTCAAAACGGATACTCTGGCCAAGGACTCAGTGGAACTGATCGAAAAGTATCAGGAGCAGATGCAAAAGTATCGTCAGGCAGTGCATAGTGGCTGGGGGATCCCCATCGATTACATCGATTTGAAAATCGCCCATATCAATTCCGGCACGTTCACTTCACTGGACCTTTCCAGCCTTCCCTGAATCAGGGACAGGATGGATGTTCAGTGCATGAGAAATGGGCCTCAACAGGGGCGATTCCACACTCAGGGAATGGTGAAGGTGGACTGGCTCCACCAGAAAACTCATAGAAGAGCAGGTAGAGGCCGTCAGAAATATCCAGGAATCCATCGCCATTGGCATCGGCGGCTTCCTCACAGTTGACGATCACCAGATCACCAAAAACCCTTGAGATCAGCAGCACCGCATCTGCCAGCCGGACTCCAGGGGTACCATCTGCATCCCCGCGGATAAAAGTCGGTTCGCAATCATCTACGTAACCGTTGGCATTCGTGTTTAACAGTGGATCACTCAAATCGCAAACATCCGGATGCAGGTTACCGTTACAATCCTCGACTACTCCGGAAAGGACTGCACAAACGTCAGGCAGACCATCCTGATCGCAGTCATCTTCACAGATATCAGGGAGACCATCTCCGTCACAATCGGACAACTGGCCATTGCTGACCTCACACTCATCCAGCTGACCATTTTGATCACAGTCATTTGAGGGAATGAGAACTTCACAGACGTCCGGTTCCCCATTTTGGTTGCAGTCTTGCTGACAAACGTCGGGAATCAGATCCTCGTTGCAGTCCGACACCAGACCCAGAGTTGTGGAGCATTCGTCCGGGACACCGTCCGCGTCGCAATCCGCAACTCCTCCTGAAAGGGTCGAACAACTGTCAGGAATGAGATCCCCATCACAATCCGCTACCAGACCCTCAGCAATTGCACAGGAATCGGGGATTCCGTCGAGATCGCAGTCGTTTTCAGCCCCTGAGACAATCTCACAGGCATCGAGTTCACCATCTCCGTCGCAATCACTGTCTCCACTGACTGAGAACTTCACACCCCCTCCAAGAACAGCGGAAGTCGAATCGAGAGGAGCTCCTGCGAAGATCATTCCCTTGTCCATGGCGAGAGCCGTTCCGAGAAATGAACCAGCGTATCCAGTCAGATCACTCTCGTGGATCCACTCTTGAATGTAGCGATAGATTCGCACTCTTCCGGTTGGCATTGCCTCGTTACCCATGTCCATAGGCGATCCCACTGCCAATAGATTTCCGTCGATGGCAAGGGTCGCTCCAAAACCGGTTCCAGAAGAACCGCTGTCCGGTGTCAGGAAGGGCTGAAGAATCCAGATCGAGTTCGACCGGCGATAGGAAACCACCTGTCCGGCAAAGGGCCCGGAAAAACTGGAATAGGGACTGCCTATGAAAGCGTAATCATCCAGGAGACTGACAGAGGTTCCAAATCTGTCCCCCGGCTGTGCCACATTGTTACCAAATCTGGCCGATTCAAACCAACCATCAGGACCGCCTGAATACAGAATGGCAATTCCGCTATCGACCCCTGAAGCATCTCTGCCAGGTGATCCGACCAACAGTTGCCCAAGGCTGTCTACCGATATGGAGGTTCCGAAGTTATCACCTTCAACTCTGTCTTCAGCCAACAGTCTCTCTTCGAATTGCCATTGGCCCATGGAGTTGAGTCGCCAGACTGTGACACAACCTGCTTCTCCGACATCGGTCGTATATGTGGGACTTCCGACGACCAGTACGCCGTCTTTAAGATCGAGACTACTACCGAAGCCGTCCCCATCTGCACCCTGACTGTCGACGATGATCGAGTCGTAAACCCACCCAAAACGGTCCCTCTTCCACATCTCGATGTATCCGAGCCCGACGGCACCGATGGCGAGCCAGTTTTCATCCGCTGCCAAAGAGGATCCGTACTCTGCCCCGGACAATCCACTGAAGACATGCTCCAACTGGTACCCGGAAACCCCTCTTCTGAATGAACGGACACTGCCACTGAGAAAGCCTCCGCCATCGTCACCGATAGCACCGACAAAAACCCGGCCTCCACTGACGGCAACAGAACGGCCCACCCGATCCCCGGGGTTGATACCAAAGACCTGCAAATCATCTTCCACACACTGCGACCAGAGCTGAGGCCCCTGAAGCATGGCAATCAGGCAGAGGATCTGAATGGACAACCGGAAAATCCGGGAAAATTGGGGTGGCATTTTGGGACCATTCTCACAGGGGATGAACGCGCTGAGAGGGCGTACTGCAGGAACACTGTGAGATCAATTCAAGCCGTCCTTCCGGAAGTGTCAATCCCGGAAGGACGGCCCAATAACGTGAGTCATGAAAGGCAGAGACTAGCCTTTGAGGGGATCTCCCAATCGGCGTGGCCAGTGATCGTCCGGCGGAGGAGCGTCGAGATCACCATCGGGTCTGATGTGATCCAAAATGCCCTCTTCCTCCTTGTCGTACTGAATCTTGCCGTTGACGAAAGCCCAACGAACCAGAGTCATGTAACTGAGCAGGTCTCCGTCGGTAATGATGAAGTCGGCATCTTTTCCCACCTCAAGTGAGCCCACACGATCAGCCACACCCAGCAATCTCGCAGGTTCGATGGTGATCGCTTCGATGGCGACCTGTTCTGGCAAACCGCCTCTTACCGCAAAGGCCGCCTCCAGGGGAAGGTGAGACAAATCCCGCCCGGCGAGTCCCCAGAGAGCAATACCTGTGCTTTGCGGAATGATGACCAACGGCACACCGGCATCGTGGAGCATTCTGGCATTCTCAATGCTCGATCCACTTTCACGATTGAGGTCCTCATTGGCATCCACGCGGGCGCGAGGTGAAATGACGGCACTGGCTCCGGTTCTCGAAAGAACCCCGGGATCGATCCACCCCTCCTCGGCCCCCTCAAAGACGATCTCAAAACCGTATTTGCGGGCCAAGGCTGAATACTCGCGAATCTCCGCCATCGAACGGGCACGAACCAGAGCCTGGCTTTGTCCGGTGAGAAGACTGCGAACCGTGGCGTAGATCCCCTTGATCCATTTGTCATCGGGGGCTTTGGCTTCCGGATCTTTCTTTTTCTCCTCAGCGTGGCGCTCCAACGCTCTCAGGTGTTCTTGAACCCGATCCATCGCACGACGCAATTCACTGCGTCCTCTGGGATTCCTGTAGCTGTAATTGATACTGCTGAATGATTTGGGGCGGATCGTCAGATCCTCAAGGCTCCCATGAACCAGCTTGGTGACTCTCGAGCCATTCCAGGTAGCAGTGATTCCGGCGGCCAGACCCATCGTCGTGTCGAGATCGAAGGGGTCCTGGCTCTTCTCAGCTTCGCCGGAACCGACCAGGCCAGAAGAACGAAATGCGACCAGACCCGGATAGACATGGTGCCCCGTCGCGTCGACCACCTCTGCCCCCTCCGGGCCATCCACAGGACCGGCAACGATCTGGTAGATCTTGCCGTTCTTGCAGATCAGGGTTCCGTTTCGGTGAGTTCCACCTGTCACGGTGTGAAGGGTGGCCCCGCGGATGACGAGGTATTCATCGTCCGAGTCTGCAGCGACAATCTCCTTCTTCTCCGGCTCCGGTTCCGGTGCGGGAGGAGGAGCCTGACGGCGACGTCCACGACGGCGTCGCGGTGGATCCTGTGCTTCAGAGATGCTCTCGCACAAACTGTAGCCACCCGGAATCACCGGCATGTCCGTGAAGACGATGACAAAAGCCAACAGAGCGGTGATGGTTCGAATCTTCTTCAACATCAGCGATCCTCCCGATCCCAGACCACTTCACCGGAGATCATGGTCTTCATGACTTTCACTCCCGGGTCGAGTAACGATCCATTGAGAAGAATCAGGTGGGCCGCTTTGCCCTCCTCGATCGTCCCCATTTGATCGCCCAGTCCCAAAAACTTTGCCGGGGCAGAAGTCAGTGAGGCGATCGCATCCTTTTCAGACATGCCGTATCGAACCTGCTCCGCCAGATATCCCGGAAGATCTCTCATGCCACTGGCACTGTCCGCACGCGGCAGGCTGATCACAGAACACCCTCCCCGTGAGAGTGCAGCAGGGACGTGGTAGCGATAGTAGGTATCGGGCAGAACGCTCATTCCGGGAGGAATCATGACCGTCGCCTTGCGTTCGATCAGTTCATCGACCACTTCATGGAATGCGCCGTTGCGGGCTCCCGGCAAGACGAAAATCGAAGGTGGATCCCGATCCTCCAGCTCCTTGACGCTCGACATGGCCGCATCGACATGCAGCATCGAACCGGGAGAAGAGATCGAGATCACCAGCGGCATGGCGGAGGCTTTCTCTTCGAGAATATCCACCAGCGGAACCAGAGCCGGATTCATCGGCGGCGCCTTGAACTCCTTGGGACCTTCGTCTTTTTTGGACTTGTCCCCCTTCTCGGCTGCAGCCTTGTCCTTGTCTCCTTTTTCCGCTTCCTTCTTCTTCGCCTCTTCGGCGGCCTTCTTGGCCTCTTCCTGCTTTTTGTCCCACTCTTCGCGAGCCTTCTTCACCTTTTCGATTTCCTTGCGGGCACCGTCAAAGGCCTGGGACACAGTTCGGTAGAGTGAAGTAGAGCCCGTCACCGTCAGTGGCAGATAGACCGACTCCTTGAGGATCCGGTTTTCTGCTTCAGGTGCGGTGTGCACGATGACTGCCTGTCCATGAAATCCGGTGCCGGCAGGAACAAAGGCGGCAGCAACAAATCCAGCCTCAAGGAAAGATTCCCAGTCCATTTCCCCATCGACCCAACGACTGAGAACCGTCTGGTCACAGCCTACACCGCTGACTCTTCCGCCGATCAGCCCCTGGCTCGTTCGGGAGAGAACCAGTCCCGCCATCAGAGTCTGATTTCGGGCCTCGATAATTTTGGCGTTGTCAGGAATCTCGAGCTGATTGCCAATCAGGGTGATCTTGCCATCTTCGATGACCACTTCACCGGGACTGATCGTCTCACCGGTACCCGTGATCACGGAGCCTGCACGAATAACCGTGACCCGGTCACCCGCCAGCAGATCCGAGGAGACCCCCGCCAGCAGGGCAAGGATCCAGGTCCATTGAATGATTCTCATTAGAAAACCCTCTTCTCACTGGCTTCGTAGGTGACTTCACCATCGATCACCGTCATCTCGCAGGATGAACGGGGGTCGATCGGATCACCGGTCCAAAGGCAAAAATCGGCGTCGAGGCCCACAGTGATGCTGCCGAGACGGTGGTCCATCATCAGCGCTTCTGCGGGAATCTTGGTAATCCCCTTCAGCGCCTCGTAGGGCTTCCAGCCGTAGTAGCAGGCCATGCTCGCCTGGTAGGCCAACTCTTCCTGCGGTACCACCGGAGAGTCGGTATTGATACCCAACTTGCGGACACCCCCCTGCCACCAGCGGGCAGCATTGCCCATCAGTCGTCTCTGGGTGCGATCGTAGTGAAGCTGTCTCGGTCCATTGATGGTGTAAATCGATTCGTCCGCGTTGACGAGCGGAGCGACTTTCCAGGCGTCGAAGGTGGAGTGATCCAGCACCGTGCGGATGTTGAATTCTCCTGCAACCATTTTGACGGTGGTCATCAGGACCTGGTAAATCTGGGTGTGAACCGAAGCCACGGTTTCACGACGGAACAGCGGTCGGAACTCTTCCCAGTTCAGGTTGAAGGCGGGCTCGACCTCGAGGCGACCCTCCTCCCACTCGGTTCTTGCCAAGTGGTAATCCCGTGCCTTGCGCAGGGTCTGACG
Organism: Planctomycetia bacterium; assembly: GCA_012269595.1. Lineage (GTDB taxonomy): Bacteria > Planctomycetota > UBA8108 > UBA1146 > UBA1146 > UBA12191. The sequence goes on along the minus strand of JAAXJX010000005.1, from coordinate 30,924 downwards.
GGTGTTGAAGTTCATGAAGGAACGTCCCACACCGTAGAAGTAACGCTCCGGGTTTCCTGCCTGGGCGATCTTCAGGGATCCGGGAGCCTTGATGACGGATTCCGCAACCGTGCCCTCGGAGGTCTTCATGATCGTGCCGAAGCCGGACATATTGTTTCCGCTACCCGGAATCGTCAGTACCGTCGTCACACCACCGGCGCGAGCGCGAATCATCTCCGGGTTGTCGGGGACGATGGATTCCAGCGTGCGCAATCCGGGGTTTGTCAGGTAGACGTAGTCATGGAGGTCCGGCGATCCGCCTCCGGTGTGGTTGTGGCACTCGACAAAGCCGGGAACCAGCCACAGATCCTTGTGCTCAAAGACCTTTGCTCCGGCAGGGATCATGATCTCTTTCGATTTCCCCACCGCCGTGATCTTTCCATTTTCGACGATCACGGTCGCGTTGTTGATCACCCGCTCTTCGGTATCAAAGGTCACCACCTTGCCGACCTTGAATGCCAGAGTCTCGGCGGTTGCATCCGCCGAAAGACAAACGAGGAACAGGAAGGCCAGACTCAAAATCCATTGATTGGCAGAGATCCTCATCGTTGGACCTCCTCTCCATTGACAAATACCCTCTCGAGGCGGCTACCCCCTTCGAAAGGATGTCCCTTCCAAATGAGCAGGTCTGCTTCCATGCCGACGCCGATCTGACCAATTCGGTCATGGGCACCGACCACCTTGGCCGCTCCCCGGGTCAGCGCATCCAGCGCCGCATCCGCCGCCATTCCATTGGCCACTTCTCCACGGACCCTGAAGGGCAATCTGCGGGCGCCATCAGCAGCGGAACTTCTGAAGCCAACAGTCACTCCTGAGCGTCCCAACCAGGTGGAGGGCATGTAGGTGGTGTCGGCAGCTTCGAAACTCATCTGATCCGGCAGCAACACGGGGATTTTCTTCTCCAGAAGAAGATCCTTATGGAAGCGCATGAACTGATCGAGTTGAACGGCAAAAGGAATCTCTTTGCCGGTGAAGTAATCGACCACGGACGGCAGGGTGTTGAAGCCTCTCACCGATACGAGAACCGGAATCTTCTTTTCCAGCACCGAGCGGATCGGTTCCAGAGTCGCCCGGACTCTGGGCGGCCTCGGTCGGCCATCATCGTCCTGCTTCTTCCGACGGGTGACCTTGAAGGTTTTCGCCTCCTTGCTGGTCCGGGTCCCGGAAAGATCCGCAGAGAAGGCCAGGATCGAAATCTTGCCCTCCATCGAATCTTCACCGGTGAGTTCCGCCTCGATCCGCGGGGTATCCGGAAGATCTCCGTCGGGAACTTCGATGGTCCCCTTGAGAGTCGTCCCCTCCAGAGTGCCGACCATCCGCACCGGAACGGGCGGTGCAGGCTCGACCAGTCGACCCTCCCACTCTGATCCGGTCAGGGTGATCGAAAGAGTGGCGCTTTCAGGCTCGGGAATCGGACCACCACTGATGGTCATCTCCCAGATTCCGGTCAGGGGGTCATCCAGCTTTTCTTCCGGAATCTCCTCGACTTCCTCCTGCTTGCTCTTCTCTATCTTCTCCCCGGCTTCTATTTTCTTCTTCCACTCGGCGAGATCTTTTTCGTATTTTTCCCATGACTCGAGGTATTTCTGCCCTTGATCAAAGAGACGACGAATCGCCCCGAATCCGCTATCGGAGATTTCCAGGAGAAGCATCGAGTAGTGCTCGTCGATCCGCGCTTCACGACTGTCTCCGGAAGTTTTGGCGAGAACCCCTATCCCTGCACCACGCTGCAGTCGCTTCGGTGCCAGCAACTGACTGGTCACTCCAGCCAGAGCCACGCTGTGCTCACGGTCGCCGGTCACCCCAAGCGTCCGGTGCAATCGATCTCCCGTTCCCATCGAGGCGGAGTCACCCTCCAATCCCAGATGGCCGTAACAATCGATAAATCCCGGGGCAAGAAAACTGCCGGGTCCGGCGTCGATCACCTGGCAATGCGGCGGGTGAGGAACACGGTGACCGACCGCGGTAATGACACCGTTCTCGATCAGGACCTGGGCATCAGTCAACTGTTCCCCTGGAGAGATCCAGATCGTCTCCGCGCTGATCACTTTGGTGTGCTGCTCTTCCGGCTGCCACGCTCTCAAACCCTCGACAAAAACCTCGAGGGGACGGGCGTGAATCTTCCAGGGTGCATCATTCCAGACCACGATATCGGCGTCGGCTCCGGGATGGAGGTGTCCCACCCGGTCTGCAACTCCGAGGATGCGGGCTGCATTGTGAGTCACCCATGGAATCACCGATTCCGGGGAATCCATCGCAGCGGCTGCTTCACTCATCGCCCAACCCAACTGGGAAAGGTCATCACCGGGAGGGGCCAGCGCCCATGCGGGACTGTCCTTCAGATGCGGAAAACCGTGGGAGCGAAGGACGCCTCCGTTGGGAATATCCCCCTGAGGCCCTCTCATTCGCAGGACCACCGGAACTCCGGCAGCAGCCAGATCGGCTTCCATGCCGCCCACCATGGCATCCGCTACAAGATATCCCTGACGACCTTCCGACTGCATCATCTGAAGCATGCCCTGAAGATCGGGAGCGGCATCCACGGAGATACGCATGGGAACACCGGTGCCCCAGACCTTGGCGAGCTCACCGTGGGCGAGAGAATCTTTTCCCGCCATATCGATGGCCTCACGCAAGGCCAGAAGCCGATCGATTCGGCTTGCGGGTCTTTGCGGCGCGGGCGGTTCAATCTGAACATCACTGGAAGCGGGGAAGGGAATCTCCAGAAGGGGATCGGGATTGTCGACCCGATCCCTGAGGGAGATCGCCAGGTCGGATGAATCGACCAGAACCCTGCCGGCAGGAGCACCCTCCAGCTTCACCACCGCCCCCTGACCCGACATCAGTCGGTGTTCACCGGGATTGACATGAATCGTGGTCACGCCTGTTTCCAGGAGTGGGCGATGATCGCCGTAGGTGTTGTATCCATCGACGGCCCGGAATGCGGCGGAAATCGATTCGTCACCACGGTGGGGACCGACAACCGCACTGGAGGCCGCAACGAGCCCGGGTGTCACATAGGCGTCAGGCCAATGCAACAGCGGAAGATCACCCACCAAACCGGCGGAGATCTGGGCCCATGGACCGCAATCCACGACACGGCCATCTCGAACAACGATGGCTCCATCCACAAGCGATTGCTGCCCGGTATGCAAATGCCCGGCGCGAAGAACAAAATCTCCGCCTGCCCGGACCTCTGCCGATGGGAGCAACACCAGTATCAGGAGCAGTAACCCGGTCAACCGGGTCCACTTGCCTGTCTGCATCCTAGAGTCCTCCCTTGCTTGCCGAATCAGTATCGGGAGCGGGGCTGGGTGCGGGTTTCTCTTCGCTCTTGCCATCCTTTTTCAGGGGCTCGGCATCTTCCTGGGTCTCTTCTGACCCTTTGGCTCCAGCTCCCTCTTCAGTCGAACCCTCTTCTCCCTTGGCTTCCTCGCCGGATGCTCCCTCGGAAGTTTCTTCCATCTTCTTGGATTCGTCAGAACTCTCCTCTTCCTCCATTTCTGGGAAGAGGCGCTGCAGACGGGCATCCATCTCACGGTCGTATGCGAGGATTCCTTCGATCCAGACCTTCTGAACCCATGAGGTCATCTCCAGGGGATTCCCGGTCCACATGACGATATTGGCGACCTTGCCCTTGTCGATGGATCCGTATTGATCTGCGACCCCACAGATCTCGGCAGCCCCCAGAGTGATCGTGCGCAGTGCCTGCTCCTGCGACATGCCGTTACGAACCAGGCGCGCAGCCTGATAGGTCAAAAGATTTTCCGGCATGACATTGCTGCGACCCGCCTGAAGGGCGAAACGAATCCTGTTCTGACGCATCACCTCGGGAATGAAGGTCTCCTCCACCTCTCCGGTGATGGCATCTCTTTCGCGGTGGATCAGATCACTGTCAAGAACCACAGGTACCTTGGCCGCAGCAATCTCAGCCGCTGCAAGGTGAGCGTCCCCGGACAGCACGAGAACCGCCCTTCCGGTCCAGCCCCTGTCTGCAATCATCGCGATGGCAGGAGCCACATCGGTCGCAGCACCGCAATGGATCCAGGCCCCCAGCTTTCCTCCATCGAGATAAGCCAGATGACGATGGCGGTCGTCGAGGTCCTCTTCACGGATCATCGACTTCCCCTTCTCACGCGCTTCGGCGGGAGGCAAGGGATTCAATTCATCACTGTTTTCCGCTTCCTGTTCGTAGCGTGTCTCGGCGAGGTTTTCATGCCAGCGATCAAACTCGCTGAAGACACCTCGAAGTTCTGCACGCTGGCGAAGGCGGTCGTACCCACCTTTGGGAGTCACGGACATCTTGAGAGCGATTCCCGGCAAACGGGTCATCTCATCGGGAGAGAGACCGATCGGATGCACGATCCGGCTCACTCCGCCCACCACGCAGTTGTTGCCCTGCATGACGTGAACCGTGGAGATGCCATTTCTCAGGGAGTTTTCAAAGAAGAAACGGGAAGGGTCGATGGCGTCGTAGACATCGACGAAGGGGGCCACCGACAGATTCTCGTTGGGAATGTCCAATCCTGCGGGATTGTGGGCATCCACCAATCCGGGTGCCAGGATCATTCCGCTGCAATCCACTTCCATGGCGTCGTAAGGAACTTCCATGTCTGCTCCGCCCACCGCCTGAATGATTCCATTCTCGATCAGAATGGTTCCATCGACGACGGGTGCACCGGAGACAGTCAGGATCTTGCCGCCTGTCAGGGCCACCTTGGGAGATGACTGGGCTTCGGCGACTCCCTGCTGAAAGAGCAGCAGGAGGGCGATTCCCAGAGTCAGGAATTTATGAGTCAGGGTCGACATCGATTACCTCGGTTTCAATGCTTCCTCCGCAGTGCGGGTGGAAGGTTTAGCTCAATTTCTCTCGTATGAAAGTACGCCGTCCAGCATGACCTTTTCGATGCGGGTCAAGGCTGAGAATGGGGAACCGTTCCAGCAAACCAGGTCAGCTCTGCGTCCCGGCTCAAGGGTTCCCACCTCTTTTTCGATTCCCAGCAACTGGGCCGGGTACTGAGTCACCATTCGCAACGCCTCCGCAGGGTCGACACCGAATCGAATCGCCAGCATCGCCTGACGGGCAAGGCCCTCTTCACCGCGCAGATCCTGCGCACTGAGAGCCATCGGGATACCGGCGTCAGAAAGATCGCGAACCGTGTGAAGTCTTCGATTACGCATTTCACGCGAGCCCGCAGTGATTCCGCTGGGCTGATCGAAGATGGGGCCGAAGACCACGGGTGTTTCTGTTTGCTTGAGGAGATCGACCCTTTTCCACGCTTCCACCGGATCTTCCAGTGTGAAGGAAATGCCAAACTCATTGGCAAAGCGGAAGGCAGTTTCGATGTCGCTGCCGGTTCTGGCCTGAATCCTCATCGGTACATCTCCGGCGAGGACTCCCTGCAAAACCCGGGAAGCCTCCGCAGAGGTTTTGTCGGCACCGGTCGGCTCAAGGCCCCGGGCACGAAGAAGGGCATCGTAGAATGCCCTGCGGAAAACCCAGCCCACGCCCATACGGGAATCGGGACGACGGGTGTAGATGGAAACAAAGCCGCGGAAAGGGCTGCGATTTCGGGTGCCGTAGCGGTAGGCGTCACTACCGACCACCGTTTTGACAGAACCGGTTCCCATGAAGCGATCGGTGATGGGACCGCCGGTGCGCATCGTGGCTCCGCGGGATCCGATCACGGCAGATCCATCGGGACTGATGTAAACCGTGGTTACCCCCTCCTGGAGCAGACGATCAAAATCTTTTGATCCGTGATCGATACCGTCCATGATCTCGAATTGGGGAACCACCTCGCTCGACTGGTCCGTGATCAGCCCGCTCTCACTGGGAACTCCGGCAGCCATCGCTTCACGCTTCAGCTCAGCAAGTTCCTCTTCTTCCTCTTCCTCATCATGAGCGTGAGCATGGGGATCATGCTCCGGGTATCCACAGAAGAGACAGCTCTCGTCATGACGGTGAAGCGTCTGGGCAGGACAGACCGTTCCGCAGGGACAGACATCGCCGCCGTGGTACTGGTCTTCCATCCCCAATGCTCGAAGGATCGTCAATCGTGGATCCTCGGTGGGATAGAGCATTGCGTCCATGACGTCGATCTTGGCGTTGGCATCGATCAGGCCAGGGGTCACTTCAGCAACCTCCATGACCTCCAGTCCTTCCGGAACAGCGCCACCGGAGGTGACACTTTCGATTCGTCCTTCACGGACAACGATGACCGCATTGTCGACCGTCTGGCCATTGCCGAGGTGAGCCTTGCCCGCTTTCACCACATAGGAGTTGATCGTTTTCACGGCCTCTTCTTCGGCAAGAAGTGGCGAGAAACAGAATCCGGTGATCAGAGCAAAGACCCACAGCATCAGGGGGTTCTTGGATGTGTTGTTCATTTTCTGACGCTCTCCAATTCATTCACTTTACCGGGTTCGGCAACCCGCGTTCCCTGCCCGCCACGCCAGACGTGAATCACGCTGGAAGCGGTGTCGAGGGGATCTCCCGAGAAAAGAACCAGATCCGCTCTCTTGCCTGCGGCAACCTCTCCCGTCTCCAGCGCTCCGGAAACTTTCGCCGGATTACTGAAAAGTGCTCTGCGGGCAGCGGCCGCATCCATCCCCGCGGAAACAGCCATGGCTGCACTTCCACGGAGGTGATCGGCGGGACCTGCCGGAAGTCCACCGGCAAAACTTAATTCCACCCCCTGCTTCGAAGCCTTTACCGCCATCATGAGATGGGCACGGCTTCCACCATCCAACAGAGGTCCGACGACCATATGCACCGGCTTGGGAAGATCTTTCACGAGATTCAACGGGGAACGGCCATCACCACCAGTGTGAATGAAGACCGGAATCGCATCGGCTGACCAGGGCAATGCGAGTGCCTGGCGCAAATCGATTCCCTCCGCCACGTAAAGAAGGCCCGGATTTTTCAGAGCCTCAGGGCCTGTCTGCATCCACTCTCTCCAGATGGAGAGCAATGCGGTTCGACTGGTCGGAACCCGGTTCGCAGAGAGAACAGAGTCACCCAGTGCCAGCATCATTTTTCCGGATCCCAATCGGGTGGCGGAAGAATCACTGTGGCAAAGGAAGGTCGCACTCTTTCCATTGACGACTCCGAGAGGCTGCGCCACCAGAGTGGTGTAGAGCACCCCGTGGTGAGCGGCGACATCCAGCCACGGGTCCGAAGAGTCGAAACTGCTCCCGGCGTCGAGCTGATCGTCGACCAGAACGGTTCCGGAACGCAAGGAGCCGGATTTTCCACGCGTACCCAGCGCACCCATGAGATCGTGCAATCCCGGGGTCAGGACGGATCCTTCCGGGGCGCGGTAAACCTGGTCAAACGCCTTCTCATCGACGGTGGAACCGGGCACCAATGCCTGAATCTTGCCGTCATTTCCGACGATAACCGCCCAGTCCCCCTCCAGATTTCCATCGGGGAGAAGAACCTGTGCACCGGTAATCGCCACTCCGTTGCCACCGGCTTCTGCCGGGAAGGAAAGAGTCAGAGCGAAGAGCAGTGCAAGACCGAACAGGAACAACCTGTTTCCCGAGTTCGGTTTTTGATGATTGGAGCGATTCAACATTAGAAGCGCCCTCCTCTCGCCGCAGAGGCTTCCTGCCAGACCACTTCACCGTCGATGATCACCTTTACGGGGCGAGCTGCTGGCTGGGTCGCAGGGTTGGCACTCCACAGAACGATGTGATTCTGACCGGGTCGAAGGGAATCCCGACGACTGCGAAGACCTCTGAGGTTCGTTGACTGTGCACTCGTGAGCGCAGCCTCCCCCGTCATCTTGCGGGTCATTCGCCAAAGACCTTCTCCTGAGCCTCCGCTGCCGATCACCCAATCCATTTCATGCTCTTCCAGGAGTGCAGCAAGATTGGAAGGCCTTCTGGGAGTCGTGCTCAGAACTCCGGGACCGGTAACCGCCATCGACGTCGCCGGCTGGTCGATAATGAAGGAAAGGTCCTCCAACTTTTTCAACTCGTCGATCACCAGAGCCGCTTCATCCGCCCCATGAATGATCGCGTCCAACTGGAACATGTGAATCAACTCGCAGGCATTCAGAAGATCTGCAGATCGACGGGCGGTGATCAACACCGGAATCTTGTGGTCCAGTGCACGCAGGAGGATATCGCTGTCCTCATTGAGATCGGGACGACGGGGCTTTTCGGGTGCCTTCTTCTCCTCGTCGTCCTTTTTGCCCTCTTCGGAGGACTTTTCGCCCTCCCCTTCACCGTCCTTGGCCTGCTCCTCGACCCACTTCTTCAGCTCCTCGAGGTACTCCTCCAGGTCTGATTCATAACTGTCGAGGCTGTCGCGACGATCACGGGCATTGTTGAACTGCTCGACGATTTTGTCGAAAGCACGAATGCGCGCGGAAGGGGCTCCCGATGAAAGGTTGATGCAAAGGGCAGCCTCTTCCTCGATCAGGACGCCATGCCCGCCGCCTTCCGCCTCTTCCAGTGAAACCCAGCAGGATCTGCCAGAGATACCGCTGCCGCGAACCGGAACCAGATGGACCCGGGTCACGCCCGAAGAGAGAACCATTTCGATATCATCCCTGGAGAAGCGATCAAAGCCGTCCCAACTCCATTGCTTGGCCTCTCCCGATCCGCCCACGGGAAGGGTGAGAACGGAAGCGTGATCCACTAGACCTGCTGTGGCGAAAAGCCCCTGGGCCGGGATTTTTTTTGACATGAGTGGCACGTCTGCAGTCTGGGAGATCTCGGCGATCCTGCCGCCACGGATCATGATCGTCAGATCATCGAGAGTCCCGCCACGCGTCGGGGCGCTGACACCCTCCAGAACAACCGGACGTTGAAACAACTGACCCTCTACCCAACCCGGGTAGAACAGGAGGATCAGCATCAGCCACACTCTGGGTGAAGACATATGCTTGGCTCTTTCCTCATAAGCCGTTGCCCTCGCAACGACTCGGCGCTCTTTCACACTGATTCGATCAAAGTCACTCGATGCCTGCGCTTCACAAGTCTGCCCCCGAACACAGCCGATCAGCAGACTCGTTATTACTACGGGCAGACTGCACTCCTGTCAGATGGCGAAACTCCCCCGTTAGCAGGGGGCAGATCCTCCACCTGTGGAAGCCGGTACACAGACCGGTATTCCTCTCGTCAAACAATCAGGGCTGATCGCGCGGGGATTCTCCCCAGTTCGCTGAATACCCCTGCTGAAATCGTCTATCTCTATTCCCCCACCTCTGGGGAGCTCCAAAGGAATTGGAGAGCTCCAAAGGTATCCCCGCGATTCATGTCCCCGAATTTCCCGCAGGTCGAGGTACAGAATAACCACCAGAATCCACCCATGAAACCTGTATCGTCCGCCGATCTGCTCGCATCGGGGCATTTCCGGGTGCAAACTCGGACTGATGTGACAGAGCTGTGAAGACCCCTGAAGCCGTTTTCCAGTCTGTCAGCCAGAAAGGATGCAACCGATGAATGACGGATATTCCTCCCCGCTCCGGGGAACCGGGCTCTCTGAGGCTCACAGAACCCGTATTGGCCTCGCTGAAATGCTTCGCGGAGGCGTCATCATGGACGTGACCACAGCCGAAGAGGCCCACGTAGCCCAGGAGGCAGGAGCAGTAGCGGTGATGGCCCTCGAAAGAGTGCCTTCCGACATCCGCAGGGATGGTGGCGTTGCCCGCATGTCCCCGGTCGAAAAAGTGGAAGAGATCCAAAAGGTCTGCTCGATTCCGGTGATGGCGAAAGCACGCATTGGACATTTTGTTGAAGCCGAGATTCTGGAATCCCTCGAAGTGGACTTCATCGACGAGTCGGAAGTGCTGACTCCCGCAGATCACGCCTACCACATCGACAAGAACCGCTTCAACGTTCCCTTCGTCTGTGGAGCCACCAATCTGGGTGAAGCCCTGCGTCGAATCGGCGAAGGTGCGGCCATGTTGCGCACCAAGGGCGAAGCAGGTACTGGTGATATCACCGAGGCCGTGCGTCACCTGCGGGCGATTCACTCCGAAATCCGCCGCCTCACCACTGCCCCTGAAGAGGAGTGGATGACTTTGGCCAAGGATCACGGTGCTCCCTATTCCCTCGTATGTCAGGTGGCAAAGGAAGGCCGACTCCCGGTTCCCAACTTTGCGGCCGGTGGTATTGCCACTCCTGCTGATGCAGCACTGGCAATGCGTCTCGGCGCTGAAGCGGTCTTCGTCGGTTCAGGAATCTTCAAATCGAAAGATCCCCTGCGTACCGCCAAGGCCATCGTTCATGCCACCGCCCACTTTGAAGATGCGGCCGAACTCGCCAACGCCTCCAGAAACCTGGGAGAAGCGATGCCGGGAATCGATGCCAGCAAGCTTTCGGAAGCGGAGCGCCTTCAGGATCGCGGCTGGTAAACCTTGGCCACTGTTCAGGCCGCTGTTCTCGCCCTGCAGGGATCTGTGGAACCCCACCTCAGATCCCTGCATGCTGCGGGTGCGGAACCCATCGAAGTCAAAAAGCCCGCAGAGTTGGAGGGGATTACCCATCTGGTGATCCCCGGTGGCGAAAGCACCACTTTGCATCATCTGCTCAAGATTCACGGTCTTGATCAGCAGATTCCCGAGCGGGTTCGTGCAGGTTCCCTGGCCCTTTTGGGCACCTGCGCAGGAGCCATCCTGATGGGCAAGAATCCGGAGCAGGCTCCACCCCGTTTTGAACTGATCGATGTGGATGTCGACCGCAATGCCTATGGTCGCCAGATCCACTCCTTCGTCGGGGAAGTCGAGTGGCAATCGGGACCCGGGCCCGGCACGGGTGAAGGGGTCTTCATCCGCGCTCCGAAGTTTGTCCGCATTGGCGAAGAGGTCAACGTCATCGCCCGCAGGGAGGATGAGGTGGTCGCAGTCCAACAGGGACGTTGCGTCGCCTGCTGCTTCCACCCGGAGCTCACCACCGATCCCCGCCTCCACCGCTGGTTCCTGGGGATCTGACCCCCTTCCTCTCTTTGCTTGAGAGAGCCTTTTTCCTCCCGGACTGTGATTCTGCCCGGACACACCCGATATTCACTGGATCAGGAACCGCTGACACCGGACTATGCGTTCACGGGAAATCCTTCAGATTCAGGGATGTGGGCGAGGAGATTTCGATGAATGACCCGGTCAAGACGGATTCAAATCCGCGAATCGGCATCTTTGGTTGGGGAGTGATCGCTCCCGGCTGTGACAGTGTCGACACCTTCCGTGAAAAACTTTATGCCGGAGGTTCATGGCTCGAAAAGTTTGAGGACTTTGGTCCCAGCAATTTTCTCGTCGGAGATCCGGACTTTGACTTCGAGAAGTATCACTCCTGGATCGATGACCGTTTCCCCCCCAATCGTTTCGGTCAACTTCAAAGCAAGATGGGTGACCCGACCCTGATGGCGGTGGGCAGTTTCATTCAGTCCCTCGAGCAGAACCCCGGAATCGAAAAGACACTTCAGGACCTGGGCAATGCAGCCCATGTTTACGTGGGTACAGGTCTCGGTGATTTGCCGACCATCTCCGAAGTAGCCCTCACCGCAGATCGCGCACAGGCCCGTTGGGATGAGTTCTGGGCAAGCCCCGAAAACTGTCCTGCCAGAGCCGCTTTCACCGCCGGGGATGCGGATCCTGAAACACTGAATGGCCTGCCCGATGATCCGGAAACCGTCGCCCCCGAAGCCAGGGAAGATGCTCGCAGAGCCTGGAACCGGTATTGGGCTGAAAAATCGACCCGGCTGGAAGAGTACCTGGAAAAAAGCCGGGAGATTGAAGGCGAAAGCATTGAGGGTGAGGTCGAAAGTAACAAGGCCGCGGTGATCCGTGGCAAGATGAAGAAGGCTGCCCAGTTACGAAAAGACTGGGGAGTCCCCCTCGAACCCTGGAATGCGGTTTCACCGAACCTGCTGTGGAATATTCACAGTTCCGTGGCCACGCAGATCACCATGATGGGCAAGATCACAGGGCCCAGCTTCTCGCCGGTGGCGGCGTGTTCCACCTTTGGAGTCGCCCTCAAATTGGGAATGGACGCCATTGCCCGCGGTGAAGCGGAAGCGGTCGTCGTCGGTGCTGCAGACCCCCCGCCACACTCCATGGTCGTGGGAGCGTTCAATGCCGCCCGTGTGCTTTCCAATGATGGTGAAGTCTCCAAACCCCTGACCGGATTAAGAGGAACCCACATCAGTGGAGGCTCCTGTATCTGGATCATCGGTGATCTCGAAAAGATGCAGGCCCGGGGATTCAAGCCCCTCGGAATGGAACCGGTGGGAGTCGGTCTGACGTCGGATGCCGACCACATCATCACCCCGAGTGAAGAAGGGCCGACCGCTTCGATTCATTCCGCCCTTGAATCCGCCTCCACGAGTGCAGAATCGGTCTCGACCTGGGACCTTCACTGCACTGCCACTCCCGGCGACTACCTTGAAGTTGAAAATGCACGCAAACTTTTTCCCGAACACATTCTGATGACAGCCCGCAAAGGTACCTTCGGTCACGGTATGGGTGTCTGCGGAGGCTGGGAATTGACGGCACAAATGCTTGCCGGAGAATCGGGACAAATCGCTCCCACATCTCTCACCGAGTCAGAGCTGAATTCACAGATCTCCGAAGTCCATCGGAACTTTACCGGAAAAGAAGCCGTCCCTCTTCCAGAAGGACTCTCCGGAAAACTCTCCATGGGTGTCGGTGGCATCAATGCGTGTGTGATCTGTCGTCCCTTCGACTGACCCGCAGAGCGCGCCCGGGAAGCGCAAAGATCCGTACATTTCTCTTCAAAACCGTCAATAAATGCTGATATTGCCAACGGTTCGCTTCAGATGCGATTCAAAGCCGCTTCCGGAGGGTCCACCGATCGGCTAATCTGGCTCTTTCATTCAGGATCCGTACTTGTCCCAAAGGCGGCTCCGGTGATTTTCGTCCTCCCAAAGGAGGGCTGTTCAATCCTCACGGATCAAACCCCAGCAAGGAGAACCCATGAAGTCATCTCTGACCGGGATCCTGTTTCTGTGTCTTTTGATGTTCGTTGCTACCCCCTTCCTTTCTGCGACCGAAAAGGCCGCTGAGGGTCTTTCTTGGGAAACGGATATCTCCGTTGCCATGGAGAAGGCGAAAAAGGAGGGCAAGGACATCCTGATCAACTTCACCGGAAGTGACTGGTGCGGCTGGTGCAAAAAACTCGACAGCGAGGTTTTCTCCAAGCCGGACTTCGATGCCACGGCAGGCAAGCAATTCATCTACCTTTACCTGGATTTTCCCCAGGCTGAAGAACTGAAAGCCAAAGTGGTCGACCCCAAAATGAATGACAAGCATCGCGATGATATGGGAGTCAACGGTTACCCCACTATCATGCTCGCCGATGCCATGATGCGCCCCTACGGTCGTACCGGATATCTTCCGGGTGGACCCGAAGCTTACCTCAAGAATCTCGAGGAGTTGCGCACCGAAGGAGACAAACTGAAGAAAATGCTTGCAGCTGAAGATGCGGAAGCCGGCAAGATGCTCGCTGACGTTTTTGGCGTGATGACCAAAAACGAGCTTCTCGGATACCCCGGATACTCCAAGTATCTGGAGATGGCTGAAAAGTCTGACAACGCCGACCTGAAAAAATTGGTCGCTGCCCACAAGGCCAACATGCGTCTCAAGGAGTTGATGAACACCCGCGAGCCGGACTTCCCGACACTGGTCGCTTTCCTGACCGAAAACCCGGACGTCAACGGACCGGATGCCCTCAATGCTCTCTGGTTTGCCCACCAGTGGTTGGCTGAGCAAGATCGCAGGGACGAGGCCAAAGCCTTCCTGAATCGCATGCTCAAAGATCCTCTGGTCGCCGACAATCCCCAGGGCAAGCAGATGATCGAACAGGCCATCCACAATCTGGACCATCCTGACGGAAACCATGACCACGATGGTGACGGGGTACCCGACCACTAGGCCGGTCTCCCTGATCTATTGAAACGGAGGGTGGATCCCCGGTGATCCACCCTCCGTTTTTTATGCCTGATCCACAAATTGGATCACTTCTGCCCTTAAACCGACTGATCAGCATTCTCGAAATTGAGCCCAGTCGTTATGATCGAGAGCAGAAGAGGGAGCAATACTTTGGCCAGGGACATCAAGCCCAAACCAGGATGTGAAGGATTTCGCCGATCCGGAAACCGGACCCCAGGTCGTTCGGGAAAGCGACGGGCATGGGTTCTCGGATTTGTCCATCTCCTCATCGCAGGCCATCTGATTCATTGGTGGGTCACGGGACGCACCCTCTCCCCCATCGAACCTTCAGAGAGTATGTACACTCTCGAAAATGGTCAGGTGAATGCGGGCTTCATCTTTTTTGTGGTCGCCATCTTGTCGACCGCAGTACTGGGCCGCTGGTTCTGCGGCTGGGCATGTCACATGGTGGCGCTCCAGGACCTGTGTGGCTGGATGATGAAAAAGGTCGGAATCACGCCCCGCCCCTTCCGCAGCCGCCTGCTCTCCCTGATCCCCTTCATTCTCGCCTTCTACATGTTTCTCTGGCCCACCTTCAAGCGGGAAGTGTTTCCCATCGTTGAATCTTTCCTTCCTGGAGTGACCACATGGTTCGCCCCTGTGAAAGCGTGGCCAGGATTCAGCAACCACCTTTTCGTGGAAGACTTCTGGGCCACATTCCCTTCGGTCATCGTCTCGATTCCATTCTTTCTGATCTGCGGATTCGTCGTGGTCTACCTGCTGGGGGCCAAGGGTTTCTGTACATATGGTTGCCCCTATGGAGCCTTCTTCAATATCGCTGACCGCGTCTCACCGATGCGCATCGTCGCAGACATGTCAAAGTGCGAATCGTGTGGATTGTGCACGGCACATTGCACCTCCAATGTGCAGATCTCCCGTGAGATCCGTGTTCATGAGCAGGTCGTCGATCCGGGCTGTATGAAGTGTCTCGACTGCGTGGATGTCTGCCCCAACAGCGTGCTTTCATTTGGTTTGGGAAAGCCGGGACTGTTGGCGAGCAATGGCCCTGAAGCAAAAAAGGTCGCTCGCAAATCCCATCTCTCCTGGGGTGGTGAACTGGCACTCGCATTGGTGTTCGCCCTGAGCTGGTTCAGTTGGCGAGGTGTATACGAGCAAGTCCCCCTGCTGATGGCCACGGGGATCGCACTGATGGTGACGTTTCTCGGTTGGAAAGCAGCTCAGTTGTTGAAGGAGAAGGATGTTTCACTGCAGCAACAGCCCCTTCGGCGATCCGGGAAGTGGACTTCCTCCGGCAAGTGGGTTCTGGTCGCTGCTTTCCTCTGCCTGACGATGACGGTCTCTGCAGGGAAATCCCGTTGGGACCTCCAGCAGTCCTCCCAATGGATGGAGAAAGCGGCGGTCAATCTGGATCAGGTCTTTTTGCCAGGGAAACCTCCGGTCCCTGCCGAAGCCATCACCGCCGCTGAAAGTGCCCTCGGGTTTTTACACTCACAACTCTCTGTTACCCGGGGTGGATTCGCCCTCTTTGAACCGGAGGGAACCCGTCTCGAAGAACGACTCGGTTACATGAGTGCCGTATCCGGTGATCTCGCTGCGGCCAAAAGATGGTGGAGCAGCGCTCTCGATGAACCCCTCGAACCAAGTCACGATCTGGTGTTGCGTTTTGGTCAACTGATTGAAAAGCAGGATGGTCCGAAGGCATTGGCAGACTGGCTGAACTCCTCCAGGGATCGCTGGGGGTTACTCCCTCCACTTGTCACTCTTCGTGGAATTCTGGCCCAGAAACAGGCCACCGCATCTGTCCAGAATGGAAGCTACTTTGCTGCGGCCCTGCACTTGGAAGCCCTGATTCCGTGGATCGGACCCAACCCCGGCTTGATCGATGACATGGGTCGGCTGCTCGACTCAGCAGTCCCGAGTCAGGAAGTTGACGAGATGCGTCTGCGCCTCAACCAACTTCGATCCAACAGTGTCAGCCCGGGACCCTCTTCAGGAGTGATTCAGGAAGACTGATCTTCCCCCGTCAGTTTCAGATAGGCCTGCTCGAGGCTCGCACCTTCACGCACTTCATGTGGAGGCAGCCCCTTCTCTATCAGAAAACGGTATAGCTGAGATAGAGCGCCATTGAGGCCATCTTCCTGATCCGCATTCAGACTGACCGTCAGTTGCTGGTCGGAAAACTCCACTTCGTTGATGTGGCTCAACTGCTTCAACTCAACGACCAGTTCCACTTCCACCTTTGCATCGAGGTGAATCTCAAAGCGGCGCGCCCGTCGCGTGACCTCTTCCACGGTGCCACTGGAAATCAACTCTCCACCAACGATCACGCCGACCGAATCGATGAGATCCTGTAACTCCAACAGGTTGTGCGAAGAGACGATGACCAGCGAAGTTTCCGCCAACTCCCGCATCAGATGACGAATCTGACGTGCGTTGGCGGGGTCGAGGCCGGCTGTCGGCTCATCGAGAAGGACGATTTCAGGATTGGCGAGGATCGCCTGAGCCACACCGAGTCTCTTGCCCATTCCATGAGAGAGAACAGCGGCTCCCCTGAAAAGCTCTGTCTCGAGGCCCACCCGCTGCATCACTTCGCGAACACGCTGCTCCGCCACTTCCCCCTGATAACCATCCAGTTTCAACAGAAACAGAAGTTGATCAAAGATGGAGATATCCCTGGCGAAGATGGCGTCCTGAGGCATGACGCCCACTCGACCCATGAGGGCAGAAGCCA
This sequence comes from Planctomycetia bacterium, assembly GCA_012269595.1. Lineage (GTDB taxonomy): Bacteria > Planctomycetota > UBA8108 > UBA1146 > UBA1146 > UBA12191. The sequence continues at coordinate 14,235 of JAAXJX010000005.1, read as the reverse complement.
CGGGGCTCGACTCCCCCAATACTGAAATCGTCCCCTTCTGCAAAGTCAGGAACCCGGCGATCAGGGAAAACAGTGTGGTCTTGCCTGCACCATTGGGCCCGACCAGTCCGACGATTCCTTTTTGGGGCAGAACCCAATCGATGTCCTTCAGGGCCTGCTTTTCACCAAAGTGATGACTCAAGCCGCTGATACGAATGGCTTCACCGGTGGTGACTTCAGAAGAGTTGCTCAAAGGTCAGCCCTCCGGAATCTCCATGCAGCCAGAGTCATGAACAGAAGACTGTGGCCCAGCGAATAGGCCACGGCGGTGAAAACCTTGTCTCCATTGGGAGAGAGCAGCTCGTGCGAGTATCCCCAGGGCAGCAGATACAAAAGATTGCCAAGGGGGTCCCATGCCTCCTGAAGGCTGAGTGCCAGCAACGGTGTCCCCACCGTGGCTCCCACCGCGGCAAGGAGAGCGACCATCGGGACCCTGAAGACTGCAGAACACAGAATTCCAAGGGAAACATAAGGGGTCGCCAGACAGCACAAGGAAAAAAGACAACGCCCCGCCCATGGCACCATCGATTCAGTCGCCTCCGGAGGCAACATGATCGACAGATAGACCACGACTGAGAACAAGAGCAGAAGTATCAAAACCCATGACAGGAACAGTGTCCCCAGCCAGCGCCCAACCAACAGGGACAGACGGCTGGTTCGGGGAAGGAGATAGCGAACCGTTCTGTGTTGGACATCGCTGGAAATCGCCGTGAATGAACCCAGCGGCAAAATCAGAGGCAGGACCACTCCCAACAGCAATACCGTGATCGACAGCAACATCGGGTTATCCAGGATCAGGTACCGTGCCCACATACCCAGATCGATCAAGTCCCCGGATTCCATTCGAGAGAGAATATCCGTGTCCGGCGGACCATTTTCATTTTCCCCGCCCATACGCAAACTTGCCGTCGCAAGGGCGAACCCGATGGCCTTGCTTGCGGATTCCCTGAACTCTTCTGCTGTCGTAAACCCCAACTCCACAGGAGTGATCGAGAGATTCGCCAGTGACAGACCGATCAAGATCGTCAGAAAGATGAAGGCGACTCCCGAGCCGGTCCGCAGGGAGTGAATGATCAGTTTTTGTGCATGGAGAAGGACATGACGAAATTGAATCATCCGGATTTCCCCTGAGCTTGAAGAAAGTCACGGCGAAAAATCACGTGGAGCATGAAAATCAGGAAGAGAGGGTAGAAGATTTGTCGTGCAATGGAGAGCCCACTTCCCCTGAGATACGTTTCCGGCAACCAGTCGATGTTCAAGATATAGAAGGCTGCCAGAGCGACGCCGCCAAGGGTGCCGAGCCAACGCCCGATCAAATTGCTGCGCTTCAACAAACCCCAAATCGAAACCAGAAGTAGCAGTGTTGCCACCAATCCGATCAGGGCGAGGATTTGCAAATCCATGGGAGTGAGCCCCTCATCGAGGAGTGACTTCAAATACCTGCGACGCCAGCCCCGGCCCCGCACCTCACCCTCTGCCACTTCCATGAGATCATAGGATGTCATGAACCGCTGAATCGTCGTTCCACCGACGGCAAGAGCGAAGAACCCATTGAGAACAGAGAGAGCGGTCAGCCCACCGGGACGATCACTCGCTGCCAACGACGTTTTCCCCGAGAAGCATCCGCAGTTCAGAAACGTGCTCAGACTCCAGTGCTACCTGTTGACGCGCGAACTCCTCGAGAACCACGTCTCCACTGCCCTCTACCACCTCGAGAAACTCCTTGTAAGCATCCAGAGCTGCCTGCTCAAAGAGCAGTGCCGTCTGAAGAGCTTCGACACCCGTGCACTTTTCACCCGTCAATTCGAGATTGATTTTTGGTTTTGGAGTTCCCCCCACCTGAAGAATCTTCTCGGAGACCTGCTGGGCATGCTCGACCGTTTCTTCATGATTTTCCTGAAGCACCTTTTGGATGACCAATCGGTCGATCCCCTGAACCAGTGTGCCCAAATGCAAATATCGAATCGAAGCTTCCAACTCTTCCGCCAACAATTCATTCAGGCGGCTCAGAGCAACCTCGCGGGAATATTCACTCATCGTCTTTATCCTTGCTTTGCTCTTCAGAGCTGCTCTGCAATCGCTCGGAGATGGTCTCGATCTCTTTTCCCGGGAACGCCTCAACCCGGCCTTCACGGATACTGTCTTCGAGAGCGTTCACTTGCTGGTCTCGATCCGAAGAAGAATCTGAAGCATCCTCTCTTCGATCGATGTAGATCGCCAGCGCCTCAGCGGTCAGATCACTGATCAGGTGCTCAATCTTGCAGGCGTCCATTTCCGCCAGATCCGCAGGCAGGCCGAGGGATTTTTCCAAAAATGCCTTAAACAGGACCCGCTTGGTATGAATCCCCCGTGCAATCCGCTGGCCTTCATCAGAAAGCCCCAAATGCTTGTGCTGGTCTTCCACCACCAGCCCTCTTTGCCGGAGTCCCTTGAGGGAGACGGAAACACTTCCGCGGGTAATGCCCAGTTTTCGGGCGACATCCGAAACTCGGGCATACCCCTGATCTTCCAGGAGTTGCTGAATCGCCGTCAAATGGTGGGCAGCGGAATGACTTACGGGGTTCTGATCGAACTCTCGCCAATCCATTCGCACCTCCTCCTCTTGTTTGGGTACCCAAACGGGTTGATGAGCACTCAAACAGCATGTAAAAATAGGCCTATTGAGCACTGTGTTCCTGAATCTGAAGATTAATGCCCGATTCACGTAAGGACAAGTGCTCGTAAAAGTTGCGAGGCTCACTTGGGCCTTCATCTCAGGACTTTCGAACTGGAGATCCATGCAAACCGGCAACCCCAGCCCTGAAAAGAGTGTGCGACCCTCGCTGGAACAGGCGGCTCTCAGCACGTCTGTTCAGGTCAGATCACTCTTCGACATGAAACTGGGAGATCGGGGGCGCCTGGTGGAAGAGTCGATTCCCCAGAATCAGCGCCCCCTCTTGGAAGCGATGGGCATGTGCGGGGATTGTGAACTCCGGGTTTGTCACAATTCCGGTTCCTGTATTCTGGAGATCGACGGTCAACGGGTGGGACTCAGTGAAGAGATTGCCTCTTCTCTCCGGGTTCTCCCTCTGGACAGTTGATCCAGATTTCCTTCCTTGAACACGCTTTCCTTTCACAAATCTGATTCACTGTTTTTACAGCCGCAAAGTAGTCTGCATTTCGCAGTCTGCATTCCAGTGTTGATTTTCAGGGTTGAACAGGGTGGGTGAAGGCTGACATGACCCGATTTTACAAGCAGTCCGGATTTACCCTCGCTCGCTCCAACACCTCCACCCGTTGGCTCCTGACGCTCTTTTTTCTGACCGTCCTCGCTGGCTGTGTCGTTGCTGCAGTTCAGTACTCCAGCAGTGCAGGAGGATTTTCTGTCGACAATGCCCGCGAATGGGTTCTGGGCAATGAGGACGACCTCGATGCTGAAGAGTTGATGTCCGAAAAAACTCCCAGGGAACTGCTTTCCTTTATTCATGACCATATCTTCTCTCTGGGAATGTTGCTCTTCGTTGTCCTGCACCTGTTTGAACTGACTCCCTGGTCGACTGGGGTCAAGGTCACCCTCTCCTTCACAGGATTTGGAAGTCTTGTCGGGTTGCTCTTCTCACCCCTCGCCATTGCTTCCGGAAGTTCACTGGCACTCTTCACCCAGATCATCGGTGGAAGCCTTCTTTTGCTCAGTCTGGTACTGGGATCTTTGGCGTGCCTCGACGAGCTGTGGTGGGCCCCTCGCCGAAGAAACCGGGCGGGCAAGGCCGACCCTCCGGCATCAAACCCGCTCTTTCCTGCCAAATCCTCGGACAAAACAGACTCGGGCAAGCCTGACTCGAGTAGCTGCCCCATGGGCTTTGGATCGGATCAAAAAAATCCCGGGAAACCTTCCTCAGAAGATTCCCCGGGATAATCCATGTCGCATGAGAATGCGTGGCTTTACTTGCTCTTTTCAGCGGCCTGTTCGGCTTTCGCTTCCTGAACCAGCAACTCGATGGCGTCATCCATTTCTTTGCCACGGACATCCTTGTAACGAATGATTCCCTTGGCATCGATCAGGTAGATCGTCGGCCAACCGGTCACATTCCAGCGTGTTGAAATGGGTCCACCTGGACTCCCATCATAAAAGCTGAGCCAGTTGATCTTGTTTTTCTCGACCACTTCACGGGCTTTTTCGATGGAGGAATCCGAGTTGATTCCGACGATGGCAAAAGGATCTGCAGAGTATTTCTCCACGAGCGACCGCTCGTGTGGGTACATGGCCCTGCAGGGACCTCACCAATCACCCCAGAAATCAAGCAGGATCACCTTTCCGCGGAAAGAGGACAGCTGCATCAACTTGCCGGAGATCTCCTTGCCAATGATTTCAGGTGCGACACAACCGACCTGAAGATTCTTCATTTCGAAGAGGTCGCCCTTGACCTTGTCGGCATAAACGGATCTCCCGTAAGAAACATCTCCATACTCATCCTGAACCTTTTTGAGCAGAGCCAGGCCTTCACTGCGTGTCTCTTCTTTCTTGCCCTTGATCTTGGCAAGAGAGTAACAGCCTGCGGCCTGAACTTCCCTGTGAGGAGACTCACTGACGACCACACTGAGAAAATCACACATGGCTGGCGCCATGGCTTCGGAGCAGTAATGGGAGTAGCGCAAGACGTCGACCAGCTTCTCGTTCTTTAGGTAGTGAGCCTTGAGCGCCGACATGACCTTTTCAGCCATCCAGCCGGCAGATTCACTTCTGCCAGCCAAAGCCAGCATTTGGTCGCAAGCACCGAGGGCTGCATCTGTTCCCGCATACTTGTCGATGGTTTTGAGCATCTCCGGGCCCACCACCATTACGGGATCGAGTTCCGGATCGAGTTCGATCTTCTCCATCTCTTTATCGCTGAGACCTTTTTCCCGAGCCTCAGTCAGCGGCTTGTAATAAGCCTCCTGAGCCTCGCTCATTTTTTTGTTGATCTCTTCAAATGCCTTTTCAGCGGCCGCTTCCATCTTTTCGTCTGCGACCCCCACCGAATCGGGAGAAGAAGAGAAAGCCACTGCCGGACCCGACAGCATAAAAGCGATTACGAGACAAACGGTCCCGTATCGACGAAGACGAGGAATCATGGGATACCCTTCCAATTTTGACCTTCCGGTCGATCCACATCCTTGGATCAAACTGAAAACAAAGATACCACAGTGAAATAAATTGGCAGGGTCCTATTTGGAGCAGGGTCCACAATCTCCGCCGGACGTGCGGCTCCGCTTCCGGACCAGCAACAGGAGAGAGACAACTGCGACGAGAGTCACGATCCAGAATTGGGGATCGGATTCAAACATGGATCCTCACTCCCACCCGAGAAGCAGAATCAACATGCGCATGGCCGCAGCCATGCCCCATGCCAGAAGGCTCATCCATGTCAACTGAAGGATCGCCCACTTCCATGCCCCGGACTCCTTGCGAGTGACCGCAAGCGTCGGCAGACATTGCATTGCCAGCACGAAAAAGACCAACAATCCAGCAGCCGACGAGGGCGTCAAAAGAGGCGAACCATCATCCCGTCTGGAGTTTCTGATCTTGTCCATCAAAGGTTCCGCCTCTGCCTCTTCACCAGTTCCCAATAGAACACTGGTTGAAGACACAAAAACTTCCCTGGCGGCAAAACTGGCCATGATCGAAATCGACAATTGCCAGTCGGCTCCGATAGGTGCAAACACCGGCTCCACACTCTTGCCGATACGACCCAGATAGGAAGCGGCGGTACTCTCTCGGGAAGCGAGAGAGTCCGCCTCCTCGACGAGGGCTTCCGCTTCCTCCACAGATTCCACTGCTGCAGCTTTGGCTCGCAACTCGGCGACAGCAGAACTCTCCGTGCTCTTGGGATAGGTTCCCAACCACCAGAGAACGATGCACATCAGCAAAATGACGGTTCCCGCATTTTTCAGGAAGAGCCAACCTCGCTGGCAGGCGATTTTCAGGGAGTCCAGCAATGACGGTCGCTGAAAGGGAGGCATCTCGAGAACCAGATCGGGACTGGGCCCGGGCAACAGGAAACGCCGAACTATCCAGGCACTGAAGACCGCTGCCAATGCTCCCAGCAGGTAACACCCGGCAAAAGCCAATCCGGCAATGAAGGGTTTTTCAGGAAAGAGCAACCCTACCAGCAGCTGGTATACCGGCAATCTTGCTGCACAAGAGAGGAATGGAGCAACCAGAATCGCTGCCAGACGATCCTTGCGATCCGGAATCAAACGCGTGCACAGAATTCCTGGAATGGCGCAAGCGTGACTCGACAACAAGGGAACAAAGGAATGCCCAGGCAGGCCGAACGGTCTCAGCCAACGATCCGCAACCAATGCAGCACGGGCCAGATAACCGGTTTCCTCCAAAACACTAATGAGGAAAAACAGCAGCAAAACCTGAGGCAGGAAAATCAGCGTACCCGATACTCCACCGATGATTCCCTCGACGACGAGACTTCTGACCTCGCCTTCCGGCATGCTTGCAGAAACCCAATCCGCGATCAAAGCAAAGGTATTGTCGAGCCATTCCATGGGAATCTGGGCCAACCAGAACACACATCCAAAGAGCAGGCTCATGATGATGAAAAAGGTCGTAAGCCCCCAGAAGGGATGAAGCAGGAATCGATCGAGGCGATCCTCCTTCTCTCTTCGCTTTTTGGCTTCCTCCGGTCGAACGGGGCGTGTCACCGCTGCGACCGTATCATCGACCCACTTCGAATCGAGAACCGTATCCTGAGTACTTACGGGCCGCTCTGCCGCAGCCAGAATAAATTCCTTGAGGGCTGCATTTCGGTGTGCATGCCGATGCGCCAGTTCCAATACAGGAACCTGAAGCAGCTCCTCCAACCGCTGGAAGTCGATCTCCACACCCCGGAGTCGTGCTTCATCGGTTCGGGTCACAATGACCGCATTGTGCGTTCCTTTTTGCAGACACTCCGCCAACAGGTTCATGTTTCTGCGCAGGCTGACCGCATCAATCACACTGACGAGCAAGTCGGGCTTTTGGGAGGCCCCCAAATGTTGTTGGCAGTGACGGGATTCGGGAAGGTCCAGTTGCAGGCCGTAGCACCCGGGGAGGTCCGTGACCTCCACATCGATGTCCCCCCAGCGATCCTCACCCACCAGCGATTCCGCTGTGATCCCGGGAAAGTTCGAGACTCTGGCATTCCCCGTCACAAGGGCATTGAAGAGGGTGGACTTTCCAACGTTGGGATTTCCGGTAACAGAGATGCGGAGTGTTTTACCGGATTGTTCTTGGTTCATCACTTACGCCCCCTGAAAAAGCACTGCCCAATCAGCCAGAAGAGTCTCAGCGCTGAATGCGCCCGACAAAACGTGGCTGGCTCTCACCCTCAACCAGAATCACTGCAGAAGCATTTGGGCAGTTATCCAGAATCGCTCGTGCTCCCTCTTGTCCGAGAAGAGCAACAGTGGTGCTCAAGGCATCCGCCTCGGTGGCACTGTTGGAAAGAACCGAAGTGGTCAGGATACGTCCCTGTGAAGGATTGTCGAGAAGTTGCACCAGGTGATCCCCGCGTTCATAGCAGGCAGTGGTCGCCAGTGAGGAGCGAATCAGTGACAGCTCATGGAGGACAGACTTGCCATCCCTGGGGTCATGGATCCCTACTGCCCAGGATTTTTCACCGGGAGGCGGATCGAGTGCCAACAGTTGGCCTCCGAAATCGAGGAGAGCACGGGAGCAGCCGTGAGACTCAAGTACGACCGCCGCACGATCGAGGGCATAGCCTTTGCCGATTCCACCCAAATCGAGAATCAGACCGGGACGCAACAGGGTGATCGTCCCCTTTTCCCGATCCACCTTGACGCTGCGGAAGCCGTCCTTCTTCAGGGTCAGATCAAAAGCTCCCCCACTCTCTCTGGACATGGCGAGTGCTTTTTCGACGACCTCGACAGTTTCCCGGGCAACTTTGACCGGCTCTCCCACAGGTGCAGCTTCTACCCTCAGGACGTCACTCCCCGCTTTCCAGCGGCTGTGCAACGATTCCAGGCGCTCTACCTCAGAATAAGCGGCTTCCACAGCCTTGAGAGCCTGCTCTCCATAGACCTCCATCTTGAGGACGGTCCCCATGGCGGGACGAGCCCTCTCAACAGAAGCATCTTTTTCTTCCATCCCTGATCGGAGTATCGAAACTTCCTCAGGGCCCGCAGCGGTAACCGGTTCTGCCGAGGCAGGTTCACCGTAAGCCAGAGAGGAGCCGGAAAGAGCTTGCCAAACCAGAGCCAGATTCTGTTCCTGCGAAACCTCAACGGTCGCTATCGATCTTCGCACTGCACGAACAGCTGCACGGGCAGAAAGAGTGGCTCCGGAAAGGTTTCTGATTCCGCGGTGGAGCTTCAGCGACTTGCCCAGTTTTTTATTTCTGAACTGTCGTGTGAAGCGCGGTGATTCAATCTCCTGACCGATGTGCTCCCGGTAAACGAGAACCTGAAGATCAAGGACGCGACGATCATTGTCGAGGGCAACAAAGAAAGTAATGGGACGATACTTCCCGACCTCATCGAGGATCACCACTGATCCCAGTCTGTTACCTTGGGGAGAGGTGACCCGGAACAGGGTGGTCTGTTGGTCCCTGGTTCTCACCCTGCTGATCTCAACGATCTTCTTCTTCACTTCCCCTTCGACCGGAACATGACAGCGCTCAACGTGGACATCCGCACTCCAAAGATCTGCGATCAGATCTCTGCTGAAGAAGCCGGAGGTCTTTTCGGGGAGCGTCGTCTCAGTCGAAACACCTGTCTCAGAGGAGACGGGCTCAGAAGCAACCGGACCAAGGGCCAGTGCCTGGGAAGAAACCGTCAGAACCAAGAGCAAACCCGCAACCAACCCGCGGTACCGGAAGCAGACCCGCGACTCGCGGATCTCTTCGGAATGCGTGCTGAAATCACTGCAGGAAACGCGGCTCATCGACTTCTTCCTCTTGATTGAAAGGGACGGTTTCGGGTTCCTTTTGCGGACCCGCCGAAAATAGAACTGATTTGGTACCGTTTGGCAACCCAAACAAATGACTTCTTTCACTGCTTTTGATCAGATTTACCCAAATTCAGCCCTCAGACTCTCATTGCCCATATTTGGCCAATGAATCCCGGCTCTGGCTCAAGAGAGCCAGAGCCGGGGAAAAAGGCCTAGAAGTAGGTCGCAGCGGAGAAGATGAAGGTTCCGTCGGGGTCCTCTGAACCCTCGATCGACTCCTGCTCGTAGTCGAATTTGAGAACCGTCTCATCCGTCGGTCGCATGTTGAAGCCGTAAGTCATGCGGTTGGTCACCGGGCCGGTGAGATCCTGCTCTTCCCAACGGATCGTCACAGCACAGGAGGAATCATCCCCCCACAGGTTGGTGACGAAATCCGGGAAGAACTTTTTGGAGACTTCGATGGAAGTTGCGCTGATATCGTCGGGAACTCCGCCGGCGATCGCAGCTGCGTCGCGGTCGATGGAGACATTACCCATCTCAAAGTTCAGGATCGTCGCCCCCACTGCCTCAACCCAGCTGCCCAGATCTGTCGTGATATCGATGACGGTAATATTCAGATCGAGGTCACCGGCATCATCCCAGGGGCCAGTCCAATTCGAGAATCCGATTTCGGTTCCGAGTACCGGGCTGTAGGTGAAACGTCCCACAAAACTGGCGGGGCGATCCCCCATGTTGGTTTTCAGGCTGGGACGCCCACCCCGAATACCACTGGAATTATTGAAGTTGTATCCACCGGCACCGTCTTCACCCTGAAAACCGTTGACCGCATAGAACTCCATTCCCCAAGTTCCATCATCCGCCCCCCAGACTCCGCCCAGACCGGCACTGGTCAATGTAGAAGGAACAATCGAACGTGCGACAAAGGGACGATTCGTCAACTGACGCATCGGCGAGTCGTGATAAAGATTGGTCGATCCCAGAGGAACCAGAATCGCTCCGCTTCGCAGAGTCCAACCACCAAAATCCACATCGGCGTAGGCGTATTCAACTTTGGTTTCACCATCACCTCTGGGGGCGCTGGCACCTCCATATTCGAATTCGATTTCGGCGGAGAAACTCACATTTTCGCTGATGTTCGCATCCAGCATCGGAACCAGCCGATGCTGTTTGAAATCGAGACGATCGCTGTTCATGAACAACTCAAGATCCAGATATCCCCCCAGGCGAATATCCCGATCTCCTTCTGCCGCGGGACGATTGTCGTAACGGTCGACCTGGGCTTCGAGAGCTCCAGAACTGGACAGAGTCAAAGCCAGAACAGAGACCAAAAGTGTGATTCTGGTGCAGATCACTTCGTTCGAAGGCATTCTTTCGTTTCCTCTCTGAGGGGCGCGATACAGGTCTTTCGCACCTCGTCTAAAAATCAGCACTCTGGCGATGGTTATAAAACCGCCCCTGTGTTTGGCAAGCCAAACAATTGAAATTGTTGCCAAAATATTTGGAATTTGTCAATTTCCCGCAAACCTCCATAGGATGGAATCCATGAGGGATATCTGGCAAAAACTGATCTCGGGTCAACTCGATTCCCTGCTCCAGATGGCGCGGGACACCCCCCAGGGTGACGTTGCCGCCATCTCACGGTTGAGAAAACATGGCTCTCTCGAAGAGGTCTCCGTGGTCCTCGAAGCCCTTGAGGCTCGCCGCCGTTCCCGGGGCCGGCTTCGGGATTCCCAAACATGGCTGATGGATCGTGAAGGCATGGAGCAAGCCACCCGAACGACCGTCGCCGAGCACAAGGCGCAGAGAATGCGATCCGCCATCGGCTCTGATACAGTCATCGACCTCTGTTGCGGAATCGGCAGTGACTCGGCAGCTCTCGCCCGATCCGGGCCTGTGATCTACGTCGACCATGATCCGGTGCGTGTCGAATTGACCCGCTTCAATCTGGGCCAGTCGTCGAAGGAGCCCATCGATTCACACCCTCTCGTTGCGGACGCAAAGTGCCTGCCCCTCCCCCCCCTGCCATTGCATGTCGATCCCGCAAGACGCGTCGATGGCCGCCGGGTTCACGACTTTGAAGGAATGGTGCCGGGACCTGAAATACTGAAAAGTCTGATCGAGAGGCATCATTCCGTAGCATTGAAGTGCGGCCCCGGTATTTCGGTCGAGGAATTACCTCCCGGTGAGATCGAGTGGCTTCAGGATGGCAACGACCTCGTCGAAGCCACACTGTGGTGTGGAGACCTTGCGCAATCAGCCAGACGCAGTGCAACGCTTCTGCGCCAATCCCTGACAATCAGCGGTGAACAGGAACTTCTTCAACAGAGCAGCTTGAAAAATCCCGCCTTTCTGCATGAACCCTGTTCCGTCATCGAGCGCTCCGGATTGGTGTGCAAGGTTCAGGGAGAAGTTGCTGCCGGTGAATGGCACCCCGGCCTCGGCTGGCTCGCCGGAGAAGAAGAAAGAACCAGCCCCTGGTTTCGCAGTTTTGGAGTGGTCGCCCGGATGGGATGGCACGAAAAGAAAGTCGTCGACTGGTTTCGCCAACAGGGGTGTGCACCTGCAAGCATCAAAACCCGGGGGGTGCAGGAAAACCCCTCACAGTTGATCAAACGCTTCAAGGGAGACCCGGGGCCGTGGATTCTCGCACTGCTCAGAAGAGGGCGTCAGATTGAGGCCTGCATCCTCAAGGAGCTGCCCCCCATGAAAGGGTGAGTCCTAGATACGGAACTCTTCGGGAACCGAAAAGTTTTCATGGATTTCGTTCTTCCCCGTGAGGGAATCCACCAGCCATTCAGCAGTTTTGGGGCCAATCAGAAGGCCCGTCCGGTAATGTCCCGATGCAATCCACAGAGTGCGTCCCGTGTCGATGGGCCCCATCAGAGGGCCGCCATGTCTCAGGGATTTGGGACGAAGACCTGCCCAATGACGGACAATCCGGTTTTCCACCCCTGAACCGAAAAAGGAGATCGCCGCCTCGATCAGGCGCGCACGCCCGGTGGCCGTCGGTTCCGGCAGAGTTTCTTTTCCTTCACCGGTATCCCCCACGCTGTTGCCGAACCACGAGGTGCCTCCCGGCCCCGGTATCCATGAGAATCGACTGCGATTGCCTGAAGGGTCATCCACGTCCGCCAGTTTTGCATCAAAGGTCACGATGTGAGGAGGAGCGGGAATGTCGAGGGCGATCGCTTCACCCCTTACGGGTTTGAGCGGCAAGGGTTTCTCAAGAGCCGGATTGATCAGGGCGGAAGTTTCCCATCCGGCGGACAAAATGAGAGGATTTTTTTCATCGATGGGAGGGAGCGAAGCCTCCAGAGAAGATCTCACAATCCTGCGGCCCTCTTCAAAGCCCAGCGATATCTCGCCGAGATCATGGGCAATCTCTGCACCCAATCCCAAACAGGAGCGTCTCAATGCTTCCATCAATCCACCAGGGTCAACGACCGCTTGATGCTCTATGTAGAGTCCTGCCTGAGGCTCCCTGTGCATTTCAGGGAGAAGCCGCTTCAATTCCTGCTGATCGAGAACCCGAACATTTCCCCCGGAACCATGAAGTTTCTCCAAAGCTCTGTGCGGATCCTGAACCGTGCGATCCCGCAGATCCAACCCCCCACAAATTCTGAATCCACAATCCACCCCCCCGCTTTCAGCCATGAGCTGTTCAGCCAACTGGGGCCACTCCTCCCAACTCTGGTGACGCAAATCAAGATAGGGAGAACGACGGTGTTCCGGGGCCTTGAGCACTCCTGTGGCAGCATGGGTACAGCTTGTACCGAAACTGCGGGAATCGAGAACGCGAACAGGAATACCTCTCAAACGTGCTTCTCTGGCGACAGAGAGGCCGATGATTCCGGCTCCAAGAATCGTCAGGCTTTCCAGTTTCATCCCTGTTCCTTGCATTTTCTCACGCATCGAATCGCGATCGATAAGGGGGTAGAATCGTAATCAGTCATTCAAAAATGAATGATACCTCAAGGAACGACGGAGGAGGCCGTGTGATTCGCTGGATTCTCATTCTGCCGATCTTTTTTCAAGTTTCATATACTGGCCAGTGCTGCCTTTCTGCTCAAGCCGTGAATGATGAGTGCTTTCAGGCGACAATTATTGGTGAGGGCATCCACTCCATCGACACCACGCAGGCCACCACGGGCACCGATCCCGTACCGGTCGATACTTGCCCGGGAACCGCGCTCGGTGAGGTACTTTTTGATGTCTGGTATTCATTTGAGGTCCCCGAGTCGGGACTGATGACGATCACCACCTGCGATACCGTCAACTTTGATACGGATGTCATCGTCTACAGTGGAACCTGCGACAATCTGTCACCGCTGGCTTGCCATGGAGATTCCCCTTCCTGTCTGGTTCAGGGAACCGGCAACTCCTGGAACACTGTTCTCGCCGATGTTCCCGTGACCTCCGGAGAGACACTTTTGATCCGAATCGGCGGCTACGGAAATCAGGATCTTGGAAATGGCACTTTTGAACTCAACCTTGCCCCACCACCTCCGCCACCTCCACCGGCAATTCCCCATGACGAATGCTCCGATGCCCGGCCTGCAACTGTGGGACTCAATCCTCTGGAAACAACGGGCGGAAGCACCAGCCCTGAGCCCTACTCATCCATCACCGGCTGCAATGCCCTTGGCCAGATGCATGCGGATGTCTGGTTTCGCTGGGTCAGCCCAGAGGATGGAGTGATCCACCTGAGGACCTGTGAGATCGTCGACTTCGACACTGATCTCGTCGTCTACACCGGTGAGTGCGGTGGTCTGAGTCAGCGCGCCTGCAGTGGAGACGAACCCAATTGCACCATCTCGGGAACAGGGATGCCTTCATACAACTCGCGCATTGAAAACCTCTCCGTCTTCGCTGGGGAAGTCCTCCACTTTCGAGTGGGTGGCTGGGGACCCAACGACTTCGGTTCCGGCGACCTGCTTCTCGAACTTGAAGTGGATGTAATTTCAGCCCTCGTTGGGTCCTCAGAACCCGGATCCTGGGAATTGAATGTCGAGGCAGAACTCTCCGGGGCTTGTGACGCACTGTTGTTTTCAACCGCAGACTCGGAACTTCTCGGCAACGGTCCATTCACAGCAGGCGAGGTGGTGACAGCAATGCTACCGACCACCGCTTCTCCGGGATTCATCGATTTCTGCGTCACCCCAATACTGTCGGGACAAAACGGGCATACCGATTGTGGAACAGCCGCAGTGCTCGGCCCCATCTCTGCTGAAGCGTGCAACACTTCCCTGTCTCCGATTCCCGATGCCGGAGAACCT
>JAAXJX010000045.1 GCA_012269595.1 Planctomycetia bacterium | reverse complement strand
GAAACTGAAGGAGTTTCCGGCGGCGTTGAATTTGTAGGAAAGGTCCCCCTGACGAAAGCTCCATGACTGCTTCTCATTCAAATCGAGGCGGAGTTTCAGGCTTTCGGTAGCCGAGTCGGGAGTGAATTTCCAAAGGGGCAGAGAGGATCCCCCGTCGGTGGACTGGGGGGGAGTTTGGGCTGAATCCAGAATGGTGATCCATTGGTGTTCGCCATGATCCCTGATTTTCAGCTTTCTCCATTGAACCTTGAGAGGCTCGGTTTGATCCGCACCGACGCCATGAACCTGAAGACCGATGACCCCTTTCAGGCGTTGACCGCACCATGTCTTCGCTGCAGCGACACCATTCAGATAGGTTTCGATCATGGCTCCACGTGTGACCACGCGAACGTGATTCCATTCGTCGATGTTGTGCGCGGCGATGGCTTCCGGGTTTTTTGACAGGTCACAGAGCCAGCCCCGATCACCCTCTTCGTAAATCCCTGCACTCCAGAATCGTTGCCGATTTTCATCCATATCGATTTCGATCTGGCAGCCACGCATGCGTTGATTGACAACTTCGCTGCGGATCTGTACTCCGGCATTCAATCGACTGTCTACCTTGAACTCATATTCGAGTTCAAAGTCGCCATATTTTTTTTCTGTAATCAGAAATGTATTCGGGCTTCCAGGAACAGTGGTCCCTGTGACCACGCCGTCCCTGACCTCGTATCGGGCTGGGCCACAACACACTTTCCAACCCCTCAGATCCTCCGGGGGAGTCAAATCTTGCCACCGCACGGTGTCTTTATCCGAAGAGGCTGAAGGGGCTGGCTCGGTAAAGATGAGTCCGATGGTCGACAGCAGCAGCAGAACAGGACTGATCATCGTGAGCCTTCCCTCAGCAGTTCAGCGGTCCACGGCTCTTTGCGATCGGCAGTTTTTTCACGAACCCGTTGGACTGTTTCCGGGGAAACCGGGTCGGCTCCATGTCCCCATTGCCTGCGAATCCACGTGAGGAGTGCGGAGATTTCTGTATCGGTCATCTTCGGGTTTTCCCGATGGCCGGGCATGGTCAGATCCCAAACTTCTCCGTCGACAGTGATGGGGCCTGTCAGGCCATCGAGGATGATGCGAATGGGAACATCTTCCTCTCCCAGCAACCATTCACTTCCCTGAAGGGAGGGACCCAACCCTGGCAAGCCCTGGCCGCCGGATCCATGGCAAGACGAACAGGAGGATGCGAAAGCACGGGCGCCAGATTTTGCCCATCTTCTTTCCTGCTCAGTCCATGGTCGAAGGGTCTCCTTCTCTGATTTGGAAATCAGCAGCTGAGCTGCGATTTTCTGACAAGCCACCGACAGGGCTTCAGGGAGATCATCCCGGGTGAGCGTGGGGGGGATCTCTGAAAGAGCGGGAGGATTCCAGCGCTTTTGTTGAAAGGCGAAGTCGATGCCTGCCACCACCGCAGAGAATCGGAGATCAAGGGAGTCCAGCTCGCCGATCATTTCGAGAATCAGGGGCAGTGAATGGGGATCCTTGTAGAG
Organism: Planctomycetia bacterium; assembly: GCA_012269595.1. GTDB lineage: Bacteria > Planctomycetota > UBA8108 > UBA1146 > UBA1146 > UBA12191. The sequence goes on along the minus strand of JAAXJX010000045.1, from coordinate 34,725 downwards.
AGCAGAGCGGGTGACTTCATTGACGAGTGAAAGAAATCCGGAGAAATCCTCGCTGGCAAAATCGGTCGACAGAAAGCGGCTGAGTCTTTCCACCTGGTAGTCGTCCCACTGGCTGAGTGCTGCAAGACGAACATGGGGAGAATCGCCGTGGTCCCTGAGGATCGAGAAGAGACCTGCGAGGGCGATTTCATTTTCCTTCATGGCGGAAAGAGCGATGGCCCTGTGCATCGTGTCGATCCGGGATTCACCACTCTGTGGTGTGATCAGGGCTGGAATACAGTTTTGCCAATCAGAATCGGGAGTGGTCAGCTCGGCCAATACCTGACAGCCGATACGGCGTAATTCAGGGCTGGAGGAAGACAGCACTGTGTTGAGATCCGCACTGTTCAACTGACCCAGGCCTGCGAGTGTTCGCAGCGAATGGACTCTTGCTGCCAGGAATGCCTCTTCATCTCCCAGTATCGGTTTCAGCAGCGGAACAACGGCGGGTGAGGCGGATTCGACCAACAGGCGTTGAGCGGTATCCCGAATCCAGCCATTCGAATCACTGAGAGCGGCAACCTGACCTTCCATGCTCTGAAGGATGGAAAGGTCAGCCGCAGTATCGACCTGTGAGGAATCGTATTTCTCGGGGACAACCCGCCAGATTCTTCCGAGTCCGACCGGTTCAGCCAGGCCTCTTTCCTCGATCTGTTTGCGCAGATAACTGGTGACGAACTGACGGTGTTGAATGATGCCCCGGTACATGTCGATGATGTAGAGGTGCCCGTCCGGTCCGAGCTTTGCATCGACGGGGCGAAATCTCTCATCGGTACTGGCCACAAAAGCCTGTTGACCATACTCCGGGTGCTCCCACACCAGCTGTTGCCCTCGAAGCCCGGTGCCGTTTTCCTGCACTTCGAAGGCTGCGACGAGATTCCCCGCTGCTTCGGGAACAAAAGCCCTGCCATTCCAATCGGGTCCCCAAAGGTCACTGCGAAGGATGGCCACACCTGAGGCTGCAGTGTTTCTTTTCAAGCGTCCGTCTGCCCGGAGCATGGGCCCCTGATAACCCCGGTTGATCCCTGGATTGATCCGTACCGGCCAGGTGGAAGGATCGGGGACCACGGTTTGCCCGGCACGTGCAGGCTGCCCGATCGTCTTGCCACACCAGGGGTTCGCCAGAAGCAACTCTGTTGGTAATGGGTCGGCGAGGATCCATGTCGAGTTGTGGTTGTAGTGTAACCGGCCGAGATCGTCCTGAACGATTCCCCATTGTCCCCGAAATGCTGTGGGTGCGTCGATCAGTTGCGGTTTTCCCTCCACAAGATCGAAGCGGAATTTACGACTGCTCTTCGAATTGTAGATCCAATTGTCGAGGGCCCTGACAAGACCATTGTCGGTGTGCTCGACATGATCGGGGTCGTCGGTTCCGTAGTGACTGACCCTCGTCCTGCGATCGCAGCGATAGTCCCCATCGAAGTCCTGGCAGTACCAGAGATTTGGAGGTTCTCCGACCAGTACGCCTCCTTCGACGATACTGATCGCCCGGGGATTGATGAGGCGGTCGAGGAAAGTGTGACGGGTTTCATAGAAACCATCCCCATTCAGATCCTCCAGCACCCCGATTTGTCCGACCGGGTCAGTTTCACCATTGCCATCCACATCGGGCATGTAAGAGCGCATCTCGACGACCCAAAGCCGACCCTCTTCATCCCATGCCATGGCAACAGGATCGACGACGGAAGGTTCGCTGGCCGCTAACTCAATGCGGAATCCAGGAGCAATTTGAAAGGAAGCGAGAGCTTCTTCCGGCGAAAGGACGGGGGCTTCCGGTACATTCCACTGGCGCCAGTTCTCCTGCTGGACTTCCCCTTTTCTGTCTCCGTTTTGCCCTTCTCCGGAAATTGGAAAAGCACAGGTCAGCAACAGGCTCAACCACCACAGGTCACGCCTTGTGGTAGCTGGAGAGAAAGAAAAGTCGTGATTCATGAGGGGTCGTCTTCTTTTCGCTGTTTACCGGTCAATTTGCGGAACCCATGTTGGAGAATGAAGAGCGGGCCCACCAACAGAAAGCGGGGATCTTTCATGAAGGAGGGTCGATTGCCTTCGATTCCATGTCCGATGAACTGAAGAATCCATCCACCGATGAAAAGTCCCAGGCCCCATTGCCAATTGAAGAAAACCACCACCAGTGATGCCACGATGGCCGGAATCCCAATGATATGAGTGGCATGATTCATGGGGTGCTTGTGATCCGCATGGTAGCGATCGATCCAGCGTTGTACTGCTCCGGAGTCCCCGGAAGGGGTCTGAGCAGAGTCTTGATCAGGGGTATCAGGGTGCATGGTTCCTCCATGAATATTCTCCATCGAATTCGGCTCCGGTTCCATTCCCACTTTTAACGGGAAAATCAGTGGTGACTCCTGAAAGTGTGAATCAGGGAGCCTTGCCTCCGCTCCCGCGGCAGTCGATGCTGTTCAAGGCGGCTGATCTGAATCACCACGTCCTGAATGAGATTCAGAGGCATTGCTCCAGGGAGGAATCTTGACCAAAGAGTATTTTGCGGGACTCGATCTGGGTGGAACTCAAATCAAGGTGGGTCTATGTACCCCTGATGGGGTTGAAATCTGGTCTGATCGTTTTCCCAGCAATGCATCGTTGGGCCAGGAAGCAATTCTCAAGGCCCTTGAAGATGCCGGGAATATCGCTTTCGAGGAGGCCCGCAAAAATGATGGAGAAGTCGGTGCTCTCGGTTTGGGGACACCCGGAGTGGTCGACCCGGACAAGGGAACGATTCGCTTTCCTGTCGCCAATCTCGGAGGTTGGCATGGCACCGATATCGTCGGCTTTTTCCGTGAAAAATTCGGCGTTCCATCTGTGGTAGAGAATGACGCCAATGCTGCTGCATGGGGAGAGTATCGTTCGGGAGCAGGTAAAGGGGCGCGCAACCTTCTCGCTGCTACGGTCGGCACCGGTATCGGTGGCGGAGCTGTGATTGAGGGTGAATTGCTCAAAGGAGCAGTGGGTGGTGCGATGGAGTTGGGGCACATCACCTGGGAACCGGATGGCCGCGCCTGCAACTGCGGATTGATCGGGTGCATGGAGGCCTACTCCGGTGGTTGGGGAATGGCCAAGGAGTGGGGGCGAAGACTCGGCAACGCTGAGGCTCCCGGTGTTTCCGATCTGGTTCAGGCAGGTTTGTCAGGGGACTCGTTGGCCAATGAAGTTCTGGATGAAGGAGCACGAACTCTCGGAGCCGGAATGATGAGTGCCGTTCACCTTCTCAATCCCGATGTCATCGTGATTGGTGGAGGGATTATCGATGCCCGTCCACGACATCTGGAGTTGATTGAGGAGTCTCTGAGAAGTCACTTGTTGCCCAAGGCCCTGGCAGACCTGACTGTCGTCAAGGCGAAGCAGGGGAATCGGGCGGGCTGGATTGGTGCGGCTCTGAGAGCGGCTCATCTGATACAGACTGACGACTTGAAAAAGAGTGGTGGAGGAAATTCGTGAGCAATCCGGAAGAATCTGAAACGACAGTGGTCCTCAGGAATGGTGAGTTGGTACTCCCGGACCGGATTGTCCACGGTGATTTGCTGCTTGAAGGGGCGGTGATCCGAAAGTTGGCACCCGCCGGTACCGCAACCGGCGATGAGATTTGGGATTTGGGTGGAAGAAAAGTGACACCTGGATGGGTGGACCCCCATATCCATGGTTTTGGCGGAGTCGACTTCAACGCCGCCGATCCTGAAACACTTGCTGACAGTGTCGAAAAGCTCGCCGCTCTGGGAGTGACAACCGTTTATCCCACCATCGTTCCGGGTCCTGAAGAAGAGATGAAAGAAATCCTCTCGACGGTGGCGAGAGCAGCGGAACTCAGCCCCTCCATCCTCGGGATTCATCTCGAGGGGCCCTTTCTTTCACCTGGAAGACGGGGTGCTTTACCTGAATCGGGAGTTCTGGAGTGGGATGACGAATTGATGAATCGTCTTCTGGAGGCGGCCGGTGGCCGGCTCAGGTTGATGACCTTCGCCCCTGAAAGAGTCCCACTCTCTTCCCTGAAAAAGTTCTCCATGGTGGGGATCAAGGGATCGATCGGGCATACCTGTGCCTCTGCAGCTGAAACTACCGCGGCGATTGATGCCGGTGCCCGTCGTTGCACTCATCTTTGTAATGCCATGCCACCTCTTCATCACCGGGATCCCGGACCGGTCGGTGCAATCCTTCTCGATGATCGGGTTCGCTGCGAAGTGATTCTCGATGGTCACCACTTGTCCGATGATCTGGTACGCCTTGCCCTGAAAATGAAAGGGCCGAACGGATTGATTGCGGTCAGCGATGCGATGCCGCTTGCGGGCATGGGGGTTTCCTCAGGGGTCTTCTGTGGACAGGAAGTCTGTTCGGACGGAGAGCGGGCCACCCTTTCTGACGGGACATTGGCCGGTAGCGTCACCCTGCTTCCAGAGGCATTATCGAGAACGGCTCAAGCACTCGGTTGGGATCAGGTCAGCCTGCAGAATATGGGTTCACTGAATGCAGCAGAGGATCTGGGCTTGCCACGCAGGGGAAGTCTGCGATCCGATTACCGGGCGGATCTGGTGATCCATGGAGAATCGGGAATTGAGGCGGTCATGCGGGGCGGATTGTCTGTGGAAGACGCTGAAGGACCCCGACTGCCAGCAACGATTGAACAGGTTCGATAAAAGTGGAGAAGAGGCTCGATGACTCCCCATGAGATTCAGGAACTGTTGGGGCGTATTGCACCCCGGGGAACCTGGTGTTCACTTCGCTGGGTAGAGACCCACAGTGAAAACCTCACTGTCCGCGATGAAATGCTGTTGCCGCCTTCATCGACCTCAGACAGAGGAGCGATGATTACCGTTGTCACCGGAGAAGGGCAGGGTATTGCTGCCACCAGTGATTTGTCGGTCGGTGGCCTTTATCAGGCCGCAAGGGTGGCACTCGATTGGGCCCAGGCGGTTTCCGATCGTGGAGTTGTCGATTTCTCGAAAGCTCCCAGACCGATGAAGTCGGGAAACTGGAATCACCCGGTGACCCACTCCTGGGATGAAGCCTCGCCTGCCGATCTGGTCGATAGATTGAAAGCGATTTGCCAATCGATGGGGGGAGATGAGCGCATCGTTCAGCGGGTAGTCAGCCTCGCCCGGTCGAAAACAGAAACGACTCTGGTCACGACGGACGGTGTCACGATTCAGCAATCCCATGATCGGCTGATTCCATGGATGCAGGCTCTTGCCTCAGATGGTTCAGATGTCCAATCCAAAAGCAATGGTGGTCGCAGCGATGCCCAACTGGGAGGTCTGGAGATTCTCGATCAGATCGGTTTTGACCAAATGGGATCTTCCTTGCGTGAAGATGCCATCGAAACCCTGTTGGCTCCCGTCTGTCCCAATGGGGTGATGGATGCGGTCATCGGACCTGCACAGATGGTTTTGCAGGTGCATGAATCGATCGGCCATGCTCTGGAGCTGGATCGTATCCTCGGGGATGAAAGAAACTATGCCGGCACGAGTTTCGTCAAGGATTCTGATTTGGGGTCACTCCGTTGGGGGCCCGAGATCCTCGATGTGGTGATCGATCCGGGAGTTGAGGGAGAAGTTTGCAGCACCGGTTTTGACGACGAGGGACTCGAGGCTGAAAAGGTCAGCCTGATTGACAAGGGATTGCTCGTCAGGGGAATTGGCGGATCGCTGAGTGCACAAAGAATGGAAAACCCTGAAGCTGCAATGGCCGTAACCCGGGCTTGTTCATGGAATCGTCCACCCATCGACCGTATGGCCAATCTGAATGTGGAGCCTGGAGAGACGCCAATGACTGATCTGATCGGCGGGATTGAAAAGGGCATTTGGCTCGACGTCAATTCCTCATGGTCTATCGATGACCGGCGCTGGAAATTCCAGTTTGGAGTTGAAGACGCTCGCTTGATTGAAGATGGCGAGTTGACCACACGCGTCAAGGATGCGGGTTATCGAAGCACGACCATCCCGTTCTGGAATTCCCTGGATGCAGTCGGAGACCGTGAGACCTGGCAGGTCCGCGGCACTCCCAACTGTGGCAAGGGTGAACCGAACCAGATGGTCTTCGTCGGTCACGCCATGCCTGCCTGCCGATTCAGGGGACTCGAAGTCTTCGGAAGGGAGGGGTAATGCAATCCTGGTTTTATGATCTTGCCGATTATTCGGAAACATTGCTGACAGCAGGTGAGGAGATCACCCTTTCCCTGGCTGCTGAGAAGACCGGTTTCTCCCGGATTTCTGCAGGCAAGGTTCGTCAGGCCGGCTCCATCGAACAGAGAATGGTTGAGGTTGCTCTTCGCTCGAGTGGACGAGAGTCTCGGATGAATCTCATGTTGTCAGGGAATATGGAGAGTGATCGGGCCCCTATCAGGCAGGCCATCGATCGACTTTCCGCAACCTTGAAAACGATACCGGAGGACCCTCACCTTCCTCCGCTTCCTGATTCGGGAAGTGGAGAGGTTCGCTCCGAGGGAAGATTGCCACGGAAATCGGAGTTGATCGAATCTCTGGCGGGTGAAATCTCCGGGGCTGAGTCCTGCGGAATCGCCATGACCGGGATGATCTTCAGGGGTGTGGCCACCTCGAATGCGGTCAGGCGTTGGTACGAGTCGCCATTGACCGTGATTGATGGATCGATGCATTTGTGTGATTCACCCGGAGCATCCAAATGGGGTTGGGCCGGTGTTGACTGGCACAGGGATGAGGTACTGACCCGCAGGGGTCGTGCAGAGCAATCGCTCGAGCTTCTTTCACGTCCGCTCGATACACCCGAAGCGGGAGAATACCGTGCTTGGCTGGAGCCTGCTGCTTTGCGTGACCTGTTCGGACCTCTCCTCTGGAACGGGGCTTTTTCAGCCCGGGCCATCGAAAAGGGATCGAGCCCCTTCGCTCCGCTCTTCTCAGGAAATGCCCTCGATCCGAGAGTGCACATTTCGGAGAGGCCCCTTGCGGTAGGTGCTCCTGACTTTGGTGCGCACGGTTTTGTCTTGCCTCAGGAGATTCCCCTGATCACTTCGGGAAAAGGAGTGGAGCGATTGACCAGCCCGAGAACCGCCATGGAGTTTCAACTTGATACCAATGGTGCAAGTGGTGCTGAAACTCCATCTGCCCTGGCGATTCAGGCGGGGGAGATGGATCCTGCAACCGCATGCGAGAGAGTGGGAGATGGTCTTTGGCTCTCCCATGTTCATTATTGCAACATGGCTGCGAGAGATGGTGCCAGAGTCACTGGAGTAACCCGCTGGATCGCCTTGCGAGTTCGTGATGGAAAACCGGTGGCACCTGTGGGAACCGTCCGCATCGACGACTCTGTCATCCGTCTGTTGGGTGAAGGATTGCTGGAACTCGGATCAGAGGTCGAGACGATTCCTGACAATCACACGTATGGCAGTCGACATCCCAGAGGAGCGGCCCTGCCGGGGATTCTTGTTGAAGGACTCAGGGTCGTCGCCTGACTTTCATTCCGGAGATGGAATCAGATCCGGAACGAATCGTTGATTCCCTGAAGCACTCCTGCAGCGGGTCTAAGATCTCCCTGTTCCTGACGAACCAGCGGTTCTCTGGAGAGACCGCTGACCTCGGCCAGTGAAGGTTGCTCAGTGTCCACATGGATCAGTCCGGTGAGGATCTCACCCCGATCCCTGGTCTCCATAAGCATGCTTCTTGCAGAACTGATTTCTGCCGGATTGTGATCTTTTTCCAGCTTTCTCAAAACGAGTTTGGATCCGTCATGGAGGGTGACCTCCTGAAGTTCGCCATCCTCGTATTCGATGTCGATCTGTTCCTTGGGGGCGATGAAGAACGGGTCGTGGTAGGTGACGCCATGTTCTTTTTGATGGGTGTATGACTTGGTCGATCCTTCATGGTTATTGAAGGTTACACAAGGTGAGATGACGTCGATGAAAGCCAGTCCATCAAATGAGAATGCGGCTTTCAGAATCGGTACCAGTTGCTTTTTATCACCACTGAATGACCGGGCGACAAAGGGCGCTCCCAACTCAAGAGCCAAACCACACAGGTCGATGGATTCCTCTCGCGGAAACTTGCCGCGTTTGGAAGGACTGCGACGATCTGCAGTTGCAGAAAACTGTCCTTTGGTCAGACCATAGACACCATTGTTCTCGACGATGTAGACCATTTTCGGATTGCGGCGGATCATGTGAACAAACTGCCCCATACCGATACTTGCAGAGTCTCCATCACCACTGACACCGATGGGGTTCATATCCAGATTGGCGAGGTGAGCTCCAGTGGCAAAACTGGGCATTCGGCCATGAGTCGAATTCAAGCCCATCGATTGTCCAAGGAAGTATGCCGGAGTTTTGGAACTGCAGCCGATTCCACTCATTTTGATGACGCTGCGACCATCCACACCAAGGTCGTAGCAGGCCTGAATGATCGCTTCAGAAATGCGATCGTGACCACAGCCCTTGCACATCGTTGAGGCGCCTGCTTTGTAGTCAGCCTTGGACAATCCCAGTTGATTGACTGCGGGTGCTTTTTCCTCGCTCATCGTGCCTCCACTTCAGAAGCACTCTGCAGTGCTTCCCGAACAAAGTTGGCTGAGAGGGGGAGCCCTCCGTAATAGGTTTTTGAAACGATGCGTCCCGCCAGTTGCGGGTACTCCATCGCCAACAGTTGTGCCATTTGGCCCTGTTGATTCTGCTCGATCACCATGACGGACTCATGATTCTCGAGGAATTCACCGACCTGTTGGTGGAAGGGGAAACTACGGACGCGGAGGTAGTCAGGAGTCGATTCCATGTCCGCAAGTGCCTCTTCCACGGCCCAATCTGTCGTTCCAAATGCGATCAATCCCATGTCTCCCTGACCCGGTTTGAGAATCGGTTCTGGAAGGTCCACCACCATGCCGGAGATCTTCCGGGCGATGCGGTCGAGATTGCGGGAGTAGACTTCGGGCGATTCACTGTAGTTGGCGTCCTCATCATGACCGGAGCCACGGGTGAGGTGAGCGGCATCGGGGTGAAGAGTCACACCCGGAATGGTCCGGTAGGGAATTCCGTCGCCATCGACATCCCGGTAGCGGCCCCACTTTTCAAGTCTTGCAATCACCTCGTCAGAAGCGATTTTTCCACGGTCAAAATCTGTGGAAGGTTCTTCGAGGGGATCGCAGATCCAGTTGTTCATGCCCAAATCGAGATCGGACATGAAGACGACAGGAGTCTGGTATTTTTCTGCGAGGTCATATGCCTGGCAGGACATGCTGAACGCTTCTCCCGGATTAGCCGGCAACAGCATCGGGAAGCGTGTATCGCCGTGGGAATGGAAAGCTACCTGTAACATGTCGCTCTGTTGTGTTCGGGTGGGGAGTCCGGTGGAGGGTCCCACACGCTGGACGTCGTATATGACAGTGGGGATTTCGGTGAAGTAACCCAAACCAAGGTTCTCTGCCATCAGTGAAATCCCGGGACCACTGGTGGATGTCATCGATCGCGCTCCAGCCCAACCGGCGCCCAATGCCATTCCCACCGCAGCGAGTTCGTCTTCTGCCTGAACGACAACAAAACGATTGGCTCCGTCGGAATCCTTGTCCCGAATTTTTTCGATGTGTTTCTCCAGGTTTTCAGCCAGAGATGAAGCCGGAGTGATCGGATACCAGGCCACAACCGAGACCCCGCCCCAGATCGCACCCAGTGCTGCCGCTTCATTACCGTCGACGAGGATTCTGTTCCCAACCTGATCAGCAGATTCGGTGGTGTAGGGATCCTGTTTGGTGAAGTTTTCACTGGCGTACTCATGGCCGATCATCGCAGCACTCTCATTGAGATCGACCACTTCAGTTTTTCCCGGGAAGACCGTCTCCAGTGCTTCGCGAACAGCCTTGATGGGAATATCGAGCAACCAGGCAACGACACCCACATAAATCAGGTTTTTCAGTCTCGGACGAAGTTTGGCATTGTCGATTCCTCTGGCCAACTTGTCGAAGGGAACCGGATAGCGAACAAATCCCTCGAAGGCACTGTCTGCGGTTTTCCAATCACTGTTGTCGATGACAACGGTGCCCGGTGCACTCTCCCGCAGATCCTTGCCGATGGTGGCCTGATTGAGGGGGAGCAGGATTTGCCATGATTCGGCCATCGTCTGCCAGCCACCGGGGCTGACCCGGATCTGATACCAGGTGGGCAACCCTGCGATATTCGATGGGAACAGGTTCTTGGCATTGGCAGCGAGTCCCATTCGCAACAACGCACGATGGATCACGATATTGGAAGTCTGGCTTCCCGTACCATTCGGGGTCGCGATACGAACTGAAAAGTCGTTCACCACAGGGTTCATCGAGGTCTCCCAACGACATGCTTCTAGCGAAAATCACGGGAGGCCACCGGGGGATTCCCGTCACAGGGGTAAAGGATCAGCCCCTGCACGCCCCGAATCAACCCTTCCGCCCCTGCTTTGGATCAGAACACTGGCTGATGGAGTCCTGCTGTGAGAAGTTGAAGCACAGTGGAGACAGCGAGCACCTTTGAAAGCGGGATGATTCTTGGAGTTGGGTCTGATTTTGACGGATCTGGGTGGTGTGATTCCTGGAGTGGCTGACCCCGGGACCTTGGAGATTTCGACCTGGGCCCTGATCTTCGGTGTCGGAATCGTCGCCGGGTACATCAATACCATCGTCGGAGGGGGGACCTTGTTGGTGGTACCCCTGTTGATCGAGGTTGTGGGAATCGATCCCCATATCGCCAATGGCACCAACCGATTGTGTGTCGCTTTTCAGGCGGCGGTAGCTCTATGGGTGTTGTCCAGAAAATCACTCACTTCTGAAACCGGGGAAGAACCGGGGATTCTCAATACGATTCCTGTGACAGTCGCAATCCCAGTGGGACTGGCCGCCTTTCCGGGTGCCTGGTTGGCAAGCATTCTGCCGACGGAGGAGTTGCGTCAGGCTCTGGGCTTGCTGGTTCTGATCGCAGTCAGTTTCTTCATGTTTTCAGGATCAATAAAAAAGGAGTCGCCCGAAGAATCGGACAGCTCAAAGAAAACGAATTTTTTGAGGCCGGGGTTATTGATTTCCTCATTGGCTTGCGGGGTTTACGGCGGATTTATTGGCGCGGGAATTGGTGCTTTCATCATCCTCATGTTCACCACTTCTGGGGTGGAGATTGAGAAGGCCGTTCGCTGGAAAGTCTTTCTGGTGTGGCTCCTCTCGACCGTCTCGGGATTTTATTACCTCTTTGTCGGGTATTTTTTGCCGGGTTTGGCCATCCCTTTAATGCTGGCTTATGCGATTGGCGGTTCATTGGGGGGGTATTCTATTGTCAAGGGCAGCGATAAATGGCTGAAGACAGCAGTAGGAATCGTCAGTGCGTCCCTTGCCCTCCTGATGTTGTTCGGCAATCCGATCATTTGATCGACATTTAACAGTATTGAGCCCTGATTGGCCCATTGTGGACGCATGGATCAGGAGTACTATAGAGAGTTGAGCCAGTTGCGTTATGAGCAACAAGGCAGTTGCTCTGAAACTGTTCTAAACTGGCCACAGCGTATGATTGAGACCCGACCCCCAACTTCTGGAGGCCAAGGATGGCTCGAATACTTTCCTTGCTCATTTTGATCAATTTTCTGTGCCTGTCTCAAGGTGCCTCATTGGCAGCCAGAGACTTCCTGCGCGGGGATATCAATGAAGATGGAAGTGTCAACATTGCCGACGGTGTGAACATGCTCGACTACATGTTCATCAGTGGATTCACCTACTGTGTGGATGCCCACGACATCGACGATGATGGTCAGGTCAATGTGACTGACGCAATCAACCTGTTTGGCTACCTGTTTACTGGGGGAGGGGCACCCGCTGCTCCTTTCACCGTATGTGGACCCGATCCCACTGCTGACAATCTCGGTTGCGACAGTTATGCCACCTGTAATGTGGGAGATGCCATTCCGGGATTGGACCCTGCGACCTTCGAGTCGTTTGTTCGCGGCCGCGACCTGACGGCCAAGCAGTTTTCCCCGGAAGAAGGATTGGGTCCCTTCTACAACGCAGTCAGTTGCGCTTCCTGCCACAGCACTCCTGCTACCGGCGGATCCGCTCCTCTCTACCGCAACTTTTTCTTTGCTGCGGTTGGCCAAATGGGGAGCCAGTCTCCGATCTGGGACCCTCCTGGAGTCCCGAGCATCGTCATGCCCAGTTACACCTACCCCTTTGGACCCAGACCCTCCTTCCCTGATCCCTCTCAGGTCGGCAACCAACCGGTGACCATCGCCCAGCGCAATGCTCCACCAGGTTTTGGTGTCGGACTTTTTGAACAGGTGTCCAATCAGGAGATCGCTTCCCGTGCAGACCCTGCGGACAGTGACGGCGACGGAATCAGTGGCCGTTTCAACACCGATGGTCAGGGAAACATGGGCCGCTTTGGTTACAAGGCTCAGGCCAACTTCCTTGAAGCCTTTTTGCGCGGAGCCATCAACAACCAAATGGGGATCACCACAGATCCTTTCTACGGTTCTTCAGGAATTGTCAGCACAGGCTTCATGCAGGTGGGAGCTTCTTTCGATAATCCCACGACCGACAACGACCCTGTCCCGGATCCTGAAATCTCTGTGGTGGATTTTGGTGATATCGTCATCTTTTCACAGTTCGTTGCTCCTCCTCCGACCGGAGAGATGGGATCGGAGGAACTGCTGGGAGAACAGATCTTCTCTGACCTTGGCTGTGTGAAGTGTCACGTTCCAGAAATCCAGTCGAACTATGGTCCCCTGTCCGCCTATTCGGATCTGTTGCTCCATGACATGGGCCCTGAGTTGGCTGATGGTATCTCCATGGGGATGCCGCAGTTCAGCCCGATTTCCCCGAACACTACGGGTAGTGAGTTCCGGACCCAGCCTCTTTGGGGAGTCAGCCTGCATGGTCCCTGGCTTCACGATGGTCGGGCGGACTCATTGCACGACGCCATCATCCTTCATGGAGGAGAAGCTGAAAGTATTCGGGCAGCCTACGAGGCACTGCCCGCCGCAGAACAAGAAGCGGTGATCCGATTCCTGGAGGCACTGTAATGAAAAACGTACTTACTCCAGCATTGCTCTTTTTCTTTGCGCTGGTCCTGATGGTTCCTGCCATGGCGGAGATCATCGATGACGATACCCCCGTTCCTCCCGTGGGAGATTGGGGTGGACCTGATCGGGTACTCACAGATGTTGAACTGGAGCAGTGGATCCGCGGTCGCAAGGTCTTCGACAAGGATTGGCGCCAGTTTGAAGGCCTGGGAACCCCTGACATGAACGCAGATTCCTGCAGAGCCTGTCACCAGCAACCTGTGATCGGCGCTGGTGGAGCACTGGATACCAATGTCACCCAGTTCGGTAATGACAATGGTGGAGCAGGTCCTTTCACCGAATTGCCCGGAGGATTGGTGGCCAGCAAGCTTCGTCGTCCGGACACACCGGGAAGAGAAGATGCCGATCCGGCAGCGGATCTCTTTGAGCAGAGACAGACCCCCTCCCTGTTGGGTGCGGGATTGATCGACGGCATTGCGGACAGTGTGATCCTCGCTAACGAAGATCCCCTCGACAACAACGGTGACGGTGTTCGTGGAGTCGCTCGCCTGATCGATACGGGCAGTGGACTGGAAGTTGGCAAGTTTGGCTGGAAAGGCCAGATTCCAACTGTTTCCGATTTTGTTCGCGATGCTGTCAGTAATGAGCTCGGATTGACGGTTTTTGATGACGGTCGCGGATTCGGACTGCTGACCGACGCCGACGGAATCGCAGACCCGGAGATGCCCATCCAGGAATACGAAGATCTGATCTTCTACAATCAGCACCTCGCTGCCCCTCCGCGGGCTGGTGGTGCAGTGGCCGAGGGTGAGGCTCTCTTTACCTCCATCGGTTGTGCCACTTGCCACATTCCGGAGTTGCCAGGAGTCAACGGTCCTGTGCCGCTTTACTCCGATCTGCTTCTGCACGACATTCATGACGTGGATTTCCGTGGAACCGCAGAGCCTGATGCTCCTGTGGGCATGTACCGCACGCCTCCTCTGTGGGGATTGCGCGAGTCTGCCCCGTATTTGCATGATGGTCGGGCCACCACGATTCAGGCCGCCATCGAGCAGCATTTTGATGAGGCAGAAAACTCGCGTCTCAACTACGAAGCGCTGACCGCTTCTGAAAGAGAGCAATTGTTGCTCTTCCTCCAGGATCTGTAGTTCGAGCCTTACATTCGCAGATATCCTAACCGCCCGTGATTCGAGCCTTGCATTCGAATCACGGGCGGTTTTTCATCTGCTTTGACCTGATTGCATTTCATGAACCGGAGTAAAGACTTGTTGCGTTCGATTCTGACCAGTGCACTGATTCTGATTCTGTGTTCCTGTGCTGGCCCGCAGGTGGGTATGCCAGATCGAACGCCCTTGTCTTCTGAGGGTTACCGGTATCCCTATCAGATTCTTCATCGCCTGAAGGGGGCTGCAAGCCTTCCGTGGTTTCATGACACGAAGGGATGCCCCGTCGATCAAAGCAAGGCAACAGAGGTGATCGACAACGCCCTTTCCAAATGGAATCTTCCAGGCACGGTCCAATTCGAACCTGCTTCCAGTGCAGAAGAAGCAGTGGTCCAGATTCTCTGGCAGCAGAGGGACACGCGTGGATTGGCCAGGTTTGGCAATTCGGAATCGATCCTTGCACAGGTCGTGAAATCACCCGAGTTGGACGTGGTGAAGATTGTTCTCAACAGTTCCCTGAATTGGGACCTTGGCGAACCATCGAATCGCCTCCCTGAACCAACGGGGGCGGGAGCGAGTCAGCAACCCAGGTTTCCTGATCTTCCACAACCGAACCTGCATTCCGTGATCGTTCACGAGGGGGGGCATGTCCTCGGATTGGGGCATGTCGATCTGGAAGACTCCGTGATGCAGCCATTACAGGGGCACACACTCAGCGACCCATCTGAGGGAGACTTTGCGGGTATCAGAAGCCTGTATGGGGATGATTCACCGGCAACCGCCGGGGACTTGCAGATACTCTGCTCTCCTCCCTCGGGAGAAGAGTATCTCGCTGCACCCATCATCCGATCCATTGCTCCTGTTGATCGGGTCAGGGTTTATGTCGTCGATCTTGATGGTGATGATCGGGAGGAACTCCTGTTGCTTCAGTCCGCCCAATCGTGGCAACCGGGGACAGGGCTGTTGATCATCGATTTTGACGAACGTTCCCTTTTGAAAAAGACTTTTGGACCTTTGCCCGCAGCCATCGATGGCTCGAGCCTCATTTGTTACGGCAGAACCCCCTCAGGTGATGGAGTCATCGCATTTCCCACCATCGATGACAAATACAGCGGCATGATTCTCAAAGGTGGACGCTTGCCTGTCAGCCCGTGGACTGTCGGAACTCCGTGGGAATCCTTGAAGGGGGGTGGGGGAGATCGGGAAGGGGATGGAATCCTGAATCAACCCATCACCGGGCTGGAACCTCTGGGAACATGTGATCTGGATGGCGATGGTCACAAAGAGCAACTGAAACAGGGAGCAGATCAGTCGAAGAGAGCGTCGACAAACTGATCCGGATTGAAAGTCTGCAGATCTTCAACCGCTTCCCCGACACCGATATATTTCACCGGAAGTCCCAGTTCTTCCAGAATCGGGAAAACGACTCCTCCCCGGGCAGTTCCATCGAGCTTTGTCAGGACCAGTCCGGTTACAGGCATCACCTCATTGAAAGCGCGTACCTGCTGAATGGCATTTTGGCCCGTGGTCGCATCGAGAACCTGAAGAACTTCATGGGGGGCACCCTCCATGTTGCGTTCGATGACTCGGCCAATTTTTCCGAGCTGATCCATCAATGGCTTTTCTGTATGGAGTCTGCCTGCGGTATCGATCATCAGGATGTCTGCGTTTTTCTCCTTGGCGGTTTCAACGGCATCGAAAACGACCGAGGCAGGATCAGCACCCTCCTTGCCACGAACCATATCGACTCCCAGTCGTTCGCTCCAAATACCCAACTGGTCTGCCGCTGCAGCACGAAAGGTATCACCAGCGGCAAGAACGATGCTCTTTCCCTCGGAGCGCCATTGGTGGGCCAGCTTGGCGATAGAGGTAGTTTTCCCGACACCGTTTACTCCGGCGACGACGATGACGGTGATCCCGTCTTCAGACCAGCGGATGGGAGAACCATCCATCAGCTTCTCCCGCAGTTTGGATTTCAGAAATGGGACAATCTCTTCCGAGTCAAAATCACGGTCTTTGTAGGCATTTCTGAGTTCGTCGCAGAGATCCATCGACAAGCCAGGTCCGAAATCAGATTCAATCAAAAGGGTCTCGACCTCCTCGAGAAGGTCATCGTCAAGCTTGCGCCCCATACCAAAGAGGGAAGTCAGCGCGTCGCGGGTCTTTCCCAAGCCTCTGCGTAGGCGCTCGAAAGCCCCAACCTTTTCTTCCGCATCGGGTTTCTCCGATTTTGGCTTCCCGAACAGTCGGTCAAAGATCATGAATCTTCTTTCCTGCTGGCTTGTGTCTCGCGGAGGAGTCGATCGAGGATTCCATTGACGAAGGCGGAGGACTTTTCAGTGGAAAATCTTTTGACGATCTCCAGAGCCTCGTCGATGGCCACTCTTGGAGGAATGTCATCGAGGTACTTCAGCTCCGTTGCAGCAATCCTGAGGGTATTTCGATCGATGACTGCCATCCGGTTCAGATTCCAGCGCTCACTGGCAGCATCGACCCATTCGTCAATCTCGAGGGAGTGTTGCCAATAGGTTTCGACCAGGGTCAGGGCAAAGTCCCGAGAATCGGGAAGAGCTCCGAGATCGTCCAGAGTCTCCTCAGCGAGTTTACGGCTCGATTCATGGCCCTGCTGATCCCATTGATAGAGGCATTGGAGTGCAAGCTCACGGGCTCTTCTCCGGGGGCCGGTACTGTGGCTCATCGGTCCGCCCCTCCCATGGAATGGATGAGATTGGCCATCTCGACCGCTGCTTCAGCACAATCGCGGCCCTTGTCACTGTGATCGCCACCGCTGCGGGCCATCGCCTGTTCCCGATTGTCTGTAGTGAGAACTCCAAAGATGATCGGCGGGCACAGTTTGTTGAAGGAGTTGTAGTCGCATTGAATTTTCATCAAGGCGTCCGCACAGGGGCCTGCGACGAAATCAAAGTGGGGGGTTTCTCCCCGAATGACACAACCAAGGGTGATCACCGCATCAAAGTTGCCTGGACGGCCATCGACCATTTCCCTGACGACTCTCGGGATCTCGTAGGCACCGGGAACCGATGCCGTCGTGATATCAGCATTTGAAACGCCCAGCTCTTCAAGGCGCTGGATTGCGGAGGCAAGAAGACGGTCACACGGCTCCCCGCTGAAGCGGGAGGTGACAATCCCGATTTTCAGGCCTTCGCCATCCATTGAAGCATTGAATTCTGTGACCATTGGATCTCACTTCAGATACTGATTGCCAAAACAGCAATCTGGACTCTGGATCATTTTTCGGCATCCAGACGGAAAATCAAAGTGGAACCGGGAAGGAAATCCCTGACTTGGGGGAATATCGCCAGGCTCACAAGGAAGTTTTTGAGTGTCAGGCGCCCATGCTGGATATCTGACAGGTCTCAATCTTCATCTTTGGCGGAAGAATTGTAGAGAATCCACGAGATGATCCCAAACACAAAGACCATACCGACGGCGATAGCCACAAAGCTGAGTCCAGGCATGGGAGTTACCTTCCATCTTCAGGGGCAGAAGATCTTCTCAAAACAAACCAGCCAAAATTATTAGACACGTTCGCGGTGAATGCCAGTTGCACAAGCGCCACGCCCACAATTTTTATTCCCACTCAATCGTGGAAGGGGGTTTGCTGGAGATGTCGAGGACGACGCGGTTGATGCCTTTGACTTCATTGCAGATCCGGTTGCTGATTCGAGCGAGAATCTCCTGGGGTGGCAGCATCCAGTTCGCAGTCATGCCGTCAACGGACTCCACGATTCTCAAGGCAGCGGTCGCCTCGTAGGTTCTCTGGTCACCCTGAACTCCTACGGATCGGACGGGCAACAAGACAGCAAAGCCTTGCCAGACGTCATGGTGGCGATCCCATTCCTGCAGTTCCTCACGGACGATGGCATCCGCTTCACGCAAGGTGTCGAGACGCTCGCGAGTGATGTCCCCAATGATGCGGATACCCAGACCGGGGCCCGGGAAGGGCTGGCGGTGAACGATCTCGTCGGGCAAACCGAGTTCCTTGCCGATCAATCGAGCTTCGTCCTTGAAGAGGAAACGCAGTGGCTCAACCAGTTCGAAATCGAGATCGTCCGGCAACCCGCCCACATTGTGATGGCTTTTGATCGTTGCTGAGGGGCCCTCAAAAGGACTGACACTTTCGATCACATCCGGATAGAGAGTTCCCTGTGCAAGGAACTTGGCGTCTGTGAATTCTTTGGCGGCTTCCCTGAACTCATCGATGAACTGGTAGCCGATCTGTTTTCTTTTGGTTTCAGGGTCCGTGACGTCGACGAGTCTCTCGAGGAAGCGGTCGGTCGCATCGATAAACCGGAAGTCCAGATTGAACTGTCCCTGAAAAACATCGCAAACCTGCTGTGCCTCTCCTTTGCGGAGCAATCCGTTATCGACGAAGAAACAGGTCAGGCGATCTCCTATGGCTTTGTGGATCAACAGTGCGACGACGGAGGAATCAACTCCTCCGGAAAGGCCACAAACAACACGGCCGTCACCGACCTGGTTGCGGATTTCCCCGACAGCCCAATCGACATAATCCTTGATCTCCCAATCACCGGTGAATCCACAGATTTTGTAAAGGAAGTTGTGGAGGATCTTTCCTTCATCTCGGGTATGGGTGACCTCGGGATGGAACTGCAATCCCCAGAAGTTCTTGGCAGAATCATGGACCGCAGCGAGGGGAGTGTTCTCAGTATGGGCGATCGCTTCAAATCCCTCACCACTTTTGGATACCCGGTCGCCATGGCTCATCCAGACCTGAAGTTGTTCCGGGCAATCAGCGAAGATGGGGTTATCTGAAGCGTCGATATTCAGGGTAGTGTCGCCATATTCACGCTCGGTGGAGGGGATCACCTCTCCGCCCGTCGTCTGGCAGGCAACTTGCATGCCGTAGCAGATGCCGAGTACGGGGACCGGAAGATCGAGGATCGCCGGGTCCAGCTGTGGTGCTCCCTCGTCGTAGACTCCGCAGGGGCCTCCACTGAGAATCACGCCATGAACACCACGACTTTGCAGTTCTTCTGCTGTGGTGTCGAAAGGGAGAATCTCACAGTAGACATGGTTTTCCCGGACACGCCGGGCGATCAACTGGCTGTACTGGGATCCAAAATCAAGGATCGCACAAAACTCATTTTGATTTTTCGAGGCCATCACGACCTCCTCTCAACAGAAGCGCGATTACTCGACTCGTTCGCGGGCTCCCATGGCCGGCTTCTCGTAGGAATACATGTCGTGCACACCACCCTCGCGCTGTGCGGACTGTGTTCTCGTTTCAAATGTGATTTTGCCCTCTTCAAGAGCACCATGCAGAGCCGTCATCGATTTGACGCCGATATCCTGGAATGCATGTTTGAGGCCCTGGCAAAGATAGGGCACCAGGTTTCTGACGGATCCCTTGTCCATCACCATTCCTGAAACACCCTGAGCGACACGAACCTGTTCGTCCTCGGCGAAGTATCTTTTTCCGCCGCCGGAATCCATCGCCTCGATAGAGGCCATGCCACGGTAGCGCTTGAGGCGAACTCCATTTTGGTAGAAGTATTCACCCGGAGTCTCGGAAGTACCGGAGAACATCAAACCCATCATGACTGCGGAAGATCCGAGAGACAGTGCCTTGACGATGTGTCCGATATCGCGGATTCCTCCGTCGGCGATGACGGGCACTCCGCGACTGCGGCAGTAACTGGCGCAATGGTAAACCGCGGCGGCCTGTCCACGTCCCACGGCCATCGTCTCCTGAGTGGTACAAATCGATCCTGGGCCCATTCCAACGCGAATGCCGTCGGCACCGCTGTCGATCAGGCTTTCGCATTGATCCTTCGTGACCACGTTTCCGGCGATGACCTGAAGGTCTGGATAGGTGGCTTTGATTTCCCGAAGAAGTTCAATCTGGAAAACGGAATGCCCCTGTGCACTGTCGACGACGATGACATCCACTCCTGCCTCGACCAGTGCCGCAAGTCTTGTGCGATCATCGGGGCGGGTGGAGATGGCGGCACCCACCATCAACTGCTTGTCTGCACTCTTGGACGCCTCCGGGAAATCCCTGTTCTTTTTGATGTCATTCCGAGAAACGAGGGAATTCAGGATGCCATTTTCATCGACGATGGGCAGCTTGCCCTTTTTCGATTCACGAAGGATGCGATTCGCTTCCTGAAGAGTGATGCCCTTGGGAGCGGTAATCGGATCCCGGGTCATGACCTGATCCAGTGTGATGGTTCGATCCGATTCGAAATCGATGTCACGGTTGGTGACGATGCCGACAAGCTTGGATTGCAGGGTTCCGTCCTCGGTAATCGGCACTCCGGAGAAACCGTGACGTTCACGGATCGAGTCCACATCCGAGATTTGGTGGGCCGGGCTGAGAACGATCGGATCGGTGATGAACCCGTTTTCATAGCGCTTGACCTTGCGGACCATACGCGCCTGTTCTTCGATCGTGTTGTTGTAGTGGACAAATCCGATGCCACCGAGAAGGGCCAAATTGACGGCCATTTCGGTTTCCGTGACAGTATCCATCGGTGATGAGCACAGAGGTGCCTGGATGGAGATTTCACGGGTCAGTTGAGTTTGCAACTTGACGTCCTGCACCCCGAAGTCGATGAATCCGGGCATGATGATCAGGTCGTCATAGGTCAGGCTGCTGTGTGAATGAAAGACTTCATTGGCAGTCATTCCATCGGCCACGGGGCCCCCTCCACTAGTCACCATCGGGTGACTTTCAATCACGGGCGATCGCCAAAAAATACCGGTTTTGATTCAGGGAACGCCATCGGAAGACCCTCGAGGGGAGGACCCTTCGGGAAGCTCCGTCCGGTCTGAATCCGGTGGAACCACCCCATGGCGACGCATCGTTGGAAGGGGCAGTTGGCAAAGTTTAGGGGAGGGGGGGTCGAAGTCAACGAGACCGGCAGGAGAGTCGGGATTTGTTGGGGCTGGACATCCCTTCACCCTATCGGACCGGGGAATTGGAATTTCCGGTGTATCGACCGTCTCAACGGGTTTTCGGGGGTCTGCACGCTTTCGAAGGCATCCCCCTTGGATTATCCTTTGCTTCGGCCCAAGAGACGCTTTTTCAGGACTTTTCGCTGAAGCGGGAGCCTTTCCTCTTTGGGAAGGCCAGTCGCAGACCTCCCGTGGATCTCGTCCGGGTTTTTCGGCGGAGTGTTCAAGGGTTTACAAAGTCCCTGCCTGAAAGTGCGCCGGGCTCCTTCCCGGGGGGCCCTTCATACAACCCGTACGCCTGCCAAGGTTGGCAAGGTTTCTAGGAACGCGAGGAAACTCAAGATGATGCAGGATGATCTGACCCCCGAGTCCGATGATCAGGATGTGACTCCCACTCCTTCTGACGAGACGAACTCGGAAAACCCCCTCGATGAGGTTCAGGCTGCAGTGGTTTCCCTGCGCAAGCAATTGGCTCAGGTCATCGTGGGTCAGGATGAGGTTATTGATCAGTTATTGCTGTCTCTCCTTTCCTCGGGACATTGTCTGTTGGTGGGCGTCCCCGGATTGGCAAAGACATTGTTGATCAGCACGCTCGCAAGGGCGTTGAGTCTGGATTTCAACCGGATCCAGTTCACTCCTGACCTCATGCCCAGTGACATCACCGGTACGGAAGTGATCCAGGCAGACGGTGCTTCTGGTGAGAGAGTCTTCCGCTTCGTTCCGGGACCGATCTTTGCCAACATTGTTTTGGCGGACGAAATCAACCGAACTCCACCCAAGACTCAGGCCGCTCTTTTGGAAGCGATGCAGGAGAAGCAGGTCACTGTTGGTGGAACGCGTCATCCGCTGGATGAACCATTCTTTGTTCTGGCAACTCAAAACCCGATTGAACAAGAGGGAACCTATCCATTGCCAGAAGCGCAGCTGGATCGATTCATGTTCAACATACGCGTCGAGTATCCGTCTTCTGATGAAGAACTTGAGATCATGCAGAGAACCACTGGAGGGAAATCTGCTGAAGTGGAAACGGTTCTCGACGGACCAAGAATCCGTGAGCTTCAGTCATTGGTCAGAGAAGTCCCGATCGCCGACGATCTGATCCGTTATGCCCTTCGCTTGACCCGGGCGACCCGGGTCAAAACTGAAGAAGCACCAGATTTCGTCAAGCGCCATGTGGATTGGGGAGCAGGACCCCGTGCCGGGCAGTACCTGGTTCTCGGAGCAAAAGCCAGTGCAGTGCTTTCCGGAAGACCTCACGTGACCGCCGAAGATATTCGCAGGGTTGCCTTGCCGGTATTGCGCCACCGCATCGTCACCAACTTTGCCGCCGAGGCAGAGGGCGTGACCTCCGACGACATCATCCGACGCTTGCTGGAGGAGACCGCAGCGCATGCCGTCTGAGGATGCCCAAAGCCTTCTCGACCCGGCCATTCTGGCGCGGGTTTCCGGCCTTGTGGTTCGAGCCCGAATGATTGTCGAGGGTTCGATCACAGGATTGCATCGCAGTCCTTTTCACGGGTCGTCGGTGGAGTTTGCCGAGCACAGGGAATATGTCCCCGGTGATGACATCCGTCACATCGACTGGAAGGTTTTCGGTCGCAGCGACCGCTTCTACATCAAACAGTTTGAAGAGGAGACCAATCTGCGGGTGCAGTTGGTTCTCGATGCGAGTGAGTCGATGAATTATGGCTCCGGAGCCATGACCAAATTGGATTATGCCCGGACACTCGCTGCGTCACTCGCTTATCTGATTCTGGGTCAGCAGGATGCGGTGGGCACTCTCGTTTTTGATGAAAAAATACGTGCGGAAGCGCCGATCTCCCAAAGTCGAAGCCACTTGCAGGATATGGTTTCGGTTCTTGCTCAGGAGTCAGGGAAGGATGCCACTGATATCGGTGAAGTCCTGGGGAGAGTTTCCGATCGACTGAAGCGCAGGTGTTTGATCATACTGCTCACAGACCTGTTTGATGAGCCGGACAAGATCCTCCACGGATTGCGCAGATTGCGACATGCAGGGCACGATGTTCTCGTTCTTCACGTCATGGATCCTGATGAACTCGAGTTTCCCTTTACCCGCATGACCATGTTCGAGGGTATGGAAGGAATGCAGGATCAACTGGCAGACCCCGAGGCTGTTCGTGAGGCCTACCTTGCGGAAGTCCGGGAGTTTACCCGAACCATTCGAAGAGATTTCCGCAATAGCGGAATCCAGTATCAACTGGCGGATTGTTCCCGGGGATTTGACCAGATTCTCAGAGAGGCCCTCGTCAAGAGAGCGGGGAGCCCAAGATGAGTTTTGTGAACCCTGCTCTTCTCGGATTTTTGGCGTTGGGTTTGATCCCCATCATCATCTATCTGATCAATCGCCAGAGGTACCGGCGCAGACCGTGGGCAGCGATGGAGTTTTTGCTCAGGGCAATGAAGCGTCACCAGAGAAGGCTGCGCCTCGAAAATCTTCTTCTGTTGCTGATTCGAACCCTGGCAGTCCTTCTTTTCGTGTTTGCCATGGCGAGACCCAGTTTTGACGATGGAACCTTGCCTGTTTTGGGCAGAGTGGCTCGTCAGGAAGCTGTGATTCTGGATGCGTCTTCGAGCATGGCCGCCACTTTGGCAAGCAGTTCAACACTGCAGGCTGCGAGAGAAAGGGCAAGAACCCTTCTGCTCGACCTTGAAGTGGGGGATCGAACCGCGCTCTTTGTCGGCGGGTTGCCCCCTGTGGACACACCCTCTGCCCAACTCGAGTTGGTCGCAGAAGGAGGCCCTGCAGAAATTCTGGGGGATCTCGAGCAGGCCAAACCGGGCTGGCTCAAACTTGATCCGGAGACGCTCATCTCCGAGGCCGCTTCTTTTGCCAAAGAGCAGGGTGGGGCATGGACCTTTCACTTCATCTCCGATTTTCAGAGAGGTGACTGGTACTCTGAAGATGGAACCGAGCGCCCTGCTGTCAGAAAAGCACTCGAACTCTTGCAGGAAGCCAATTCCAAATTGCGGCTTCACAGTGTGGCTCCCGACAATCCGAGAAATGTCAGCCTCATCTCCTTGCGTCCTTCTTCAGGATTGATCAGCACCGATTTGCCCATCTCATTTCAGGTGGAAGTGGCCAATCGTGGAACCGAGTTGGTTCCAGGGATCGAAGTGGAGTTGTTGATCGACAGCGAGGTACAGGGAACCCGCCGCATCGATGTTGAGGGCGGTGAAGAGATCACTCTCAGTTTCCCGCATATCTTTCGCCTTCCCGGTGTCGCCCGCGTAGAGGCTCGATTGCGCAGCGATGATCTCGATCGGGATGACGCTCGCTGGTTTGCCTGCGAGGTCGTTGAGTCGGTGAAGATTCTCGTTGCCGATGGTGGCTGGAATCCTGCCGAGGACTCTGCCGAATCGGATTGGTTGTTGGCTGCAATCGGCGAGAGTGAGACTTCCGGATCAGGAATCCGTCTGTCTCCCTACCGGGTGGAAGTCGTTCCCGAGGACCGACTTCTTTCGGCTGATATCGACAGCGCACGCATTCTCGTGTTGGCGGACGTTTCGACTATGAATCCCGCGGAGTCGGCAAGGATTGATCAGTTCCTTCGTGAAGGCGGAGGCGTTTTGGTCTTTACCGGTTCGAGGATGGATCACTCCACGTGGAAAGCCAACGCCTGGAACAATGGAGATGGCTGGTTTCCATGGGAGCCGGGAGTCGCGGTCTCCGACCCGCGCCGTCAGGTGTTTTATCACTGGCTGATCAAGGATATGGAACACCCGATCATGGAGTACCTGGCCAGCTTCCCCGAAGCGGGTCTGGGTGACGTGGTGGTCCATGGTTTTCAAAAGCCACTGCAAATCAAAGAAGACTCACAAATCCTCATGGAACTCGATGACTTTGATCAGACACCGGTTCTGGTACAGGACTATCAGGGCAGTGGATCCGTCGTCGTTCTGGGGACCGGCGCTGATCGGGAGTGGAGCAACTTCCCTGTCACACCTGCCTACGTTTGCTTCCTTCATGAGTGTCTACCCTGGTTGACGGTACAGGATGGCAACTGGAGGTATCTCGCCCTTGGCCAACCTCTGGTCAGGGAGGTTCCTTCCGCTGATTACGCACCGAGGGTTTCACTGATCACACCTGATGGAGGAGTGGTTCCACTGGCACTCAAGGAATCGGAAGATCGAAAATCATTCCTGCTCTCGGTTGCCGGGTCATGGCAACCCGGAGTTTACGAGATTCGGTACGAGAAAGAGTCGGGTGAGACCCGCAGTGACGCCTTTGCCGTCAACCCAGCCTCAGGTGAGGGTGAGTTGGTTTTCGTCGACTGTGCCGGTCTCGCAGAGGTTTACCCGGCGGTGGAGGAGCAGACTGCCGAACAGGCTTCGGCAACGGAAAGCACCAGCGGAAAGCTGGGAGACCTCTGGTATCCCCTCTTCATGGCGGTGCTGGCTCTGTTGTTGTTGGAGACGGGATTGGCCAGTTTCTTCAGCAGGGCAAGGAGGCGCTCATGAACCCTCCCCTTTGGAAGAGCTTTCTCTCCTTTGCAGAAACAAGAACTGAAACCCGGATCGAGTGGCTCGATGCTCCCGAAACGTGGGTCACGGTGGTGGTTATCATTCCACTGCTCCTGTTGGCTGCAGCCTGGTGCTACCGTGGAGATCAGGGACGAATGGGTTTGGGCCCGCGGATTCTCATGGGCTCGATGCGTTTTCTCGTTCTCATGGCCCTGGTATTGATCCTTTTCAAACCCACTTTGACCAAAGAGCGGGTTCAGACTGAAAACTCCACCGTTTTGGTGGTGGTCGATGATTCCTTCTCCATGGGAATTGAGGATCGTTTCGAAGATCCGGCCATCACTTCCGGCACTCTATCTGTTGCCGGCTTCGGACCAGGTGCGGAACCGAGTCGCATCGAGATCGCCCAGGGCATTCTCGAAGGAGGCACTGCCCAACTGGTTGATCGACTGAGGGAAAAGGCGGACGTCAAAATCCTTGCGGGATCAGACGGTGTCAGATCCATCGCCGATTTGCCGAGAGTGACCTCCGATGACGCTGTCGTGCCGACGACCGCTGGAACAGATTCTTCTCTTCCCGAGATCGAGTTGAAAGGGCGGGTCAGTCGCCTTGGAGATGCGATGTCGGATGCTCTCGACAGTTCTCGGAGCAAGAATGTTGCTGCTCTCGTGTTGTTGAGTGATGGACAGGAAAGTGGCGGTGTTTCCACTTCTCTGGAAGTTTCCCGCCGTCTCGGTCTGAGGGAAATCCCGGTTCATGTGATCGGTGTGGGAAACCCTGCCGAACCGAGAGATATTCGCATGGTGGATCTGGATCTCGCAGACGTGGTGCTTGAGGGGGACATGGTTCCTGTCGATTTCCGCGTCGCGGCTGAGGGCTTCGAGGGTGAAGAGATCCGTGCAGAACTGCGATTGATTCGCGAGGATGGCGGCACCGAACAGCGTGTCGACTACTACGTCACGATCGGCAAGGATGGGGAAGTGGTTCCGCATCGTCTTGAGTTCACGCCCCGATCCCCAGGGCAGTATTTGTGCAAAATCGAGTTGCCTTATCAGAACGGCGAGTTGTTCAGCGAAAACAATGCTCTCGAAAAGCCGGTCACCGTCGTCGCTCAGAAGATCAAGGTTCTCTATGTCGAGGGGCCACCCCGGTACGATTACCGCTATCTGAAAAACTCGCTGATTCGGGATCCAACGATGGAAGCCCATTGTCTGCTTTTGGAAGCGGACCCCGAGTTTCCCCAGGAGTCCTCTCCGGGTCTCAAGCCACTGCGTTCTTTCCCACGGACACGGGAAGAGTTGTTTAATTATGACGTGGTGATCTTGGGTGACATTCGCCCTGATGCACTGACGACGAAGCAACTCGATTGGCTCAATGAGTTTGTCGAGGATCAGGGTGGCGGCATCGTTTTCCTTTCCGGGCAGTGGTTCATGCCACGTCGATTCCTCGGTTCACCTCTCGAGAGACTTCTGCCTGTAGAACTGGAAGAGGCGGACAGCAGGGGAGGAACTTCCCGGGATATTACGGAGTCTTTCCATGTGCAATTGACACCGGAAGGGCTGGACCACCCGGTGATGCAGCTCACCGGCGACTCGGAGAGAAACAAGGAACTCTGGCAGTGGCAGGGACGTAGTGACAGGACGATGCCCGGATTTTTCTGGTATCAGAAGGTCAAGAAATTGAAGAAGGGTGCGGTGGCGCTCGCGGTCCACGAAACCGATGAGCACTTCACCTACGGCCCGAGACCCATTTTCGCCTTCCAGTACCAGGGGCGGGGGCGGTCCTTCATTTCCCTGACCGATGATACATGGAGATTGAGAAGGCTCGTCGGCAACAAGTGGTTCTATCGATTCTGGGGGCAAGTGATCCGATTTGTCGGTGCCTCGAGATTGTTGGGCCCTTCGAAACGTTTCTCCGTCAGTGTCGACCCCCGAGAAGCGATTCTGGGTGGAGAGATCAATATTCTGGCACGGCTGCTGGGCCCAGATTTCAAGCCGACCTCTGACGAAGAAGTTTCATTGGAACTGGAGCGGGTTGATCCTCCAGGAGAGGTGCCTCTGAAAATTTCGGCACTGCGAAACCCTGCCCGTCCGGAGTATTATGGTGTGACCGTCGAGGCCAGAGATCTGGGCGAACACAGGATTTCTCTTTTTGATCGTGAGAAAGAGGTCGCCAGTGCCAATTACCGGGTAGTGGTGCCGCAATTGGAATATGCGGACCCCCGTATGGATGAGGTCCGCCTCAAACAGGTTGCTGCGTCCTCTGGAGGAACCTATCACCCTGCCAGACTGGCCGGGGAACTGGTCGACAAGATTGAGGTTCTGGAGCGTGAGGTACCCATTTCCGCCGATCGGGAACCACTCTGGGACACAAGATGGGTGCTCCTCCTGTTTGTTCTTGTTTTGACAGTAGAATGGATACTCAGAAAGGTCTTCCGATTGCCATGAGGCCCTGCACACCTATGAACGACTCTCTCAATGTCTCCAGGGCGACCCGATTCCGGGTGGCTTTGGGTCTGTCGTTGCTGGGTTTGCTGATGCCTGTGCAAAAGGCCGATGCGGATGTGGGTCGTGCCCTGATACCTCTCCTCGTGGGAGCGGATGCCCACTCGCAGCAATTTCGCGAAGCCATCCAGAGAATCGACGATGGTGATGTGGTCGAGGGATTGCGTCGTCTTCAGGGGCTGAATGAAGAGATCTGGGGGCTCAATCCCCTGATGGAGTCCTACCGCAGTGACTCATGGCTGCAGACGATTCCCATCTCCGACAGAATCGGAGATTACATCCGCGCTCTCTCCGAGGACCACCAAAAAATATATATCGCAGAATTTCAGACACGGGCACTGTCGATTCTTGACCGCGCTTTGAAAGATCGCGACCCACGAATGTTGTTCAAGGTGGCGAGGCTTTACCCGGTGATGGATTTTTGTCGCGAGACCCTGATTCGCTCAGGCGAATTATTTTTCGAGAATGATGAATCCGCAGCCGCTCTGAAAGCCTGGGATCTTGCTGGCGATCCTGAGTTGGGAGAGGTGTCCAATGAGCTGAGGGCGTCTCTCAACCGCTGGATGGCTCTGGCAGCGATCCGTTCCGGTCAGAGTTCTCTTGCCGATTCTCTGGTCAAGTATCTGGACGATGACGTATCCCTTCCAGGCTCGACGGCAGGTCAGGCCAGAAGTGAGATTGAGGCAGTGCCGTTGCCCTTTGAGGAGGGTCGCATCGCCTGGAAGACGAGTGCCTACTCACGTCATGTTTACTCAGAGTCCCGATCGAGAATGAGTTATATGCTGGGGAGTCCCAATTCCATTCTTTCCCCTGCGTTTTCTGAAGACACTCTTGCCGTGGCGACCTCTGCCAAGCTTTTGCGTTACGATCTGAAAACCGGAAAGCTCATTTCCGATTACAACCTTCGCCCGGGTGATGCGACTTTTGAGGAGTCAGATCCACAAATCCGACTCTGGGCCGTGGAACAGGACTCCTACGCCTTGGCTTCATACGTTGCTCGGGCGAGCCGCCGTGAAAACTATCTGGGTTACGACATTCAGGTGGCTCTTCCCTGGCGGGGTATCAAGTGCTGGAACACAGAGATCGATAACGGAAGATTGCTGTGGGACAGCGCTCATCGCAGTGTGACTGATGAGCAGCTGAGGACCACCAGTTTCAACACTCGACCGGTTCTAAGGGATGGTCGCGTCTACGCCCTCGGTTGGAGAAAAAGCGGTTATATCGACGTCAGCCTCTGGTGTCTTGATGCTGAAACAGGTGAACCGGTCTGGGTTCAGCCTGTTGTAGGCAATCAGGTAGACCTGACGATGTTCGGTGAACCTTCACGAGAGCCGATCCTTGGATCGTTGGTGCTCGATGGAGATGTGATCTATTGTTGCAGCAATCTGGGTGCCATCGCCGCCGTTCGGATCTGGGATGGCAAGGTGCTTTGGGTTTCTGAGTACGAACAGATCGCTCCGAGGAAAAGAAATCGCCGGTACAACAATCGTTACCGTTCGCAAGTGTGGAAGCCCAATCCAATGATTCTTCATGAGGGGAGACTCTTTGTCACCCCGCTGGACTCTTCAGATCTCTACTGTCTTTCAGCCAAAGACGGTGGGCTGTTGACGAAGATATCCAATGCCGAGGGCGCATTGGGCCCGCACATGCTGGGAATCACCGGCAATCGCCTGGTCCTCGCCGGTGATTTGCTGACCACCATCCTGGTCAATGATCCGGGGCGTGAGGAACTCTGGCGGCAGAACATCGTTCGCAACCCGTCTGCTTCAAGACCGGCATTGGTAAATGATGGAATACTGTATCTGAATGACGATGACGGGGTTCTCTATCAGCAGCAGTTCAGACAGGGCCGCCAGGCAAAACCGGTCGCCTCAACTCGCAGAGTGCGAAGGGACCGCAATGGCTGGGGTGACCCCCTGAACGTTGGTGATACCGAATCGGGAGGGCGTGTGGATGTTTGTGGTGATCGGATTCTCATCACCCAAGTCGAGCGTTCCACCTGTATTCGTGGTGTAGACAAGTCAAAGGAAGAGTAATGAATACCAGAATCATGATCCTGCTTCTTTCGATCCTGACAATCCTGATACCGGGTCTAGCCAGCTCACAGGTCATCGATGAAGGACCAGAGCGAGTCATCGATCTCGAGTTGCAGGAAAAATCGAGGCTTGCTGTTGAGAGGGGACTTCAGTACCTGAAGAGAACCCAGAACACCGATGGCTCATGGACCGACAAAATCGGGCGCAAGGTTCATTACGAATACCGTGGCCGTATGGGCAAGCATGTGGGTGTTACGGCTCTGGCCTGTATTGCATTTCTCGCTGAGGGGAGTTTGCCGGGAAGAGGCAAGTACGGCGAGCAGGTGGAAAAGGGACTCGACTTCATTCTGAAGAATGTCCAGACCAATGGATTTATTACCTGTGACGAGTCCCGAATGTACAGCCATGCATTTGCAACTCTCTTCCTTGCCGAGGTCTATGGAATGACCGGTATGGAGAGGGTCAAGGAGAAGCTCAAGCTGTCGGTGGGAATGATCGTCCAGGCTCAGAATGAAACAGGAGGCTGGCGCTATCAGCCGGGTGCCGATGATGCAGACATGAGTATCACGGTTTGTCAGGTCATGGCGTTGCGTGCTGCAAGAAATGCAGGGATCAACGTTCCCAAGGCTTCCATCGATCGTGCGATCACCTACGTGAGAAATTCTGCCAACCGTGACAGCGGCGGTTTCATGTACCAACATGAAGTCGGCCCCAGTGGCAGGGTCCAGAGATCGAGAACGACCTTTCCACTGACGGCCGCAGGAATCACTGCACTTTATGGGGCAGGTATTTATGAGGACCGGTTTATCGATGAGGGGCTCAAATACCTCAGTCGACACAGACCCCGCAGGTATGATGCCCTGAATACTTTTGATTACTACTACGGCATGTACTACGGAACCCTCGCGGCATTCCAGCGTGGAGGATCTTTCTGGACCCGCTGGCACAGTGATACTTGGCGCGATGTTCTCTCTTTGCAAAATTCTGACGGATCCTGGCAGGATCTGGTCGGAGCAAACTATGCCACTGCGATGGCATGCATCATTCTGGAAGTGCCTTATCAATACCTTCCCATCTTTGAGAGGTGATCGTGGCTGACGGTCTGGAAGATTCGATGATTGAACGGCCCCGGTTGGCCTTGAGGCGCATTCGCCAATTAAGGGCGAGGCGACGCCTCATGCGTGTGGTCACAGGTCTGTTGCGCTGGCTGGCCATCGCATCCGCAGCGGTTTGGCTTTCATTTCTTCTCGACTGGATCGCTGTTCTGCCAACACCCTTGCGTGTGGCTCAGGGACTGTTTTGGACGGTCTTCCTGTTGCTCGCCTTTCGAGCCATCTTTTTGGCAGTCAGGGTTCCTGCGAAGGAGTCCGAGTTGGCGGCAATGGTGGAGCAATCCAGTCGCGAGTTGGAAGACTCACTGATTACGGCGATCCAGCTGACGGATCCGAATAATCCCCGTCGCAAATACTACAATGCTGATTTGATTCGACGCACGGTGGAGCTTGCAGAAGAGAAGGTTGCTGATCTCAGCCCGGGACGATTCCTGTCATGGAGTCGTGCCCGAAAAACTTTTTTCCTGCTGCTTCTTCTGGTGATTCCTGCTGTGTTGGCTGTGGAGTATCGCCCTGATCTTGTCCGCAGTTTTGTTGCCAGAAATGTCTACTTCGAAAGCACTCCCTGGCCGCAAGCCTATTCGTTGGTGATCTTGCAACCCGAAGCCCAGACGATGACTTTGGCAAAGGGGTCCACCCTCGTTGTGGATATTCGCAAGGACCGTGGAGGGAACGCCAGGGGATATCTGCAAGTCAGTTTCCCTGCGACGGAAGAGCGTCGGGCAATAGAAGAGGAAATCGCCCTCGATCGTAAGGGTGAAGGCGGATTCCGCCACGTGTTTCAAAATTTGCAGAGGGATCTGAATTTCCGGGTTCTCTGTGGTGACTACACGAGTGAATGGTATGCCGTTCAGGTCCGATCACGCCCAAGAGTGGAAGAAATCGAACTCTTCTACGAATACCCCGAGTACACAGGGCTTTTGTCCGATTCGGCCAATCCGGCTGTTCGCAGCGGACATGTCAAGGCTCCCATTGGAACGATGGTTCGCTTCAAGGCCAGAGTCAGCTTGCCCTTGTCCAGTGCGAGCAGGATTGAATCAAGGCCGAGTGGTGACAGCGAAGAACTGATTCGGGAAACTTTGACGATTCAGGACGGAAACATTCTTGAGGGCCGCTTCCCTGCCGAGGTGGATTCCCGTTGGTGGTTTGAGTTGGCTAGCCTCGAAAATTTCACCAATGAAAATCCGATCACCTGGCGAATCGCCGTGATACCCGACCGTGCACCGGAGGTCCTGGTGGAGGTCCCCGGTCAGAATATAGAGGTCACTCCCCGGGCAATGGTCGAGTTCTCAGTGTTGTTGCGGGATGACTATGCCGTCCAATCGGGAACACTGATCTTTGAGCCCGAACTTGAGGAAGAGGGCTCAGGAGAGAGTCGAATTATTCCACTGGCCAATCTGATGGTGGATCCAGAGAACGGAAAAGTCAGCACTGAGACATTGACCATCGATCTTGACAGTTGGGATCTCAAACCTGGTGAGAGGTGGAAGTACAGAGCTGAAGCACTCGACGCCATCGATCAAATTGGTGTGAGCCGAACCTGGATTCTCAGTGTTCTCAGTCAGGATGAACTGGAGAGGGTCACTCAGGATGAATTGACCCTGCTGAGGGAAAGACTTGAAGAAACCCTTACGGTTCAGCGCGACGTCCGCCGGGAACTGGAAGATCTCTCAGAGGCCTTGACGATGGGGAAAGACCCCAGTGATCAGGCGCCCATCGCCCGTCAGGCCCGGACGGGTCAGGACAGGGTTTCCACGCGAATCGAGGATGCCGCCGAAAGACTGGAGACTATCTCGAATCGCCTGCTCCGTAATCGTATGAGCGATGCGGAAGAGTTGGACTGGATTCAGAATCTTGCTGAAAACCTCGACCGTCTCTCCAGTGAGACGATGTCTCCTGTCCGCAAACGACTCGATAATCTGGCCCGAAAAACTGCCAATGGTGAGACCGGGGTCGAAGACGCAGAGGAAGCCATCTTCGAAGTCCGACAGGTCGAGAGCCAACTGGGTGCGGTCGTCAACGATCTCCAGGAGTGGGGTGACATGCGGACCATGATTCGAAAGATCGAAGAGTTGATTCGTACAGAAAAAGATCTGGAAGAGCGGGTGGAAGAGCGGGTTCGGCAAATCCTTGGAGGCGAATCCGAATCAGAAGGAGGCAACTGATGCCTTTGTGGATCAAGCGGGCTCTCATCCTATTGCCATTGATGGTTTTGTCGTTGGTGGCAGAGGCACAGACTGCTGATCGTCTCGCACGATTGCAGGAAGAAGCCCGTGAATACCTTCGGTCGCTACAGGTCCAGATGGAGTCTCTCGCTGAGAGGCTCGATGCGGAAATTCCTGAAGACTCGGAGAAGCTGAGATCGGCGCGACAGAAGATCATTCAGGATCTGATCGAGGATGACATGCGTGCGGTCACAGAAGCACTGACAGGTGATGATTACGTCAAGGCACTGGAGACGATACGCAAGGTCCGCTCCAATCTGGAATTGGTTCTCTCGATTCTTGAATCGAGAAATATCGATCCGCAGCAGTTGGACTCCGATCTGGACAAGGTGAGTCAGCGTCTCGAAGCAGTTCGCCAACTTTCTGACAGTCAAAGGTCTTTGCTGGAAAAGACCCGTCGCTCTGAGGAGGCGGCACAGGACGCCGAGGATCTGCAGAGGATGCAGGACGACTTGGGTGATCTGATTTCTGAACAGCAACAGTTGTCTCAGAGAGAACCCGAACCCCAACAGGGAAGCCCTCTTTCCACGCAGGCTGCTGAAATTTCTGAAGGAGTCCGGAATCTTGCGGATCGTATGGCTCGCGAGGCACGACGCCTTCAGGGACTCTCGGCCATTTCCAGGCAAATCTCGGGACTGGAGGAAGCACTTTCCGAGCAGATGGACGAGATCGCAGGAGGTGAGCAATCTTCCAATTCAGCTCAGGCCAGGGAGGCTCGTCAACAGGCAAGTGAAACCCGTTCGGTCTCAGAGAGAATCGCTGCGCTTCGTCGAGAAGCCCAGGCGGATGCCGAGGCCGGGGACGAGGGAGCCGAGCAAATTCTGCAAGATCTTGAGGAGGCGAGAGCCGCTCTTCAGGAAGCTGCTGAAGAGGCTGAGCAGGCTGCCGGGCAAATGCAGCAACAGGGGAGTGCCGGGGTGCCTCGCGGGGGGCAACAGGCTGCTCTTCAAAGAGCCAGGGAAGCGATCGAGCAAGCTCTCGACCAGGATGGAGAACGATCTGCAGAGATTGAATCCTCTTTGGGCGAATGGACCGGCAAGTTGGAAGACTGGCTTGAGCGATCCAAAGGAGAGTTGTCAGAAGCGGCCCGTTCCCTTGCACAGGGGGCTCGTCAAAATCTTGAGCAGGCTTCAGAGGAACTGAGTCGTGCTCGAGAAAATCAGGGAGAACAAGGCGGCCAACAAGGCCAACAAGGCCAACAAGGCCAACAAGGCCAACAAGGCCAACAAG
>JAAXJX010000026.1 GCA_012269595.1 Planctomycetia bacterium | reverse complement strand
AACTCCCATGGTGTGACGGGCGGTGTGTACAAGGCCCGGGAACGTATTCACCGCGACATTCTGATTCGCGATTACTAGCGATTCCGACTTCACGAAGTCGAGTTGCAGACTTCGATCCGGACTGAGAACGGTTTTCTGAGATTAGCTCCCCCTCGCGGGTTGGCGACCCTCTGTACCGTCCATTGTAGCACGTGTGTAGCCCTACACATAAGGGCCATGATGACTTGACGTCATCCCCACCTTCCTCCGGTTTGTCACCGGCAGTCTCCCTAGAGTTCCCGACCGAATCGCTGGCAACTAAGGATAAGGGTTGCGCTCGTTACGGGACTTAACCCAACATCTCACGACACGAGCTGACGACAGCCATGCAATACCTGTTCATGCTCCGCCAAAAGACGGTCCCGCCCCTTTCGGTTTGGTACCACATGAATGTCAAGCCCAGGTAAGGTTCTTCGCGTTGCATCGAATTAAACAACATGCTCCACCGCTTGTGTGAGCCCCCGTCAATTACTTTGAGTTTTAGCCTTGCGACCATACTCCCCAGGCGGGGTACTTAACACATTAGCTCCGGCAGGGAGACCTTGGGAGTCCCCCCACTTAGTACCCATCGTTTACGGCTAGGACTACCAGGGTATCTAATCCTGTTCGCTCCCCTAGCTTTCGCACCTCAGCGTCAGTAACGGTCCAGAGAGCCGCTTTCGCCACCGGCGTTCCTCCTGATCTCTATGCATATCACCGCTCCACCAGGAATTCCGCTCTCCCCTCCCGTACTCAAGCCTATCAGTATCAGCTGCAGTTCCTCGGTTAAGCCGAGGGATTTCACAGCTGACTTAATAGGCCGCCTACGTGCTCTTTATGCCCAGTGATTCCGAACTACGCTTGCAGCATTCGTATTACCGCGGCTGCTGGCACGAATTTAGCCGCTGCTTCCTCCGAAAGGAGTTCAACCTGGAATGGTATTAACACCCAGGGATTACGCCTTTCCAACAGTAGTTTACAACCCTAAGGCCTTCATCCTACACACGGAATTGCTCCATCACGCTTTCGCGCATTAGTGGAAGATTCTCGACTGCAGCCTCCCGTAGGAGTCTGGGCAGTGTCTCAGTCCCAGTGTGGCCGGACACCCTCTCAGGCCGGCTAGCCATCATCGCCTTGGTGGGCCGTTACCCCACCAACAAGCTAATAGCACGTGAACCCCTCCTGCAGCGCCAGCAGAGCCAGCTTTCCTCCCGAAGGAGCGTATGGGGTATTAGCCATCCTTTCGAATGGTTGTCCCCCTCAACAGGGTAGGTGATTCACGCCTTACTCACCCGTTCGCCACTCTCTTGCTCCGAAGAGCTCAAGCGTTCGACTTGCATGCCTAATCCATTCCGTCAGCGTACGTTCTGAGCCAGTATCAAACCCTTCAGTTTAATTTTGGCATTCTCCGACAACCCACATGGGCGAACCCCTGGCCAGAGACATAAATGCCCCAAGACCATGAGCTGCACCAGGCGTGATGCCGGGTCGCTATTTAGTCAAATTATTCACCGAACTACAAAGTTCAGGTCATTGTCGCGTCGCCCCGGGGAGGGCAACGCAGACCTTCTTTGCGTCACGGGCCCAAATTTTCAAAGAACAATCTCGCGGTTCGAGCGGAGCCGACAGCACCCGGGGTCGCTTCGTTTCACCGAAGCGACTCGGCGGGCAAATCATGCCGGGGGAATCCGCAAGTGTTAAACCACGAGCAGATCGAGAATCGTACAGACAGAATCTCTTCCGTCAACACGGATTTCCGATTTTTCAGGAAATATAAATCCAATGCAATTGGTGATTTGGGAAATCACACCTTTTCGGAACCTGCAGGTGCCCCCGATTCCCGCTCCGGGGCCCCCATCCAGAGCCAAATTCCGACGGCTGCAGCCACCAGGGAAGCCTGCTGGGAAACAGTCAGCTCCCCGGCTAAAACCCCGTGATCGGCCCGTATTGACTCAATTACGGATCTTCCGATGGAATATAGCCCAAGGAAAAGAGCGAATGTTCTTCCCGGTCTGTGCCCCCAGCGACCGCCCACCCACCAGAGGAGCCCACAAAGGAGCACTCCCTGGATCGTGGAATAAATTTGTGTCGGATGAAGGGGTGGACTGGCACTAATTCCGTCTCCAAAGGCCATGGCGGGAGGACTTCCCGGAGGAAAACTGACCGCAAACGGGTAAGTCGGAGGACAAACCTCCCCCCAACAACAGCCATTCAGGAAGCAGCCCAGTCGACCGAATGCGATACCGATCGCCAATGCAGGGGCGATGAGATCGAGCAAGTCCCGGGTATTTCCATATTGCTCACGTCTTTGTAACCACACAAAACCGAGCAATCCTCCCGCAATCGCACCATAGAGAACCAGTCCGCCTTCCCAAAGGCGAAAGACTGCAGTCCAGTCTCCGTCTGCGAAAACTTCATGGCGAAACTGTATGCAATACCATGCACGCCCGCCCAAAAGCCCAAAGAGAACAAGGGAAACAGGCAAGTCCGTTACCCGCTCTTCATCCAGTCCCCTGCGACGGGCACCCAACTTGAGAAGAAGAACGCCGAACAGGACTCCGAGCAAAACCATCGCGCCGTAACCGAAGACCGGAAAGTCGCCGAAAGGTGTCGGAATTCTGAATAACTCCCTGAGCACGCATCCCACTTTCGTTTGAGAATCAGCGGTGTCGCGAAATCATCGGTAACCGAGACACGCCACAGGATCAAGAAGCGTCTGACCATATGCACAATCAGGCCTGCAATGAAACGGGTCCTCGTGTACTCTGTCCGACACAGGAAACAGGTACAAACGATGACGACCTCGCACTCCCCCACACGCCTTGCCATCCTTGGAAGCACCGGCTCCATTGGCACACAGGCACTGCAGGTCGTTGCTGAAAATCCTGAATCCTTTGAAGTCTGCATTCTTGCAGCGGGCACCAACAGAGAACAATTGCAACAACAGCAGCAACAACACCCGCAATCCCGTGCAATCCTTGTGTTGTCCCCTCCCGACAGTGACAAGCCGGATACTTTCCTGCATGGAAGCGAAGCTCTTCATGAGGCACTGGAGGACTTGAAGGTCGATCTCGTCCTGAATGGAATCACCGGATTCGCAGGACTCGAGTTCAGCCTCAAGGCGCTTCAATGCGGATCAAATCTTGCACTTGCGAACAAGGAATCCCTCGTCACCGCCGGGACGTTGTTGAAATCCACTGCAAAAAGAAATGGCGCAGAGATACTGCCGGTGGACTCAGAGCATAATGCCATACAGCAATGCCTGAATGGATTCGCCTCCTCTGCCGTTTCCAAAATTTCGCTGACTGCTTCCGGGGGGCCCTTCAGGGGATGGGACCGGAACCGATTGAAAGACGTCACGACAGAACAGGCACTGGCACACCCTACCTGGAAGATGGGACCGCGAATCAGCGTCGACAGTGCCACGATGTTCAACAAGGCGTTCGAATTGATTGAAGCCGTAGAACTCTTTGGTGAACCGGATCAGGGGATCGATGTCATCGTCCACCCCCAATCGATCATCCACGCCCTCGTCGAGTTCAAAGACGGCAGCAGTATTGCCCACCTCAGTGAACCCGACATGAGAGTACCGATTCGCAATGCATTGCACCTTCTTCAACGTACCCCCGGGAACTTCCAGCCTCTCGATCTCGTCTCGAGAGGTGAGCTGACCTTTGAAGCAGTGGATCATCAAACCTTTCCGGCCATCGAAATGGCCCGGGAAGTACTGAAAAAATCGGGAACCACGCTGGGGACGGTCTTCAACGCAGCGGATGAAGTGGCTGTTCACGCCTTTCTTTCCGGTGACTCAGGATTTCTCACCATCTATGATCTGGTGGCACGGGCCATCGACGAACACGAGCCTGTTCCAGCAGATAGTCTGGAAGTGATTCGCGAAGCGGATCTGGAAACACGCAACAGAGTCAGGAGCTGGATCCCTTGAATCTTATCCTTGCCATCCTTGGAATCGGATTTTTGATCTTCATTCATGAGCTGGGCCACTTCCTTGCGGCCAAGTTTGTGGGAGTCAAGGTCCACACCTTCGCTGTCGGATTCCAACCGACTATCTTTGGCTGGAAAGCCAGGCTGCTGGCATTCACCTGGGGAGAAACTGAGTACGTCATCGGCCTCGTCCCTCTCGGTGGATACGTAAAAATGGCCGGCGAAGATCCGGGTGAGGAACGTACTGACGCAGATGATGAGTTTCATCGCAAACCGATCCCTGCGAGGCTTCTGGTCCTCGTTGCCGGCGCCGCAATGAACCTGATCTTCGGCCTGATCCTTTTCGCCCTGGCATTCACCGCTGGCGTCAAACAGATGTCCCCCGTCGTCGGCATGACTGATCCGGGTGGGCCCGCATGGACATCAGGAGTCAAATCCGGCGACCGGATTCTTGCTGTCAACGGCGACGAATGGAGTGACTACTCCAATGTTGCCACGGCCATCGCTCTTGCTGGAGGAAGCAAGCCTGTCAATCTGACCATCGATCGGTCTGACAACAACGATGATTCCGCTGCCCCCAGAGAAATCTCCGTCAATCCGGTGTGGAATCCGGTGGACGGTCGCTATCGGATCGGCATCTATCCGGCCAGCAGCAACACTGTTGCTGCAGTAGAGAGCGATTCTCCAGCTGCGAAAGCAGGTCTTAGAGAAGGCGATCAGATTCAATCGATCCGCCTCAACATTCCTTCGGATGAACTGGTCATGACATCCCCGGCGAACTTGCCTGCGGATCTCCTGATTCGATCCCTCCGATCGATGCGCCAATCCACAGCGGAAGGAGTCCTCGATCTGGAACTTCTTCGTGACGGCAAATCCGAGACTGCCAGTCTTCCCCTGAGCCCGCCACCAGCCGTGGAAGGTGCAACCGGGAGCCTGGGCATCCTTGCGCGATCGAGAACCATTCTTGCCTCTCGATCCCCGGCAGATTCTTTTTTCAAACCCGGTGACGAAGTCGTCTCACTGCAGTGTGGCAGTGAAAAGTTGATTCCCGTGGAAGTCCTCGACCTTTACACCGTTGAAAAGGCCGCGCGTCAAAGAGACCTTCTTCTTCAATGCCGCCTTCTCGATGGCAGAACGGTGCAGGTTCAATCGGCCAACCTGCGTCGCTGGTTACTGGAAGACCTGATCATTGGCACCTCCACCCGTTGGGTTTCCAAAGCGGGTCCAGAAGCAGAGTCCCTGGGCATCACAGAGGGTTGCCAAATCCTTCGCATTGGTGACACCTTTGCAGGAGTGACCGAATACATTGATGCCCCACTCCCCGGCGGAACTCTGGTTCAGTGGATCACAGCGACCGAACCCAAAACATTGCAATCGACCCGTTTGACAGAAGAGAAGAATCTGCGCCTGTCTCTCATGCAGGAGTGCGTGATTGGCAGAACCCTTGCCGGATCTCCGGCAAGAAACTCTGGAGTCAAAGACGGTTCAACGGTCGTGTCCATCAACGGAGTTCGCATCGACGAATGGAGTCAGATCACACCGGCAATCCAGGCTTCCGAAGGTCCTGTAACACTGGCTCTGATGGCTCCCGGCTCCAAAGAAGCGGAGGAGCTCATCGTTACCCCCGCCCCCCTGATGGCCTCTCTGGGTCTACAGATGGCCGCTCTTCAGTTCCGTGAAGAGCTTCCAGTTGGAGCCGCCATCTCAGCCGGCATGGATCAATCTTGGATCTGGGGTGGCAGGATCTTCCTGACCCTGAAAGCTCTCTTCTCAGGAGATGTCCACGGCAAAAATCTCAATGGTCCTGTGGGGATTATCGATCTGGGACGAAAAGTCTCTCAGGTAGGA
Organism: Planctomycetia bacterium; assembly: GCA_012269595.1. Taxonomy (GTDB): domain Bacteria; phylum Planctomycetota; class UBA8108; order UBA1146; family UBA1146; genus UBA12191. The sequence continues at coordinate 6,404 of JAAXJX010000026.1, read as the reverse complement.
TTCGGCAATCTGCTTTTCCTGTTGGCACTGATCAGCATCAATTTGGGAATCTTCAACCTGTTGCCTTTCCCGATTCTCGATGGAGGACACATTCTGTTCCTGACTATCGAGGGTATTCGCGGCAAGCCAGTCCCTGATTCGATTCAGAATACGATTCATCTGGTGGCCTTCATGCTGTTGATTTCGATGGCCCTGTTCGTCACCTACAACGATCTCCTGCGACTCTGGTGATCCCTTGCTGCGCTTTCTGAGAGTCAAACTGCTGCCCACGGTCCTCATGAACGTGCTGGTGGCAACCTTGATCTCTGGAGGCCTCTGGGATCCTGCATTGACCTCTCTTTTGCTGATCCAGGGAGCTTGCCTGTACTTCTTTGGCATGGCTCTCAATGACCGTCTTGACGTCAAAAAGGATCGAGAGAATGCCGCAAACGGCCTGCAACCTCCGCGCCCTCTGATCAGCGGGGAAATCAGCCTGAAAACAGCCGACCGATTGATTGCTCTGTCTCTTCTCGGAGCAATGGTCATGGCGGCAGGGATTTACCTCATGAAAGGGGAAGCCGCAGGAGAGGGACTGCTTTTCAGTGCCGGGACTCTCGGCTGTATCCTTCTCTACAATTGCGCCTTCAAGTTCGTCCCTTTTCTGGGGCCACTTTGCATGGGTCTCGTTCGTGGAATGCTGATCTTTTCAAGCAGCATTCTGTACTCGGGATCCATCCCCGAATGGCACTCCCTTGCAACTCTCCATGCCGTGACGATGACGATCTACATCTTCGCCGTCACCCACTTCTCCATGGAAGAGGAACGCTCGCACCCCACAGCCTTGAAAGTCCGTAAAGCAGGAGTGTCAGTCGCCTTTGCACTGCCTTTTCTCTATACCTATCTCTTTGGCAAGGGTGATCTGGCTCCCACTGTTCTTGCGCTCTACCTTCATGGAGTGCTGTTTTCTTTCCTGCTCCAGGTCAAGAAAACACCTCCCCTGTCTCCCCAGCGAACGACCTTCCTTTTTCTGTCCCTGATGACCTGGATCGATTTCAACTTCCTCTGGAGCTGGGCCTGTGAACATTTCTTTACGGAATCACCGCACCAAGTGCAGTCCAGCATGGCAGATACACTCTCAATCGCCGGCCTTCCGCTGTGGTTTATCCTCTGGTTTCTCTGGGCGATCTTCGGTTTGGGATTTCGGGATCGCACCTTACAATCGCCCCCACAGAATTCCTGAACAGAGAGGGCAAACCCATGAAGATCGTCGTCGTCGGATCCGGTGGACGAGAACACGCCATCGCATTGCAATTGGCGCGCTCCCCCCGAGTGAGTGAAGTGATCTCCGCACCGGGTAACCCCGGCATGTCCCGCCTTGGAGCTTGCTGGCCAGCGATTTCGAAAAGCAACTTCACAGAGTTTGTCCAACGCTGTTCAGAAGAATCCGTTGCCCATGTTGTCATCGGCCCTGAAGCCCCTCTGGTCGATGGACTTTCAGACCTCTTGAGAGCCGCAGGCATTCCCTGTTTTGGACCCGATTCAAAGGGAGCGCTGCTCGAAGGCTCCAAAGCCTTCGCCAAGGATTTCATGCAGAGACACGAGATTCCGACGGCACTTTCCAGCACTGTCGACCATGTTGATCAACTTCCTGCAGCACTGTCCACCTTGCCAGAAAGAGTGGTAGTCAAGGCGAGCGGTCTGGCGGCGGGTAAGGGTGTGATTCTTTGCGAAGACCATCAACAGGCAACCGAGGTCGCCACCGGAATGTTGAATGGAGCCCTTTTTGGGGACAGTGGCAAAACGGTCGTCATCGAAGAAATGATGGAAGGGCCTGAGGTCTCCATCCTTGCTGTAGTGAATGGCGAAGATGCCTTGCTGCTCCCTCCTGCCCAGGATCACAAACCCCTCGGAGATGGAAACACAGGCCCCAATACGGGAGGCATGGGAGCATTCTGCCCAGGTACCTTTACCACAGCAGAGGATCTTGATCTCGTTCGCAGAACCATTGTCGAACCTTCTCTTCAGGGATTGATCAAGGATGGCATCGATTATTCGGGGGTCCTGTATGTCGGCATCATGTGGACCCAGGAAGGCCCCCGTGTTCTCGAGTACAACTGCCGCCTCGGCGACCCTGAAACACAGCCGGTACTGCTGCGAATGAAAACTGATTTCGTGGATTTGCTGGAGGCCACTGCCACTAGCGGCCCTTCGACCGCCTCGATCCAGTGGGATCCCCGTTCCGCACTGTGCCTGGTGCTGGCTTCAGATGGCTACCCGGAGAACCCGGGTAAAGGACAACTCATTAGTGGTGACCTGTTCTCTGAGATCGACGATGACGTTCAGGTTTTTCACGCCGGTACACGTTTCGCCGAAACCGGTGAAGTTGTGGTTTCCGGAGGAAGGGTCCTGGGTGTCACAGCATTGGGAGAGGATCTCGAGGAAGCACGCCTCAAGGCCTACTCCCGCGCAGACCAGATTCACTTTGAAGGCAAGATCCACCGCAGTGACATCGGCGCCTATCGCTGGAATGCGGGACCGATCCCCAGTGAAAGTTGAACCACTTCCTCCGCCTGCTCCAGAAGTGTCCAATTAAAACGCAGACGACTGAATAACGGATCCTTCCCATTCTGAAATGGGGATCACGATCCGTCTTTGGAGGAGTCGGCAGATCGACCTCCAAACAATGACTCTCCCAAAGTCTTGCGGAAGAAGTTTCGGATCGGACGATAGATTCGACCCAGGAGCGTAAACCGATGGGCCTGATCCAGTTCGTGGTCCAGATTGGGAACCCATTCACCCGTTCGAACCGGTTCAGCATGACCGCCTTCAGGCAGTTCGGTGAAAAGCGGATCATTCGTGGGTCTGGTTGAATCGGGGACCTGCAAGTCGCGAAGAGACCGCAAAGAACCTCTTGAAGCCAAAGTCCGAGCCCGGTGGATCGATTGGGCAGATTCGTCAGCGGCATCCGCAGACGAAAAAGGGCGGGGCTGACGCTGGTCAGCCTCGCCCGATTCCGCACCGTTTTCACCAGAGTGTCGCAAGAACCTCTCCAAAGGTTGGCCCCCTTCAGCTCGACAGTTGCGACATGTCGATCTGCTGACTCTCGAAGAGCCTCTCGACCGTTTTCTGAAGACTGCTCAATTTGGTGGAACGACAGTTCACGTCGATATCCTTCGGACTCATGTCTGCGACATCCGGGTTCAGTCCCAGTTCGCGGTACAGACTGATCGAACGATCATAGGACCTCTTGGCGACAGCGTTGACGATCTCCACGAGATACTTCATATCCCGGGATTGGGGAATCATGTCCAGGCTCTTGGACGACTCTTTGATGTCTTGTTGCAGTTTGCGAATTTTCTCACGGCAATCACGCTCAACAAATGACTGCCAGGCGGCTCCATCAAATTTGCCACCCTTCTGGAAGCGGGCTCCATCGATGGCTTCGGTACGGGCCTTTTCAAAAGCCCTTTGCAAACTGAGAACTTCCTTGGTTTTCGCAAGGAAGAAGGACTGGGCGTTTTTCTTGGCTTTTTCGATATCGGTCGCTGATCCGATATCAAACTTTTGGCGCCAGAAAGACTGCTTCCAGGGTGCTGTTTCAATCGGATACTTCTTCTTGTCCTTCGACATGACGTCCTGAACAGCGCGACTCTGGGAAGAGGGCTGAACTTCCGATCTCAACTGTGCACCACTGATGGAACCGACAAGCCCTTTAAGGTCGATCTTTTCATCAATCCGGCGAGATCCATCAAGGGTGATCTTGAAGTCGTACAGTACAAAAGTTCTCCAGCGAATCTGGAAATCGATGACACACCCTGCGGGAAGATCGGTCGCTTTACCTGCAACCCGAAGTTGCCAATTATCTTTGACCTTGTTCACCTTGACGCTGGTCAACTCAATAAAGGTCGGTGGCGGTTTGGGCGGCCCACTCTCGTCGTCCTGAGCCCATCCCGGAGCGGAGACCAGTGTCCCCATGCCCAAAACGGCGATCCACAGAAATACAATGAAGGCCCCGCCGTTTTTCGGCGATTTGAGGCTCAAGAGTTTCGTCATCATTCTTCGCCTCCCACACCGATCAGCGCATTGATTTTTTCGACCAGATTATTGAGATCAGAGTTACGGGGAACACGGTTCCCGGACTTCACCTTGGTATCCAGTTTTTCAGGCTTCACATCATTCTGCGACGGATCCAGCCCCTCAACCCGATAGAGTTTGATCGATTCATGAGTCGCACGCTTGGCCACGGCGATGGACAAGTCTCTCAAATGGGAGAGGCCCAATCGATAAGCCAAAAACTTCGGATCCGTGAAACCCTTGACGATTTCCTCCTGATAATCCGCGACTTTCTCGATGACTTTCTTGTCCATGAATTTTCGCCATGCAGATTCGTCAAAATCTCCGCTGGACTTGCGGAAGTCCAGGCCTTCCGAGCAGTCCGCGATACTCTTCTTCACCAAAGCATCGATCTTGGCCAACTCGGTATAGGTGTTTACGAAGTAATCCTGAATCAACTTTTTGGCAGCAGCAATTTCCTCGGGAGAGCCGATGACAAACTGCTTGTCGAAGTGAAACTCGGTCCAGGGAGCGGCAGCTGGCGGAAACAGGTCTTCATCCCCGGCCAACTCTTTTTTCACCTTTGAGGTCTGCTTCTTCGGATCGATGACCGAGCGGAACATGTATTTGTGTGAAGACGCTTCCAGAGGCTTGAGCTTGAAACTCTCACGAAACTTGCGACTTACTGGCAGGGTGACCGTAAAGGTTTCCACCAGTTGGGAACGCCAGGTCAACAGCAGGTCCACCTTGGTACCAGCCGGCATCTTGGTGGCCTTGCCCTGAACATCGAGAATGTAACGCCCGGTTTTTTCATCCTTGCTGACTTCGATCTTCAGCAATTCGAGAAGACGAAGATCTTCTCCGTTGGGTCCACGCCCCTCCCCCTGTGCTTCCAGAGACATGGGGACAAGAGCGACAAACAGAAACATTGCCAGAGCAGTGAAAAGGCTCCCCCGGCGAGTCAAAGGGAACTGGTTCATTCCAAAACCTCCGAGATCAGATAGCGAGCAGAGGGCAGGTAAACGGACAGGGTTACGTCATCCAGGGCCGGCGACACCATGGTTCTGCCGGAAAGGGCTCCACCCTGAGCGGTTCCAGCCCTCATTTGAATCTCGTAACCCAAAAAGCCGAGATTGAAATCGGTGCCGTAATCCTGACTTCCAGTGGCGTACAGGTATTTTCCGGCGATCTGCTGATTGCTTCTTCCGCCTCCGTCTCCCCCGGCTTTACCCCCGGGATCCTGCAACGTCCGCCCCGTACTCTGTCCATTGACGTTAAGCACCGTCATGACCGGTTCATCGAACTGGACAGAGGCTCCCGAGTAGATCTTCGGCGAGTACAGGGTCCACGTCATATTGCGCAACTTGCGTCGCTGGATGCCTTCTTCAAAGGGCACCATGAAGACGTTGGCGTACTTGGCAGGTCTCTCGGTGTAGTAACCGCCCTTGCGGCTGTCGTCCTGGGTGTACTGACCCAGGTAAACACGAAACTCGTCGATGGTCGCATTTGCGAGAACACGCTTGATCGACGGCGCAGTCTGCACACCCTGGCGAGTAAAGTTCGTACCAAACTTGAAGAGACCCTCAGTGGCCACCGCCTGGTCGCGATAGAAACCACCGATCATGATCTGATCCTTCGGCTCTTCCTCATTCAGGGCACAGAACATGCCTTCCCCGATGTTGTGATTGACCGCATCGGTGTTTTCGTGGTCGACCCAAACACGAATCCGGTTAGTCGCGGACTGATCGTCATAGGAAACAGCCACATGATGCCACTCATGAGCTCTCCAGTTACTCACATTGACGACGACGTCCGTTCTGGCCCAGAACTTCTGCTCATCGGTTTCCGCCTCTTCTTCACCAGAGGTTTCCTCGTCTTCGTTGCCGATCAACGGGATCGCCTGGCTGGTGTAACCCTTGGCAAATGCCTGATGGTAGTAAAGGCGGGAGATTCGCAACTGGCCCTCAGTGTTTTTCCAGATCCAGAACTGGCTTCCCTCAGAATCCTGGGGATTCTGACCAACAGCAGTCTGAACCTGGGTTGCTCCAAGAAGACCGGAGAAGGTTGGATCGTCCCCGTTGAATTCGAGCTTGATCCAGAATGACACCGCACCGTTGTAGTACGGCATGTTTCCAACGTCATTGTTGTAGTTGCGTCCGACCGCCCCCTGATCAGCAGGGGTTTGACGGAAAATCATCGCAGGAAGACGCAGGAAACGGCCGCCCAAAGCGGAAGTACGGAAAATGCTGCTGTTCAATCCGTCCGGCATGATGTCGGAGTTCTGATCCGCCTCGTCGATCAGCACTTCTGGAATGTTCTCCTCTTCCAGTGCACTGTCCTGTGCACCCCAGGTATAGGAGGAGTAGCGCTTC
>JAAXJX010000060.1 GCA_012269595.1 Planctomycetia bacterium | reverse complement strand
GTACTTTGGTACACGCTGGTATGCAGGAACGCCCAGATCAGTGAGGGAGAAATATCTCGGGATTTTGAAGAAGAAATTCTTCAAACTATTGAGCTCCTTTTCAATTTGCCCTCAGCTTATTTGTTGTGTCTTTTGACGGCCTCAATTGCTCCATTTGTATCGAAGCCAGGCTTGGCAAAAGAACTTCTGGAGAAAGTCATCGCCTATCCCCAGATTCCCCCTGGAGCTCCTCTCGACATGGTCCTCTCTGCCCGTGCTCTCCTGGAATCTCCCGATTCTCCCGAGCGGGAAGAGTGGGAATCGAGGGCGATGGCGGCCGTGGAAGAACGCGCAAAACTGATCGAGCGCCCTGCCGATCGGCGCCGCTTCCTCAAGGCACGTCTGCGTCGCCTCGAGGAGTAAGCTTCGATTCGTCCTAAAATGCCCTCAAAAGGGGATTTATCGCCAAAGACCACCTGTCCCGTTGGTTCCGGTATGCGGATATAGACTGTAGTATTGGTAGTGAGAGGGAGTGTGTACCGCCTTCAAGGGCCGCATTTCGTCATTGGGGCGATAATTCGCGGTTTCCCTACAGGGGTGCTGTGTCCTTCTTCCGGTAATGCAGATTTCGCAAATGACCTGAATTTCGGGGTTTTGAGCCCCAGAGAGGGCAAAGATGAACAAGACACTCCTGACAGTCCTGTCCATTCTGTCCATTATTCTGTTCACCCTTCCCGGCTTCGCCGCCGACCGCATCGATGTGGGTACCACGGCGGCAGTGGGGGGAGAGCAGGCCATCGTCCCGGTGACCATCGAAAACGATGTGCCGCTGGTCGCTTTCTCCTTCGGACTCGTCCACGACCCGGCGCTGTTGACGCCGGTGTCCCTGGAGTATGCCGGGCCCATCGTGCCCGACTTCCTGGCGACGAGCAGTGAGCCGGAGGGGCATACCATCGGTGTGGTCTTCGACTACCAGCTGAACAACCTGATTCCGGCGGGTGGCCCACGGCTGATCGCCTTTGCCAGTTATCTGGTGACGAATACCGCGTCGGTCAGCAACTTTGCCACCGTGATTCCCGGTACTGTGGGCAACCCGCCCATCGATCCCGAGTTCAGCGATGGTACCGGTGCACCCATCACACCGCTGGTCGAAGGTGGTGGCATCGGAGTTTTGGCACCGTTGCCCGCAGGCAATCCCGCTGGCCTCGGTCCGGTATTGCGAGCCTTGCTCCACGATGAGGTCAACGCTGCGACCCGCTTTGTCACACTCGACCCTGCCAGTGGCGGGGTGCTGTCGAGTACGCCCCTATCTTGCGCGGGCAATCCCCGCGATGTGATGGTCGATGTTCGCGGTCTGACCTGGATGGCCACAGACTCCTGTGGAATTGTCATCTTTGATGCGTCCGGCAACCTGGTGGCAGAGGTTGCTACCGGTGCCGATCCTTTGGCACTGATTGGTATCAGCGGTGATCGCATCGGTGTGACCCACGCCGATGGCACCCTGCAATTGATCTACCCCGATGGCACCGTTCTCTTTGGTGGCGATGGGGTCGGCGACTCTGCGGAGGATGGACTTCTGGGAGCAGCACTTCCCCTCGATGGCGGCACCGCATTCGACGAATACGCTCCCGGTTCCGGCAACAGTGCCTGGCTGGCGGGGGGAGAGCGACTGATCCGCCTGCGCCCCAACGGCAATGTGGTCGCCGATCGCCTGACCGCACCCGGGCAGGGCATCGCCGATCTGGCCCAGGGGCCCAACGGCAGTGTTTTTGTACTGACGACAAATCGCCTGGAGCACCGGGCGGCGGATGGATCGCTGATTTCTTCTACCGATCTGATTCCGGCACGTCTGGCGCTTTCGCTGGCTTCGATTCCGACCAATGCCTCGGGAGAAGAGGAAGCGTTGGTGGGTGTCCTCAGTCAGGGCAGTGGTACCGATACTCTTTTGACCACCTATTCGACATCGGGCAGTGGACTGCTTCTGATCGAGGATGCCGTGGCGACCAACAGTGCCACCGCCATCGAATACGGATTGATTGCCGCCTTGAGCAACAGTCCCACCTCGGTGATCAGCGGGATTGATGCCAATGGGGATGGCACCGTCAGCGTAGTTTCACCCTCGGGTACCAGTCAGCAGACCTTCCCCGGGGAGAGGGTGTTCATCAATGCGGCTTCGACTGCGGTTCCGGTGACCTCCTTCTATGGCGGTCAGGATTTTGATGGAGACCAGTACAGCAATCTCGATGAGTTGCTGAGTGGATCGAGTGCCATCGATGCCCTCGAGGATCCTTCGACCCTGATCCCTGATTACGTCGCTCCCATGGGGGCCCTCTCCAGTGCCGTCATTCCCGATGACGATGCCAGTGGATTTGATGAGGTGCTTTTGCAGTGGAGCTGGGATTCGCCGGCGGCCACGGACCCGGACACCTTTGAGATCACCCGCATCACCGATGGGGTGCCAGGGGTTCCGGTCACGGTGCCGGGGACTGCCCGGGATTACATCGACGTGGATCCTCCTGTGGGAACCCATGTCTACGTCGGTGTCGCCAACCGTCAGGGGGGAACTTCAGCCGGTGAAGAGAGTGTTCTCGTTATCGGAGCCGGTGAGGTGGAGCAGGAAGTGCCCATCGATGTGCCGTACGAGTTTACCGAGATCTACGACATCACCTCGAATCCTACCGCTCCCGATGATGGTGCGCGTTTTTACTGCACCGACTCGGCTAATGGCCAGATCTACGCCCTCGATGCCAACTTCGCTCCGGTGGCGATCATTCCCAGCCCTTTCCCGGCGGGAGTGCCGTGTACTGGCATCGCCTACGTGCGTACCGGGGACAACAACAACGGCTCGCTGGTGATCGGTAATGGCCAGTCCGGGGTGCAGATGCACCTGATCGAGATCACCCTCGGTGGGGAGTTCATTCGTGATTATTTCCTGTTTGTGCCTGTTCCTTTCGGCAGCAAAGCGTTGTTGCCGGGAGCGGTCGAGGGAAGTTCCGCAGGAATGGGTTACGATGAGGATTCCGGAAAATTGTACGTTGCTAATC
>JAAXJX010000051.1 GCA_012269595.1 Planctomycetia bacterium | reverse complement strand
GATGGGGGTGCGGGTCTGAATACCCGTCGGGGTGAGCACTCGGACTGGTCCGGTTTTATCATCACTATGTCTGCAAAATACCCGGGGCCCGAAGAAGAGGATTACCGGGTGGTTGTGCTGCATGAATACTTCCATGTGTATCAGCACGCTCACATCTTCAGTCGCAAGGAATCGGAGCGAAACAGTCGTAATCAGGTCAATCCCTGGTGGGCCGAGGGCGGGGCCGAGTACATGGCTCAACTGCTGTATTCGCGGCAGAAGGGGGTCCGCCCCGGATATCTGAAAGAGAAGATGCGGCAGAAGCTGCGTTCGCTGAAAGATCTCAAAAAGGGGGAGAGCATCACCGAGATCCCCTACGGGGAGAGGGCGATGATTGCCTATGACCTGGGCACCTGGTTTATCGCCTATCTCATCGACCGCACCAGCGAGGAAGCCTATCTGAAGGGCTTCTACCGTGATCTGAACAAGGAAGGATTCGAGGGATCCTTCCAGAAGAACTTCGGTCTCTCATCCAAGGCGATGCTGGAAGCCTTTCACCAGACGTTCCTTCCCCTCAGTGAAGAAGAGAAGCTGAAGATCCTTCCCTGAGGAGTCTGCGATCCTGTGTTTCAGGCAGACGTTTCCCAGTCGCTTGCCCCTCGTGGAGGACCTGCGATATTCTGCAACCCTTGGAATAAATCCAGAGTTCAATCTTCAAGAGAGGCTCATTGCCATGGACAAGATCGGAATCTTCGCAGCCTTGCTGCTCTCCCTGACCCTGATCGCCGGGTGCTCCATCTCCATCGATATTCGTCGACCCGTCGAATCGGCGGATGGGGTGGAAGCGTTGATGCAGCGTTACTTCGATGCCTTCAATGCCTGCGATGTTGAAGAGGTGAAAGCGTGTTGGCATGTGCCTGGGTGGGTCTCCAACGGAGAAGAGAACCGGACCATCGATTCGGTGGATCAGCTGGCCTCCACCTACGCGGCCCTGTTTGAACGGTTGAAGAGTGAGGGTTGGGATCATTCGGAGTTGATCGATGAGGATATCGATATGGTCAACGATACCCTGGCGACGGTGCGGATTCACTTCCGCCGGGTGGATCAGAGCGGTGAAGTGATGCCCCCGGAAGAACGGGCGGCAATGTTCAAGGTCATGCTCTTTGACGGGGAGTGGAAGATCACGACCCAGGCAGTGACATCCTCCAAGTAAGAAGAGTGATCCGGAATTGAAAAACCCTCCGCTTTTCGGATGAAAAGCGGAGGGTTTCTATTTTTGCCTTGAGTGAAGTCTACTGGCCGAACTCTCTACAGACCCATATCGCGCAGCTTTTTGAGTAGCTCCTTGCGGTGCTTGCTCGCTTCCTTGCTGAGCTGTTCGAGCCTTTCGAACTCCTCTTCAATCTCCTTGTAGAGCTTGAAGGAGTCGACGATCTTCTTCTCTTCCTTGAGACGGGCGGCCTCGATCAGCATCTCATTGCCGGTCTTCTCGATCTCCTCGAGATCCTGGTCGACCAGTCGAGAAACGAATCCGCTCATGATCTTGCGGTTTTCGACCATCTTGTCGAGCATGACGATGGCCTTGCCGTAGCGTCCTGCATCCATGTGCTTGCGAGCCTTGGCACGCTCCGCCAGGTGGGATTTACGCAGTCTCAGGCGCATGTCGCTGAGCTTTTTGGTACTGCGGATCACCTTGACGAACTTGGGCGGGTCGACACAGAGCTGCTGCTTGTGGAGCAAACCGCCCTCGGAGTCGAAGAAGAGCAGAGCCGGCTTCTTCGGATCCAGCTTGAAGGGCTCGAGGAGTTTCTTTTCCTCATCCTTCAGGGTCTCGATCACCTGCTTGTAGCATGCCCAGGATTTGAACTCCTTGACCGAGTCACGATCACGGAAGAGAGCGCGCTCGAAGTTGGCGCAGCAGCAATCCTTGTTCATGGTGCTGGAGTAGAGGAAGACCACCATCGGCTTCTTCGAACCGGCTTCGCGGTTCATGGCATGATGGAAACCCTGACCTTTTTTCCAGTCGAGAAGGGTGCTCTCACCTGGAACGTACGGCGCAGCACCGCCGTGTCCGGATCCACCGGCACCGGATCCACCGGGTGCGGAGGGGGGGTTGGAGCCGCGGGAAACTCCCGTGGCAGGACCCACGCCTCATCACTGTGCGTGGAGGGTGGCACTCGAAATCGTGAACAGGACCACCAGGCTGGTGATCAGTGCCCACCGGAATTTGAGATCCATGTTGGCTCTTCCGATCCATCGTCATGGGAATGACGGTTTTTTGTCCAGATCAAGATTTGATTGTACAGAAACAGGACCCGTGCATCTACAGCACGAATACACGCATTCAGGCACTATTGAGGCCCTTTTGAAGCATTGGAGACCTCGCCTTTTAACTGTTATTCGACCTCACCATAAAGAGCTTTGCGGATGTTGATGGGCAAATCAAAGTTATATTCACGGGCCCGGGTAAAGAAGAGTCCATACAGCTGGTTGGCAGGGTCGATCCAGAAATGGGTGTTGTGATATCCGGACCAGCCAAAGCAGCCGACCGGTGCCAGGCTGCCTTCCAGTTGCGGGTTGTTGAGAACAAAGACGCTGTCAGCCATGTCGTAAGCCGGGGTGACATCAGCGAAGGGGGCCACTGAGGAAATCGTGGTCATCTTTTGAAGACTCTCTTCCGAGAGGAATCGTTGGCCGCGGAACATTCCGCCTCCTGCGAGCATTTCACAGAATCGTGAGTAATCTTCCGGACAGGAGATCAGGCCTTCGCCACCGAAGTGGGCCCGGCTTTTGGGTGAGTAGGTCAGCTCGTTGAGCAGATCGGTGTAGCCAAAAAGGTCTCCGGAGTTGATGAAGAGGGGCTGGAAGAGATCGAACTCGGATTCCTCCAGAACAAAACTGGTGCGGTTCATTTCCAGCGGTGTGAAGATCAGTTCCTGAAGAGATTCGGCAAAACTCTTGCCCGTCAGAACCTCGACCAGTCGTCCGAGGATCGCTTGATTGATGCCATAGAGAAAGTTGGTGCCGGGGTCAAAGGCCAAGGGGGTCTCTGCAGCAGCCTCGCAAAACTGCTGAAGGTTATCGAAGCGGGTCTGGGTGGTATGTGGATGATGGTAGGAAGGCGGGTTGGTGGTTCCCATCGGCGGCATTCCGGGCCATGGGGTGTAATAGCCATATCCCGCACGGTGGTTCATCAGGTGCTCGATCAGCAGTGGAGTCTTTGCCGCACGCACCGTTTCCCCTTCAGCCACAGTCAGGTTTTCAAAGCAGGGGATGTAACGGGATACCGGATCATCCCAATTGAAGAGCCCCTGCTCGTGAAGCAGATGCATGGCGACGATGGTGATCGGTTTGGACATCGACCAGATGGGAAACAGGGTTTTATCGGTGATGTCCCGGTCGCCGGACCGGCCAGAGTTGGTGGTGGAGCGATAAATCTCCTGGCCATCTCTGACCACCACCAGAAAGTTGCTGCCGGTGATCTCCTCATCGATCAGGGAATCCTGAAGGGCTTGCAGATCTTCCTCAAAAGAATCGCTGAGCAAGGCACGATCAGTGGGGTGACCCCTGTCCTGAAGTGGGGCACAGGATGACAGGAGAGTGAGCGAGCAAAGCAGCAGGCAGAACAGTCGGCAGGAGGAGGCCATGGGTGATTCCTTCATGAAGAGTGAACGACACGCCCATCCGGATGCCGGATCAGGCAGGAAGTGCAAAGGTTATCACAGGATCCTGTTTTGACAAAAATCCCTGAAGGAAGAGGGCTCTTCAGCAATCCCCCTAGATTGGGGTGCGTGGGTCAGGAATCCTTCTCGGCTTTGGCGCGGCGCTTTTCGCGGCGGCGGTCCGCTTCCTTGAGAAGATGTTTGCGCACGCGGATGCTTTCGGGGGTGATCTCGACCAGTTCCCCTTCGACCACAAGTTCGAGAGCCTCTTCCAGTTTGAGTTTCTTGAGGGGGCGCACGCTGCTGTTGTCGTCTTTACCCGCTGCGCGGACATTGGTCAGCTTCTTGGTGCGGACTACGTTGACTTCCAGATCGTTGTCGCGGTTGTGCTCGCCGACGATCTGACCCTCGTAAACCTGCTCTCCTGGTTCGACAAAGAAAACTCCGCGATCAAAGAGGGCGTCGAGACTGTAGGGGGTGGCCTGGCCACTCTCGACCGCGATCAGTGATCCGGAATTGCGGCGGGGAATGGAACCCGCCTGTGGACCGTGCTCCAGATAGCTGTGGTGCATGATCACTCGGCCTGCGGTGGCGGTCAAAAGTTTGGTGCGCAATCCGATCAAACCCCGTGCGGGGATCTTGAACTCCATGTGGACCATGTCACCGGTGGAGCGGGTGCTCATGTCGAGCATCTCCGCGCGCCGTTCTCCCACCAGCATCATCACGGGACCCTGGGCATCGATGGGGCAGTCCATCACCAGATGTTCAAAGGGTTCATGCCACTTGCCCTCCACCTGGCGCTCGATCACGCGGGGCATGCCGACGCACATCTCGAAGCCTTCGCGGCGCATGTTTTCGAGGAGGATGCCCAAATGCATCAGGCCTCTTCCCGAGACCATGAATTCTTCCGGTCGTTCACCTTGCTCGACCTTCAGGGCCACGTTGCGTTCCAGTTCCTTGTCGAGGCGATCCTTGAGCTGGCGCGAGGTGACAAACTTGCCTTCACGTCCAACGAAGGGACCGTCATTGACCCGGAAGGTCATATGCAGGGTGGGTTCATCGACGAGGATCGCCGGCAGGGCGGTTGGATTCTTGAGGCAGGCGATGGTGTCGCCGATCTCGATGTTTTCGATACCGACCACCGCACAGATGTTCCCCGCCTCGGCAGTCTTGACCTTCTTGCGACCGAGCCCCTCGAAGAGGTGCAGTTCTTGTATACGAGCCTTGCGCGGTTCTGCGTTGGGGCTGAGGACTTGAACCTCTTCATGCTGGGAGAGCTTGCCGGCGGCGATACGACCGATGGCAATACGACCGATGAACTCGGAGTGGTCAAGGGTGCTGACCCGTAACTGAAGGGGAGCTTCCAGGGTCACCGGTGGGGGTGGAACGTGTTCGATGATGGCATCGAAGATCTTTTGCAGATCGTATCTTTCACCACCCAGTTCTTCTTCGCACCAGCCGTCTCGACCGGAACAGTAGAAGATGGGGAAATCGAGGGTTTCATCATCCGCTTCAAGGCTGACGAGCAGGTCGAAGACCTCATCCACCACTTCGGATGGTCGACCATCGGGGCGATCCGCCTTGTTGACGATGACCATCGGTTTGAGATTGTTTTCGAGAGCCTTCTGCAGGACGAAGCGGGTCTGTGGCATCGGTCCATCAAAGGAGTCAACGAGCAGCAGCACTCCGTCAGCCATCGAAAGAACCCGCTCCACCTCGCCACCAAAGTCGGCGTGGCCAGGGGTGTCGATGACGTTGATGCGATAGGTGGTTTCTCCACGCTTCACCTCGATGGCACAGTTTTTGGCGAGAATGGTGATGCCACGTTCCCGCTCGAGGGGGTTGCTGTCGAAGATCAGGCCATGCTGGCCTCCGGCGAGTCGGTCCAGTTCCTCATTGCGGAACATACCTGATTGATACAGGAGTCGATCGACCAGGGTGGTTTTGCCATGGTCGACGTGGGCGATGATCGCCACGTTGCGTATCTGTTCCTGCATTTCTGGTTCCGTCTCTCCGGTCAGGGGGTGCCGGCCGGTTAGCCGGGTCTTGAAACGCAAATCTTACTGATCCTGCCTGAATGGGGAAGCAAACCGGAGGGATCCAAACCGGTCACAGAATGCAGGATTTGACCTCTCTTGCACAGGGCTGGGTCCTGCCCCTCGCTATCCTTGAGGTATGGCCAAGCAAAAGAAGAAATCCGACCTCGAGCAGAAGATCTGCCCCATCTGTGAGAAGCCTTTCTCATGGCGAAAAAAGTGGGAAAAGAATTGGCCAGAAGTCCGGTACTGCTCGGAGAGGTGCCGAAATCAGCGAAGAAAAAATCGAATTTAATGGAACTGTATCTTCGACGCTGGCGTAGGGACGAGGTCGTTACAATCCTTGCTCGACAATCTGGGATTGTGCTAAATTCCGATTCTGACAAGTCCGTGAAAAGTCACGAGGAGGACTTTTGCTTCGCCCGCACCTTTCGAAGTATTTGTGGATCTTCTTTCTGATCCAGCTGTGTGCCGGTCCTTCTCTATGGGCCCAAGGCTGACCTGCCTGAACCAATCCGGGTGCCCCTGATCCGGGCGCCCTGGGATCCGGTCTGGGTTCCATGTCACAGGGTTCAGGTTCGATTCAGACGCGTCTCTCCATTAGCCGGGGATTCGGCTTTGATGGCACCCATTACGAAGACACGGGTATCGATGAATTCGGCAACACCATATCTGTGCCGGGTCACGTTCACGATGTCACTCTCGATCTCTTTCGCGTGGTGATGCAGTTTGACTACTTTCTGGATGATCCATGGAGTATTCGCGCTCGCCTTCCATTGGAGAGAAGAACTCGAACATCTTCCATTTCTCAGATCGATCCGGCGGCAACACCGGAACAGATCGAGGCGATGGAGAGGAACCTGCAGATCCATCACCCTTCAGAAATTCTGACAGGCTTCGGAGATCTGGAATTGCTCGTCGGTCATCAGTTCCGCGATTTCGGTGTCGAAATGGGCAGCCTGTCCATCGCGTTGGGTTCGACCCTGCCCACGGGTAAGACCGAAGACAATCCCTATGAATTGGGAGATGCAGGGGAGCGTCATGAGCACATCCAGTTTGGCAGTGGCACCTTTGATCCCATCCTCGAGTTTTCCTACGCTCGTCCCTTTGGCGAGTCCAGCGTCTTCAGCCTCTACGGTCAGGGACGATTCCCCACTTCCACCAGTAGCAAGGGATACAAGGGATCGCAGTTGATCCAGGGTGGCATGGGTGTCGTGACCGCTTTGGGTGAGGTGGGCCCCTGGGAACATCTGAATGGGGTACTGGGGCTGTTTGTACAGGATATGGGACGTGCGTATTGGGAAGGGGAAGAAGACCCGAATACGGGTTTCCAGAATCTTTCCCTGCAGTTGGGAATCAACTGGCGTGACGAAATGATGAGAAGTTGGAATCTGTCCCTGATTCTGCCGCTGTCTGTCGATACTTCATCGGGTCCTGAGGGTACCTATGATCCCGGCCCGGTGATCAATCTGGCGATTGGTTTTTGACGGCGGAATCCACCCGCGGCCGAATCAGTGTGCGTACGCACTGAAGCACGATTTTTTCCATCAGTTCGGGGGACTCTTGTGCACAGATTTCCTCAATTTCATTTCGTGAGCGCTGCTTCTCCTTGAGAAGGCGTCTTGGAAATTTGTCTCCAGATCTGAAATCTTCCTGAGCGATATTCTTGAGGCCGAGTGTTTTCACTCTGACCGCTTCCAGGTGATCGTCGATGGGATCGACAGAGAGAACCCGACTGATGGCGCCGACCTGATCACCCGGCGAAACAGGCTGGAGGTGGGAGCAGTGAAGGACCGCTTCATCCAGAACCTGCAGGAAGTCTCGATTGCTGATGGCAGAAACCAGTGAGTAAACCAGTCCCCCGGAGATGATCAATCCTTCCTTGCCGTATCGGTCGGCATCCCAGTGAATCGGGTGGGATTCCTGAAGCATCGTCGAAACCGACAAGTTTTCTGACCAGGAGATGGGGCGTTGAGAGCGGTGGTGGAAGACATCTCCGCGAGCCAAATGAAATTGTGGGGCCTCGGGAAATGCAGAAAGACCCTGATAGCGTTGGGTGAAAAACTCTGCCGCCTGCTGAAAGTAATGGTCAGCGTAGAATCGTGGGGCTGGTTCCGGTTTAGTTTTGATTTCGCTCAGTGGATCAAAGTAATAACGCATCTGAAGCGAGTAGATGCGCTCATTTCTTTGATTCACCAGAATATGGGTCATCGAAAGAACACTGGCGTCACCGCGACTGGTATTTCTGATCTCTTCCACCCTGGAGTAGCTTTTCAGGGTATCGCCGGCATAGACGGTCTTTTCCTGACGGGCGTTTTCAAATTCCAGTTGGTATCGACATTGGTCCGAGAAAGGGTCCAGAGCAAAACTCAGGGCCATGTTCAAGAGAAGATCAGGGGGGAACGGAATCTCTGAAAAACCACAGGCTTTGGAGTATTCAACACTGGTCTGAATCCGCTGGGAAATCGGGAAGATGGAAGACCAGCGACTGCGCCATTGATCTTCGACAGTGATCTCGTGAGGGCTTTCCAGGATCAATCCTGGCCAGGCCTGATTCAGGTCAAATACGGGGGGAGTTGCATAAGTCAACTAAGGCTCCATTGCATTGGGCGGCCTCGCTTCACCGATTTTTTTCTCAACGCACACCTCGCTCTCTGAGTTCCCCAACTCTTCTCTGTCTGCGTCCCCTGTCTTTATATGGGCCGCAAAAGGGACCGGGTGGCCTGCATGGCAATCCTGCCTGCAAGAACAGGGCACCGTTCCCTGCAAATAGATTCAATTTCTGAAGGCCTGAGCTGATCAAGGGAGAGGAGCTCAGCCGGAATGTCGACTCCTGATAGTTCTTTTCCAACGTCGACATTTTTCAGCCCGAGCGTTTTCACAGTAATACGCTCCAGCTTCTCTGAGATCTCTTCTGATTCGATGATTGCTGAGATGGCTCCCAGTCCATCCTCGGGTGTCACCGTGTTGATGTGGGAAGAGTGAACCAGAGTGTCATCCAGAATTTGCCTCAACTCACGATCAGCCGCTGCGAAAACCAGCGATTGCACAAATCCGCCACAAACAACAATCCCATCTCGGCCATAATGGTTTGAATCCCAGTGCACCGGATGGGTGTTTCGATAGATCGTCGACAAAGCCAGATTTTCCGACCAACCCAGGGGTCTCACCATGGGATGAAGAATCAGCGATCCGGGTGTCAATCGATGGGTTTGAGCAGAAGGAAAGGTTGTCACTCCACTGTAGTGATCAATCAGCGAAGTGGCAGCTCCATCGAAAAAACGGGAGTGATCATCTGAAACGGGATCAGTTGTGCTCTTCGACGAGACGGGCAAGGGATCGTAGTAAGATCTCTTCTTCAGGGAGAAGACCCTCTCGTCTCTCTGGTTGATCAGGATGTGAGTGGAATGGATGACGCTGGCATCCCCACGGGAAGTGTTCGCCATGCCATCAATTCTTGTGAAACTTCTCAGGGTGTCCCCACAATGGACCGGTACTTCCTGACGTGCATTTTCCAGGCCCAGATGAAGTCGACAGCTTTGGGAAAACGGTTCAACAGAAAAACACAGGGTCATATTGAGTAGCATCGCCTGGGGGATGGGGATCGAATCGAACCCGCACCGGGCAGCATATTCTGAACTGGTGTACAGATGATTGGACGTCGGAAAGACTGATTGCCACTGCATGCGCCACGACTCATCGATGGTGACTTCATGGGGGCTTTCCAGAATCTGGCCCGGAACAGCCGTATTCAAATCCAGTCCATAGCGCGGCACTTCTCCGATCATCAGGCGACCTCCACTTTTTCCAGGGCAGCCTGAGAAAGGATGCGTTGGGCGATTTTTACCATTGGTGGACCAACCATTTCGCCGTCCAGCATGGCGATACTCCCCTGCTCTTTCACTGCAGCGATGACTCTTCGAGCGTGCTCAATTTCTTCAGCGGTAAGGGAAAAGATCTCCAATGCCCACTGCGCTTGTTTGGGTGTCAGGGCCAGGCAGCCATCAAAACCCATTTTTTTCATGCGCCTGTTTTGAGCTTTGAAACCCTCTTTATCTTCGAGATCCAGATAGACGGTGGAGATCGCTGAGATCTGGCAGGATCGGGCCACCTGCAAAACGGTTTGTTGTGCGTTTTGATAGCAGTCTTCACTGATCTCGGAGTGCATTTCGACGCAGTAGTCGACGTGTCCGAATGCCAGGGCAGCGACTCTTTCTGAACTTCGTGCAATCTCTTGCAGAGACAGAACTGCACCGGGTCTTTCAATCAGGGGAATCACTGAAATTCTGCCTGGGGGAAGTCCCAGCGTGGACTCTCTCCTCTGAATCAGATCCACCCCATGTTTCACTTCTGCAGCGCTCTGGACCATGGGAATCATGATGCCATCCAGATCCTTGTGCAGGCATTCGATGACATCGGCGTGCAACTCATCCGGCCGATCAGGGCCATTCACTCGCAAGATCACTTTGCGGTCCTGAAACAGACCCATGTGGAACATGCGGCGAACGCGGTGTCTTTGCCTGGATTTCTGGTTGTCGGGAATGCTGTCTTCCAGATCGAGGATCAGAGTGACCTCTGCGGGAATGGAACGGATCTTCTCCGGGGAAACCGTGGATTTGACGAACATCAGCGCACGAAAGTGCTGAGGTCCCAAATTGTGGGTTGGGGTCTGAAAAGCCACGACGATCCTCCTGAGTATCTCATCGGGATACTCAGGAGGATCGGACCGCAGATTTCAAAAAAATCTGAAAATCAGGGACAGGGGGGAGAATCGCACCCCAGAGGGTCGAAAGTGGGGTCTGGGCCGCATGCTCCGAACGGGTCTGCAGGGGCAGATCCGCCAGAGAAGAGGTAGCTGAGCAGGAAGATGGTATCGGCAATGTTGAAAGCCCCATCGTCGTTGGTGTCGGCGGCATCTTCACAATCGAGAGGTCCCGACCCGCTGAAGAGGGATTCCAACTGACTGATTCCATCGGAGAGATCGATGGAACCGTCCAGATTGACATCTCCGCGAATGAAGTTTTTCACAACAGGCGACATCATGAGAACGCTGTCTTCACGACAAACACCCCCGGTACCGAATCCTGTGAAATCGATTTCATTGTTGACTCCCAGAGTGTTGTCAAATCGAAGCCAGCTGGAGACGCAGGCAGAGGGTGAAGCTGCCGCTGGGATCGTCGAATAGGTCGCTTCGACGGCAATGAGGCCGCCGTTGAAGGGGACTACATCGATTCCAGCGGTGTCGACGGTCATGTCGATGGTCCAACCATTGTCGAGGATCTCTACCAAAACCAGGTCAGGTCCGGCTCCACCATTGGATTCGGCGAATTGGCCCGATGGGATGACGCTGTCGACCTGAAAAAGATCGCCGTCATGGGAGACCGCCATAGACAGGCCATCCAACTCAAAAGAGGGCACAAGGCCTGCCAGAACCACGGGTTCGATGGAGATGCTGCCGATTCCACTGCCACCATCGTAGGTGCCGGCGGAGAAGGGCATGCGGTAAATCGCCATGGGGTCAACGACTCCATTAAACATGAAGGTGTCAAATGTGTAGGGGAGAGTGGCGACCGATTCACTCAAGATCATATTCGAATAGGTCGATCCGCCAGGGTCACAAAAGGTCAGATCTGTCCAGTATGAGCCTGTGGGGACCCAAACATAATCGACTGAGTAAAGGTGCAGGTCTTCGTCTGCAGGGAGCGTCAATGCCAGGGTCGAATCGAGAATCGTCTCAACCGTGAAACCGTTGGAAAACGGGGTGATGGCCTCGAACTCCGGTGGCGCAGGCAGGTTGGTGACAGCGCTGCCGTAGTAAAGGTCATTCCATTCCACTTCTGTTTCTTCATGACAGATCGTAATGATCCAGCCATTAACAGGGCCGCCATGTTGGGTGTCTAGCAACACTTCAATAGTGGGCAGTGGCGGAAATGGATGTTCCATCTTCAGCAGGTAGACGTCACTGGCCGAAGCAGTACTGCAAAAGATCCCCAGACACAGGAGCCATGCTGTCATGGCCCAGGCCAGCGGATGGGTTTTGGCGATTCTGGTTTGGTTCATCGAGGTTTGATCCATCGAGGTTTGATCTATCGAGGGGCTTTTCTGCGTGTGATTCAGCAAGTGAATCAGATTCAGGGGTTGAACCATAACGGCTCCATCCAGCGAGCTGACTGGCGAACACTATTCCTGATTATACAAAGCAATATCAAAGAAGAGAACCCTCTACCCGGCGTCGGAGGATTGCCCATCTTTCCAAATCAGAAAAGATTTGAGGGTTCCAAATGCAAACAGGGCAATGATCAGTGCAAAAATGCCCATGAATGCAGTGTAGAAAAGAAAGTTTCCGAAATCAGAATCTTCATCACCCGGAACCAACAGGGATTTTTGTGGATCGTCCCGGTGATGATAAACGAGAACTTCCTCGCCAACCTGGAAGTCGCGAAGAAAACGCGTGACGGTACTTTTCGGTTGGTTCTCCTGAATCAACTCCACCAGATCATTTTCATAGGTATCGCCATTGACGACATATCGATAACTGATCTGCGGGTAGTATCTCCGCATGCTTTTTTCGTTTCTGGAGAATCCGACTTCGGAAGTGAGTACTTCGCCGGTGACGAAAGGCCAGCGGTAGGATTCCTGATAGCTCATTCCATCGAGATACCAAAAATTGAAACCTGCCAGCCACGCAGATGAGATCAGCAATATAAAGATGATCTGCGCGATCAAACCCCCTGTGGTCTGAATCTTTGCAGTGCCCAGCGGCTCTTCCTGATTTTCATGTTCCTGATTTTCCATGGACCCATTCAAGCAAGAGCAGGATAAAAAACCAACTAGATAATTCCCGGTTGTAACAGCAATTCCTTTATAAGCGGTCCACGAG
>JAAXJX010000013.1 GCA_012269595.1 Planctomycetia bacterium | reverse complement strand
GAGCCAGCCCCAGGGACAGCTTCCAGTCTGCATGTGCGGGAGCTCCCGCTTCACCTGGCCCCGGGCCCGACAAGAGTCCCTGTGCCCACAGAATGCCGGCGCCCAGTATCAGCAGTGGCCCCAAAAGTCCGACAGGAGCCGGAGCCACTTCTGTCTTGCCGACGTTGTAACCCCGTTTTTCGAGCCATAGGCCAAATCCAACGCCGATCACAAATCCTGGGACCGCTGCCCATGCGGAAAGATCTCCTCCAGCGATGCGCTGGATCATGCGGAAAGGGCAGCCGAGGAAGACGAGACTCGAAATGCCCATCCAGACACCAAAGAAGAAGCGGGTGGCCGCGTGGGACCCGGATCGGGCTTCCCATTTGCTTCTGGCAAACATCCACGCCATGGCACCAAAGACCACTCCAAGGACTTCCGGCCGCAGATACCTGAGCTTTGCAGGTTCACTGAAGAGGTTCAGGGCACCACTGCTGTCCCGAAGGAAACACGCACCGCAAATTCCCATGTTTCCGGGGTTGCCGTTGGCCACGAGAATTCCACAAAAGGTTCCGACCACCAACATCGCCAATAGACCCCGAATAAAATTCCCGCGGTCATACTCTCCTCTGAGCATTACAAATCCCCATCTGCCCCAAAGGCATTTCAGTTCACAAACACCACCTCGAAAGCGAGCAGAGTTGAATACTCCGAACTCTCACCCTCGGCGTCAGGCCAGAACATTCTTGGCGCCACTTCCACGTAGAGCCATTCGTAGAGTGTCTTTCTTCTCCATGCCACCTCAAGTGCAGAACCCGCCAACTCCGCTTCCTGGTCGAGGAAACCGAACTCCGTCGCGGTGAAACGAATCGTCGAGTCCGGATTCAGGGGGAGATAGTGGTCGATGGAAAAGAGGGACTCTGCAGGATCATCCGCAAACTGGACCCCCTCCAGAGAAAACCTCAGCAATCGATCCGAGATCAGGCGTTCCCAACGCAACTCTGTCCGGATTCCCCGCCCCAGTTCTTCCCGATATTCGAGGCCCTGAACAAAACGCATGTTCCATTCGTCGAAAGCCTGCCAGTCATACTGCCAACGCAGGCGTACTCGAGACTGTGGATCTGAGGAAATTTTGAGACCCCCATCCAGGGTCCAACGCCCTGGGAAATTTCGGAAAAGAGAGAGCCTCAATCCGGAAACGTTGTCATCAGCCAGGGGGTTGTCGGGGTCTCCCTCAGTGGACTCTTCACCCAACACTTCGTTGAAGTCACTGAGAAAGTCCTGCCTCAATGACTCCACAAAGAAACCCAAACGCTGTTGGGTTTTGGGAAAGACCGCATTCGCCCGAATCTTGAAACGGACATTGGCTTCTCCACCTTCAGCGATAAGAAACTGGGATCGCACCCTCAATCGGGTTTCCACCGGTTCATCTTCCAGGCGACGATCTCCAAAGAAGTCGTCCACTCTTTCACTGATCCGAAAGATTCTGCGGCCGACTCTGCTATGGAAATCATTGACCGCTTCAATGTGACGCTGGGAGGGAGAGAGTGGCATCTCCGGCTCCTGAGCTCCCAGAAATGAAGTCCACAGAAGCAACACGAGGGGGGCCAACAGACCCAACGGCCTGTAAAAAATCCTGCGCGACTGGAGGTTGGAGAAAAGGCGACTCACGTCGGAAGGATAACCGACCCCACTCACAGAGGAACCCCACAGCCACTCAGCAACAGAGTGAACAATGCTCCACCTCAGTCGTCGAGGTGACCCACATCACTGTTGCCCATCTCGACTCCCTCACCGGGGAAGTACTCTTTCCAACGCTGGGAGACTGTGGCAGAAGTTTCCTCATCACAGAAGAGTTCATCCGGATAGCCGGGCTTCATGCGCGAATCGATGGCAACAGGGCCAGCATAGGCAATGTGATTGCGGCGAATCTCTCCGGATCGAGCGTGAATGTCCGCTGCGGGTTCGAAGCGGGTAAAGGTCGACCAAAGGAATCGCGCTTCTGTGGCAGTGGCCGTTTTTGCGTCATCGACCAGGATCACCAACGGCCAGTCGTCGAAGGCACTCGATTCCACCAGTCTGCGCGCTGCTCCCGGCTCCTTTGCATAGTCGGGACCATCGACCACCAGACAACCCCGACAGAAGACTTGGGCATTTTCAAATCCTGCTGGTAGCTCACCATCGAATTGATCACGCAAATCACGAACCGGGTCGCCCAGCCCCATCAGGAAGCCTTTCGATCCCTCATTCACTTTGGGACCGGCGTAATCGAGGGTGTCCATGCTGGTGCAGCCAATGACATGCAAATCGGTTGCGAAATCGGTTCGGGCGAGAACGTATTCAAGGGTTCCCGTGAAATCCTTGAGATCGACGTCTCCGTCGGTCATCAGGAGAAACTTGGTCAGGGACAACTGTCCCTCTCCCAAAATCCTGAATGCGGAAACCATCGCTTCTCTGGGATAGCGATCCTTCACCACCGCCCCCGCCAGAGAGTGATAGCCCGTCTCACCGTAGGACCAGAGATCTCGCACAGTCGGCATCACCAGAGGGAACAGGGGTGACAGCAACTCCTGCAGGAAATCGCCGAGGAAGAAATCTTCCTGACGCGGTTTGCCAACGACAGTCGCCGGATAAATGGCATCGCGACGATGGGCAATTTCCCGAATCTTCATCACCGGGTATTCATGCTGCAGAGAGTAATAGCCGTAGTGGTCACCGAAAGGACCTTCGGGCCAGCGTTCTTTGGGCAGGGCATACCCGTGAATGGCAAATTCACACTCTGCCACAAACGGATGGGCATTGTCCCCTGCCTGTGCCAGCTTGAGCGGTGCGTCCTGCAAGAGTGAGGCGAGTAACAGTTCGGGAACATTCTCGGGCAGCGGAGCGATGGCACTGGCGATCAGTGCGGGGGGACCTCCGAGGAAGCAGGTCACCGGGAAGGGCTTCTCCAGACGCTCCGCTTCCATCAGGTGATAACCACACCCCTTGTGAATCTGGAAGTGAAGCCCGAGGTGCTGAGAGTCGTGGGCCTGCATGCGATACATGCCCAGGTTGTGGCGCCCATCCTCCGGGTGCTGGGTGTAGACCAGCGGCCACGTGATGAAGGGGCCCCCATCCTCCGGCCAACTGGTGATGATCGGCAGATCATCGAGGGACGCAGAACGGTTGCGCACCTCCAGTACTGGCCCGTGGGTTTTCCGACGCATGCCAACCTTGAATGCGGCCGCTGCCAGATCACGAGCCTCCCAGACTTTCTGGAAGGTCGGCGGCACGATGGTCTCCACGGTGTGGACCAGTTTTTTGAGGAAGTTCTGACCGTGGCGGCCAAAGCCCATTTCGACACGCCGGGCATTCCCGAACAGATTCATGACGAGTGGGAAGCGTGCACCTTTTGGATTGCGGAAGAGGATGGCTGGACCACCGGCGGCAATCACCCGACGGTGAATCTCTGCCACTTCCAGTTTGGGGTCAACGGGAGCATCCACTTCCACCAGTTCCCCGGCGGAGCGAAGTTCATCAAGAAAGGTACGCAGGTTTCTGTGCATGGAGGACTCCCGGGTTCATTTGACCCTGACTCCATGATGCTGACCTGCAAAGGAGAAGGTGTCCAGTCCTTCAGAGGGGCTCCCTCTTCAGGATGAGCACTTCGGAAGGACCAGAATTCCTTCCATGCGATCCAATTTTATCTCCGCCCCATCATCTTCCACGCAATCGATCTGGCAATTCTCGAAGAGTTCGCCGGAGAGCTCCATGGAAAGGGCATGACGATATTGATCCACAGGCATGCCCGTCTCTCGTCCGACCGACACCCAAATTTTGGTGACAAAGCGATACCCACGGATCATCGCCTGTAAACGGAGGGTTCGGACCAATTCGACGACGGGAAGCAACGGACACACCTTTTCGGCCCAGTGATTCCCCCATGGAATCGGGCGGGCATGAAAGAGTGATCGGCCGTCTCTCAGCCGAAGTTGAGGAATTCCTTCAAATTGCCCTCAGCCCCGGGAATTCATGCCTGATCCGCCCCCAATGCGAGGGCAATCCAGGTTCTGACCCCGATCGACATCGCCGGATCGTCGACCTGAAAGCGGGGATGGTGGCAGAAGTGCACGATCCCCTTATCCTCGTCCCGGTTACCCAGAAACATGAAGGCGGCAGAGACCTTTTCGCCGTAATAGGCGAAATCCTCTCCCCCCATGCACGGTGTGCCTTCATCCGTCATCGGCACCTCTTTGGAGACGGATCTCTCCACCTCCCGACACGCTTCCGGGTGATTATAGGTCACCGGGTAGCCCTCGATGATTTCCACACTGGCCGTGCACTCGTGGGCCTGGGCCACCGACTCGGCAATCTCTTTCAGGCGTCGACGCGCCATGTTGCCGACCTCTTTTTCAAAGGTCCGGATGGTTCCGGTGAGCTGCACCGTTTCGGGAATCACGTTGTCCGCACTGCCTCCGTGAAATTGGGTGAAGCTGACAACGCAGGATTTCATCGGATCGGTATTGCGTGAAACGATTTGCTGGGAGGCAGAGATAATCTGACTCGCCGCAACGATGGGATCGCGACAGGCATCCGGAGCTGCAGCATGGCCACCGACTCCGGTGATCTCCATGGTGAAGGTGTCCGGCTGGGCCATCGTCGGTCCTTCGACCACTCCCACCTTGCCGGTATCGAAGGAAGGCCAGACATGCATGCCAAAGATGCGATCGACCCCTTCGAGACACCCATCCGCAATCATCGCCGGAGCTCCTCCGGGGAGCGCTTCTTCATTCGGCTGGAAAATAAAGCGGACCGAGCAGGGCAGGTGATCGCGAATACTCGCCAGAGCCTTGGCCGCACCAACAAGCATGGCGGTGTGGGCATCGTGACCACACATGTGGGCCGCACCCGGAATCGTGCTCTTGTGGGGAACATCCGCTTCCTCGTCCATCGGCAGGGCATCCATGTCCGCACGGAAGGCGATCCGTCTCGTCGCTCCCGGAACATCGATGTCGCCAACGACTCCGGTCTTGCCGATCTGTTCACGGGTCTCAATCCCTGCGGCTCGGAGCTGCTCGGCGACCAGTGCGGCAGTGCGCACCGTATCGAAGCCGATCTCGGGATGCTGGTGGATATCCCTTTGCAGGGCGATCACCTCATCGATGACCTGATCCTTGAGTTTCTCCACATCCATTTCACGAATCGTTGCCATCGGAGGCTCCCTTCTGCGGTGGAACCCTGATTCTGAACCAGAATGCCCCTTCATGAAAGCGGCTCACGTTGCCGATTCGGGTGTCTTGGGCTACTCTCAGCGTTCAACGTTCCAACGGGAGGACCCCATGGCTGCAAAACTGACGCCCCCATCCGAAGACTATCCGCGCTGGTACCAGGAAGTGATCCAGCGGGCCGAACTCGCCGAGAACGCTCCGGTGCGCGGGTCGATGATCATCAAACCCTACGGATATGGGATCTGGGAACAGATGCAGTCGGTTCTCGACCGCATGTTCAAGGAAACCGGGCACGTCAACGCTTACTTCCCGGTGCTGATCCCCGAGAGTTTCCTCAAAAAGGAAGCGGAGCACGTGGAGGGCTTCTCCCCCGAACTGGCCGTGGTCACCCACGCTGGTGGCAAGGAACTGGAAGAGCCTTACGTCGTCCGTCCCACTTCGGAGACAATCATCTGGGATACCTACCGCAATTGGATTCAGTCCTACCGTGATTTGCCGTTGCTGATCAATCAGTGGGCCAATGTCATGCGTTGGGAGATGCGACCCCGTCTCTTCCTGCGGACCACCGAGTTCCTGTGGCAGGAGGGTCATACCGCCCACGCCACGAAGGAAGAGTCCCACGAGGAAACCCTGCGCATGCTCGAGGTCTACGCCCGCTTCGCCGAAGACTACATGGCTCTTCCGGTGATCCAGGGTGAAAAGACGGAGCGTGAGAAGTTTGCCGGAGCGGTCAAGACCTACTCCATCGAAGCGATGATGGGAGATGGCAAGGCCCTGCAGGCCGGCACCAGCCACGACCTCGGCCAAAACTTTGCCAAGGCGTTTGACGTCAAATACCAAAGCGCCGAAGGCAAGGAAGAATATGTGTGGGCCACATCATGGGGAGTCTCCACCCGACTCGTCGGTGCTCTGGTAATGGCCCACGGAGATGAACAGGGTCTCGTGTTGCCTCCGCGACTGGCGCCGATCCAGACGGTCATCGTTCCGATCTATCGGGGAGAAGAGCAGATGGCGACGGTCCTTGAGGCGTGCTCCAAGATGGAAGCAGAGCTGAAGGCTGCCGGAGCCCGTACCCATCTCGACGACCGCGACCAGTTCCGTCCCGGTTACAAGTTCAATGAGTGGGAACTGAAAGGGGTGCCGGTCCGCATCGAGGTCGGCCCCCGGGATCTGGAGAAGGGCGAGGTGGTTCTCGCTTTCCGCCACAACGGTGAAAAGAAAACCCTGCCCCTCGAGGCGGTGGCCAAAGAGGTGATGAGCGTTCTCGATGAAGCACAAAAAGGCCTCTTTGAGAAAGCCCTGAAGCGTCGCGAAGAACGCACCCACAGCGTTGACAGTTACGACGAGTTCAAGGAACGCGTCAATGATGGCGGCTTCTTCCTCTGTCACTGGGATGGCACCACTGAAACAGAAGAAAAGATTCAGCAGGAAACCAAGGCCACGATCCGCAACATTCCTTTCGACGCCCCCGACGAGGCGGGCGAATGTATGGTCACCGGAAAACCGAGTGCCCGTCGGGTCATCATTTCGAAAGCGTATTGATCCATGGGAGCCATCGGACTGATTCTCGCAGCGGTTCTGTCGACGAACTCCATTGTCCCTGAGACCGCATTTCAGGATTCACCGGCGGCGACCTATCTCATCGACCTGCAAGACATCTCCCGCCATCGCATCCACGTCGAGATGACCTGCGCCCGTAGCCCGATCGAGGATCTGGAAATCTGGATGCCGGTGTGGACTCCGGGCTCCTACAAGATCCGCGATTACGCGCGCCACATCGAAACCCTCTCTGCGATGGATGCCTCCGGGAACGAAATCCCGGTCACCAAGATTCGCAAGAACACCTGGACCATTTCTGCCGGCCCCGGTGGAACGGTTCGCCTGAGGTATACCCTCTATTGTCGATTGATGACCGTACGCACCAATTTCGTGGAAAAAGACGGTGGGTTCCTCAATGGAGCCGCCACCTTCCTGCTCCCCCGAGGGGCTGACGGTCCATTTGATTTTGCTTTTGTCGACCTGCAACAGGCCTCTGAGCTGGAAAAGATCTGCACCCTCCCCCGTCGCGGCAACAGTTGGCGTGCCGCCGATGTCGATACCCTGTGCGATTCACCGATTCTGATCGGCAAGCCACAGGTCTTGCCCTTTGTGGTCGAGGAAATCCCCCACGATCTGATTCATATGGGGGATACCTCCACCTGGGATATGGAGGGAAGTCGTGAGGCCATCGAATCCCTGACCCGGGAGATGGTTTCCTTCTGGGGAGAGATCCCCTACTCCCGCTACCAATTCATGAATGTCATCTCCGAAGCGGGGGGTGGTCTTGAGCACAAGGACTGCACTTTGATGCTGACCAGCCGCTGGAGCTGGAAGGATGAAGATCGGCGTCGCGGCTGGTATGGCCTCGTCAGCCATGAACTGTTCCACGCCTGGAACGGCAAGCGCCTGCGTCCCATCGCCCTCGGCCCCTTCGATTACGAGAAGGAAGTCCTGACACCGGATCTTTGGATGGTGGAAGGTTTCACCAGTTACTACGACGATCTGATCGTTGCCCGGGCGGGTCTCATGAACAGTGACCAGTACCTCGAACGACTCTCCGATCAGATCGAAAGCATCCGCAACTCGCCCGGACGACAGGTGCGTCCCCTCTCCGAGGCGAGCACCGATGCCTGGATCCGCTATTACCAGCAGGACGAGAACGCCATCAACAGCCAGATCTCCTACTACACCAAGGGGGCTCTCGTCGCCTGGCTCCTCGATGGCACCATTCGTGAAGCCAGCAACCATCAGCGCAGCCTCGACGACGCCATGCGCCTGGCCTTCCAGCGATACTCTGGAGAAGCGGGTTACACTCCGGAACAACTGCGAGAGGTCTTCGAAGAGGTCGCCGGCCAATCCCTCGCCGACTTCTTTGCACGCTACATCGACGGTACGGACGATCTGGACTACGCAGTCGTTCTGAGAACTTTTGGTCTCCGCTTTGACGTGCCCGATGACAAAGACGAGGACGAAGAGGAACCGGAAAAGGGCTGGCTCGGCATCGATGCCCGTGATCGCTCCGGTCGCTGGGTTGTTTCAGAGGTCCGACGCGGAACCCCTGCTTACGAGGCCGGGCTTAACGTGGGCGATGAGATCATCGCCCTCGATGCCTTCCGGGCCTCAGCCGGTTCCTGGTCCAATATCTGTCGGCAGTATTTACCGGGCAGTAAAGCAACCCTGACCATCGCCCGTCGCGGACGTATCGAGACTCTGGGCGTGGAGTTTACTGCCGAGCCGAAGGACCTGTGGAACCTGAAAATCGACGAGGAGGCCCCCGAAGAAGCGGCTCAGCGTCGTGCAGCATGGTGGGGCAAGGCCGAGCCTGAAAAGAAGGAAGAGGAATCCCCCGAGGAGAAGACCGGGGACTGACTCTTTCTTTATCCGGCCATTGGATTTCCCGATTGGCCGAATCTCTCCCGCCATCCTACTCTCCTTATGGAGCGGTATGGCAATTCCAAATCCGCCCAGACCCACGCACGCCCCGCGTGCCACGGAGCCCGCCTGTTCCGAAATCCCAGGAGGTCGCTTTGAACACCATGACCGAAAGCTTTACCACCCGGAAAGAATTCGTGCGTCTCCACGCCGAGTTTCCGGTGCGCTACAAGTTCCTTTCCAAAGAAATCGAAATCCAGGAAGACGCCATCTTCGAGGGCGTCACCGCTCGTATGGGCGGAGATGGACTCCTTCTTCACGGCAAGATCCCCAGCTTCAACTGGATCCCCGCCCTGTTGATGGGAAAGATCCACATCGGCGTCAATCTGCTGATCCCATCCCTCGACACCGCCATCAAATGCCTGTGTCAGGTCGCATGGATCGAGGAGATCACCGAAAACAAGGATCGCTGCAGCCTCGGCCTGCGCTTCCTCGAAATCTCCAAGGAAGATCAGGACCAGGTGATGAAATACCTGATCCGCTCTCAGGTAAGAAAGTCCTGAAGAAACCCTACAGCAAAAACAAAACCCCTCCGGGCCCATGGCCCGGAGGGGTTTTTTCATCGAAGGTGATCACGAAAGATCAGGGCTGGGGACAACTCGTGAAAGTTTCGCAATCCAGTCCGGGGTCAGCCGCATTGGGGTCCTCACCGCAAACCACCGGGTCCCCCAAAGGAGTCGCCGGGGTCGAGAAGAGAGCATTCAGAATGCTGATCGCATCGGCGATATCCAGACTTTCATCATCGTTTCCATCACACGCATCCGCACAGACGTAATCCGGTGCTCCTGTGGCTCCCGGAAAGAGAATCGTCAGCAGATAGATGGCATCGGCAATATCTCCACCGCCGTCGTTGTTGCAATCTCCCCGGACGAAATGGGTGTAAACGGGACCGGTGTTTTCCGGAATCTCAAAAGCGAGCCCGATGATGAAGGAAAAAGAAATCCCGGATTGATTACTGTTATCCAGAAATACCCGGGCTTCACCGGAGTCGTTGGCATCGCCATCCCCATTTCCATCCTTCAGGCGAAGGATCTGGTCATTGACGTTGGCGGTACTCTGCCCCCCATCACAGACAAAAACGCTGCCTTCCGCGTCGACCGCCAATCGGAATGCCACCCCGGGAATCAGACCATCCGCCTGAGACGTATCCCAAAACACTGACGTTTCACCGGGATTCAGGATCTGCCCGTCGCCATCGAGATCGGTCATTTGGTAGACGGCATCGAGTACGGGGCCTCCGTTGACGTAGAGCGGAGAAACTCCGTTGATTTCGGGGCCGAGAGCGATGCTCTCAGCAAAATTCAGCTCCAGACCGGTTGGATCAGACAGAAACCAGGGAATCTGTTCTCCCGCAGAATTGGCCACTCCATCTCCATCGATGTCTGCCAATTCATAGATGTGATCCGATTCATAATCGGAAACCAGCACGGTCCCACCCGGGAGGATCGCCAAACCACTCGGCCTTTCGATGGTAAGACCGGTCGTCACTCCACTTCTGTAGAGATAGGTCACTTCGCCATCGGCGCTCAGGCAGACACCGTCTCCATTGAGATCCTTGATTTTGCCGACGATTCTTTCGGTACTGGAACTGGTTCCGTTGTCGGAAAAGATCAGATAGCCATCCGAATCGAAGGCCATGTTGTTGATGGCCTGCAAAGGTGCGCCTCCAGAGTTGAAATCAAAATAGATATTCGACTCACCGGGGTCATTCGCATCCCCATCCTGATTGGTATCCACCAGACGAAGAATGAAATCTCCATTGGAATCCCCCACGTAAAGAACCCCATCCGGTCCACAGGCGATAAAGCGCGGAGTTGCCAGGTTTTCTCCCACAGAGGAATCATCATAAAAAATGGTGATCTCGTCGAGATCGTTGATGTCACCGTCATCATTCAAATCGACCGCCGCATAGACAGCATCATTGGTTTGGTCGACGATGTAGGTGACAGGACCCACTTCCACAGGTGGCAAAAGTCCAGGCCCCGAAACCAATGGATCCTGTCCCTGAGTGACTGAAGCCCCAAAGAACATTGACAAAAACAAAAACGCGAAGCTTGCACGCATCACAATACCTCCCGAACTGAAAGAAAATACTCTCAACGATTCCCCTCACCGCTATGGAGAGAGTGAATCTTCGAAGTCATAAATCAGAACTCCCGATTTTAATGGACGTGGCACCGATCTCAAACCAAGCGAATTGAGAGGATGGGGTGAAGACCTAAAGTCACAGATCTGCTGTTTTTACAGCCCGGGCCCATGGCAGGAGAGGTTGTTTTGTTGAACAATCTGTACAGAGGTTGATTCCCCGTTTTCGTTCCGATTTTAAGGAAAACGTCTTGCCTGCACTCGGCACTTTTTTTCTGGCTCTGATTCTTTGGAACCTGACTCCTGATCTTCAGGAGATTCTGGGGCTGAATCGATGGGATTCGGAAGATTGGGGAGTGGCGCGGTGGGTGTGGCCTCTGGTTTCATTGGTGCTGATGCCGGCTTTGGTCAGTGGATTGCTCCTTTGGCCCGATTCTTTGGGCCGCCCGGGCAAGCGGCCGCTGACACGGCAACGGTGGGTTCGAGCGCAGATCTCCGGATCCCTGACTTCCCTGTTCGCCTGGGCCGCTTCCCTGTTGGCTTTTGACTGGCAAGGCACCATCGCTTCCGTCATTCCGAGCAGCGCCTACGGCGTGACGATGCTGCTGGCATGCCTTCCGCTGCTGGCAGGGCTCGCCCTTTTGACCATACCGCAAGGCCGTGCCTCCGGTATCTCCAGTGCCTCCAGCCAGCGTGCTGAAATGTGGAGAGTCCTGCGACCCAACCTGATCGTGCTACTGCCCTTTGCAGTGATTCAGGGTTTGGAAGAGTGGACCCGCCTCAACCCGGACCTGTTTCTGGCTCTCCCATCTCTGGCTCAATTCTTTCTCATTGGCCTTCCTGTATTGCTGATTCTGGGTTTGGCACCCTGGCTCTTTGAAAAGATCCTGAAGAGCACGCCACTGCCTGCCGGGTCGATGAAGGATCGCTTTCTTGCCTTGTGCCAAAAATCCGGTCTGCGGGATGTCCAGCCAAAGATCTGGCAAACCGGCCAGCGGCCGATGGCCAATGCCATGATGACCGGACTCCTCCCCTACCAGCGCAGGGTCTTTATGACCGATGTCCTCCTCGACTCGC
Source organism: Planctomycetia bacterium (assembly GCA_012269595.1). Taxonomy (GTDB): domain Bacteria; phylum Planctomycetota; class UBA8108; order UBA1146; family UBA1146; genus UBA12191. Next base: position 845 of record JAAXJX010000013.1, on the reverse strand, counting down.
TGAGCGAAGACGAGCAGGATGCGGTCCTCGCCCATGAGTTGGCCCATGCCAGCAGATTTCATCTTTGGATCTATCTGCTCTTTTGCGGTGCTGTGGTTCTTTGGGCAGGGCTGGCAGATATATGGCTAGCCGAAATCTTCCCCGAAGACGTGGTTTTATGGATCACGCCGTGTCTGTTTCTGATCCTGTTTTTCTTTGGTTTTCGCAATCTCTCACACCATATGGAACACGAAGCGGATCTTTACAGTGAGTCTCTCTGTGAAAAACCGGGTTCCATCATTCAGGCCCTGCTGAGATTGCGGCGTCACAATCCCCAGTCCCTTGAGAAATCGAGTTGGCGGCACCCTTCCACCCTCCAGCGGATCCGCATTCTCCACGCCCATCGTGGAAACCCTGTTTTTCGGAAACGCTTTGATGGCAAGGGTCGCTGGATTCGGCGACTGATCCTGGTTGCTCTGGTCGGAGGAGGGGGCCTGGTGAGTTGGCAATCCTGGCAAGCTCCGCAAATCCCGGAGTGGCAGGTAACAGCAGAAGAAGCGATCGACCACCTTCTCGCCTTCCAGGAGCGGGTCCAGCGTCCCAATAACGAACCTGCCCGTATGCGCGAGCTGATCCTCGCTACCGAAGAGCGGCTGGTGAAATCGGTCGCGGAACTGCGCACACTCGACCCGAAGCATCCCAGTCTCTCCCCCTTGCTTTTGCAGTTGGCGGAGATCTACGACCAACTGGACCAGCCATGGAATGCCCTCGCCTGCAGGCTTCAGGAGAGACAGATTCCCGTTTCGAAATAAAAAAAGCCCCGTCGCTCACTGAGCGACGGGGCTTTTCTTTGCGGTCTTCTGCCT
>JAAXJX010000014.1 GCA_012269595.1 Planctomycetia bacterium | reverse complement strand
CGCTAGCAGAGATGTTGACCTCGGTGATCTCGATGGCGATGGCGACCTCGATGCATGGATTGCCAACTCCAGTAACCAACCCAACCGCGTGTGGATCAATGATGGCAACGGCAACTTTACAGACAGTGGGCAGGGACAGATCGGCTCCGTTAGCGTAGGCGTCGCGCTCGGCGATATCGATAGCGATGGCGACCTCGATGCTTGGGTCGCTAACGGAAGTGGGACCGTAAACCAACCCAACCGCGTGTGGATCAATGATGGCAATGGTAACTTTAGCGACAGTGGTCAGGCTCTGGGCAACTCCGATAGCTTTGATGTCGCCCTCGGTGATCTCGATGGGGATGGCGATCTCGATGCCTGCGTCGCTAACTGGGGGGGAGAAGCGGATCGCGTTTGGATTAATCAGATTGCCTGTTTCAACGAAGATGAAACCCCGTTCATTCGTGGCGATTTCAATGGCGATGGGGGAGTCGACATCGGCGATGCCATCGCCACCCTCGATTACCTCTTTACCGGGGGTAGCATCGACTGCGACGACGCCGCTGACAGTAATGACGATGGTGCCATCGACGTTGCTGACGGCATCCAAATCCTCGGCTACCTCTTCAGCGGCACCGGCGACCTGCCGAATCCCTTCCCAACCTGCGGTACTGATCCCACACCTGACACACTCGAGTGTGACAGTTACAACGGTTGCTGATCTCCGGGACCTCTCCTTCCTCTGCGTGTGCACGCAGGGGAAGGAGGGGAGCTTCTGGCCGTAAAAAACCTCCAAAACGACACTCAAAACTCTTCCGGGCAAAGAATTAAATCCAATTCTTAGCCACTCATGAATAGGGTGGAGGTGAAAGAGTTCTTGGGGTGGTGGGTTTTTATCGAATTGGCCATTGGCGCTCTTCAAAGCCTTGGCTGCTATGTACAGAGGGAGGGCCTGCAAAGATGCTCTTGATCAAGAAACTGATCCTGTTGATGGGATTTTTATTCTTGGCCCCCCTGATGCTTCAAGCTCAATCATTCGAAATATGTGACAATGGTATCGATGACGATGGGGATACCCTCGTCGATTGTCAGGACACCGATTGCAGCCAAAGATTCATCCGTAGCGGCAACACCTTGGGCAATACAAGCGTCAACGATATTCAGCTGGCAGACCTGGATAACGACGGCGATCTTGATTCGTGGCATGCAGAAGCGGTGGGGCATCGGGTCTGGATCAATCAAGGCGGTATCCAGGTCGGCGAAATTGGAACCTTCATCGATAGTGGCCAAGACATCGGTTTTATCACTACCAGCGCCATCGCCATCGGAGATCTCGATGGGGATGGTGACCTTGATGTCTACGCTGCCAATTCCGGGTTTGACAAGGTATGGATCAACGACGGGGGCGTGGGGATCTTCGTTGATAGCGGTCAAGGTTTCGATTTCACCTTTAGCACCGCAATTGCTCTGGGTGACGTCGACGGGGATGGTGATCTGGACGCATGGGTAACCAACGAGAATGGTCCCGGGCCCACCGGTTCTCCAGCGGACAAACTGTACTTCAATGAAGACGCCATTTTTACTGACAGTGGCCAGAGCCTGGGCGATGACATCACAGAAGATGTGGCATTGGGAGATCTCGATGGCGATGGCGATCTCGATGCGGTCGTAATCGGCAACAACAATTTCCCCAACCGGATATGGCTCAATGCCGGAGGTATCCAGGGCGGAACCCAGGGGGATTTTTTTGATAGCGGCCAACAACTGGGCTTCGGCAGCCAAAGCATCGTCGAGCTCGGCGATTTGAACGGAGACGGCAGCATCGATGCCTGGATCAGTGACTTCGATGCGGATCGCATTACCGTTTGGCTCAATGATGGCAGCGCTTCTTTCAGTACCAGCAGCCAAACGTTTGAAGTTTCCGGAATCAGAGACGTCGCTCTGGGGGATCTGGATGGGGATGGCGATCTCGACGCCTGGATAGCAATTGCAGACAATTGCACCTGTGATCAATCAAACAGAATTTATTACAACGATGGAAATGCCAATTTCGTTGAGTTCATTCAATCAGACAGCGAAGCACAGACAGGCCATGTCAAACTTGGGGATATTGACGACGATGGCGATCTCGATGCGCTATTGGCACAGTGGATCGGGCTTCCCAATGAAGTCTGGCTCAATGGAAATCCCACCATTACCGATTTGAATGGAAACGGAATTTCGGACGCTTGCGAGGAATACTTTTTTATTCGAACCGATGCCAATGGTGACGGCCTCACCAATATCGCGGATCCTCTCGCAATCTTGAATTACCTTTTTCTTGAAGGTGAAATCGGCTGCTTTAAAGCTGCCGACTGCAACGACGATGGCGGTCTCAATCTCGCCGACGCCGTTCAAGGATTGATCTTCCTCTTCTATTCCAATGCTCCAACACCCCCAGCTCCTTTCCCCATCTGTGGGGGAGATCCGACGGGGGATATTCTCGAATGTGAGAGTTACAACGGTTGCTAGAATCACCTCCCACAAAAAGCGGGTGACTGGGGGCTCCCCCTGGTCACCCGCTTTTTGTAATTTGGATTCTGTCGTTGACCGTACGCACTCTCTCAGAAACCCGGTGGTTCCATGGCACTGTCTCCCAAAGCTCAGGAAGTGATCTCTCAACTAGAGACGGAATCTCCCAAGATGGGAGATATCAAGAAGCTCGCCAAATCCATCAAGAAGGATCCGGAGCTGGCGTGGGAATTGTGGGGGACGGGGGAGTATGTTCCCCGATTGCTGGCGACGCTGATCTTTGATCCCAAGCAACTGACCGAAGACGACTTCCACCAGTTTGCCAAAGAGATGACGGTGCACGATGAAAAGCAGCGTCACCAGATGGGGGACTGGCTGCTGGCGCATCAGTTGATGAAGAGCAAGGATCTGACCGCCGCCATGCTGACCTGGATGAAAAACCCGCTTCCCATCCTTCGACGCTTCTTCTGGTACCACCAGCTGCGCCTGCGTTGGACCGGCAAAACCCCACCACCGAAAAACAGTGCAGAGTTGATGAATGCCATCGAAGAAAAACTCGGCAGTGAAGACCCGGATGTGCAGTGGGCGATGAATGGTTGCGCCGGTTGGATCGGTGTCTTTGAACCCGAGTTTCGCGATCGCTGCATTCAATTGGGAGAGTCCCTCGCACTCTATAAAGAAGAGAAGGTGCCCAAGAACTGCACCCCCAATTACCTGCCCGAGTTCATTCGCATCGAGGTGGGAAAACGGGAGTAGTTGACCTCACCTTCAAAAAAGCGTGAGGGATTTCCCGGGGTCGTCCGTCTTACTGCATAGCCCACCTGTGATGCGGAAGAGCCGCTTTGAAATCATCTCTTTCTCGCCTTTGTGCTGCTGCATTCCACAGCAGTGCTGGATGGTTTGTATGGCTGCTCTTCCTTTGGAAAGGAGCGCCAAATGAAGTCCCTCATTTTGGCACTGGTTCTCAACCTTGTGTTGGGGTCTGCGGGGATCGCCAGGGACGATGCCCATCCTGCTGAACCCTCTTCACCCATCAGCGATGAAGGAAATACACCTGCTTCAGGATTCAGGCTGTATTTCGACTCGCCTTCAGAGGCTCCCCAGGGGTCGCTGACCACCTTTCGCTGCCTTTTGGACAACCCCGAAGCAGCTCTGGCCGGTTGGTCCCTCATGGTGTGCCGCGATTCCAGTGCCGGGTTACACAATATTGTCTCTGCACAAAGTGGAGAGGTCACAACGACGGTCAACGGTGGGGGACCTGCGGCCTTTGCGGCAACCACAGTTTTTCAAAGTCACGTTCTCCAGGGTGTCGTTGTGGACTTCTTCGGCAACCACACCTTACCCGCAGGTCTGGGTCATGAAGTGCTGAAGATTCAGACGCGGCCTCTGGGTGAAACGGGAGAAACTGTGCGCCTTCAATACTGCTCAGGAATCTGCGACGAATTCGATGAGGATTCCATTAATGAGTCATTGTTGGTTCCACCCGGTGGAGGCACGAGCATTTTTCCTGATTTCGAAGATGGCGAAACCGTCATCTCCGAAATGACCCCCTCGACGATGCTGTTTCTTCGAGGAGATGTGGATGGGGATTTGCAAAGAGGAATCGGCGACTTTTACAGCCTGCAAAGTTTCCTCTTCCTTGCCGGTGAAATCAACTGTGCGGACAGTGCAGATCTCAATGATGACGGTCGAATTGATGTCGCCGATCTGTATCTGACTCTCAGTCCTTTCTTCGGAATGGACGTTGTGATTCCTGGTCCGACAGGCACGTGCGGTGACGATGAAACAGAGGACGAACTCACATGCCTGTTTCACTTTGGCTGCTGAGAGATGAGAGAAGGTCAGGTGCGTGTCCATGGACGTGCACCTGACCCTTCTTTCGAGCCCAGTCTGTGCAGGCGACTCCTTCCCATCTGTCGTCAAATCGGTGGTAAAATAAGGCTGTTATGCGTGTTGGTCTGATCTTGCTGTTGTTGGGACTGTTGCTCGGTCATGGATCGGTGATCCATGGCATAGGCAACAACCTCAACGGCAACGACTTCATCGACAGCTGCGAAACGCCCTTTTCCCGCGGCAACATCAACACAGACGATTCCCTCGATCTCTCCGACGCCATCTCCCTACTGGGATTCATCTTTTTTGGAGAACCGATTCCGTGTCTGGCCGCCGCAGACATCAACGACGATGAAGTCATCGATCTGACCGATCCGATTCTGCTGCTCGATTACCTCTACACCAGCGGCGAGGCACCCTTCGCACCCTTCCCCGACTGCGGCATCGATCCGACCGTTGGTGAGATGGAGTGCGATAACTTTGACGGCTGCTGATCTGCATCCGCCGACAAAAAGCTATGGGCAGGTGGCGTTACTGCAACCCAAGGGGTCTCCAGGGGTGGGGTCAGGTCCACATCCTGAAAAGTGATTGGGGACTGCCGGGGGTGGACCACCGGTAAACAGATGCGCCAGATAGTTCACGGGATCGGAGAGATCCAGAGTGCCATCGTCATTGATGTCACAGGCATCTTCACAGGGCAAAGGCACAGGTGACAGGAATAGATACGTGAGGAGATGCACCGCATCGCCCACGTTGAACCCAAAATCTCCATTGCAGTCCCCGCGCATCATAAAGAGGGGATCCACAATCATCGGCTCGTAGCAGACTGTGCTGGGCAAGACTGGGTCTCCTGATTGGGTGACCAGTTGCAGTGGCAATAGATCAAACGGCGCAAGATTGTCGCAGGGACACACCGGAGTGAATCCAAAAGCTGATGGATCCGCCTCGTATTCGATTTCAAACAATCGCAGATCTGAACCGGCAGGAAACACCGTTGAATTCGTGAAACTCATCATCGCCGAGAAGCCCACTCCATCGGGCAAGAGCGCAACACTTAAAAACTCGGGAGGATTCTGATTGATATCCACGACCTGCGTCACGTCCCCCATTGTCAATTCATTGGGGTCATGACAGATACCAAAACTGAAAGCCAGGAGAGGATCCGGAGTATCCATCGTGATCTCCAGTATCACTTCGTTGATCGGTGTAGGCTGAAGAGCTACCCGGACAACATGATCCGGTGACTCCGCCGGGATCACCGGAGCCCAGCAGGCGACATCACACCAGAAAGAATCAGCGGTAGGATCCGGTCCACAATTGGGCCCCGGTGCAGAAAGTGGCAAAAAATCCAGCACCATACTCAGGATGGATATGAGATCTCCCACATCGTGAAATCCATCATCGTTGGCATCACAGGCGTCCTCACAATCGAAGGGAGCGGGATTGTTGAAGAGCAATTCGGCCAGATGTACCGCATCGGCCAAATCGACATGCCCATCGACCAAACAGTCACCGCGCCTGAAATCGCCATTGGTTTGCTGTCCAGATACAGGGTCCGCACAGAATACACTCATGAGCAGGAATAGAAGCGGTGCATGTTTCATATTGGTTTCCACCTGAACTCCAAAAGAAAAGCAATAAACCTATCTTACATTGCCCCAGCAATTGAACAACAAACCCCCTGACGGCTCGCCGCTGATCCTGGCCCTCTTCACCGTTCAACCCGCCAGCCTCCAGTGGCTGTTGTGGGAAACCACTGTGCACTCAGATTGGTCCGTCTCGACACTTTTCAGTCCGTTGAAGACATAGTGACACAATCTTGTAACGATGCGCCGGCGTTCCGGAACCATGTATCGCTGCAGATAACTGTTGAAAAAGCCTCTTGGCAAAACCGTTTCCCCAAAACGGACCAACAGGGATGAGATGGGGTGATCGATGTCTTCACGCCTCACCTGCGCCTCGAGGCCTCCGATAACTTCGTAGCGCCCGTCACATCCATGGGGTTTGACAACCAGAGCACTCGAATATCGGGTAACGCCGCGGATCCCCACCGCCAGAGATTCGTAATGATCTCCGGTTTGTCGAGAAGCCACCGCCAGAACGATGGGCACCTTGACTCTGGAGCCAAAGAAGCGGGTAACTGATCGAAGCAGTGGAGGGGTTCGACTGCCCATCTCTTTCAACTGCTGCTGTGCAAACTCCCTGTTGAGACCGATGTCAAAACAGAGAATGCCAAGTGTTTTGATCCCATCACCCCGATTGATGTAATCGACCAACTGATGCAGATCGTCTTTCAGATGCTGTTCGGTCAGGGCTAGAATTTGTGCGGGGATCTGAAGCTTCCCTCTTTCACCCGAGACACACTTGTGTTCGCCGGTCACATCGAGCAGGACACTCTGGTGGAAAGATGGCAGACCACCAAAGCGATCGTTCATCAGCTGAACCACCGATTCAAAATCACGGTCACTCTCCACCTCGAATCGCTGGTCGTTCAGTCTCGTGAAATCCAGGGGGTCGACAGTACTCTTGTAATTGCTGATTTTTTTCATGGTCTTCACCCACTCTCTTCAGGAGAAATCCGATACATGAAAAAAATCGGACAAACTCCAACGGTCTGACGCTCTTAATTTCAACCTGTGGGAACCGGGTCAAAAAATCATGGCCGCAGGCAATCGCTGTTGCCTGCGGCCATGATTTGAATCTCAGAGAAGGCTGATTCTCTCAGCTCAACAAACGTCCTGCCTTACCCTCGAAGGAAATGAAAGTAGCTCGGGAATTCAAAACTGGAATGGGTTGGAAAACCGAATGCGCCGTAATTGTTGCAGCCCTTGTTTTTGCACTCACGACCGCGCTCTTTCCTTCGTGAATCTTCTTCTCCACGACTCTGGTCACCGTCGCTGTTGCGATTGTCTTCCATGGTGACCTCCCTTCATGAGTGAAAAATCCCGAAGGACTACCTGGCAGGACCGGAATTTTTAAAGCCGGCTGAATCCATGCATCAGGCGCTTTTCATGCCTTTTTTGAAATTCGGGTCCGATCGCCAGCAAAAACAGGATTCATCATCCCCTGATGAGATTTGTTGGGAAATCAGAAAGAGTGAGGTTGTTGTCATGAATCAGCAGAACAGTTCCGGTTCATTTTTGCCGTTTGCGGCCATCTTTACCCTCGCCATATCCTTTGGCATGACCTGGTTCACAATCAGTGGAGGCCATCACGATTTTTCTGGCGGCCATAACTCTGTGGCGCCTTCCTTTGCAACCTCGATGAATATCACCGCCAACGCTATCAACGGGTCGATTTCATTGGGGCCTGTCGATTTACCTATCTGGTTGATCATCACTCTGGGTATCGTCGGAATCCTGTTGACCCTGCCGAGGATTCAGCAAGCAAGCTCGGCGCCCAAAGGAGTGCCGATTGCCCTGCTGGGAGTAGCAGCCCTCGCGTCGCTGACGACATTTGCGATTTCTGAAATCCAGGTCAGCAGCGGTCCGTTCTTCGCCGTTGCCGGCGCAGCTATGGGACTGGTCCACGCCTTTCGTCCTGTGAACCCGGTTCCCACCGAACAGAACGCCTGAAAATTCACCTCATCCATCAACATTGAAAAACCCCGAGCGGCTAGGCCTCTCGGGGTTTTTCATCGAACATCGTTACAAATCAAATACGCCTATTCAAAAAATTATTTGTTAGATGATCCACAAAGTTTTTATTAAGTGCGTCCCGGCGAAAGAGATAAGCGGATCATGTTGAAAGATTCGAGTTTTCAATGCCTCGAAAGTAGCAACTCGCGGTTTTGATCCCATTGAGTCAAGATGCTTTCGTGTTGCATCTATTTATGAAATCCCATTAAGGAGGAAAAGATGAGTAGAGGTTTGTTACTGGCCATCGGTTTTCTTTTTTGGAACTCCAGCCTGTCCTTTGCAGGTGATGACACACCATTTCTTCACTTTACCCTGGGCGCAGAAGGTCTTCCCGCATCTGTGATCGGCGACCCGGTCGACGATACCGAGGTTGAGTTGGAAAGATTCGCTGGCGGCATCGAGATCGAAGCTGAGACGCAAGGATTGATTCCTTTCCATGCGTACACCATTTGGGCCCTCGTTTTCAATAACCCCGACGGCTGCAATGACGACTGCGGAATTGCAGACGATATCGGGCCCGACTCCGGCTTCTCTGCATTGTGGAGTGGGGTCGGTTTTGTCGCCGATGAAGATGGAGAGGCAGACTTTGAAACCGTGATGTACGAGGGTGTCGCCCCTGGCGAAGTGATGATGGGGGACGGCTTGACGGACGCTGAAAATGCAGTGATCCATCTGATCGTTCGCTATCACGGACCCGCAGCCTTCGACGATCCGGACCTGCTGCAGGCACAGATTTCGACCTTTGCCGGTGGCTGCGACCTGTATGTCTGTGACGACGTCCAATACGCCATCCTCAACGGCGGAGATGATGACGAAGACGATGAGGACGACGGCGATGAAGACGAAGAAGACGAGTTTCAATTCGTCGAATTCACCATTGAAAGCCCGCTGAACCTGTCCTCTTCCGGAGACACCATCGACGACTCTGAAATCGAGTTCGAGCGTTTCGATGACGGCTTCTACATCGAGGCCGAGACTTCAGGGTTAATTCCCGGGCACACCTACACCATTTGGGCTGGAGTCTTCAACGATCCCGACGAATGCGATGACGAGTGCGATATCACAGACTTCGGGGTCGATGGCTGGTCGATCATCTGGACCGGAGTGGGGCTGATCGCCGACGAAGACGGCGAAATCGAATTTGACGCCCTGGTCATCGAAAACGAGCCCGCTGGCGAAATCGTCACCGGTCCGGGGTTGGTGGATATGGGCAATGCCGAGATCCATCTCTTCATTCGCAGTCATGGTCCCGCTTCGGATGACCCCGCTGTTCTGGAAGAACAGTTGAGCCTGCTCATGGGAGGTTGCGCGCTGTACGGATGTGACGTTCCCCAGTATGCAGTTCTCGAATAATCCCTGCAGGGATTGCTGAATGCCCGGGCTTCAGTTTCCGGGACTCACTGAAAGCGGCCGCTCTTTTCCAAAAGAGCGGCCGCTTTTTTCAAGGGATCATTCACCCATCCCGAAATGCAGACTCTGGAAACACTCACGCACCAGGGCGCACGAAAGATGCGCTCTGAAAAAGCCCGGTCTTTTCATGAAAAAAGCAGGAAGAAACATGAAGCCAGAAGAAGTGGGCTCTCATTGGCTTGAAAAACAGTTTTGAAATACTGCTAGTTCAGAATAGTGCTGGTTCAGAATAATGCTGAGGTTTCCCAAACCGGTCAAACCGGTGTGACTTCGACGATCCTGCCGCCGCCACACCGATCGTGACCAGAGAGGCTCGGAAACTCCCTCGCTCCCCCTTGCAAGCCCGTACCTTGCATCGGATCAGAACCGGAAGCAAGGCCCTGCAAAATTTCTCTGGGCCGTGTAAACTCCCTCCATGCAATTGAGTACACCCGACCTGTTGATCCTTGGAGTTTACGTCGCCTTCGCCATCAGCGTCGGCGTGTTCATGCTACAAAGGGCCAGTCAAACCGCTGAAACATTTTTCCTCGCCGGCAGAAAGTTGCCATGGTGGGTGGTGGGCACCTCGATGGTCGCCACCTCTTTTGCGGCCGACACTCCACTGGTGATTACCGGATGGGTTCGGGACAGCGGAATCTGGAAAAACTGGTTGTGGTGGTGCTTCGCTGTGGGCGGAATGCTGACCGTTTTCCTCTTTTCACGCTACTGGCGACGTCTGGGGGTCATGACCCAGGCCGAATTCGCCGAGTTGCGTTACGGCGGCAGGGAAGCTTCGGCCCTGAGAGCCACTCTGGGGGTGTTTCACTCCTTCCTGACCAATCCCATCATCCTGTGTTGGGTCCTTCTGGCGGCCGTGAAGATCAGTGACGTGCTCTTCGACATCGACAAGGTGACCGCACTGGGAATCTGTTGCGCCATTTGCCTGTCCTATTCGCTGATGTCCGGCTTCTGGGGGGTGGCCATCACCGATCTCGTCCAGTTCGTTCTGGCCATGACGGGAGCCATTGCCCTGGCCACCATCGCCTGGAATGAAGTCGGTGGATTGGAGGCGGTGCTTCAGCAAATCGACTCCATGGGGGATCAGGGCCAGCGTATTCTGGACTTCCTTCCCAGCCCCGGAGATCCACTGCAAGAAGGTTTCTGGACTGTTCCCCTGGCTGCCTGTGCGGTCTATCTCGGCGTCTCCTGGTGGGCCACCTACGGCGTCGACGGAGGCCCCGTCGTCGTCCAGAGAATTGCCGCCAGCCGCTCTCCGGCACACGGCTCCGTGGGGGTTCTTTGGTACAGCATCGCCCATTACGCCTTGCGCCCGTGGCTGTGGGTCGCAGTAGCCCTCGCTTCGCTGGTGGTGGTCCCCCATGTCGAGATTTCCTCTCCGGCAAGCGGCACTATTCAGCAGATTGGCGCGAGCGAAGACGGAAGTGGCCAGATCATTACCGTCATGAAAAGTGACGGTCAAACCGAGTCTCTGGCGATTGAATCCCCCGAAGGTTGGGCAGGTGTCCAGCCTTCGATTCGTGTCAAGGAAGGCGATGCGGTGACCCCTGATTCGGTGATCGCCTCCACCGACTCGGAGAAGGCCTACGTCGTCATGATGGTGCGATATCTTCCGGCAGGTTTGCTGGGTCTGGTCGTCGCCAGCCTTTTGGCAGCGTTCATGTCGACGATTGACACCCATGTCAATCTGGCGGCGAGTTACTACGTCAACGATATACACCGACGATTCATCTCGCCGAATGAAGAGCCGGGTAAATACGTCACCATCGCCCGAATCGCCAGTGTGTTCATTCTTCTGGAGGGTGCCCTGCTCGCATCCATCTCCAGTTCCATCAGCGATCTGTTCACCTTTTTCCTCGCCTTCCTTGGCGGGGTGGGACCGATCTACATGCTGCGCTGGTTGTGGTGGCGGGTGACCGCATGGACTGAAATCGCCGCCATGCTGACTTCCAGCCTCAGTACCACCGCCATCACTTTCCTCTTCAGCGAGGGTTGGCCGATCACACCCCTGACTCATGCAGGGAAGATCAGTGCCGAGGGGCGCATCATTCTTGTCGCCACACTGTCAACGGCGGTTGCACTCATCGTTACATATCTGCGCAAGGCTCCCGACCCGGAGCGGCTCGTTCCCTTCTACGAAAAGGTCCGCCCTGCGGGAGCCTGGGGGCCGGTGCAGGCTCTAAGCAAAGAAGTACCCGTAAACCACGAAGGTTTGAAAATCTTCGCCGGCGTCGTCGGTGGATTGAGCCTGGTGTGGGGTTTGACGATGGGCCTGGGGGCCTTGTTGTTGGCGAAACCCTGGTCGATGACTTCTCTGGGATTGGCTGGAGCAGGTGCGGTGATCGTTGCCCTGACTCTTCCTTCTCTCCTCAGACAGGATGAATCGCTGAAAAACTCCGCCGAATGAACTCTCGTCTGCAAAGCTCTTCGATTCTTCTCTTCGCGGTCGCGGTCTGGGCCGGGTTTCTCTTTGTGCGCGCCACCGGACCGGATGACCTCTACAGTCGTGACCAGATCAAGGTTGCCGGCTATGTGCTCGACATCATCGAAAATGATTCCTGGCTGTGGCAACAGGACCACAACGGCAACTTCGCCTCCAAACCACCGCTGACCCAGTGGCTCGGTGCTGTGGCAACAAAAGCCTATGGCCAGTTCCATCGCATGACACTGACCTTTCCATCCTGGTTGGCTTCCCTGATCACCATCCTTTTGCTGGTGGGTTGGACGGCGCAACAGTTTGGGCGTATCGCAGCGATGTGGGTTCCGCTGTTGTTACTCGCCAACAACATGGGCTTGAGGCAGATTCTCCTCGCACGCAGTGACACTCTCTTCCAATGCAGCATCGTCTTGCTCGCACTGGGTGCCTGGCACGCATGGATGGATCGTGGCAAATGGGGCTGGATCTTCGTCGGTGCATTGGCCGCCCTGATGACCAAAGGCCCGTTGGGAATCCTCATCGGCCTCCTTGGTCTGGTGGCGGTCTTTTTACGTCCCCGCACCACGGGGGATAAAAAGGTTGAAGAATCCGAAAATGAACAACCCACTCTTCCGTGGCTCGGCATCGGTGGCACAGTGCTGCTCGCATGCCTGCTTCCTGCACTGTGGCTTTATTCCGCAAACAGTGACAGTCAGGGTCTGGCTGTGGAGAAACTGCTCCACGATGAATTGATCAACCATGCCGTCGGTGAGCGCACGGCTGAAAACCAGCAGGTGTGGTGGCACCACCTGTTACCGGTCGCATGGTTTCTCAGTCGTCTGGCGCCGGCGGGGTTATTGGCTGTGGCAGCGCTGGTCAGGATCTTTCGCAAGCCGGAAACCGACGCACGCAAGCGCGATGCCGAATACTTCATGGCTTGCTGGCTCCTCGGTGGCCTACTGCTCTTGTGTCTGGCGACTCATCACCGCTTTGTGCACTTGCTCGCCATCCTGCCTCCCACTGCGGTATTGGCCGCACGGCAGATTTCCCACTGGTCCACCTCTGAACGACGTTCTTTGATGTGGGCCCTCGTCACCTGCTCTTCCATCTTGCCTTTGGCCGCGGTCTATCTGGACGTCATCGATTTTCGATCGAAAGACATCGTCAGAACACGGGAGTCTGCCACATTCGTCGAAGCAGCTCAGAAAGAAGCGGGGAGCGGTGCACGATTTGAATTCTATGAGTGTCACCCCGGTGTCCAGGTACACCTTGGTACACACCGCCCGCCCATCAGAATCAACGATCTGTCCGCAACTCTGGAATCGGATGATCCGATCTATGTGGTGACCCAGAAGGAACGCGATCTCAAAGAGCGTGCGGGTCGCCAGGGAGTCCGCTTCTTCGATGTTGCAGTGCGATCCGATTATGCCGATGGAGAAATTGTGATGATTGCCAGCAAGGGGGCTTCCGGTGCACCTCGATCACCGGCAAGAAGATTCCCTGACACGAGAATCCTGACTCTTATGGCGATTGCGACTGCTGTCACCCTCTACGGCTTCCAGAAATATGCCCAACACCGCCTGAATGCTTAAATAGAGGGACTCTGCCGCTCATTGCCTGCACAGGGCCTTCCACTTATCTTGGGGGTACCCGCCTGAATCAGCAACTTGAGTGCTCATTTGGGGTTTTCACAATATGAAACTTGTGTAAGCCCTCCCGCAGTTTCTGTAACTGAAGTGACCAAGACCTTTTTACTGAAGGGCTTTCAATGCGTCTCCAGACTCAATGGATGCAAAGAGGTGTTTTCCTTTTTGTGATCGCAATGAATCTTGCATTCTCATCAGCCGTGATGGGAGCGGACTCCCCCTTCCGCAGGGGTGATATCAATGACGATACAGCGGTGGATATCTCCGACCCCATCGTTCTGCTCGCCTACCTGTTCAATGGCGGTGAAGAACCGGGATGCATGGACTCCGCTGACACCAATGACGATGGTCAGATCAATGTCGGCGATGCCATCTCAGTGCTCGGTTACATCTTCGGTGATGGGTTGGCTCCTCCTGCGCCGGGTCCCCTGCTTTGTGGTCCTGACCTGACCGACGATACCCTCGGTTGCATCACCAGCAGTTGCGATGGTGGGGGAGATCCCCAAAGACTGGCCGCAGGTCACCTTCTCAACCGCATCGCCTATGGCCCGCTGCCAGGACAGATCGATGAAGTCCTCGCTGCGGGGATCGAGGCCACGATTCAGAGCCAGCTGAACCCGGCGCCGGGATTGGACCCGAACCCATTCATGGACTCTCTGGAGGAACAATTTACTGTTCCGGTTCCGCACGCCATCGAGGAATTCATCGTGCGACCCAACGGTCGCTATCGTTACTTCCTTGGAACCGAGGAACCGCCCACCGATTGGGCCCAGCCCACCTTCGATGACAGTGGCTGGCTGTTGGGTACCGCCGGCTTTGGACGCGGTGACCGGGACGACGTCACTGAAATCCCTGAGATCAATAACGGCCTGCCGTCGATTTACGCCAGAACTCAGTTTCTCCAGCCTGTCTCTACCGCTGGGGGCCTTCCCTATCTGAAGATGCTCTTTGACGATGGCTTTGTTGCCTATCTGAATGGTGTCGAGTTTGCTCGCAGTCTGCGAACCAACGGAAATCCCCATTTGGAAGGCAATCCGCCAACCTTTGACCAGTACGCAACACAGAACCACGAGGCCACCTTTGCCGAGTACTATCCGATCCCCGCTGGTCTCTTGCAGCCGGGGATCAACACTCTGGCGATTCAGTGCCATAACGCCGTCAACAGCGGTGACTTCACCCTGCGCCCGACCATCGTGTCGAGGCTGCTGACCGGCGGCGAAAGAAAGTACACCCCATCCTCCGGCGACATTCAGAGATCACCCTTCATTCGTGGGATTTACTCGGAGTATCAACTGCAAAAGGTGCTCGGGGAGTTTTGGGAAAACCACTTCCTGACCGACGAAGACAAACTGCAGGAATTCTTTGGCCAGGTCCGCAACCGCTACAACCACCGTGTCTACGGCAACAACTCTGGTGCCTCCAAGTTGTCGAATACCCTTGAGCTGGAAGAGTACGACTTCTTCTGTGATAACGCTCTCGGTCAGTTCGGCGACCTGCTCCTTTACAGCGCCAGCAGCCTGCCGATGTTGGTTTATCTCGACAGCATTCTGAACAATGCGGCACAACCGAATGAAAACTACGCCCGCGAGATTCTCGAGTTGCATACTCTGGGTGTGGACAACGGTTACACCCAGGCAGACATCGAGGAGGTCGCACGGATCTTCACCGGCTGGACTGTTACCCGGGTCCCCACAGCGATGGTTCAGAGCTTCCCTGATTACGTCGACAACCCGGTCACTTCCAGCCCGCACAACATGACACAAACCGTACTGATCGAGATCGGTGACGAGTGGAAATACATGAAGGGTCTCGAAGAACCTTCCCCGGACCCCACAGGAATCGCGACCACCCAGTGGACCCAACTGGCTTTCGACGACTCCACCTGGCTTTCAGGGCCCACGGGGATCGGTATGGGAGATGGTGACGACGCCACTGTTCTCGATGACATGGACAACAACTACACCTGCTTCTACACCCGCAAGATTTTCAACATCACAGATCCGGCGATGCCGGAGTATCTGGAATTGGCCGTCGACTTTGATGACGGCTATGTCTGCTACCTGAACGGGGTCGAGATTCAGCGCAGTGCCAACATGAATGGCACCGGCTCGCCGCCCCCCCACACGGCAGTCGCCACGGGAGGGCATGAAGCCAGTGGCAGGCCCGACCTCATCGACCTGAATCACCTGAGGCCTCTTCTGGTGGCGGGAGACAACATTCTCGCTTTCCAGATTCATAACCTGAGCATCACCAATAACGATGCCTCTTTCCTGCCGCGGGTCACCGCCGGTGTGCCGACCAGTCGCCACATCGATGCCAATGATCACAACGGAAAGTGGGTTTTTGCCTTCAATCCGCTGAATCATGACAATGAGTCCAAGACCATCTTTGCAGGAACTCCCTATGAGCTGATCACTCCCGCGGGTCGTGTTGGGGCCGAAGGGGTGCAGGACGCCTTTGATCTGGTCGCCACACTTGAATCCCATCCGGGAACCGCACAGTTCATCTGCATGAAGCTGATCCAAAAGTTTGTTTCCGACGACATTAGCCTGGCCAACCTTGCGGACGGCAGTGCACCTCTGGAACTGCAGGGCCTCCTCGCCAGCATGATCAGTGCCTGGTACTCAACTCCGAGACCGGGAAACATCGGTGTGGTCATGGAAACCCTTCTCGACCCGGTCGATCAGGGGAACGCGTTCTGGGACCCCCAGTTCCGCAGGAACAAGGTCAAGACTCCAGTGGAGTTTGTGATCACCACACTCAGGGCACTCGGATCTCCCGCGTCGAGCGACGATCTGGTGGGCTGGGCCTCCAACATGGGTATGGAGATGTTTGAGCGCGACGACCCGGATGGATTCCCGGAGGTGGGAACCGACTGGATCGGCACGACAACTCTGTTGCAGCGCATCAACTTTGCCCGACGCTTTGCTTCCAATGTAGACAACGACTTCCAGTGGAACCTCGCCGACATCATCGGCGACACCCCTCTCGGGGCCCAGGAAGTCATCGACATCTTTGATGAAGTTCTCTTCCAGAGCTCCCTGACCGAGGCGGAACGCTGCCTCGCCATGGACTATCTGGAATCGGGACTGGACGGCAGTTTCCTGCCCCTCGATCCTGCGGCCGCCGATTATTCCGCTCGCGTCCGCGACATGGTGGGGTACCTCTTCAGTCTGCCCAGATTCCAGTTCCAGTAAGAAAAGGAGAAATGAAATGTTGAATCGCAGAGATCTCCTCAAAACCGGTGGCCTGGCTGCACTGGGGCTGATTTTGCCGCCCCTCGCCGGACCGGATTTCTTCCGTCGCAAACTGCTCGCGGGCAATGCCGGCGGTGGCAACAAGAAGATGATCTTCATCTTCCAGCGCGGGGGAAATGACGCCCTCAACACCGTCCTTCCACGGGGCGATGTGGACTACAGTCTCTCCACCCGACCGACCCTCTTCATCAACGAGAATCAGGCCATCGATCTGGGCAACGGTTTCGCACAGTTGCACCCGGCGATGGAGCCGATGATGGAAGTGTTCAATCACTCACTTCTGAACGGTGTTCCGGGACCGGGCAACCTGGCGATCCTGCACCGGGTCGGCTACCCGCAGCAATCACGCAGCCACTTCAGTGCCCAGCACTTCTGGGAGAACGGTGTGCCCGGTGATGAACAACTGGACGAAGGCATGCTCTACCGCCGCTTCGCCAGCACTCCCGGATTTACGGATCTGCCCTTCGCCGGTGCATTCCTCGATGACAGCCTGCCGACGGCTCTGCGCGGTGCGACACCGCTGCCCGCATTCCCGGGTACCGCGGACTACTCTTTCGCCGGCAGCTTTGCCGAGGTGGAAAAGTTCCTCGGCATGTTGCCTGGCACACCGGGTGGAACCGATGGCCGCGGACTCTACGGAGCCTACGGCGGAAAACCGGATATGGAAAATGGTCGCTACCGTGATCTGCTGATGCCCACCGGAGTCAAACTCGGTGAATCGGTGAGCGTCGTTCAGCAGGCGTTGGCTCAGGGAGCCTACGTTCCCGAAAATGGTGCGGTCTACCCGGCCAATACCTTCGGTAACCAGTTGAGTGAAATCGCCATGCTGATGAAGCGGACCCCGGCCCAACTGCTCGGAGTCAATATCGGCGGCTGGGACACCCACACCTTCCAGGGTGGAACCGTGGGAACCCACGCCACGATCCTCGGCAATCTGGCCCAGGGGATTCAGGCGCTGTCCAGAGACCTTCAGGACCAGTGGCAGGATGTGGTCATCGTCACCGTCTCCGAATTCGGCCGAACCTCCATTGAAAACGGCTCCAGAGGCACCGACCACGGCGCTGCTTCCGTCATGTTCGTGGCGGGCGGAGCGGTCCAGGGAGGGGTCTACAACTGCGATCCCGGCACTTGGGAGGCAGGAGCGATGTTCACCGAGAACGATCGCTACTTGGCCGCAAACACCGACTTCAGGGTAGTCTTCTCAGAGATCTTCCAGCAGGTGTTTGGGGACGACCCGGCCATGATGGAACAGTTCATGCCTGGCTACGATGCAGCCGCCGCTGCCAACCCGGGCCTGTTCACACCACTGGGATTCCTCGGATAAGGGAGAGCCCGATGAGGATGAGTGTTTTTCTGATGACCATGCTGTTGCTTTGCAACGGCACGGCCTGGGGTCAATCCACCAACCATGTCATCAATTTCTTTGACAGTGCATTCCTGCCCACCAGTCTGACCATCGAGGCGGGGGATACCGTCACCTGGAATCATGTGGCGGGAACCCATCTGTTGACCAGTGGAGTTCCAGGCGGGACTTCCGGCACCAATGATGAACCAGGTCTGCTTTTTTCAGCTCCCATCGACAGCCAAAATACCAGCTTCACCTACACATTTTCCCAACAGGGAACGACCATCGGTTTTTTCGATGCCAACAACCCCTCGCAAATCGGATCGATCACCGTTCTGGATGACACCCTCGTCTTTGATGTGGGAGTCGTCGACAACGAGTATCTGCCCGTGGTGATTGAAATCTTCGAGGGAGACAGTGTGCGCTGGGTCCATGAACCGATGGAAATGTTTCACACTGTGACCAGTGGTGTTCCCGGCGGCGAACCCGGGACGATCTACGAACCGGGATTTCTCTTCGATGAGGAATCATCCGATCTCAACCCCATCTTCCAATACAACTTCGACACGCCCATGGACCTTCCGTACTTTTGTGTTCCCCATGTGCAATTTGGCATGGTGGGAGAGGTCATCGTTCAGGATCGGTTTATCCGTGGGGATGCTGATCGGGACGACACGCTGACGATTGGCGATGCCATCTCGATCCTCTCTTACCTCTTTCAGGGAACCGCAACTCCCGAATGCCTCGACGCCCTCGATGTGGTGGATGACGGCGCAGTGAATATTGGTGATGCCATCTCTCTGCTGGGATACCTCTTCTCTTCTGCAGCCGCTCCAGTAGCTCCCTTCCCTGAAGAAGGCCCCGATCGAACGGCAGACGCTCTCCTCTGCAGATAACGCATACTTGAAATATCTGACCTGTTGGTTAGTTTTGAGGTGTGGGTTCTGTACATGTTTTGATAATTTCTCTCGCGATATTTATCGGCGGGTCTGCCTCCGCAGGAACGCTGCAGGATCCCGTTGTGCCCACGCTGGAACAGGCCTTTTCCAAAGGAGACTTCCATACAGCACTGAAAATCGGTCGCAAGCTTCTCACCCAAGACCCGGACGATCTGCAAACACTTCTGATGTGTGGAGCCTCCTGCATCGAATTGGCCAGAAGCCTGACAGAGAAAGGTGCCAATATCGGTGCACACAAAGAAGCGCTCATCTACTTCGAGCGATTTGTCCGACTCGACCCGAACCATGGCCAATCAAGAGTCCACCAATCACTGGCCCGATGTCACCTGGTGCTGACCTCTCATGTAAAGGCTCTGGGCCATGCAAAGTTGGCTGTACAACTCGATTCGGCATCCGCGATGGCACAGCGGCTGCTGGGAGAATCATGGCAGCAGAACGGTAAGTCTGCGAATGCACTGACAGCATTCAAGGCCGCTCACCAATTGGAACCTGGAAGTGCTGATTACCTCGAAGCAGTACAGGTTCAGCTGCACAAAATGCGCCGCTTTGGGGAATCCCTGCAATACATCGAAATACACCGGGGCAAAGTTCATTCCGATCCGAAAAACCAATCAACACTGCATTGGTGTCTCCACGTGACCTGGCTCTCACTGAACAAGGTTGATCGTGCCCACGAGGCCATCAGCAAAGCCCATGAATTAACACCTGACGAACCTCGATTCCTCTCTTCACTGGCTGTCAGCCATTATCGAATGGGAGACTTTGAAGAATCTGAAAAGTGGTGCGATCAAACTCTGGCCCACAGGAGAACGACACCCCATGCCCGTGCAGTGGTCCAGAGAACCAAAGGGCAGATCCTGATGCACCGGAATCAATACGCCAAAGCCAAACCCCTTCTGCAATCTGCGTTAACCGTGCTTGAAGGGGATGGACCCACTACGCTGGCTCTGATCTCCACACTTCGCCGTCTGGGAGAAACAGAACAGGCGAAAGCCCTGGCGAACCAATATCGCAAATCTGTTGAGAAGAAATCACCATGAAGGCCCGTCTTCTCGCAGTGATCTCTATCCTGTTGGGCTGTGAGGCGGCACCACCCTCGGAAGAATCCTGGATCCTGATGGATCGACCCCCCTTCCCATTTGAATTGGAAGAGGGATCGATCCCTTTCCAACACGACTCGGGGTCACGGGGATTGAGACATATCGGTGAGTCTGTTGGATCCGGCGGGGCGCTCTTCGATGTCGATGGAGACGGCTATCTCGACCTCTATCTGGTTCAGGGAACAGCAGACGCTGATGCACCCAACGCGGGCATACCCAAGCCCAACCAACTTTTTCGCGGCACTGCCGAAGGTTTCGTTCCCCATGATGGCTTCAGTGGCTATGGCGATACCGGTGATGGGATGGGCTGCGCCGCCGGAGATTTCGATCAGGACGGTGATCAAGACCTTTACATCACCAACGATGGACCCGATCGATTGTTGATCAATGACGGCAAGGGTCGCTTCACGGATGAAACAGAGGCAAGAGGTATCGATCAGAGACGATTCGGCAGTGTGGTCACCACGGTAGACATCGACCTGGACGGAGACCTGGATCTGTTTGTGGGTCACTATCTGGAGTTTTCCAAGGAAGATTTTGAGCCATGTATGCGCGACGATCTCGAAGTCTACTGTGCACCCAAAAATTACCCCGGAGTGCCATGCTCTCTTTTGATCAATGATGGCCAAGGCTATTTTTCCGATCTCTCGGAAAAAGCGGGGCTGAACGCCTTCCCGTCCAAGGCACTCGGAGTATTGACCACCGATTTCGACCAGGACGGTGACACTGATCTTTATGTCGCCAACGATGGGGAAGCGAACTTCCTCTTGCTCAACCTCTTCAAGGAAACAGGCGAAGTCCGCTTCTCAGAGGGCGCACTTCTCGCCGGTTGTGCCCTTGGTGAGGGTGCCAAGGAGGAAGCAGGAATGGGAGTCGCTGGAGTCGACCTGGATGAAGACGGGGACGAGGAAATCCTCGTCACCAACTTCGAAGCCCAATCCAACTCCTGTTATCGCAACGACGGAGCGGGAATGTTTCTCGAGACCAGCTTCTTCAATGGCATGGCGAGCCCCTCGCTGGCATGGGTGGGTTTCGGGATTCGAGACATGGACGTCAATCACGACACCATTCCTGACATCTTTGTGACAAACGGACATGTGATCGACAACATTGGCGAGGTCTCCCAGGGTCAGCTTCAGTTTGCCCAACCGGATCAGATCTATCTGGGTTCGGCAAACGGGTTCTCGGTGATCGAGCCCCATGCAGAGGCACCCTGGAAATCAGGCCGTGCCGCCATCAGTGGCGATATCGACAATGACGGTGATCTCGATCTGGTCGTGACCTGCTGGAATGACTCTCCACGCATCCTGCGATCCACTGCCATGGGCAGTGCGGGTGCCCCCGTCATTGGACTGGAGTTGGCAGGTGATGGTCAACGCTGCTCAAAAGATGCGGTGGGGGCGATCATCACCGTCGAATCGATGGGCCAGACCCGAACGCGGGAACACCGCATCCAGTCCTC
This sequence comes from Planctomycetia bacterium, assembly GCA_012269595.1. GTDB lineage: Bacteria > Planctomycetota > UBA8108 > UBA1146 > UBA1146 > UBA12191. The sequence continues at coordinate 16,942 of JAAXJX010000014.1, read as the reverse complement.
GTATCTCGCCAGTCACGACCCACGACAACTCTTCGCACTGAAACAGGAAGCCCATGTTGCGAACGTGACGATTCGATGGCCTGACGGAACAATCAGCCCAACGATTCAGGTCAAACCCGGGGCCTACCACAAAATCGAATTGGGCAAAGGGGTTACCCGGGTCACCCCATTTTCGAATCCGAAACCCTGATTACTTTCTCAACTTCGAAGCGAGATAATGCTTCTCGTGAATCACGGTTCCGTCAGAACGGATCAGCCTGCTCCACAGCTCCGCATCCTCATCAAGATCCTTGGCCTCGATACTGAGAAAGACTGCCGGTTCACCCCCATCAAAAACGAGAGACGGATGCGGAACATTGGCGGCCTCGATGACAAAGTTGCCCAGAGGTGAGGTGATCCATTCATCGATGGCGTAGCCCCCTCCCTCTTCCGGGGGATACGAGAGATGTCTACAGCGATGGATATCACCGGTCACGATCATGACACCGGAGATACCCTCTTCACCGATGTACTCCAACAAGCCATTGCGCTCGTGGGGGTACATCATCCAGTTGTCCGGTTTACCCTTTCGAACCGAACCGTTGAAGATCATCCCCGAGGAGATGATCTTGAAGGGAGCGGTCGATTCTTTCAGGCCACTCTTGAGCCATTGCCACTGGGCTTTGCCCAACAACGTCGGCTTCTCTGGATCGAGTGGAGAGGGCTCGGTCTTGCCGTACCAACGGGTATCGAGGAGGAAAACTTCCACCGGCCCTCGTCTAAAACGTGTGTAGACTCCGCCGTCTTCACCATCTCCCATACTTCCGAGTGGGTGATATTCGAGAAAAGCCTGGCGGGAGTTGTGTCGGTTGCGGATCTCGCCGACCGCATCGTTGACTCCGTAATCGTGGTCATCCCAGGTGGAAGCGACTGCCGTGCTGCGAACCAACTGGTCGAGTCCCGGGTACTTCCAGAAGTCGCGATGGGCGGATCGCTGTTTCTCCAGATCGGTACTGTCGATGTAAGGAGTGTCGCCGAGAAAAACCAGCTGGTGCGGTTTTCGCTCTCGGATGGCCCGCCAGATGCCATCCGCTTTGACCACCTTCTTGTTGGCACAGGAACCAAAAACCAGACGTGCTTCCGATGGTCCGTCGGAGGGAATCTCCAGCCGCTGATCCTCCTCGAAGGCCGCCGGCTTGCCATCGACATCGATGCGATACCGGAAGATTTCTCCCGGGCGAATCCCTTTTTCGAAAACAAACTCCACCGTGAGATCTGTATCGACGCTGGAATTTTGGGCAAGTCTGCTGAGCTCTTTTCCAGCCAAGTCCAGGAGAACTCCCTCAACCTTTCGGCCCGCAGCATCCACACGACACCAGACATGGGCTTTCTCTGGGGTGACGCGACCGATGACCGGCCCTGAGGTGATCAAAGGGTCCTCGACATTGACTTCGGAAGAGGAAATCAGCAATGCGACACAAAAGAGAAAAGCCGGCATGGGGACCTCTGTTCCAGGTGATCTTGCGTAATCAGTAGTTCATTGATGGGCCGGTCTCGAATATCCTTCGGCTACGGAAAGGTGCGGTGCCCATGAAGCGTTCAGACCCCGGAGGATTCTGGCTACTGCTGCTGGGGCTTCTGGTACTGCTTCCCTCCATCTGGAACGAAACCAGCATCACTGGAGGAGACGAACATCGCATCTCTTTTCGCACCGCTCTGGAAACCCGGGATGCGGATCAATGGCTGATTCCAACTTACGAGGGTGAACCCCGGCTACGCAAGCCTCCCCTTTTCTACTGGGTTCTGACCGCGACCGCCGAATTCCTCGGCCCCTCCCTGTTCAATTTCAGAATCTGGGGCGTCCTTTGTGGGGCCCTGCTCGCCATCTTCACCGCACGCTGGGGCCAACGCCTCTTTTCCGCTGATCCGGTGCTGACCTTTGTGATCCTCATCTCCTGTCTCGGCCTGGCTACGGAATCCAGGCGGGCCATGCTCGACATACCCATGGCTCTCTTTCTGGTGCTCGCACTGGAACGGTGGGGAAACTGCATGAAAGAGGCCCGGGGGAGAGACGCTGTATTCGCCGGGGCATTTCTGGGCATTGCGGCGATGATCAAACCCACCGCCGTCTATTTCTTTGCGGCAGCGATCCCGGTAATGGCGTGGCTGCAACCCCGAGAGAAGGGGCTGGCACTGGCGGCCAAACGTCTCTCAGGATTGCCACTGATGCTGGGAGCGTTCTGTCTGCTCTTCCTTCCCTGGTGGTTGTATGTGTATTCGATCTATCCCGACCTGCTTCAGTCCCGCATCGAAGAACAGGTGCAAAACCGGGAGCTTTCCATTTTGAGATGGGATTCGATTCCACCGCTGATCGGGGGTTGGCTCGGTTTGGTCGCCCCCTGGTCCTTTGCTTTGATCTTTGCGGTCCTGCGATTTTTGCGGCGTCCGGAAGAAGGGTCCGCTCATCCCGAACGCTGGCTCGCGGTATGGCTGGTGATCGCCTCGATTCCATTCCTGTTCATGAAAACTTTTGAACGTTATCTGATCCCGCTTCTTCCGGCGTTCGCCATTCTCATCTCCACCTATCTGGACAGCCTCAAGCCGATCTCATTGCGCCGGCACCTTTTGGGGGCAGCATTCATCGTCGCTCTGCCGGCACTTTTTGTGATGCTGTTCACCTACTTCTTTACTGCACCGACCGTGTCACTGCTGACCCTCGGAATCCTGTTCATCCTCTTCCGAATGGCACTGCAAACCGACACCGTCAACACAGCATTGTCGGTCGCCCTGACCTGGAGCTTCTGTCTCGGTGTTTTGATTCCGACTGTAGGAATCGGCGAAGGCCCACGTCTCTCCCCAGAAATACTCAACGGTTCCCTCTACCAGGTAGGGGAGCAGCACGTGCCGCTGCTGGACGTGCAGGCACAACGGCCGATTCCCAAGATCGCGGGTGACTCTGACTCGCTGCGTGAACTTCCTGACAACACCTGTTACCTGATTCTCGCCCAAGCGGATCAAGATGAGGTGGAGCGCAGCCTGAAGTCCATCTCCCGGGAATCAGAGCGTGTCGGCAACTTTGGGGTCTTCCGCTCTCGCAAGGTCTTCTCACGGTTTTATCGCAGGGACTATACGGAAGAGCATCTGAAGGAAGCGCTCATGAGAGAGTCTCTGACCCCCCTGAGAAAACCGTGTGTCGTCATCGAGGTCAAAGCTCGCTGAACCGGTCAGGAGGGATCGGTATCTTCCTCCGATGCGGATTTGAAAAATCCGCTCACCTTTCTCTCGATGGCATCGGTGTATCGATACAACACCGGGACCACCAACAGGGTCATCATCGTCGCCACCAGAAGTCCTGCGACAAACACCGTGGCAAAGGGACTCCAGCGCACATCAAAACTGGGAATGCCGATGGACATCGGCAACAGCCCGGCGATCGTCGAGATGGTGGTCATCAGGATCGGTCGCATGCGCTCATGTCCCGCCAGCCTCAGTGCCTGATCGAGAGGGAACCCCTCATCCCGTCGCCGCTGAATGAAATCAACCAGCACGATGGCGTCATTCACCACGATCCCCGTCAGTCCCACCAGTGAGATGAACGCGAGCACCGTGATCCAGGCACGCTCCGGGCGAATCATGTCTTCAGGAAGCACGTCGCCCAGGAAAGCAATCACGGTCATGACGAGAACGACTCCCGTAAAGGAGAACGCAACATTGGAGATGATGACCAACGGATGAAAGAGGGACCTGAACTGGGTGGAAAGGATCAGGTAGATGATGAAAAGAGAGATCCAGAAAGCCAGGAACAGACTCTTGAAGGAGCGGGCGGTCGATTCCGCTTCACCCTCGAAGCTGAATCCCGCACCGGGGTTGGTACGGATCTCCGCACCAAAGCGCTCCTCGAGGAGGTACTGAACCGTTGCCGCAGAGACCACCGCATCATCGGCCAGGTTACCAGTGATGTTCACCGAGCGCTGGTAATGACGCCTTCTGAGAATTCCCGGCTCTTCCTCATCCTCGATCGATCCAATCTGGCTGAAGCGCACCATACTGCCATCCCTGGAGCGGGTGACCGGGAACTCCAGTGCATCGATCGGCTCCACTTCTCCCTCGGGTCGAACGAAGCGAACCTTCAGCGGAATTTCATCATCCTTGCGCAGATAATCCCCCACGTACACACCCTCGAAAAGGGCACCGACGAAGAGACGTACCTGCTGCGGATCGAGGCCCAGTTCTGACATCGCATCCGAATCAGGAATGAAGTTGAGACTCTGGGATCTTTGATCGAGGTCACTCGCCAGGTCGACCACACCTTCCAGTCGACCACCCTGCTCCGATTCCTTCCTGAGGAACTCATAGGTTCTGTTGGCCAGATCGAAGACCCTTTTCTGATCATTGCCATGAACCCTGACCGTGACCGGAGAACCGGTGGGGGGCCCGTCCTTTTGCGCCGTGACTTCTATGCGGACATTCTCTTCGCTCCACTTGCTTCCCAACTGCTTGCGTATCTCACGAATCGCCGTGTTGGGATTGTCAAATGTTCTCTCTTCAACAACCGGGAACTCCGCCAGAATCAGACCGAACTGATGGCCAAACTGGGGGCGATACGTGGTGTCGAGCTTGATCCCCGACAAACCCACCGCTGCCTCGACGAAACCAGTCGCCCGCAGATCCCGGGAAAGTTCCCTCACTACCCTGTCTGTTTCCTTGAGCCCCGTACCAGGAGCGGTATTCACCGATACATTCAAGATCGATGTGTCCTCCGGGAAAAACACCAGCTTCAACAGTGGACGCTGACCAAGACCCGGACCGACCATGCTTTGAACGACGATTCCGACGGCAGAGAAGAAGAGGAAAAGGGCAAGCAGGACCACCTTGCCACCATTGCGCTGATTCCACAGGAAGATGCGATCGTAGAATCGTGACAGCTTCCCGCCGATGCCTTCCCGGGCCAGATAGGCATCCACACCGACCAGATCCTTCTCGGACGGAATCTCTTCCGTTCCCACCAGCTGATCAAGATCGCGTACGTGAACCGGCAAGACGATCAGGCATTCAAAGAGACTCACCCCCAGAGCAGTCGCCACACTGATCGGCAAGATCGAGAAGAAGTCGCCCACCGTTCCCGTCATCAGCAACATCGGCAAAAAGGCAGCGATGGTCGTCAACGTGGCAGAACAGATGGGAACAAAGACTTCCTGCACTCCCTTGATCACCGCATTCATCGGAGTTTCGCCCAACTCCCTCTGCCGGCGGATATTTTCCAGAACGATGATGGCATCGTCGACGATGATGCCCACCGTCAGCACAAAGCCGATGAGGCTGACCTCATTGATGCTTTGCCCCATCACTTCGAAGGCAACAAGGGTTCCCAGGAATGCAAAAATGATGCCACTGACAGTGAGTACCGCTGAGCGACAGGTAAAGAACACAAACAAAGCCAGAGCACCCATCGCCGCCAACTCGAGGGAGATATTGCGACTTGAGGCGATGACGACGATGGCCATCGCCGTCAGGATGAACACGGCACCGGAGGCGGCCTTCGACCGATTGCTCAGGAAAAAGTAAAGTGCCGCAATCACCAGACAGAGCGCAAGCATCAGGCTGTCGTGGAGGACTGACATCGACGCGTTGATCTTCCGTGTCGAGTCAAGAATCATGTGGACATTGAAGGGAATGTCTTTTCTGGACTCCTGAAATTTGGCGGTCACTTCAAGGACGGCATCGCGAATCGTGGAGGCGTTGGCATCACTGTCCTTGAGCACCCTGCAGCCGATGGCATCTTCACCGTCGAGGCTGTTGCCCACTGCTTCGCGAATGGGAATCACCCCGGTCTGACTCGACGTCACCAGGTCGGCAACCCTGACCTTGGAACCCGCACCCTGATTGCGGACGATGACCTGAAGCACATCCTCCGGATTTCTGGGACGGGTATCGATGCGGATCGAGCGTTCCCCCAACTCTGTTTCAATCTGGCCGGATGGGATGAACCCGCCCTCCCGGTTGATCGCCGCGAGAACCTCCTGAAAGGTCACCCCATGACGTTCGAGGAGGTCGGGATTGAGAGCGACCTGGAACTGGTCAAACTCTTCGCCGGCAAAATCGATGCGTTTGACTCCGGGTATCCGTTCAAGCTCATCGCGCAGATCCTTGGCCAACAGAATCAGTGCCCGCTTGCTCAACTCGGAATCCGCACGCTCGACCAGCATCACCTGAATCACCGGCACCCATGAATCGACGTCCAGCTCCATGAAGACGGGTTGCAGAGGTTTGCCGTTGACCTGGGGCAGGGCGTTCAGTGCGGAAAGCACTCGCAGGCGGAACTCGCGGTATTCTTTTTCGGTGGTCAGATCGTCATCGAATTTGACCAGCACCTCACTGCGTCCCGGGACTGAAGTACTGGAGACATACTCCGCAGATTCGAGACCACGAACCGCATTTTCGATGGGCTTGGTAACCAGTCGCTCCACTTCTTCAGCGGAGGCACCGGGGTACCGAAGTGCGACCTGCACCTGGCGGAAAGACATGTTGGGGAAAACTTCGACGGGAAGATTAGGGATCGCCACGATCAGTGCGTAGGCGATCAGGCCGAAGAAGACGATGTTGACCGGTACGGTCGAGCGAAGCACCAATTGAAAAAATGCGCGCATCGCTACTCCGTTGTCAGGGGGACCAGCTCAATCCCGACCGGCATATCCTTCGAGCGAACCAGCCAACTGGTCTCGTCGCTGCGAACCGGATAAACCGTATAGATCATGCCTTCGGTGTCCTTGACGATCCACTGCTCCAACTGCTGGCCGATGAACTTCTTGGGGATTCTCACGCCACCCCGACTGTCCGGAATCCCCAGAGAAGCACGAATCTCCAGCCCGCCGCCTGTTTCATAGGTGCGCAGGCTCAGTTCTTCTGCGGGGATATCGATGGTGACCAATCTGCGATGGGTTTCAGGGTGGGGGACTGAGCCGACCCTGATTTTGGATGGCTGGATCTCGCTGCCATCGATCACCCTGCTCAACTTCAGCGGGCTGACGGACAGGGCCCTGATCTCTTCTTCTGTCAAAGCCAGAATCACTTTGAAATGAGATCGGTCGACCAGGGTCATCATGTGTTGGCCCATCGTCAATCCCGACCCCTGAACGACCTCGCATTTTTCGACATACCAGCCTGCGGGAGCAAGCAGCGTCGACTGCTTGATCTTCTCTTCGATCACATTCAACTCTGACTCGACGAGGCGCACCGACAGTTGTGAATCAGCGAAGGCCACCCGTGCAGTGTCAGAGACCGCCGTCGCCTCCTCTGCCCTCTGCAACACCTGGTCATAGATGCTTTGGGAGGCGTCTCCCTTTTCGAGCAGGGCTGCGACCCGCTCCAACTCTTTGCTGGCCAGACGAGCCGCTGAATCAGCACGCACACTGGCCAGCCTGGCGGTCTCGGTCGCGCTCTTCGCCAACTCAAGCCGAATCTCAAGGCTCTTCTTCTGGGCAATATCAATGGAGGCATCGACCCGGATCGCCGGCACCCATTCGCCGTCGCGCCCGGGAATCCGATCTCCCTCTGCAAAGACGACTTCATCGACCTTGAAAAAACCCATCGCACCACTGATCAGCGAAAGGGTATCTCCCGGTTGGGTGAAAGCGGTGAAGGTTCTTTCGACCACTGCGGGGTGGTCAAACGGTTTCCAGCGTTCGCCATCGACCGACTCTGCGGAGGGAATGGCCGTCAGCAGAATGAGGGGCAGGATCAAAAGGTTCATGAATCTCTCCGGTGACGTGGCAGTATTGTGAGTATGATACACCAGTAGCACGAACAAGGTGGTTGGATTGATCCGGAATTGGCAATTTGCTGACTGATTTGGGTGCGTTTTTGAAGGGGTTTCCCGTTGAGTCAAATGGATCCTGTGAGACTGCGCATCGTTGGAAGCCTGCTCGATTCCATCGCTGAGGACATGGGAATCGCCCTCGAGAGAGCCGGGATTTCACCCAATATCAAGGAACGCCTCGATCACTCCTGTGCCCTCTTTGATGGAAACGGCGAACTGGTCGCCCAGGCAGCCCACATTCCGGTGCATCTGGGTGCGATGCCGATGGCAGTCAAGGCCGCGCAAAAGCATGTCGACTTCGCTGAAGGGGATGTGGTCCTCGTCAACGACCCCGCACTCGGCGGAACCCACCTCCCCGACATCACGGCGATCCAGGCCTTTCGCCTGCACCCCGGCGACCCTGAGCCCATCGCTTACGTTGCCAACAGGGCCCACCACGCCGACGTCGGTGGCATCGTCCCGGGATCGATGGGGCTGACGGAACATCTCAAGGATGAGGGCGTCGTCATTCCACCAACGGTTTGGATCAGGGGTGGGAAACCGGATCAGGAAGTGGAAGACAGGATCGTCGGGGCGATGCGCTTTCCGGAAGAGAGAAGGGGTGACCTGCTCGCACAGAAAGCGTCATTGCAAAGGGGGATCAGCGGCTTGCAAAGATTGCTGGATCGTCTGGGCTCAAAGGAATTGCTGACAGGATTCGCGGAGTTGCAAAACGCTGCCGAGCGACATGTCCGCACGCTGATCGATTCCATCCCCGATGGCCGCTACATGGCATTGGAACAATTGGATGGTGATGGGTTCAGTGACGACCCGATCCTGATCCGACTCACCATCGATGTCATCGGTGATTCCGCCCGCTTTGATTTCTCGGGAACATCTGAAGCGTGTCGTGGGCCGATGAATTGCAGCACGCCCATAACCCACTCTGCCATTCAGTACGTGCTGCGCTGTCTTGCACCCGCAGAGATCCCTGCAAGTGGTGGAACGATGAGACCCATCGAGGTCGAGATCCCCGGCGGCAGCCTTCTCGACCCGCCACCGGACAAACCCGTGGCCGGTGGCAATGTGGAAACGTCCCAACGACTGGTCGACCTGATCCTGACCGCCCTGACGCCTGCACTCCCAGACAGGGTCCCCGCCCAATCGCAGGGAACGATGAATAACGTCGTCTTCTCCTGCAAAGAAGGAACCCACTATGAAACCCTGGCGGGAGGGTGCGGGGCAGGCCCACAACGATCCGGTGCCAGTGCCCTGCAGGTTCACATGACCAACACTCTCAACACCCCCATCGAACGTCTGGAGCAGGTGCTCCCCCTGCGCATTCGAAGCTACGGGCTTCGACATGGTTCCGGCGGAGATGGAATCCATCGCGGGGGTGAAGGCATCATTCGTGAATTCGAATTTCTCGCTGAAATGGATGTCTCCATCCTCACCGAACGCAGGGAACTGCCCCCCGCAGGAGGTGGAGGCGGAAACGCCGGTTCCCCCGGAAGAAACCTGCGTCTCACCTCCTCTGGAGAAGAGGTTCTTCCTGCGAAATGGCAAGGGAAGTTCCACCCTGGGGAAAGACTTCGTATCGAGACTCCCGGAGGCGGTGGCTGGGGTGCACCGAACGAAGATTGACTGCCCACTCTGGAAGTCCCCGGTTAAACTCTCCACAAGAACGAAAACCCGCAATGGGAGGATTTCCCCAGAGTGACCACTGCCATCGAAATGAATCACGTCGTCAAGACTTATGGAGACTTCCGGGCGGTCGACGATGTCTCCTTCTCCGTTAATGAAGGAACCATTTGCGGATTCCTTGGACCGAACGGTGCAGGAAAAACGACGTCGATCCGCATGATCCTCGATATCCTGCGACCCACCTCCGGCTCCATTGAGGTGCTCGGTCATCCGGTCGCCTCCCAAGTCCGGGATCGCATCGGATACCTTCCCGAAGAAAAAGGACTCTACAAGAAGATGACGGCAACCGCGGTCATCGCCTACTTCGCCACCCTCAAGGGTGTCCCTTCATCCGTTGCCAGAGAGAAGGCCAGGGAGCTGCTCGATCGCTACGGTCTCAGTGCATTCAAGGATCACAAATGTGAGGCGCTCTCCAAGGGAATGGGGCAAAAGGTGCAAGTCCTGGCCTCCATCGCCCACGATCCGGACCTGGTCATACTCGACGAACCCTTCAGCGGTCTCGACCCGGTCAATCAGGAGGTGATGGAAGAAGTGATCCAGGACCTCAAATCCCGTGGCAAGACCGTGCTCTTCTCCACGCACGTCATGTCCCATGCGGAGCGAATCTGTGAAAGCATCGTTGTCATCGCCGCCGGGAAAATGGCGTTTCACGGTTCCGTCGAAGAAGCGCGCAACCTGTTGCCCAGTCGAGTTCGGGTTCGCGGAGACGACATCTCTGATCTGGTGCTCCGGCTTCCCGGCGTTCAATCGGTCAAGCCATCAGCAGATGGGCGTGCCGACGTGCTCGAGCTGCACATCTCCGATGACACTGATCCACAGCTGCTGCTGAAACAGTTTTTTGATTCCGGAAAATCCCTCGACACTTTCGAGGTTGTGCAACCGGACCTGCACGAAGTCTTCGTCCACCTGGTGGGTGAAGATGCCAGAGAGGCGGCTGATCGATGATGCGCATCTACCGGGTCGCCCAGCGCGAGTATCTGGAAAACGTCAAAACCAAAGGCTTCTGGATCGGCATTCTGCTCTTCCCGGTGATGATCTGGCTGATGGTCGAGGTACCCAAGTTTCTCGAGGAAAAGGGCATTCCCACACGACACGTCGCCATCGTTTCCCGCGATGCTGAAGCGGGTGAACTGGCCCGACAGCGCTTGACTCTCCTCAACCGGCAAAAGGTTCTGCAGGCATTGCAGCAACACATTGCCGAGGCCACGGAGAGCCAACGCAAAGAGATGCTGGAAGAACAGGAAATCGACGCAGCCGCACTCCTCGACCGCCTCGAAGAGGGTCTGGAGCAGATGAGCCAGGGTTCTGCGGAGATCAATCCCTTCAACCCCAAGCAGTTGGTCGATATTGGCGATCTGATCCCCGACGAATACCTTCTCAACGATGGTCAATGGTTGGCGATGCGCAATCTGCTCCTCAATCAGTTGCCCAAGGGATCGCCGGAATTCGTCGAGCCTGATCCGCGATTCATCGAGGTCGGACTGCTTCCCGGATTGACCGACATGGCCACCGATGCCGAAATCGAAACCGCCCTGCGACCTTACCTGCGAGCGGAAAAACTGTATCCCGCCTCCGGCCGCAATGTGGACCTCTTTGCTCTCGTGCTGATCCCGGAGAATGTGCTCAGTGAAAAGGAGCCGATCCGCTTCTGGTCATCCAATCTGGCCGACACCGATCTTCTCGACGCCATCACCGACTCACTGACAGACCGGGTGAGGCAGATGGAATATGACTCCCGCGGCATCTCCTCCAGTGAAGTGAAAGAGATTGCACAAATCCGTGTGCGCTCCAACAACTTCAACCCCAACAAACAGGAGGGGGAGGAGAAGGTCGGCATCCGCGACAGAATTCGCCAGTACGCTCCTGTCGGGTTTGTCTATCTGCTGTGGATCGCCATTTTCACCGTCGCCCAGATGCTGCTGAACAACACCATCGAAGAGAAATCGAACCGCATCATCGAGGTCTTGCTCTCCTCCGTCACCACCAATGAGCTTCTTCTCGGCAAGGTTCTCGGAGTTGCCGCTGTGGGAGTAACGATGCAACTGGCGTGGATCGGTTCCATGTTGGGTATCCTCAGGCTGAAAGCGGGACCGGGTGCGGAGTGGGTGGTCGACCTGTTGGCTGCCGTCGTTTCGCCGGAGTTGCTGATCGGTTTCCTCTTCTACTTCGTCACCGGCTATCTCTTCTATGCATTCCTGTTCGCGGGAATCGGCAGTATCTGCAATACCATCAAGGAAGCGCAGAACTTCATGAGCCCGATGATGCTGATCTTGATGGTGCCTTTGGGGACGATGGTCTTCATCCCGAATGATCCCAACGGAACCATCGCCACCGTGATGTCGTGGGTCCCACCCTGGACCCCCTTCATCATGATGAACCGCATGGCGGCGAGCCCACCGATGGGTGAAATCGTCGGAACGGGCATCATGTTGCTGATTTCGGTAATCTTCGTTTTCTGGATGTCTGCAAAGATCTTCCGCATCGGAGTTCTTCGCACGGGACAGCCGCCGAAGTTTCTCGAGTTGCTCGGTTGGTTGAAATCCAGCAGACCTTGAACACTCCTCGCCGCCCCATGCGCTACTTCTGGAATCTGCTCGGGTTCATGGCGCTGGGGCTGGGGATCATCGGAATACCCCTGCCGGTATTGCCGACGACACCGTTTGTTCTATTGGCTGCCTATCTGTTTGCCAAAGGATCTCCCCGCTACCACACGTGGCTGAGGAATCACAAAACCTTTGGCAAGATGGTACGTGACTGGGAAGAGCACGGTTCGATTCCGACGCGGGCAAAGATGTTTGCGACGATCATGATCGCCATCGCCATCTCTTTTCCGCTGTGGATCAATCGTGACAAGGTGCCGGTGGAAGCACGGTGGGCGACCGCCATCCTTGCAGGAATCGGTTGGGTGTTTGTGATCACTCGACCGTCAGGGCCGCAATCTGCTGACGCAAAAAAGAACACCGCATCCAACGCCGACCGCGAATAACTATTCGTTTTCTTCTTCTTCGAAAACTATATCGAAGTAGAGGCCGCCACTTTTTGTAAGAATATAAGTTTCAAATGGAATCTCTTCTTGTTTGATAAATCCGCGGTCTGGAAGAGAACCATTGTTAACCATTTCTACTACAGCAGCCACAGAGCAAGCAGTAGTCCAGCTGATAGCTCTCCACTCGACTCCATCTATTTCTTTCGGTGAATACTCCCCGACAAACTCTTCTCGCTGTAGATCGCCGGACTGCCAGCCTTCTACGGCAGCGTGCACGTAGACCACATCTTCCTGAACCGGCGGGCACGCCTCGACAAGAATGCGTCCCGCTTCCTCACGATCCCGGTGCATCCCCAGTTCATGGAGGAAGAAACGCATGCGGTCACAGTGACCCGGATAGCGCATCGTCTTGTAGTTGAGGGTTTCCAGCTTCCCGGCCCAGGTCTCACACATGGTTCCGAGACCCCCTGAAGTGGTGAAAGCTTCCAGGCGCAAGCCGTTGAGGTGGATCGTCTCCAGGCCTTCCAGCGAAGGAACCATGGAACGCTCACCCATGCTGATCACTTCACACTCGTTGAGGTATTCATTGATGACACCGGCGGAAGACCAGGTGAAGGAATAACCCATGCTGCCACGAGGATTCTCAGGGAGTGCTCCAACACGCAACTCGATGGAGCGCACCTTCTCAAACTTGCTTGCAAGGTGAGCACCTACAATGCCAATGTAACCCGGCGCCAAGCCGCACTGGGGTGCGAGGACCGACTTGGCATCCGCAGCCATCTCCTGAATAGCGTTGGTGGTCGGGACGTCCTCTGTGAGATCGAAGTAGTGGATGCCCTTGTCGAAGGCTGCTTTCGCAACCGGCAAGTTGAACTGATAGGGGAGGCAGGAGACCACACCCTGACAACCATCGAGGGCGTCATTGAGAGCAGCGGTATCGGAGACGTCGAGGACATCCGATGAGAAGGTCAAACCCTCCACAGGTCGGGCGTCGCGGCCGATCACTTCAAACCCGGCTCTCTGCAGCAGTGTTCCCACGAGGCTGCCGACTTTGCCCAATCCGACGACACAGACTTTTTCGATGTTGGCCATGATCCGTTTCCTTCCACCACTTCCGCTGCCGTTCCCCTGCGGGCGGATGATTCGAGCCTATCCTATCGATGCCCCCTGATCTGACAAGCAGACCGACCGATTGCCCCTGAACAGGGGCTCAAAATGGCCAGAAATGGCGGAATTCGTGTGATTCAGAGCTCTGCTGAAATGGGCCCGATCAGACAAACCACTCATAGATGGGGATGTATTTTCCCAGGAGCCAACCACAGACCCCACCGAGGAGACCGCCAACAATCGACAGGGGAACGGAGGTGAAATCTCCCAACCACACGGCCCCAACACCGGCGAAAAAGATGGTGAGCAGAAAGATCCAGATCATTTTTATCATCTGATTTCCCCTTAGCGGACTTCGATACTGGCAACCGGTAGACGGGTGATCGCTCCATCTTCTTCGATCTCGATTTGAATCGTCACGCGAGTCTTGTCATTCCAGCGTATCGCGTCGACAGCGGCGCTCATGGCGAAGTCCTCATGCGTGAGGCCGATATTGGAAGGCTTGTTCTCGATGACCCACATACGCGGGGAAGCGACCTTCTCCCCATCTCTGTAAACTGAGAAGAGAACGTCTACCTGATCACCGAGAAACTTTCGGGCACTGGCTTCAACTTTCCAGTCCCCCACTTCCAGAGAGGTGAACCCGGGATCACCCGGCTCCAGAGGTCGCTCGACAAACTTCATTTCCACCAGAACCGCACTGTGATCGGAAGGAAAAATGCGATCAGGAACAGCGATGTCGACGTCCTCCCAAACTTCTGGGTAAACCGTGGTCGAAACCGGAACCAGTTTCCAGTCACGGCAATAGTCATGCAGGTACAGGCGATCAATCCGATCGAAACCCTGTTCTTTCTCTTCCGTGCCCCGAAACATCGGTGACCAGGTAATCCCCGGATGATGCACCGGGTCAGGGTGAAGCATGCGATAGACATCCCTGAAGTCATTCGACTCCACCAGAAGACTCACGGGGAGATCGAGGTCACGCCTCCTCTTGAAGACGGTGGCCGTATCCCGGGTCCAATCCAGATGGGATGGAGTGTTCCAGTCGCCACCCACCAGCAGCGGCAAGTTTGAGTCGAGATGACCCAATTCCTCGATCCTGGCCAAGAGTCTCTCCGCCTGGGGTAAGCGCTGGGAACTCTCAAATTCGCTTTTCAGCAGATCTCCATCGGAGATCTGCGGATTGTCGCGGATGACGTAGGGGATATAGGCGCGGTAATCGAGCCAGATACTCCAGGCGAGAAACTCGCGACCACTGGCGTGCACCAGCCTGGCACCCACTCCATGCCACGGTTCATGATCAAAGGTCTCGGCGATCTCGCAACGAGTCAGAACACAGAGATGGGGGCTTTCACCCTGGTATTGATTCCATCCCAGCTGCTCGGCGAGCCATGCACCCAAAAGGGGACGCTCACCGTTGATGTCATAGCTCTCCTGCATCAACACCACGTCTGCCTCGGAGTCCCGAATCACCTTGAGGATCTTCTCTGGACCCTCGGTCACTTCATTTCCTCCGCGCCAGGCATTCCAGACGAGCACCTTGAGTATGTCCGGATCTTCCGTCGCCCCGGCCTGAGGCTTTTGCTGCAGCGACAGATTGGAACAGCCGGACTGCAGGAATGTGATCACGATCAACAGCAACAACCAGAGGTGACTCGCGAGTTTCCGATTCAGTATCCGATGCAGTAATCGATGCATGGTGCTCCTCCTTGTCTTGATTGGAACACTGTCCGATGAAACAAAAAAGGTCCTGCCTGAAAGACAGGCAGGACCTTTGAAGTGACTGAAAAAACTCCGGGATCAGGTGATGTCCTCCGGAGTGGGATAACACTGACGGCCCGGTCGACACCCTTCAGGGCACACATCATCGCCGTCAGGTCCGTGATAGGCCATCGTCCTCAAGCAATGAAAGAAGGCTGTGTTTGCGGTGAAACTGTCCTCAAAGGCACTGCGACGATACTCGGTGTTGAGCAACATCGTCTTGGTGCGCAAACAGGGACAGACATCCTCCGGCAACAGTTCCGGTTTCTGCATCGCCATCCTCAGCCCTCCTCTCTCGAACGAACCACGCGAACCGCCCGGCGGATCAAACCCTGCAACATCGGCACCTTGTAGCCGTTCTGTGAAAGGGGTGTTGCCCCTTCGCCTGCGATCAGGGCTGCCTGGGTGGCTTCATCATCTGAACCATTCAACTTCTTCTCCATGTCTTCTCTTCTCAGAGGTGCAGGAGAAACGGCACCGAGAATCACCCGGTGGTCCCCCTTGCGGCCTCCGCGATCGAGGAGAATCGTCACGCTCGCCTGGGCCCAATCGAAGCTCTGCTTCTCGCGTGCTTCTTCGTAGGCCCACAGTGAAGTTTCCGTCTCAGCGGGTAGCAGGATACGACGGACAAACTCACCCGCCGAAAGCTTCACTTCCATCAGCGGATTCTCGGAGGGTCCTGTAAAGAAATCCCCTGCGGTGATTTCTTTGACGCCATCCTGTCCCTGAACCTCGATGATCGCATCGTGGGCGACCAACACCGGTGCCAGATTTGAAGGCTGTGTCGCAGAGCAGATCTGGTTGTCAAAGATGGCGTGAAACTCGTTCTCACCATCTCTGGCCCAGCAACCGGTGCCGCCATTCTTGATGCAGGGGTAGCCCTCATGGCGCAGGTACCAACAACGGGGCTTCTGACAGATGTTTCCTGCGACGGTGGCCATATTGCGAATCTGCGGTGTCGCAGCGTGACCCACCGTGGTTGCCACCGCCGGGAAGCGACGCTGAATCTCCGGGTGACCGGAGACTTCTGACATCCTGACCGTGGCGCCCAGCCAGATTCCGCGGTCATCGGACTCGATCTGGTCCAGACCGGAAATCTTCTTCAGGTCGACCACCGTTTCCGGGCTCGCCACATGTTCCTTGATGCGATTGAGGAGATCGGTTCCAGCAGCCATGTACTCGGATCCGTCGCTGGACCGTGCCTGCAACGCCTCGTTTTCATGGGTCGGCTGGATCAGTTTGAAGGGCTTCAAAGTCTCTCTCCCTTCTTTTCCGAAGTTCCCCGGGCGGCGTCTCGCTTCGCGATCGCCTCGAGGACCTTCTTCGGGGTAATGGGAAGATCATAAATCCGTACACCCAGTGCATCGGAAACCGCATTGGCGACGGCGGCTGCCGTCGCCACGATGGGTGGCTCTCCCAAACCCATCACCTGAGTGTTTGATTTTCCGTTGTAGACATCGAGAAGAACGACATCGATATCGGGGCAATCTGCGGCACCGAGGATCTTGTAGTTCTCCAGATCGTCGTTGAGCATGCGACCTTTTTGGCGGTCCATGACCCTGCGCTCGAAGAGTGCAAAAGAAACACCCTGAATCACACCGCCGCGCACC
>JAAXJX010000018.1 GCA_012269595.1 Planctomycetia bacterium | reverse complement strand
CATCTGGCCCGCTTCAATGCAGAGCATCCGGACTGGCCCGACTTGCGGATGCGCATCGGCATCAACTCGGGCATCGCCACCGTCGGCGATGTGGGATCGCAGGCACGCCGGGACTACACCGTCATCGGCGACACCGTCAACACGGCCAGCCGATTCGAATCCCAGGTGGCGACTCCGGGAGAGATCATCGTCGGCCCCAACACGGCAAAAGCACTGGAAGATTCGATTCTTCGGGAAGCCCTGGAACCGGTCAGTGTCAAAGGCAAGAGCCAGCCGGTGGAACCGTGGAGAATCACGGGCCTCAGGGAACAGGTTTGAGGTTTGGAAGCCGCACCAGAGAAAATCTTTTAGGACAGGTGCTGTGCAGCCGTGTCGCCCGCCGGCGGGGCCGCACCATCGTTGCGATCGTCTTCATTCGCTGACAGATCGACACCCAGATCTTCTGTCTTGGGAGCGGGAACGGTTTCATCTTCGTCCAGCGCAGTCACAAGACTTTCATCGATGATCGTCTTCTTGCCACGAATGCTGTCTTCAGAGATCTCGAAGAGGATGTCACGCATCAGATCCTCGACGACGGAACGCAATCCACGGGCACCGGTTCCGCGCTCACGGGCGATGCGCGCAATCTCGCGCAGGGCACCCGGGGTGAACTCGAGCTCACCCCCCTCCATCTGGAAGAACTGCTGATACTGACGGACCAGCGCATTGCGCGGCTCAGTCAGCACCTTGACCAGATCCTCTTCATCGAGGGGCTGCAGAGCGGTAAGCACCGGCAGGCGTCCGACGAACTCGGGGATCATGCCGAACTTGATCAGATCCTGGACCTGCACCTTGCCGTAAAGGCGGGCGCGCTCATTGGGATCCTCGATATCCGGCAACTCTTCAGATTCTTTTTTCTCTTCCCCGGGACGGAAGCCAACCTTGCGTGCATTGAGTCGCTCGGCGACCACCTCCGGCAGGCCTTCAAAGGCGCCACCACAGATGAAGAGAATGTTGGTGGTGTCCAGTTGCAGGTATTGCTGCTCCGGATGCTTGCGGCCTCCCTGGGGAGGAATGTTGGCCACGGTTCCCTCGAGGATTTTCAGCAGTGCCTGCTGCACACCCTCACCGGAAACATCGCGGGTGATGGAGACATTCTGGGTGGCCTTGCCAACCTTGTCGGTTTCATCGATGAAGATGATGCCGCGCTCCGCCTTGGCCATGTCGTAATCGGCGGCCATGACCAGCTTGAGCAGCAGGTTCTCCACGTCTTCACCCACGTACCCCGCTTCAGTGAGCGTGGTCGCATCGCCGATGGCCAAGGGCACGTCGAGAACGCTGGCGAGGGTCTTCGCCATCAGCGTCTTTCCGCTGCCGGTGGGGCCGATCATCAGGATGTTGGATTTCTCGATCTGCACATCTTCTTCACCCTCCGCCTTTTCGCGGCTGGCGAGAGCGTCGAGATGAACGAGACGACGGTAATGCAGATGGACCGCCACCGAGAGGGTGCGTTTCGCCTCCTCCTGACCGATGACGTAGCGCTGCAATTCGTTGTAGAGCTCGCGTGGACTGGGCACTTCATCGAGGGTGCGCGGCGCGGTTTCGGTGACTGCCTCACCACCCTGCTGTGGATCCGGATGGATGATCACATGACAGAGATCGACGCAGTCGGCGCAGATGAAAAGGCCCGGAGGGCCGGCAATCAGGCGAGAAGCCTCATGGGCCTGCTTGCCGCAGAAACTGCAGCTTTCCTTGCCTGATTGCCCGGATCCTCCTGAAGACGACATGACGAAACCGCTTAGCCTGCCTCTACGGAAGGCTTCAGGGTTTCGATCACCTGGTCAACCAGGCCGTACTCCTGAGCTTCGCGGGAAGACATGAAGAAGTCCAAATGGGAGTCGTCAGTGATCTGACCGACGGACTGACCCGAGTGGCGACTGAGGATCTCACTCAGCACTTCCTTGTTGCGCTTGATCTCATTGGCCTGGATCTCGATGTCCTGGGCGGTGCCCTGGGCACCTCCCCACGGCTGGTGGATCATGATGCGCGAGTGCGGCAGAGCATGGCGCTTGCCTTGAGCACCGGCCGCAAGAAGCACCGCACCCATGGAGGAAGCCTGACCGATGCAGAAGGTGGCGATATCACACTGCACAAACTGCATGGTGTCGTAAATCGCCAAACCTGCGGTCACGGAACCGCCGGGGCTGTTGATGTAAATGTTGATGTCCTGGTTGCGGTTGTCGGAAACCAGAAACAGGATCTGGGCGATCACGAGGTTGGCCGTGTGATCGTGAATGGCATCACCGATAAAGATGATTCGATCCTTCAGGAGTCGGGAGAAGATGTCGTAGGACCTCTCTCCGCGACCGGTCTTCTCGACGACGATTGGTACGAGGTTGTCATGAATCTCGTCGATCTTGCGCATCAGGTCGTCACTCATCTCGTGTCTCCCCCTATTTTCTGACTGTTAAACTCTTCGTTACTGTATCAACGTTTTCCGTGCTCCTCAGGAGCCCGACACTTTTGCTTTTTTGCGCAGCAGCTGCTTGACCTTTTCCCGCTTCATGCCGTTGCGAAGCTCAGGGATCATGCCGTTGTTGCGGTACTGTTCCATCACTGCCTCGAGGGGCTGCTGGTAAGTGGCGGCGATGGCCTGAAGCCTCTGCACCACTTCGTCTTCGGTGACAAACACCTTCTCCTCTTCAGCGATCCGATCAAGGACAAAGATGCGGACCAGTTCGAGGCGGGCCTGATTGGCCAATTCCTCGTCCTTTTCCACTTCGGCGGTGGCATCTTCTTCGGATGTGCCTTCGCGCATCAACTCCATGACCTTGTTGCGAACGAGAGATTCCTTGCGACGCTCAAGCATCGACTCGGGAAGCTCCATCTCGACGCTGTCCGCCACCTTTTCGGCAAGAAGGTCTTCCTGGCGGGTGTTCTCCTCCGCCTCGTAACGACCTTCCATACCCTCACGGACCTTGTTGCGCAGGTCTTCTTCAGACTCGACACCGAGGCGACCGAAGAACTCTTCGTTCATCTCGGGGGCAACCAGTTTCTTGGCGTCCTTGACGGTCAGTTTGACATCGGCGGTTTTCCCATGGTGCTCTTCCTGCGGGAAGTCATCGGGAACGGTGGCACTCTTTTCGATCACCGCATCGGCAGCGGCACCGGCAAGGTCCTTGCCAAGCCCGGGAATCTCCATGGAGTCGATGAAGTCGTCGCCGATCTTCATCATCACTTCGTCACGGGAGAAGATGGACTCGCCATCCGCAGTCAAATCCAGATTGACGACCACAAAGTCGCCCTCTGCCTGGCTGCCCACTTCCAGAGGCTCAAGGGTGCTGGCCTGCTCGGAGATGCGCTCAATCTCGGCATCGACGTCGCTGTCTTCCACAGTCTTCAACTGAGAATCGACCTCGACGCCCTTGTACTCGGGCAGGTCGAAGGTCGGCTGCACATCGAAGACCGCTTCGAAGGTGAAGGGGTTCTCGGTGGAAAACTCGATGTTTTCGAATTCGGGAAATCCGATGGGGGTGTAATCCGCGTTTTCCATCTGCTCGGAGACGGAACGGTTGATGAGGTCTTCACGCACATCCTGCTCGATGTCCTTGCCAAACTTGGCCTTGATCATCTTCAGCGGTGCCTTGCCCTTGCGGAATCCAGGCAACATGACATTGGACTTCAGCTGCTTGAACTGGGTCTCCAGTTCGGCAGTGACGGTCTCAGGGGCAATGGTGATGGACATACGCTTGCGGCAGGGGCCCTCGTCGGCCACTTCCACGTTGCTGGAAATAAAGTCCTGGGACTCAGAGGTCGCATTGTCGACTCCGGTGTCCTCGGTGGCGGAGGTATTCATAGCAGTGTCTTCCGTCTCGGGGTTCTCGACCCCGTTCGTGTCTTCATTCATGAGCGGCCAACGGCTCCTTGTCGTTCCGGCATACTAACCGTAACCACAGATCATCGTGCCCGCGCCCAGAAGTGTCAACGCAAGCCGAGGCCCGGATGCTCCCGAAACGGGGTTTTTTGCGGAATTTTGGCGGTTGAAGCAAATTCCGGGGGGAGATTTCATTTCAGGAGATGTCTCCGGGAGGCATTTCAGCTGCCATTTTTTGGGTTCAGCCGCAGAGTCGCATACACTGCTCCGAGACCACCACTGACCCGAAGAGTGAAAGAATCACCCCATGGATCAACCTTTCGAGGAGCTGTACTCCATTCTCAGGGAGATCTGCCCAACAGAAGAGACGGTCTCTGCAAACCAGCCCCTGATTCAAATGAACCAGAAAAATGATCATTTGATCCTGCTTCATGAAGGCTGGATTCGGGTCGGCACGCGCTCTGGGGAAAGTATTGTTCAGGAGGCTCCCAGTATCCTTGGGGAAATCAGTTTTGTGGCCGGCGGACTTGCGACCGCCAGCGTCGAAACAGCAAGCGAAGCAGTGATTTCACGCATCCCCTTCGAGCAGCTAAACGCGCTGAAAGAGGACGGCCCAACCTTTCATCAGGTTTTCTCTGAACTCACCCGCCTTTGTATCCAGCGGCTCTCGGGGGCCTACCACCAACACTACTTTGCATTGGTCGCCCACGACTCGCGCAAGGCAGACCTCATCACACTGGTGAATTCCCACAAGGAGTTCTTTGGAGAGCGTTCACTGGTAACCACAGAGAACACAGGTCTGGAACTCGCTGAAAAGACGGGCTTGAAAGTGGCACGCAGGGTACGCACGGGAGTCCTTGGGGGAGATCAGCAGATCGGAGCCCTCATCTCTGAAGGCCTGATCAGTGCCGTCATCTTTTTGCGTGACCCTCTCTGGGCCCAACCCCACAGTGCGGACGTCAACGCACTGATTCGTATCTGCGAGTTGGACAACGTTCCACTGGCAACCAACCTTGCATCCGCGGAAGCCATCATTCGCCAGCTGGAAAACGAATCTCAGGCCCCCTTGCGCGAATAAACCTCCAGGTGGAATCGGCCCATCGTCTGGCGGGCACGGTCCAGCTTGTCCGCCTCGACCTTCGCTCCCAGGGCATCCGAAAGCAGCACCAATTCCGATTCGATGGCATCTGCCGTGCGGGTAGCGCGCTCGGTGGTGATCCCGGCGGGCATGGGAACGGTGACGCGAACTCCGGCTTCACTCTCTTCGAGATCGAAGTGGACCTGGAAAGGTCTTTCCGCAAACTCCCATGCGAAAGAGACGCGGCGCTCTTCGACGGACACATCCAGAGGGATATCCCCGGCCAGTCGACGTTCGACCCAACGTCCATCATCCCCGCGGTAGACCGTCTGGTGGGCGGTCCAGCGCGGCAGGTTGGCAGGCTCACTCAGGAAGGCACGCACTTCGTCCAACCTGACAGGAAGTTCACCGACCACCGCGGCCGGTGCAGTCGCCGCCGGCTCTTCTTCTCCGATGTAGGATTTCATCGACTTGGCGAGCTCGGCCATGTTGCCTGACTTGAAGATGCCTTCTTCCGCCTCTTCGGTGCGCTCGATCAACTCGATGAAGTAACCGGTCTTGTCTCGGGAAATAAACGCCTGACGCAAACCGCTCATCGGATCATGGGCGATGCGTTTGGATGTCAGGGGAATCTCCGCATCTTCCAGTTTGCGGAACGCTTCTGCCAGATCATCGACGGCGTAAGCGACGTGATGAATTCCCGGTCCATGGGCATCGAGATACTTGCGGAAGATGCTGTCTTCCGTCAGACCCTCAGTGACCACCATCGTTCGCGATGGGTCTCCGGGCAGATGGAGCACATGGTTGAGCATGTCGTATTCGCCCTCGGGAACACTGCCGGCGTTCACCTTCTGCTCACGAACCCAGCCAAAGCCGAGGACTTCCATGTGAAAACGGGAACAGGCGGCCGCATCCGGCACAATCAGGGTGTAATGGTCAAGGCGTCCCAGGGGTAACAGCGGGGTCATCATCGTCTTTGCTCTTTCCGGTCAGTGCTCCGAAACTCGATCCAAAGACTTCATCCGGATCCCACTTCATTCGGGACCGCAGGATTTCGGGCCAGATCGGCCCAAAGTGGTTTTCCCAGAATTCCGCGGTTTCCGGCGGCGTATCGGGCAAATAGCGTTCACCCCCCCGAGCACGCAGCCGGTCGTAGATGGCCTCGTTGTCCGTCATCAGGTCGGCGATGCGATCCGCCGTCGCCGGCTCGGCACGGCGCAGGACTCCCCAGAAGAGACAGTATTCCGATTCAGGAAGACGGAAGAAGGGGGGCGACACCGTGTCGGTTTTCAGGGGGAAGAAGAGCACCGGTCCATTGCCGATGTCCTTTGCCGGATGCAGCCGATCGAACTCTTCTTCGAGGAACTTGAGACCCGCAGAATCGACGGGAACCCAGGTGCACAACTCCGGATGTGGGGCCGCTCCGCGATCCTCTTCCTCAAGGACCAGGGGAGGAATCCGGAAACAGAATTCTTCCCAACCCATCTCCCAGACAGCGACCAGACCGGGTTCACATTTCAAGGTCGTTTCATCGACGGGTGCATGGCGATCCCCATGGGGTCCGCCGACAAAGTCCACCAGCTCCAGGTTGTAGACCCACTCCCCCTCGACCGCCGAAAGGGCACGTTCGACATCCGCCTCTTCGTAGGGCAGGGATTCCGTCGAGTTCATTTTCGTGAGGATGGATGACCGGGATTTTTCGGCGGCGAAAGCGTGGATCAGATCGGTCGACTGCTCACGGGCATGCTGTTCGAAATCCCTGATCATCGAGCCGAGTGTCCCATAGCAGGCCTGAATCATGCGCACCTTCTCCGGTGCATCTTCCAGGGGGATTCGGGCTCGCGTGATGATGCCGAACTTGCCATGGGTACCGCGGACCGCATCGAACAGATCCCGCTGGCGGTCAGCACTGCAACGCACCACATCGCCAGTTCCGGTCACCACCTCCAGCTCCAGAAGGTGATCCATCTGCGTGCCCCGCCAGAAGGACATGAAACCGAACCCCCCCATGGAGATGGTTCCGCCGACGGAAACCCTGAGCCAGTCGGTGACGATGGGAGGCGTTTTTCCAAGGTCGGTGGCGGCGCGCAGGACGACATCCCAACCCGCACCCGCTTCCACTTCGCAGAAGTCGTCTTCCAGAACACACAGCGATGCCATCGATTTCATGTCGAGGATCAGGCCCTGACGCACCTGCATCTGGGCGCCGGCGGAATGGGCGAACCCCCGGGGAGAGATGGGAATGCCTTCTTCCCTGCAGAAACGAACTGCCTGGGCCACGTCTTCCGTGTGAGCCGGACGCAGCAGTGCCACCGGTTTGCGACGACGAACCTTGCCGAAATCCCAGGCGGCCGCTTCCAGGTCAACGCCGGAGAGGATCAGATCCCCTTCAAAGGCAGGAAGACGCTGAACCCAATCAGGAATCGGAAGATCGACTTCCACAACTTCCAGCCACTGGTCCCACAGGAGAGAAAGCAGAATGCCGGAACGATCCCCGCTTTCGAAGGAAGGACCGGAGAGCAGATCCCTGATCCGGTGAACGAGAGGATCATCATCCTCCTCGCAACGAAGCCGCTCCACCAGTTCAGGCGGGGCCTCGATGCCAGCAGCAGCCAGTTGCCGAATCCACGGGTCCGGGTTCATCAATTTGCTGGATTCCCTTCGGCGTCCCCACTCACAGAACACTTCCACAAGGGGAACACCCCTGGATCCACAGTGGGAACACCCTTGGAATATACCGCGATGAAAGGGGGAAAAAATGGAGCGGGTGATGGGATTCGAACCCACGACAATCACGTTGGCAACGTGATGCTCTACCCCTGAGCTACACCCGCTCTGAGCCTGCTGACAGGCCTCCCGAAGGCAGAAAAGGACTTTCTTGCCGTCGAAGGGAAACGCCAATTGTGCAGATCGGTGGCCGGGCTGTCAACGCCAAATGACAGAGAGTTGCCACTCCAGAGCAAAAGCCGGGAATAAACCCCGGGTCAGCGTTGCAGGGCCTTCTCGATACGTACCACATTGCCCTTGCCGAGGTACTCCAGGCGGTCGGAGCAGCGGTGCATCAGCAGGATTCCGAGACCGCCGCGGCCTCCTTCGCGCATCCGCTCCTTGGCACGTTCGAAGGCATCCTTGTCCTCGATCTGGCCGAGGAAGAACTCGTGGTCAAAGCCTTCTCCCTCATCTTCGACGAGCATCGTCACCCGGCGGGGATCGACGACGTAGTTGACGGTGACCTTGCTGGAGAGATCCTCCCCGTTTCCATGACGGACGGCGTTGTCGACCCCCTCCTTGAGGGCGGACTGAAGCGCGTTCTTCTCCGTCTCGGTCAACGGCAGCCGCGAAATCAGGGCGGTGCCCAGGCTCAGGCCCTGGTCGACCGAATCTCTGGAACCATCAAATTGGAAACGTACCTGCTGACTGAAGAGCTTGCGATCGCGACTGACGCGGCGCACTTCGCTCTCAGCGAGAACGAACAGGTTGCCCAGATCGAAAGGGTCGACGAGGGAGTCGTTCTCCCAAACGCGGAAGCCGCTGACCGTCGTCGGGTCGACCCCCTTGGGATGGATCAGAATGATGGAGGCGAGAGCGTGTCGCGGCATCAGTTTGATACGCTCCACCAACTGATCACTGCCCGGGATACGCTGATCGATGACGATCAGGTCGGGAACGATGGCGTCGAGTGCCTCGAGAAGCTCGGCGGGTGAACCATAGAGGAAGGTTTTTCCCCCGCGATCCTCGACCCGCTTTTTGCAGATATCGGCGAAGTTGCCTTTGCCCGGCAACAGCAGAGCCACGGTGCCGGTGGGACCCGGCTTGTCGGCGATGACCGGCATTTTGCGCTCACTGCCCTCTTCGGCGGGGGCGAGCGTCTCACCCTGAAGGGCTTTCTCCGCCTCTTCCAGCTTGCCGGCAACAGCGACCACGGAGGTCACGCCGAGGAGATGCATGGTGATGCCCACATTGCGAGCCACCCGCGCCAGAACCAGCAGGCCGCCTGCTGTGGAACACTGGTGATGAAAACGAATGATCCCGCTGATTCCGGTGGAGTTGATGTACTCCACGCCCTTGAAGTCGAGAACGATGTGATGGCGACCACTGTCGATCAGTTTCTCCAGGGCCTTCTCAAAGATGGGGTAGTTGGCGGCATCGATGAAACCTTCCAACTGGACCAGGGTGTAGGTCAGGGTGTTTTCACCGGCGGTGGCGCGTTGCTCAATGGTGGTGCTCAAACTGGACATCGTTGCTCCTGCAAATTCGGGCTCAAGGCTTGGGCGGTCTGTGGGACTCCAGTGTGGGCCTGAGACCGATCACTCGAGAGGGTCGAAAGGGATGACTCGACTCCCTTGAAGTATACATCGGGACCCCGGCAAGACCCAGAACCCTCGTGGAGAGAATGGAGATCTGAAAACTCTGCCCCCCTGTCAACTCGCACCTCCACCGGAGTTGGGGTATTCTCCGGATCTGGAGGAGGAGCGATATGTCGACCGATGCGATTCTGGATCCGGCCACCATCGATACCCAAAACGTGGTCTTCGGCCCTGATGAAATTCGTCGCAGAAATTTTCAGCGCAATGACATGGAATTGCTGAACCGGATCGTGCACTTCGATCCGGACAACTCGACCATCGCCGGTGTTCATGAGGTCAAGGATGATGCCTTCTGGACCAGTGGTCACTTCCCCGATCGCCCGCTCCTTCCCGGTGTGTTGATGATCGAGACCGCCGGACAACTGTGCTCCTTCTATTACGGCGAAGCTTCCGGTAATGAGGATGACATCGTCGGCTTCGCTGCCTGCGAGAATGTTCGCTTCAAGGGCATCGTCGAACCGGGCTGTGACCTGTTGATGGTCGGTGAAATGATCGCCCTGCGCAGTCGCCTCGCCAAGTTCAGCGCCCAGGGCTACGTCAACGGCGAACGCGTCTTCGAAGGCACCATCGTCGGAATGAAGATCTGAACCGGAAAGACCTGAACATGCCGGGCCCTCTTCTTCGACCAACACTTCTTCTGATCACCACCCTTCTGATCCTTCTTGCCGCTTTCCCGATTCAGGCCCAGCACTCCAACTCCGCTCCGCGTCCCGATCTGACCGCGGGGGGTTCGGTGCCCGAGGGATGGACCCACGACTGGAATCTGGGTCCGACCGGGGCACGTGGCTGGATCTACTGTGACAAACATGTGACGACGGATGCGCGGCAGATTCTTGTGACGAAAGTGGCGGCAGGATCTCCGGCAGATGGAAAGCTGAAGGTCGGCGATGTGATCACTGGGCTCTTCGGTGAAACCATCGATGACGATGCCCGTGTGAAAATGGGACAAGCCATCACTCTTGCGGAGACGGAAGAAAAGGGTGGCCTTCTGCCTTTGACAGTCTGGCGTGAAGGCAAAACCCGGGACATCACCATCGAGCTGGCGGTTCTTGGCCGTTACAGCGAGACGGCTCCCTACGACTGCTCCAAATCACAAAAGATCTTCGAACAGGGTTGCGAAACACTGGCAAAAAAGATGCAGGCCAACCCCCGCGCCGGCAATGAGATCACCCGCGCCCTCAATGCCCTCGCCCTTCTCGCCAGCGGTGACAAGAAATACCTGCCCGTCGTCGAAGAGCAGGTGCGACTGCTCTCTGAATACAACCAGGAAAGCGGTGTGCGCACGTGGCAGTACTCCTACGTCAATATCCTGCTGGCGGAGTACGTCATCGCCACCGGTGACCGCACGTACGTGAAAGATGGTCTCGAGCGTATCACCCGCATGATCGTCAACGGACAAAGCGTCGTCGGTTCCTGGGGACACGGTTTCATTCAGGGCCCCCACAACCGTCTCGAAGGCTACGGCATGATGAACGCCCCGGGGATTCCGCTGACCTACTCGCTGGCACTGGCCCAGCGGGCACGGGTGGAGGTTCCCGGTCTCGACAAGGCACTGCGCAAAAGCCTGGACCTGGTGCGTTTCTACGTCGGCAAGGGATCCATCCCCTACGGCGACCACGATCCGTGGATCGAAAACCACTGCGACAATGGCAAGAACGAGATGGCCGCAGTGCTCTTTGACCTGGAATCGGATGCGGATGCCTGTGGGTTCTTCTCACAGATGGCCATCGCTGCCCACGGCACCGAGCGTGATCAGGGACACACCGGCAACTTCTTCAACATGACGTGGGCCCTGCCCGGCGTCGCCCGCGCGGGTAAAGATGCCACCGGCGCATGGATGCAGGAGATGGCGTGGTCCTATGATCTCGCCCGCCGTTGGGATGGCACCTATCTCTATCAGGGAGCACCGACTCCCCGACCCGAGTCCTACAACAATTGGGACAGCACTGGCGCTTACCTGCTCGCCTATGCGATGCCGTTGAAAAAGACCTATCTCACCGGCAAGCGCAAGAGTCCGGCACCACAGATCGATCGAGCCACCGCGGACAGCATCATCGATGATGGGCGTGGCTGGACCAACAAGGACCGCACCAGTTTCTATGCAGCGATGAGTACCGACACCCTGCTCCAGCGACTCACCAGCTGGTCACCGGTAGTGCGTGAACGTGCCGCCATGGAACTGGGTCGTCGCAATGAAGCCGAAATCGTTCCGGGGTTGATGAGCCTTTTGCAGGGCAAAAACACGGATGGCCGCGTCGGTGCCTGCCAGGGCATCATCTTTCAGCGCGGCCGTGCGGAAGCAGCGATTCCGCTGTTGCGCAAGGCACTGCGCTCTTCCGACCTGTGGCTGCGCATCAAGGCCGCCGAAGCTCTGGCCGCCATCGGCAAGCCGGCACAGGTCGCGGTTCCGGAACTGCTCGCACGTCTGTCACGCAAGGCTTCTTCCAAAGATCCGCGCAACATGGAGCAGCGCTACCTGACCTTTGCCCTCTTCAGTCACAACAAGGGATTGATCGGCAGGGATCTGGAAGGCATCGATCGCAAGGCGCTACTGAAAGCGGTGCGTGCGAGCCTGCTCAATCAGGATGGACGCGCTCGCGGTGCGGTGAGCAGCGTTTACCGCAATCTTTCCTTCGATCAGCTGAAGCCGCTGCTGCCGGCGATCCTGGAAGCGATCACGGTGCGCGCGCCAAGCGGCATCATGTTTGCCCACGAAATCCGCATGGCGGGCCTCGAACTCTTCTCTCGCCATCACGTGGCGGAAGGCATCGAACTGCTGGCTGATTACGTCCGCGACATGAAGCCCCACGCCAGCGAACATCGCATCGTCAAGGTGGTCGAAATGCTGGAGAAGTATGGTGCCCATGCCCAAAGGGTCATCCCCACCCTCGAAGAGCACGCCGCATTCTTCGATGCAGGCCAGCCAAACTTCCCCCTGCGCCTGAGCAAGGACAAGGCGAAGATCGTCCGTGAGAGCATCGCCCGCATTGCAGCCACGGATGAGCGTCCTTCACTCATTTCCCTCAAGAAATTGCGGTGAGCAATCTGTCTGCTTTAGCGGTCGATTGATTTGACACGGCATGATAATCGATTATCATTCACGGCTATCGACGAATGAAATCTGTCCCAAAGAGTCTGTAGAGGCCTTCATGATCGCAACACAAGCTGTCAGCAAGTCGTACGGTTCGACGCAAGCGCTTCAGGCATTGACCCTGACCGTCGAGCCTGGGGAGGTTCTCGGCCTTTTGGGGCCAAATGGGGCCGGCAAAACGACGACGATCCACCTGTTGGCGGGCTTTTTGAAGCCCGATTCCGGATCGGTGGTCATCGACGGAGTCGACGTCGTAAAGAATCCTGACGAAGCCCGCAGTCGCCTCGGGTACATCCCCGAAAATGTGGCTCTGTACCCCTTTCTCAGTGCAATGGAAAACCTGCAGCACTTCTCTTCGCTGGCAGGACTGAAGATCCCCCGTGATGAAATGGCGCGGAAACTGGTCCACTGCGGCCTCGCTCCCGAGGCGATCCACCGGCGCGTTTCCACCTTCTCCAAGGGAATGCGTCAAAAGGTCGGCATCGCCATCGCCACCTCCAAGAACGCTCGGGCGCTGATCCTCGATGAACCCGCTTCGGGACTCGACCCCCATGCCAGTCATGAACTGTCGATGCTGGTGCGCAAGGTGGCGGACGAAGGCGCTGCTGTCCTGATGGCGACCCACGATCTCTTCCGGGCCAAGGAATCCTGTGACCGGGTGGTCATCGTCCAGGGAGGCAAGCTGGTTCAGGAAATCGATCCGGCTTCACTCTCTGCCAATGACCTGGAAGCCATCTACCTCAAACAGATGGAGTCCGGATCGTGATCATCAAACTGCTGTTGATGGAACTGCGTTCGATTCGCAGTGACGGACGCCTGTTGGCGCTGGTCGCCCTGGCACTGGCTACTCTCATCCTGTCGACGTGGATCGGGGCAGAGAGCCAGCGCAGTGCAAAGACAGGGCGCGAGGCGGCGATGGAAATTTCCCGCCAGCAATGGGAAGCCATCGATGGGCTCTCTGCCCATGGTGTGGGTCACTATGGCAGTTACGTCTACAAGCCGAGCAGCCCGCTTTCGACCCTTGATTCAGGGGTCATGCCCTTCACCGGGAAAGTGGTGCGAGTCGAAGCCCACGTGCAAAACCCGCCCTCCCATTCGGACGCCGGGTCGTGGAGTTCACTGATTCGCCTCGGAGCCTTTGATGCGGGAACGATCCTGTCCCTGCTGGTTCCGTTGCTGCTGGCATTCTCTGCATTTTCTTCGGTGTCCCGTGATCGAGAGACAGGGTTGCTGCGAGTTCTCGTGGCTCAGGGAGTGTCCTTGCGCTCCATACTCTGGGGGAAGTCTCTCGCTTACTGGTTCCTTTCATTGTTGTTGGTGGGAGCGCTGATGGTGTCCCATGTGGTCATTGATCAGCTCAGTGGTGAACCCCTTACCACGGATATCAAGACTCGCTTGTTACTGTTCGGCAGCTCCCACTCTCTTTACCTTTTGATCGTTGTTCTTCTTTCGGTCTGGATCTCTGCCAGAGTCGCCGATTCCCGCAGCGCACTGATGATTCTGACCATCGGCTGGTTGGTGACTTCTGTCGTCCTCCCCAGGATCACGGCGGAGTTCAGTTCACAACTGTTCCCACTCAAGTCCCAGGTCACCTTTGAAGACGAGATGGCCGAGGACCGATCAAAAGGTCTCGATGGGCACAACCCCCGTGATGAGCGTCGCAATGTGGTTCGTCAGGAAGTCCTCGAAGAATACGGCGTGGAAAAGGTCAGCGACCTTCCCGTCAATCTGGGCGGCATCCTGATGCAAAAGGATGAGGAATACGGCAATCAGGTTTGGGATGTGCACTTCGGCCGCCGTCATGAAACGGTCCGCAAACAGATCGGGGTCGTGCAGGCGGTCTCCTTCCTGGATCCATTCCTCGCCGCCAGAGGCTTGAGCATGGCCTTTGCCGGAACGGACCAGTTCCACGATGCCCAGTTTCAGCGTCAGGCAGAAAACTACCGCCGTGACCTGATCCGCATCCTCAATGACCTCGATGCCAAAGCCGGAACACGTCAGGAAAATGGGCGCTGGAGTCGTGAAAAAATCGATTACGCGACCCTTTCCGACTTTGAGTTCGAACCTCAAAGCGTTGATTTCGCCCTGGGGCATCGCTGGCCCGAGGCGCTGTCGCTGCTGATCTGGGTCATCTTTTCTGCGGGGCTTTTGCAGATCGGGACCGGACGCATTCCGATTGTGGGGGGCAGCCGATGATCGCCCTCTTTTTCAACCTTGTCCGATTTGAGATACAGAGACTGGGTCGCTCACCGATGCGTCTCGCGGCAATGGTGGTGTTTCTGCTCTGCGGTTTCTATGCCATCTCATCCGGTTTGCACCATGTGAATGACTGGCGAGAGACACTGAAGGAGCTGGCCAATCGCGATGAGAGCCGAAGAACGGAAGCCATCGGCTGGTTTGATGATCAGGTCAGTGGCCCGGATGACCGCGACTGGATCGATGTGACCACGATTC
Source organism: Planctomycetia bacterium (assembly GCA_012269595.1). Lineage (GTDB taxonomy): Bacteria > Planctomycetota > UBA8108 > UBA1146 > UBA1146 > UBA12191. Next base: position 24,355 of record JAAXJX010000018.1, on the reverse strand, counting down.
GCTACGCGGATCGTTATGCTTCCGCCCATGCGGTCATGGAGCCGGAACCTCTCGCAGCCCTCGCCATCGGCCTCTCCGATATTCGCAGTACCTGGGCAGTGGTCTCCGCAACGATGGGTGCGGAACCTTTCCGTACCAGTGACCCTTCTACTTTGGGAAATGCGGAGAAGCTCCTCTCCGGCAACTTTGACCTCGCCTTCGTCCTCGCTTATCTGATGCCCCTGCTCCTGCTGGTGTTGATGTTTGACGTCTCCAGCATGGAACGTGATCTGGGAATTCTGCGCACGGTTCGAACCCAAACCGCGTCGCCAAAAGCATGGTGGCTGCTGCGGGTTTCCCTGCCGATTCTGGTGGTGCTGATCCTCGTGGGTACTTTGTTGGTGGTCGGTGGAATCTGGACCGGGGCTCTCAAAGAGAGTTTCGAATTGTGGAAGACCTTCAGTCTCGCATCTCTGGGATACGTTCTTCTGTGGGGGCTCCTCTTTGCTGCGGTTCTCTCTGCAGGAACCGGCTCATCCACTGCCGCATTGTGGATGGTCGGCTTGTGGATCAGTTTCTGTGTCCTCGTTCCCGCTGCAGTGCGCCAGGTGGTCAGCAGTACTCAGCCGAACCTCTACGCCAGTGAATTGACGACGGTGCTGCGGGCGGAACGCTACGAAATCCTGCTGGGCGAAGTGGAAACCTATGCCCCGGCGTTCTATGAAGCACGGCCACAGATCAGCCCTCCCACTGAAACACCGGACCGGGCCAACCAGTCGAGCATGGATCGCATGATCCGTGAGGCTGCTTTCTTTGATGAAGTGGCACTGGTCTCCGCAAAAACTGCGAAAAGGGAAGCGGTCAGGGAAGGAGCGGTCTCCATCTTTGGCTGGATCAACCCGGCGTACGTCTTCCAAAACTCCCTGTGCGTTCTTGCGGGAACCGAATCGATCAATTTCCGTGCCCACCGCAACGACATTCTCGCTGCAGTTCAAAAACGCCTGGAATCACTGATCGATCTTCAGTGGAAAATGGAACCCATCGAAAAACCCGCCTTTGAAGCCTTGTTTGCCCATGAAAACTGGCGTCGCCACGGAAGGACGCCTGAACAGACCCCCCTGATCCAGGGGGCTTCCCTCGGTGTGGTGGCCATCTTCATGACCACTCTTCTTTCGAGGAACAAAAGGGCTCGGGAACGTAAAACAGGTATGGTGTAATCGATCGTCGATCAATCACGCCATCATTGTTGGAGAACTGAATCATGAGTGAGAACAAAAGCAAACATCAACAGGTGATCGAGGCGCTGGCCGTCGCCGATGGACCCATGTCTGCCAATGAACTCTGGGAACATCTTCGATCGAACCCTTCGCTCAACAGTATCGGCATCGCCACCGTCTACCGCTCTCTGAAGAAGGGTGTGGAAGATGGGGAGCTCGTACCTGTGGAACTGGAATCCGGTTCCGTGCGTTATGAATCCTCTGGGCTTCAGCACCATCATCACTTTTTGTGCTCCACTTGCAGCCGCGCCTACGATGTGGAGGGGTGTGTGAAGAATCTGGATAAACTGCTCCCGCAGGGATTTGAAATGACGCGACACGAGATCCTGCTTTATGGACTCTGTGCCGATTGCAAGATGGCAGGATAGAGATGACGCCCTCCGCTTCTACCAACGATAGCTCCCGGCCCAACAACTCCGATCGCCTCGACAGGATCGGTGGTCTCGCTTCCACCGCTTGCGCCATCCATTGCCTGATTGCCCCTGTACTGTTTTTGACCCTCCCCGCCTTTGCGGAGATCTGGGCCCACCCCGCTTCCCACGCTCTCATGGCGATCTGGGTGGTCCCCATGGCTCTGACCGTGGTGATCCATGGATATCGCAAGCATCGTCAGAAGTGGGTATCCGCTGCGGCCCTGGTGGGGATTGCCTGCATCCTGACAGGAAGTGCCCTGCCTTATCTTCCTGCCGACAGCAACACGCTCACGGTTGATTCGCTCGATGTAGATTCAGTGGCGATGACAACGGATGGATCCTGTGACTGCTGCCCCTCTCTGGTCACCGATCAATCGGGCGATATGAGCCTGCACTGGCCACCGGCTGGTATCGCCACTGTCATGGGTAGCGGCTTTCTGATTGTGGCTCACTGGGGTAATCGGCGCTGCGGCCGCCGCTGTTGCGAAAGCGAAACCGGGACCTGCCAAAACGGGGCTTCGTGATCAGACTCTAGTCAGAAAGCACCGTGGGTGTGATGGTTGTCTTCGTCCGCGGGCGAAGGATTCCTGCACCTCCGCGGATGACATTGGAAATCGACTTCTTCCATGATCGATCTTTGACCGTGCTAATGAGACGGTCCCCTGCCAGCCGTGCCCCCGCGATGTTTCTGGAGACGGGACCCACTTCCAGTTCGGCAAGAGGGCCGGAAACCCTTACCCTTTTATGCCATCTCAAAGAGGCATCGACGACGGGAAAGCCGCACTCTGCACAGGGGAGACCCGCATAGTCGGCCAGCTCTTTGACCATCTTCCCCCCTGGGCGAACCGGAGAAAATCCGGTCGCCAACAGGATTCGATCCGCTTCGACCACGCGTCCATCCTGAAACTGAATTCCCAAAATCTCATCGCTGGAGAAAACTTCCTCGACAATCTGTTGATCCCAGATGATCTTTTCCTCCTTGAGAGCTCGACGAAGTGCGAGCGAAACATCCGGAGGAATTGACCCCCGGTGACGCGCTTCGGTGATGATCTCCCGCCGTCTTGAGGTTTGCCGATGACGATCAAAGTCGATGCGAACCCGGGGCCCCAGCCACACAGGATCGCTGTCAAACTGATGAATCCGGAAGCCGTGACGCGTCACCAAACGGGGTTGGTGCCCTTCGGAGGCGAGTCTCAGGGCCACTTGCACCGCTGAAATCCCTCCGCCAACCACCGCCACTCTCTCGCCCTGACCGGTCGGCCAGTCCTGAAAACCCGGCTCGAAGATATGCTGCACCCGTGAATGACTCCTGGGGGCCCAGTCGGGCCAACTGGGCTGTTCACTGGTACCGATGGCGAGGATCACATTTTGTGCCTCCACCCATCCTCCCCTGGCCAATTTCACCTGAACGCCAGACCGATGTGGCTTGGTGAGAATAACCCGGTCTCTTCGGTGAAGAGCATCGAGTCCCAGAGATCGAATCAACTGGTCTGAATGTTGATTGAACAGTGAAAGTGCCGGCCGGCCGTAAGGCTCCGCAAAACCGCTCCTTCGCGAGTTCCAATTGTTACCTGCGAAGTGCTGAAGAGAAGCATGGTGCACGTCAAGGTGGTGCACTGCAGGGGATCGCAGAAAGCGCATACCGGTTACACTGGTGCAGGATCGCCAGCGATCGAGAAGCCTCTCCCCGGGATCCACAATCATCAATTGTTCCGGAAGAACCTTGCCCTCCACCAACAGCCGAGCTGCCAGATGAACACCATGTATCCCACCGCCAACGATCAACCATTCCGGGTTCATGCGTTATCGAGCTTCAATTCCGGGAATGGATTTTTCAGATGGACCCAGGACTTGCTGTTCTGGTCGCGGGTGATCTCATCGAGAAGACATTCATCCAGTCGGGAACGGATCCAAGCTTCATCCATATTCTGGCCAATGAAAACCAGTTGTTGGGTGCGGTCGCCATATCGAGGATGCCAGCCTTCTCTTTGATCAGGCCGATCTCCTTCTTCGTGGGGCCAATGTTCAGGGGGGATCGCCGCCCACCAGTTTCCTTCTGCCTCCACATTGCTCACGCCCCCTGCCTGAGACCAGGTGTAGGCAACACTGGGATCAGCAGCGACCCAGAAATAACCCTTCGACCGGACGACACCCTTCCAGTTTTCCTCGGTGTGGAAGAAGTCCCACAGTTTGTCGGCATCGAAGGGGTTGGCATTGCGATAGCAGAAGCTGGAAATCCCGTATTCTTCAGTCTCTGGAGTGTGTTCCCCCTGAAGCTCCCTGATCCATCCTGCAGACTCGGTGGCGGCGTCGTAATCAAAAAGCTGGGTGTCGAGAACCCGGGAAATCGGAACCTGTCCCCGTGTAGTTCGAATGATCTGTGCACCCCGATTCAGGGCCCTGAGGATCCCCTCGACCTCGGCCGCCACCTCTTCACTGACCAGATCACATTTGTTGAGCAGGATCACATCGGCAAACTCGACCTGATCGATGAGCAGATCGGTGACCGTGCGTTCATCTTCTTCCCCAAGGGATTCCCCACGTTCCTGGAGGGAGTCCCCTTTCTGATAGTCCTTCAGAAAGTTGGCGGCATCGACGACCGTCACCATGGTGTCGAGGCGGGAGACCTGACCGAGGCTGACCCCTTCTTCATCCTCAAAGGTGAAAGTCTGGGCCACGGGGATCGGTTCTGAAATTCCGGTCGACTCGATCAGGAGATAGTCAAAACGGTTTTCCTGGGCCATGCGTGAGACCTCGGCGAGGAGATCGTCTCTCAGAGTGCAGCAGATACAGCCATTGGACATTTCGACCAACTGCTCTTCAGTGCGTGAAAGCTCCGCACCCCCCTTCTCGACGAGGGCCGCATCGATATTGACCTCACTCATGTCGTTAACGATGACTGCCACCCTCCGGCCCTCACGATTGTTGAGGATCTGGTTGAGAAGAGTGGTTTTTCCTGCGCCCAAAAACCCGGAAAGAACGGTCACCGGGAGGCGTGAATCAAGGGTGTTGGATTCCATTGGGTTTGCTTCTCTTTCCTGAATACAGCGTTCCTTGGCAATTTCAGAGGCTTTGCGGCTGAAACCCCGCCCGGGAACCACTTCCAACAAACACCTAAGAAATGATAATCAATTATCAAAGGACAACAAGGGAAACCCGACACAGGCAAGTCAGCAGAAGGGTGATTCAGCAACGCGAGTGGTTTGGGCGGGAGCCAGGTAGAGCTGTGAGCTGAAAACAAGCTGGGATTGGCGGAGAGGGAGGGATTCGAACCCTCGGTACCGCGAAAACGGTACGCCGGCTTAGCAAGCCGGTGCAATCGACCACTCTGCCACCTCTCCGCACTCGATCAGCTGATTATGACGACAAGACCCCCAGTTAAACCCCTACATGTGGGGGCCGCAAAGTCTCAGGAATACCATTCAGGAATACTGCTCATGAAGATTCGCAGCCTGAAGAATTCGCATTCTGAAGACTTCACAGGGTGTCGTCGTCAACTCTCATGATGAGTGGCCCTGATCGTGTCTATTGCGATACAGAGCGTTTTGTACATGACAGAAAAGGTATGTTACTCAACGTCTACGCTGTTCACAAGTAAACCTCTCTTGAGAGGTCCTTGCATCCGGCGCTTCCGGTTCGGTACTCTCCATGTCGCTCTCCAGTTGAACCCCAAATAATTCCCGATCTGGAATGAAGGATATTCGATGGTCTCTCCCGCCGCCGACAAGTCGTACGAGGATCAATTCCTCGACCTGTTGAAGCGGGAAATCCCCGAGGCTGAACAATCTGTCTGGCTGGAGGGGGTGCACCTGGATTCCACCGGAGAACAAGTCCACGTCATCGCCCCCAGCGAACCGCAAATGGAAGTCCTGCGCAGCCGTTGGGAATCTTCCATGCTCTCGATCCTTGAGGAGATTCTCCCCGGGAAAAAGATCGGGTTTGCCTGCCGGAAAGAGACTCCCCCACCTTCAGAAGCACCGGGGATGGCAGTCCGAAAGTCGATGTCAAAAGCGGCTGTTACAACCGCTCAGGCGGATGGAGTCCAACTCCGTTCCGGATTCACCTTTGACGCCTTCACCTCGGGCCCCTCAAATCATCTCGCACAGGCCGCCGCGTTGGCTGTGGCTGAAAACCCTGGGCAAGCATACAACCCCTACTTCGTTCATGGTTCGGTCGGACTTGGAAAAACTCATCTCCTTCATGCCATTGGCCATCAGCTTTTGGATCAGGGGTACCGAAACATAATCGTGACCTCCTGTGCATCATTCACCAATGAATTCATCGCTGCGTTGACCGCCCAGAAGATTGACCAGTTCCGCCAGCGTTACCGCAATGCGGATGCCCTGTTGATCGACGATGTGCAGTTTTTATCTGAGAAAGAGCGCACCCAGGAAGAATTCTTCCACACTTTCAACGATATCTATAACCGTGAAAAACAGATCGTTTTAACTTCCGATGCACCACCCAAAGACATTCAGGGAATCTCTGATCGTCTGCGATCCCGGTTCAGGCTTGGGTTGGTGGTACAGCTGGAAACGCCTGATCTTGAAACACGCGTTTCGATCCTGGAACAAAAGCTGCACCAACGGGAACTGATGCTGGAAGCGGATGTGGTCGAGCAGATTGCCAGTCGCATCAAGGACAATGTTCGCGAGCTTGAAGGTGCTGTTTTGCGAATCGAAAGCATGGTTCGCCATGAGGGAATCGAAGCGAACCCCGAGAATGTACAGATGGCGTTGAATGAAATTTTTGGGCAGGAAAATCGACGCATCGACCTGACCACTATTGAGAATATAGTTTGTCAATACTACTCGGTTACCACAGAGCAACTGCGCTCCTCCCGCAGAACCCGTTCTATCGTCCTCCCGCGTCAGGTCTCAATGTACCTGGGTCGTCGGTTGACGGATTGCTCACTGGGAGAGATCGGCCACCACTTCGGAGGCCGTGACCACACCACCGTCATGCACTCTATCGAAAAAATCCGCGGAGCCCTTCCCACGGATTCAACTTTGCGACGTGACCTGGAAACCCTGGAGAGCTCCCTCCTCAGGTGAGAACCGGTGTTGTTTCCCTGCGATATCATCCGATTGCTCCAGCATCGTCTTCATACCCCCCAAAGCCCATTCAACTTCTTCACTTTCAAAAAGCTCCACTCACTGAAGACCACAGCTCTTCCCTGATCATTGAAAGCAACCTGTGGAAAACCCGATCACAAATGGAGGAGGAGGGGATCGACTACAGGGGAAGAATTTCAGGGATTGCTGCCCTGGAATTCAGGGGATGTGGATTTCCTGCCAGTACCTTTCTCTCTCCACACCGGAAGAAAGCCTCTTTTCCACAATGCCAAGCGACTTCACGAACACATAAACCTAAACAAATAAATACTTTATGGTCACCAAAGAAGAGTTTTCCACACTCACATGGGGGTAGATGAGCCAGACTGAGAAATTTTCTATCAATTACAATTAATCATTCTCCAGGAGGGTCGGTTTTTTGTTTTTCAAGAGGCTTTCTAAGTTGTTTGTTTACATGGGTTTATACAGGCCCAATTCTGGGTGCATCTGATTGCCTGCAGGTCTTGGCTGACCTAGAATACGCCATGTCTGCGAGGAGGCACGTAGACAGGCCTGGATTGTTTTCTTTTAAATCCTGCGACCCTGTTCTCGTATGCCGGTCTCCAAAGGCTCTTAAAGGGGTTTCCTGTCTTCAGAGACGATTTGTTTCAGAAAAGAACCCCATTTGTATCAAACAAAGCTGTGAGGAAGAGGCAAGCATGAAGTTTCAATGCCATACCCGTGATTTTCTGGAAGCCGTGGGTCTTGTTTCAGGAGTTGTTCCTGCCAACCCTACGCGCCCGGTATTGCAATCTGCTCTTCTGGTTGCTGATCAAAAGGGGCTGCAGGTTGTCGGAACCGATTTGGAAGTGGGCCTTCAGGCGCAAGTCGATGAAGTCATGGTTGAGAAAGAGGGTTCATGCCTGGTTCCCTGTGCTCGACTCGTCAAGATTCTTCGCGAGCTTCAGGGTTCTGATCTTTGTGTTGAGCAGGATGAGACGGGTCAGATCTGTATCGATTCCGGCAGCGCCAACTTCAAGATTCCTGCAGGTCCTGTCGACGAGTACCCCACGGTCAGTTTCTCCAATGAAGGCCCTGCATTCCAGGTCAACCGCGAGGATCTGATTCGCAACTTCCAGAGAGTCAGTGTGGCTTCCGCAAAAGATGCCACCCGCTTCAACATGCACAGTGTCTTGTTGGAGGGAAAGGGCGAAGAGCTGCGCATCGTCGGAACCGATGGAAAAAGGATGGCAATGAGCGCCATGCCTGCAGCGGCCGGCAATGATTCAGGAATGCCGGAAGGGCAATTTATCGTTCCCCTGAAAGCGGTCGACCTGCTTTCCAGAATCCTGACTTCAGAAGATGAAGAGAATGTCACGCTTCGCCTGGATGCCAACGAAGCAACTTACATCTCCGATGCCGTTTGTCTTTCCTGTCGTCTGGTCGAGGGTCGATTCCCCGAGTATGAGAGAGCGATCCCCCAGGACCTGGAAAATGTCTATCGCATCAACAGTGAAGAGTTGCTGGTTGCTCTCAAGCAGTGTGCCTTGATGACTACCAAAGAGCGCAACTCTGTGCGTTTCTCATTTGGTGAGACAGAAGCCACCCTCTTTGGACACGCCAGTAATGTAGGTGAATCCAGGATCCAGTTCCCCGTGGAGAAGGTTTCCGGAGAAGAGGGTGATTTTGCCGTCCATTTCAATCCTGTTTATCTGATCGATCTGTTGCGTGTGATCGATTCAAAGCAGGTCGAATGCGGCTTCCGTGATGGCAAGACTGCCGGACTCTTCAGTATTCCCGATCACCCGGAGGCGTATCGCCATATTGTCATGCCTCTGGTCATCAACGAGATGCAGGAAGCTTGACCAACCCTGCTGACGAAAAAGTCAGTTACCTCGAATTGGAAATAGAAAAAAAACGTATCGCCAGGGAGCAGGCCAGTCTCCGTCCCCTGTCCGGTGCGATCGAGAAATTGATCAAACGACTGGTTCCGACACACAGTCGGGATGCCGTCGACGGTCTTCAGAGTGTGAGAAAAATTTGGGCGGAAGTGGTAGGCAAGGGAATAGCCAGGCACACCCTTCCTGTTCGATGGAAAGAAGGGAAGTTGACGGTCAACGTCGACTCCACACCTCTTGCAACAGAACTGAAGACTTTTGCTGAAAGGACCATTATCGAGAACCTCCGAAAAGAGGGGCTCGAGGAGATTCATTCGATTCATTTCCAGAATGGTCCAAGTGATCTCAATCAGTGATCTCAAATAATGAAGCGAAACTTCCCCATGAAAGGGATGTGAGACTTTGAGCGAAGACAAAAAAGAAAACTACTCCGGATCGAACATTAAAGTTCTCGAAGGTGTCGAAGCGGTCCGCAAGAGGCCCGGAATGTACATCGGCAGCACCGGCCCTGCTGGACTGCACCACCTGGTCTATGAGGTTGTTGATAACTGCATCGACGAAGCGATGGCAGGACATGCGACCAAAATCGACGTGATCATCCATGAGGATGGATCTCTCAGTGTCGAGGATGATGGTCGCGGGATTCCTGTGGATTATCACGAAGACCAGGGGATGTCCGCTCTGGAAGTCGTCATGACCAAACTTCACGCCGGCGGAAAGTTCGACAACGATACCTACAAGGTTTCCGGTGGTCTTCACGGAGTGGGTGTTTCCGTGGTGAATGCTCTTTCCACGGAATTGCTCGTGGAGGTTCGCCGGGATGGATCGCTCTGGAAACAGAGTTTCGCTCGTGGAGTTCCGACATCTGATCTGGAGAAAATTGGTGATGCCCAGGACACAGGTACTCGTGTGACCTTCACTGCAGATCCCGAGATCTTTGAGACAGTGATCTACGAGCGCGATGTTCTCGCCAAAAGACTCAAAGAGCTCTCCTACCTCAACGCCGGTATTCACATCAACTTCACCGATGAGCGCCGCGACGATGAAAAGAGAGTGGAGGAGTACCATTTCCCGGATGGCCTGGAAGCCTTTATTCGGGAAGTGAATGCCAAACGCACAGCCATTTACGACGAAGTGATTCGCTTTGAGACAGAAGTGGATGATGTGGTGGTCGATGTGGCGATGCAGCACAACGACGGTTACTCGCAAGAGCAGATCTTTACCTTTGCCAACAACATCAACACTCACCACGGCGGAACCCATTTGAGTGGATTCCGCAGCGCCCTGACCCGAACCCTGAACAAGTTCAGCAGGGACATGAAGATGCTCAAGAATGACAATCCCCCTGACGGCAAGGATTATCAGGAAGGTCTGGCTGCTGTGGTCAGCGTCAAACTTCCAGATCCCCAGTTCGAGGGGCAAACCAAAGAGAAATTGGGCAACACTGAAATCGAGGGTGTTGTTCAGTCTTTGGTGAACGATGCACTGGGTCACTGGATCGACATGAACCCGGCAGTGGGCAAGAAGATCGTCAATAAAGCTCTTGAAGCCGCTCGAGCCAGAGAAGCGGCACGCAAGGCCCGTGACCTGACCCGACGAAAAGGACTCCTGAGCACAGGCAGTCTTCCTGGAAAACTTCACGACTGTCGGAGCCGAAACAAGGATGAGACAGAACTGTTCATCGTTGAGGGAGATTCGGCAGGAGGTTCAGCCAAAGGCGGACGAGACTCGATGATCCAGGCGATCTTGCCGATCAAGGGTAAGATTCTCAACACCGAGAAAGCCCGTGTCGACAAGGCCCTGCAACACGAAGAGATTCAGGCGATCATCACAGCGGTTGGAGCGGGCTTCGGTGACGAGTTTGACATCGAAAAGACCCGTTATTCCCGCATCATCATCATGACTGACGCGGACGTCGACGGATCTCACATTCGTACTCTCTTGATGACCTTCTTCTATCGTCACCTGCACGACCTGGTGAAGAACGAGTTGATCTACGTTGCTCAACCACCGCTCTACAGGGTCAAGTGGAAATCCCGCGACGAGTACATCGTGACTGAAGAAGGGTTGGAAGAGATCCTGGTCGATCTGGCCAGTGAACACGGTTCCATCCGTATCGGCAGTGGTGATGAAGCCAAGGAACTGACCGGTGAAGATGTGCGCGTCACCATCGATCGGATCCAGAGAGTGGCGAAAGCGAATGAGAAATTCCTCAAGCGTGGATTCTCACTTCACCACTGGCTCAACAATCAGTGGGAGGCGACGGGGAAAATCCCGGAACGCGCACTGATCGGTAGTGGTGAGCAGATCGCTTATGAAAACTCCGATGATCTGGCTGCCGCAGTTGAGGAGAAGGGGGCCGGTTATCACGGCGCAGAGTTGGTCAAATCAGATGAACTGACCGAAGTGATCAAAGCTCTGGAAGCCAATGGATTCCCTGCCAACACACTGCTCCCGGAAGATGGCGGAGACCGCTTTGGTGTTCCCGTCTTCGACTTCTCCAATGAAGGTTTTGAACATTTGAAGCCCTACCGTTTCGGAGTGGACTCCGTTGAGGAGGGTGCTGCCACCGCCTCCGAGTTGGTGGAAGAGTTGTTCCTGCTCATGAAAAGCAAGGTTGCCCTGACCCGCTTCAAGGGGTTGGGAGAGATGAACCCGGAGCAGTTGTGGGAAACCACCATGGACCCCGAGCGCAGAACCCTTTTCAAGGTCACCATCAACGATGCCGAGGCCACCGATGACCTCTTCGTGAAGCTGATGGGAACCGAGGTTGCTCCGCGCCGGGAGTACATCGAGAAGCACGCCCTTGAGGCGCGCGAACTGGATATCTAGGAGCACTGGAATGGCACGTATTCGTCTCGATCAACTGCGGCGTTGGAAAGCCAAGGGCACCCCATGGGTGTGCCTTACGGCCTACGATGCCCCCACCGCCAGAATCCTGGAGGGTGCGGGGGTGCCGATGATTCTCGTTGGAGACTCGGTGGGCAATGCGGTCCTGGGTCATGACAGCACGGTGCCGGTAACTCTTGAGGACATGATTCATCACAGCGCTGCTGTCCGTCGCGGTGCTGCAGAAACTTTTGTGGTGACAGACATGCCCTTTTTGACGGCACAGATCAACGATGATGAGGCGATCCGAAATGCGGGACGCCTTGTTCAACAGGGTGGTGCCGACGCCGTCAAGATTGAGGGTGGTGGTTGTCGCGCGGAAACGATTCACAGAATCGCAGAAGCAGGGATACCGGTAATGGGTCATCTGGGTCTCACTCCACAGAATGCGACCCAGCTCGGCGGGTATCGGGTTCAGGGGAACTCCCCTGAGTCTGCACAGCAGATTCTGGATGATGCCATCGCGCTGGAGAAGGCGGGTGCTTTCGCACTGGTTCTCGAGTGTGTCCCTTCATCTCTGGCAGAAAAAATCAGTGCAACCCTGAAGATACCGGTGGTTGGCATCGGTGCGGGTCGCAACGTCGATGCACAGGTGCTTGTGTTCCATGATCTGGTCGGTCTCTCCGGCGAGTTCAAGCCGCGATTTGTACGTCGCTATGCCCAGGGTGAACAGCTGTTCCAGTCTGCTGTGAAGTCTTTCATCGACGATGTCTCTTCAGGGAGTTTTCCTGCGGACAGTGAGACCTTCCTCGACCGCGACGGTGAAAACTCTGAAATGACCCCGGAGGTTTGAGAAAGAACATGGATTCGATTCGCCCCCTTCCCACGAACTCTCTGGTACTCGAAGGCCCTGTGGGGGTCGTCGGTGCAGGTTCTGTAGGTGGATGGTTGGCGGCGCAGATGCAGCAGGCGGGTTGGCCTGTCACGCTTTTGCGAAAACCTGGAGGGCTTGAATCCGGGGAAGAAACTACGAAAAAGATTCACATTAACAGGGAAGCAACCGAGGGTTTTTCCGCGGAGGTTCCCTGTACGGAAACTGATCAGGATGGGCCTGTTTTCCGCTGGCTTTTCATCACTGTCAAAGCAGGTGATTTGCAGGCGGTGGCAAAACAGATCCAGGGTCGCATCGATGCGAAGACGACTCTGGTCTTTCCCGGGAATGGGCTCGATTTGTGGTCCCACTTTGAAGGGTGTGGCACAGATCGGTTTCTGATCGCGGCAACAACCTATGGTTTGTATCGGGAAAACCCCGGTGAAATCAGCGTTCGCGGTACGGGTGGTGAGATCACCGTAGCTCCCATTGGGAGATTTGAGGAAAGCTCTTCCCTGGCCAAACAACTGACTGATGCCATCACCTCTCTGGGGTTGACTGCGTTGACCGCTGACGATGGCTCTGAAGTGATCTGGAAGAAGAGCATTCTCAGCGCGGGTCTCAACCCTGTGTGTGCCCTGCTTGGAATTGAAAACGGACAACTCCCTGGCAGTACAGGGTTTTCGTTGGCCAACGCCGCCAGCGAAGAAGCTCTCACTGTGGCTATTGCCGAAGGGTTTGATCTCCCACAGGTGAAGGTTGATCAGGCACTTGTTGAACTTTGTGAAAAGACGGCAACCAACCGCTGTTCCATGTTGCAGGATCTCGATTCCGGCACGGGCACAGAGGTCGATGCGATCAATGGAGCCATCGTCCGCAGGGGGCAGGAATTGAAGATACCGACTCCTGCCAATCGACTGCTCCTTGAACTGGTTTCGGGGTTAACCACAAAAACCCCGTTGAAAATGACAGCGAACTAACCTCCAGGGCTGAAAGCCCTGGCAGACATGGAGAACGAATCGATGAGCGAGGAAACCAATATCCTTCCATTGTCCCTCGAAGAGGAGATGAAGGGTTCATACCTGACCTACGCCATGAGTGTCATCATCCAGAGAGCTCTTCCCGACGTTCGGGATGGGCTCAAGCCGTCGCAGCGACGGATTCTGGTAGCAATGAACGACCTCAATCTGGGTCCCCGGTCCAAGCACAGAAAGTGCGCCAAGGTTGCCGGTGATACTTCGGGTAACTACCACCCCCACGGTGAATCAGTGATCTACCCGACCCTGGTGCGAATGGCTCAGCCCTTCAACATGCGCCAGACGATGGTCGATGGTCAGGGTAACTTCGGCTCCATCGACGGAGACCCGCCGGCGGCCATGCGATACACGGAAGCGCGCATGACCGATGCGGCGACCGACATGCTCAACGACATCGACAAGGAAACTGTCGATTTTGTTCGTAACTATGACGATACCCGTGATGAACCGACGGTACTTCCGGCAAAGTTCCCCAATCTGCTGGTCAACGGCGGGTCGGGAATTGCGGTCGGCATGTCGACCAACTTTGCCCCGCACAACCTGCGTGAAGTGTGTCAGGCGTTGCTGCTCGTCCTCGACAAACCTGAGACGACGATGGCAGACCTGCTCGGAGTGATGGAGGGTCCGGACTTTCCCACCGGTGGTGTGATCTGCGGTCGCCGTGGTATTCACGAGGCCTACAGCAAGGGCCGAGGTTTGTTGACCCTGCGCGCGCGCACCCACTTCGAAGACGTGACCAAACAAAAAGAGGCGATCGTCATCACCGAGATCCCCTACCAGGTTTCCAAGTCGAAGTTGGCGACAGACATCGCCGGTCTCGTCAAGGATGGCCGTGTCACCGGTATTTCCGATATTCGCGACGAGTCAGACCGCAAGGGAATCCGCCTGGTTGTGGAACTGAAGAAGGATGAGAACGCTCAGGTTATTCTCAACCAGCTGTTCAAGCACACCCAGTTGCAGACCACCTTTGGTGTGCAACAGATTGCCCTGATCAACGGCAAGCCGAGAACCCTCACCCTCATGGAGCTGTTGAACGCTTACTGCGACCATCGCCGTGAGGTGATCCGCAGACGTTCACGCCACCTGTTGGCAAAGGCGGAGCGCAAGGCTCACATTCTTGAAGGATTGATCACAGCCACCGACAACATCGATCAGGTGATCAAGTTGATCCGCGCCGCCAAGGATGACGATGCCGCACGGACAGCTCTCATGGAGGAGTTCTCCCTGACGCGGATTCAGAGCGATGCCATTCTGCGCATGCAGTTGCGTCGTCTGACCGGACTTGAGCGTGAAAAGCTGCAGGATGATCTCGCAGAGACCCGTGAAGAGATCGAGTACCACCGTACGGTTTTGACCGACGACAACGTCGTCAAAGAGATCATTCGCGAAGATATCCATGAGTTGATGGAGAAGTTCAAGGATGAGCGTCGCACCTCCATCGAGGAGGCGGCAGAGGAGATCAACTACGCCGATCTCATCGCCGAAGAAGATGTGGTCGTGACTCTGACCCACCAGGGTTACGTCAAAAGAACCCCGTTGACCAGCTACCGGTCTCAGGGACGTGGTGGAACCGGAGTTTCCGGCGGTTCGGTGCGTGAAGATGATTTCGTCAAGAGTCTCTTCGTGGCTGGGACCCACGACACGCTGTTGCTCTTCTCCGATCGCGGCAAGGTTTACTGGTTGAAGGTATATGAACTGCCAGACCTCGCACGAACCTCCAAGGGCAAGCCGGTGAATCATCTGGTTCAACTCGATAAAGAGGAGAAGATCCTCAACATGATTCGCATCGCTGAGTTCGATGATCGCAACCTCGTCTTTGCTTCTCGCTTGGGCAAGATCAAGAAGACCCCTCTGGAGGCCTATTCCAGACCGATGAAGACTGGCATCAAGGCGATCAAGATCAACGAGGGCGACCAGTTGATCGGAGTCAACATCACCTCCGGAGAGGATGAAATCATCCTTTCCACCGCCAGTGGAATGGCGATTCGCTTCAACGAATCAGATGTCCGCTCGATGGGTCGAGGTGCGGCAGGTGTGAATGGAATCGGACTGGGAGAAGAGGACCACGTGGTCTCGATGACCATCGTGGTTTCTGACGGATCCCTTCTGACCGTCTGTGAAAACGGTTACGGAAAGATCACCGAGTTTGGTTCCTACCGTACCCAGAAGCGTGGCGGCAAGGGCCTCATCGACATTCGTACCACCGAGAGAAATGGTTCCGTAGTCTCTGCGCGAACCCTCTCCGGTGATCGTGATGCGATGATGATGACTTCCAACGGCATGCTCGTTCGCATTTCCCTGAAGGACGTGCGGCCTATCGGTCGAAACACCCAGGGTGTCCGTTTGATCCGGGTCAAGGACGGTGACAAGGTCATCGGCCTCGAGCTGGTGGACGCAACCGATGGACAAGAGGAAGTCAACCCCCCGTCCGAGTAGGATTTTTTCTCAAAGTCCTGCCAAGTGGGTGGTAGATGCCGCCCACCTTTCGTGGCATATCATCAGAATCCTGTCTTCAGGTTTTCATCGACCAAAAGTGGTTGTTGAGGATCTGAAGACAGGCGGCGTTCGTTGACGTATGGAACGCCCGGGCTTTTACAAGCTGCGCAAATCGATACCGATCAGGGGGGAATCAGGAGGATCGGGAAGACCGGTATCGACAGATATGTTGTCCAGGGTGGAGCAGGGTTGCTCCGTTGCTCTGGTCGGGGGAACGAGTTTCGGGGTGGGGAATTCCCGAACTCGACAATTTCAGGAAAACGCGAGGTCGCTGCAGAAAGAACTTCTGTCCCGGCACCCCGCACAGTTCCATCAAGGAGTGAGATCTCGCCCGTGCAGGGAAGGGCTCGTCGCCAAGGTGCGGCGCACCCATACCGGCCCTCATGGAGGGTGAAGCGCGACGGGATCGTTGCACTATGAATACCGAAGAAAAATCGCTCATCGTTCAGAGCGATGGCACCCTGCTGTTGGAGGTTCACCACCCCTCAGCGCAGAGATTGAGGCATGAGCTTGCCGCTTTTGCCCATCTCGAAAAGAGTCCGGAGTACTTCCACGAGTATCGGATCAGTCCGATCTCGCTGTGGAATGCAGCTCAATCGGGATGGAGCCAGGAGAAGATCCTCGGCTTGCTCGAGGAGAATGCGCGTTATCCGGTTCCAAAAGCTCTCCACGACATGGTGGCCAAGGCTCTCGACAGTTTTGGACGCTTTGAATTGGTCAGGGCAGAGGATGGTGAGACGTTGATCCTGCGTCCTTCCCAGGATGATGACGACCACCTCGCCACACTGGCCAATCGACCCTCACTGGCGGAGATTCTGACAGATCCCTGTGAAGGTCACGCCTATCGGATCGACCCCGGTCACAGGGGTGCGCTCAAGGTGGCGATGATCCGCAACGGTTTTCCGATTGCAGACAGGGCCGGATTTCGTACCGGTGCAGCCATCGATCTTCATTTCCCGGAGGATTCAGAGTTTGCTCTGCGTAACTACCAGGACGAATCGGTGGAAGCGTTCTTCTCTGATCAGGGGGGTGGCGGAGGATCCGGTGTGGTCGTGCTGCCGTGTGGCGCCGGCAAAACCGTGGTGGGTATCGGCCTCATCGAAAAGCTCAAGTGCCAGACCCTCATTCTTGCGCCGAACATCACCAGTGTGAGGCAGTGGCGCAAAGAGATCATTCGCTGGACCAACCTGGACGAATCCCAGGTCGCCGAGTACTCGGGGGCGTGCAAGGACATCGCCCCGATCACTGTGGCGACCTATCAGATCACCGCTCACCGCAAATCAAAAACCGAAGACTTCACCCATCTTGATCTCTTCGCCGATCATGACTGGGGACTCATCATCTACGACGAAGTGCACATGTTGCCCGCTCCGGTTTTCCGTTTCACGGCGGAGATTCAGGCGCGTCGTCGCCTTGGCCTGACGGCAACCCTTGTGAGAGAAGATGGACGCGAAGACGAGGTCTTCACCCTCATCGGTCCCCGTATCTACGACATGCCGTGGCGAGATCTTGAGCGTGAAGGGTTTATCGCCAAAGTGCGCTGCGTCGAGGTACGACTCGACCTGCCGCAGGAAGAGCGGGATGCTTACCTCAATGCAGATCGGCGTCATCGCTTCCGCATCTCATCGGAGAATCCGATGAAACTGCAGCGCTTGCACAAGATCCTTGAGCGCCACGAAGGAGAGCGGATTCTGGTCATTGGCCAGTATTTGAAACAATTGCGCGACGTCTCCCGGTCCATCGGCGCTCCGCTGATCACGGGGCATACTCCCCAGGATGAACGGGAAAGGCTTTACGCAGCCTTCCGTAATGGCGAGGTGCCCGTGCTGATCGTCAGCAAGGTGGGCAACTTCGCCGTCGATCTTCCGGATGCCTCCGTGGCGGTTCAGATCTCTGGTACCTACGGTTCCCGCCAAGAGGAGGCGCAGCGCCTGGGACGAGTGTTGAGGCCCAAATCAGATGGTCGTGAAGCGACCTTCTATTCTTTGGTGACCCGTGACAGTCGTGATCAGGACTTTGCCCACCGTCGTCAGAGATTTCTGATGGAGCAGGGCTACCAATACGAAATCGAAGAACAAGAGGAGGTGCTGAGTTGAGTGCCGTCGGAAAGTTTCTTCGAGGATTGAAAAAAGCGGAACTGCAAACCATTCACCAGTTCTGGCTTCCCGGTGAATCCGCCAATTCGAAGGTGGAAGAACTGCGCTACCGGGTGGAGAAGGTCTTCGTTTCAGGCGAAGGCGTTCCCGAGAAAGTGGCTCGCCTCAGCCAAACTCAAAAGCGTCTGATTCAGGATGTTCTTTCGCGCCCCGAGCCAAAGGCCCAGATCAACGAGATCCAGGAAGGCTTGGCACAAAGTGGCGCTTCGAGGATTGAGGTAGAATCCACGGTACGCCAACTGACCGAGCGCGGGTTTGTCACCCGTCAACGCAAGGATCGATCCCGGGGAAGTGAGTTCCTCGAGATTCCTGATGAGTTGGCAGACCATCTTGCTCGAGCCCTCAATGTGGGTGGGCAGTCCGCTTCAGCTGCAGACTCTGTCAGCTTCCGCATGCTGGAGGCTTCCCCATCCAAATTAGAAGCGGGAGTGGATGAGCGGGTGGAGAGCATCGAAGACCCCCTCCTTGCCGAACTGTGTCGACGTGCACTGGGTCAGCGTGGGGTGCTCAATCTCGATTCCGATGAAATAGTCGACTACCTCGAGACTGAGGGTGGCGAAGAGATCGATGAAGAGGGTTGGAGGCAGATTCTCGAGGAGAAGGGAATCGGCACCATCGGCGATGGAAGATTGCAGGATTACGGCATCACCCTGCCCGATACTTCCCTCGTGATCTTTCAGGAGTGGATGCAAAGCCGTGCGCTGGAGCAGATGCCCCAGGAGCAGCACCCGGATCAGATTCTGGAGTCCGGTGTCGACCTGTTGATCGACATCGAGAGGTTGACCCTGCATATCGAGCAAGAGCCGATTCGTCTCACCCGAGCAGGCAGTTTTCCCAAACGCCTTGCGGAGCAGTTGAGACGCACCTTTGCTATGGAGCGCATGACCGATTACCTCGAAGGCGATACGGTCACCCGCGTCTTGAGAGTAGCGATGCGTCTGGGGCTTGTGGAGAATTTTGCTGGAGAACTTCGCGTCAGCGATTCGCGTATCGATTCATGGAGGAGCCTGGATTTCCGTCGCAAAACCGAAATCGTTTTGCAGAGATTCCTCGAAGAGAGTGCCGGCGCACGCTGGTCCTTCCACCAGGAAGGTCTGCGGTCGATTCTTCTCGAAACCTTGCGTAACCACGGAAATGACGGCTGGATCTCTCTGGATTCTGTGATCGACCACAGTGTCAGCACTTATCTGTTGGAGCTCGAAGAGCGTGAGGTGGCCCAGCAACTGCGCCAGCGCCGGGAAGAGGATTTCTCCCGGGACCGTTTGCAGTGTCCGGTGCACCGACTCGGAACCGATCTCGCATTCTGGATCATCAATCGCATGCTCTGCCTGGGTATGTGTGAAGTCGGGGTGGTCGACGGCTCCCTGTCGAGCCTCCTGATGACGGATTTGGGAAAATCGCTGCTCGGTCAGGAGATTGACCCTTCCGAGTGCCGCATCCTCGTTAATCCTGATTTCGAGATCATGCTGATCACCGAGGGATTGGAAGGCATGGCTCTGGAATTGCAGCTGGCCCGTTTCTCGGAACGGATTTCCGCTGAGAGGGTTCGCCGTTACCGTGCGACCCCCGAGTCGATGCGTTCCGGGGTTCGATCCGGGCTGCAAGTGGATTCGATCCGCAGCATTCTTGAAGGGGCCAGCGCCCACCCACTGCCGGAAACAGTCTGCGTGGCGATCCGCGATTGGGGTCGGGACATGGATTGGATCCAGGTCTCACCGGCGATCCACCTCACCGGTCTCAAGCCCGATCGGTATAAACAACTGACAGAAATTCTCGATGAGGAAAAGATCAAGTACGTCGAAATCGGTCGGCGTGAACTGTTCATTCCTGGTCAAAGGATGGGAGCCATCGAAGCGGAGGCCCCTCCTTTCATCGAAAGATTGCGCGAAGAGGGTTGGCTGGTTCGACTCGATGACCGTATCACCATCGACTCAGAAGGAGACTCGGTAGAAGCATGAGTGATCCCCTTGGCGGCCTCGATCCCAGCACCCTTGGCGTTTCTGTCGACCTGATCCATCTGCCGATGCAGGTTGGCCTGGAGGCTTTCAAAGAGGTGTACATGGAGGTTTCGGGTCCCTGTGGATATGAGAACTTCATGCGCGTTGGCGACGGCGCACGACTCGAGACCGCAGCCACTCCCGAGAAGGGGGCTTCGAGGGTCACCTTTGCCCGTGACCGCATCACCTTTCAGGAGGAGGGTGCGGGAATCGGATCAGAGTTGCTGGCGCGCCGAATGGAAGAGGTGGTTCGCTCCCTTTCCAAAAGGGTTCAGTTTCCGGTGATCATTGCGCGCACCCGAAACCATCGAACCCTGATCCGCGTGCCCGGTGATGGGGTGGCAGCGGATTGGTTGGCTGAAAAGGTTCTTCAACTGGATTCAGAATCCTGCGCTCCCCTTGCACGCCCTGTGCGTGCTTCCGGTTTGAGGTTGCAGTTGCCAGCACAGAAGAATGGCGAGGCGATGCATCTGTTGCGGGTGGAGGAGTGGCTCAAGAATCCCAAGATGCTTTTTGTCGAAGACAACGCCAACTGGCGCCAGCCGATGCCCATCGATCAGTTCAGCAATATTGCCGCAGAGCTGAAGAGCGCCGAAGAGTTGATGGTTGTGCGTATTCCTGACTGGCTCTCACAGCTCTAGGATTCGGCTGCTTCAGGAAGAACCGGATCCCCCCGAGTGCTCATCCCTCGGCTTCGCCTTGCGTTTGGCGGGCTGGTCCTTTTTCCACGGCAGCGGTGAAGCGGGTGGCAGGTCTTCCACCGACTCGGGGTCGAACTCCGGCACTTCGATCAGCGCCTTGATGCGATCGCCGATGTCAGAGAGATCGTCACCCTCCTGAAGTTCCAGGGTCTTCGCTTCTCCGAGGGGGTCTGCATTGAGGTCTCCCTGGAGAATAACGAGGTCGTAGGAGTCCTTGGAGAGTCTCTTGGTGAGGCCCTTCTGGTTTCCAACAGCATCTGCTCTCAGTCCCATCGAACCTGCCGCGTCAAAGCAGCCATTGCGCAAGGTGTTGTCGACGCAGGCGACAAGGATTTTGGGGCCAGCCATGTGATCTCCTTCAGTCCCAGACACGCACACTGATGGTGCGTTCATGGGGACGGGTTCGGTGTTCAAAGAGAAAGACTCCCTGCCAGGTGCCGAGGTTGAGTCGGCCATCCTTGACGGGCAGCGTTTCCGAAGTCCGGGTGACAGCGGCCTTCAAATGGGATGGCATGTCATCGGGCCCTTCGGATGTGTGTGTGTAGTCAGGGTCGTTTTCCGGAGCGAGACGGTCGAACCAGTTGAGCAGATCACGCCGTGCAGAGGGATCAGCGTTCTCTGTGATGACGAGGCTGGCGCTGGTATGCCTCAGAAACACATGGCAAAGCCCGGTTTCGACATCGGCCCTGCGGATCGCTTCTGCCAACGGTTGGGTGATCTCATGGAGTCCTTTGCCAGGGGTCTGGAAGGTCAGATCTTCACCGTACATCGGAATCCTTTCGGGATGCCTGCCGAGTCGTCTTCGATTAATCTACGGCATGACACTGGAAAGGCCAACGCTGATGACCCGGTTGCTTCACTTTTCAATCCTCCCTCTGGTTGGTTTGTTGGCGTTCGCAGGTTGTACCGGGGAGCCCTCCGGGCAGACCTCCAGCAGGCCAGCCACACGTTCCGAAGTGCTTCTCGACCCGCTGCCACGGATTGTTGACAATTCACCCGGCGAAAATCATTTCGATACCCTGGTGCAATTGACTGATGGCGGTGTCAATCGACGCCCTGTTTTCACAGATAATGATCGTGTCGTTGCCTTCAGCAGCCAGAGGCCTCCACACAAGGAAGCGCGCGTCTACCACATGTTCACGGATGCTTCAGGGTTGAAAAGCGTGGATGAAGATCTTCCCCAGCCCCTGGTTGCCACTTCATCTGCTGCAGGAGATCTGTCCTGTTTCACGGCGCTCAAGGGGGACGCTTCCGGAAAAGCCTATACTGACAACTTTCCGCCGGCACCCGGGGTATCAACAGAAGTCGTCTTGAGAATCGGAGATGGCGAACCTGCGGTCATCAGCAAAGAGGGTCAGATTGCCGGGCGGCCAACCCTGACCCCTGATGGTCTTTACGTGGTGTACTGCGGAGAGTTCTCCGAAGGGCAGTATGATTTGTATGTGTACACCATCGCCTCAGGTCTCAATGAAAAAATCACTACGACCGATGGATTTGATGGAGACCCTTCCTTTTCTTCGGATGGTCGCAGGTTGATCTTTGTTTCACAAAGAAACGATCAGGACCCCGAAGAGTACAACCTCTTTGCGGCTGACTGGCTGCTTATTCAGGAAGAGTGAAGACCCCCAGGTCTGCATTGCCCGCCTGATTCAGGCGAACGTTTTTCCCGACCATTCCGTGGAAGGGATGGTGGGCAACCACGGTGTAATTCCCCTGGGGCAGCGGCGGGGATTCAAAGCGGCCACTGGTGTCACACCAAACGGTGATTTCCTCAAGCGCATTTGCGAATTGTGCATCAGCAAGCCTGATTTTGACAAAGGCTCCACCAAAGGTGGTTCCGCCACCGGCGCTCAATACCAACCCTCTTGCGTACACGCAGTCCTCGATTTGCAGGGTGAGATCTCCGCTTCCACTCTCTGGCATCGTCCAGATTTTGGGAATCGAGTAGAGGATGGCCTGTTCGTCCTCCGGAGCAGGATTCCAGCTGGCAAGGAAGGCATAGGTCTGACCTGAGGCGAGGATATTCATCTCGTTGAACTCAGCAGTGGGTCCTTCGAAGATCACTTCCATCCCACGGGTAACGCGAACCAGAGCATCCGGGAGATTCGAACTGTTGCCGAGATTGACAGAAACATTGAAGTTCTCTGAAGGCTTGAGAGGGAACGGTTTGCGGATGCCGATCTTGTCCTTGGGCACCAAAAGGTTGAAGGATTCCTCCTGGTAGCCGGGGTGTTGCAAGTACAGCGTCGCCATTCCGGAGGTTAGCCCGGTGATCTTGAATTTCCCCCGCTCGCCCGCAACTGCGTCCGCATCGTCTTCCATAATTGAGACAAGAGATGCTCTGGCCCCTTCGAGGGTGACATTGTTTCCAATGGCAAAGCCTTCCAATTCACAACCTGCCGGCAGAATGATCTGACGATCGATGGTTTCTCCTGCAATGGCGGTGAGGTTGTCGAAAAAGGCATCGGCGTGACTGTCTGAACGGACGGTTACGAAAAAGGGACCCGGGGGAATCAGGGCTTCAAATTTTCCTGTTCCATCGGTGGTTACCTCTGATTGCCAGCCTTTCGCTGTTTCGATCAATAACCGGGCTTTCGGCAGAGGTGTTGGATCCGGCAGTTTTTCTCCCTGAAGCACAAACACGTGACCCAGGATGGTTCCTGAAAAGGTGGCGGCTTCATGAAGCGAAACGAGCACGTTCTTTTCGATCAGGGTCTGGATGGGGTAAGCGTCGTCTGCTTCCAGGCGGACAAGGCCCTGATTTCCCTCCGGTACCCTGACCCAGAAGCTCGGGCTATTCGGGCCATCCACTTTGATGCGTGAAAGGTCAGCTCCTGTGTTGTCCAGGAGGGTGACGACAGGGTTTTTGGCGCGCATGTCCGCTTTTCTGTTGAACATCAAGCGACCCTGGCAGTTGTGGTAGTCATCGCCGAAGGGAAGACGAGAGTCCTGGACCGGTCCCAGTCGTGACGGGTCGCCCGCGGGTGCAGGGGTGATCATCTGATTGGAGACCCTGAACGCCGTAAACCCTGAGTAAATCAGCAGAAGGATCAACAGCGTCAGTACGAGACCGATGATGTTTTTCAGACTCATTACGGAACGACTTTCACTTCTTCCAGACCGAGAGCTGCCTGTATGCGGCTGGCATGTTGCTGGGCTCCGGATCGATCCTTGTATCTTCCCGAGAGTACGCGATGCAGTGGTGAACCTTTGCGACCGGGCATGCGGATCTCTGCGGGAAAACCCGCGTCCTGCAGTCGGGTCGATTGTTTGAGGGCGAGGGATTTTTTCAGGAATGCCCCCACCTGAACACTGAACCACGGGTCGTATTGCAGGCGCAGGGTGGCCTGGGCTGAGTGCTTCCCTGATCCGTCGAGGTCGAGGCACTTTTGCAGGGCCAGCTGTGCATCTTCGAAGCGTCCCATTCTTTGAAGCGCGACCCCTTGCTGATAATGGGCTTCACTGCGGGTTTCATCGTCGACCGCCTGCCGGGCTGCCTCACGGAAACAGGCGGCGGCTCTCGATGGATTCAGGTCCATGGAGATGGCTCCCCGTTGCAACAGGGCGCGGGCGGCGATGGCCCCTCCCCTGGATTGTGCCTCCCTCAGCAAACCTTCCGCTTCATCCATGCGGCCCCTGCGCTGGGC